>NZ_JBGNUW010000069.1:0-1349 GCF_041950495.1 Nonomuraea sp. MTCD27 | reverse complement strand
CCAGGGCTGAAGCGTTCTCATGTCGTGAGACCGAGTAGTTGAAGACCGTCGGCTGGGTGGCTGCGGTAGTGGTCGGTGGCAGCGGCGATGTTGGTCCAGCCGAGCAGGCGTGCCAGGCCGATGGCCAGGTTGCGGAGGCTGGCCAGGACGCGGGGAGCTGCTCCGGTCCGGGCCCGGCAGGCGTCTTCGCGGTAGGTGACGTCGCGGATGTGGTGCAGGGCCTCGATGCTCCAGTGGCCGCGGATCAGCGCGGCGAGCTGGGCGTGCGTGATGCGGCCCGGTGGGAGGCTGGTGATCGCGTAGATCGTGACGATGGTGGTCTTGCCGGTCCTGCGGTCGGTACGGCGGCGTTTGACCTGGATGGCCTGGACGGCGTGGGGAAAGGGCAGGCCGGGCCGGACAGTGCAGATCTTCATGCGGCGGATCTCACGGCGGCCGTGGCCTTGCTCGTCGGTGCGGTCGTTCAGGACGGCGTCGCGCCAGGGCAGGGCCTTGAGCCGGCGCAGCAGCGTGGGCTGGTTGCCTTTGACGATGAACAGGTAGTGGCCGCCGGCGGCGGCGATGTGCCGGGCGTGGTCGTGCTGGGTGTGCAGGGCGTCGGCGGTGATGACCATGCCGGTCAGGTCCAGGTCGCGCAGCAGGGGTGTGAAGGCGGGGATCTCGTTGCTCTTGGCCTCGACCTGGCGTTGGGCCAGGACGGTCTGGGTGTCGTGGCGGATGGCGGCCAGGAGGTGGACCGCGCCGCTCGAGGTACGGCTGCCGCGCAGGGTCTTGCCGTCCACGGCCAGGCCGAGCAGGGGTGTTCGGGTGTTTGTCGTCGTCTCGGGCGGTTGGCAGGCAGTCAGCGCGGCAACGTAGCCGCAGGTCGCGGCGTCGAAAGCGTCGCCGTCCAGACGGGCCAGCAGCCGTCCCAGGGTCGAGGCGGCCAGTCGCATGGAGGGCGGAAGGCCGAGCCGGGTGCGCGTGTCAGGGTCGTATCCGGCGATGAATCGGGTGATCTGCACCAGTGATGTTGCTCCGCTGAGGACGGCGAGCAGGGCTAAGGCGAGCAGCGGCCCGAGTCGATAGCGGCGCCCGCGGCGGCAACGGGGGTCTGGGACAGCGTGGAGTACCTCGGTCAGGGTGGGCAGGTCGACGGTGGCGTCGGTGAGGGTGACGTGCTCCAGGTGGCGGGAGAGCACGTCGATCGGGGATGATGGCACGCGAACGCGGCCCCTGTTCTTGATCGACTGGCTAGACACCGACGATCATCAGGGGTCGCGTTTGTCATCTCCGCACCGGGGCGCTCCTACTCGGCCACTCGACCCAGGGGTGCAGCAGTCTCATCAGCCGAGAACGCAACGGCCTTG
>NZ_JBGNUW010000068.1:0-1398 GCF_041950495.1 Nonomuraea sp. MTCD27 | reverse complement strand
TATGCTTTGTGGTCAAGTCCTCGGCCTATTAGTACCGGTCAGCTCCACACGTTACCGTGCTTCCACCTCCGGCCTATCAACCCGGTCGTCTACCGGGAGCCTTACCCACTCTCATGGTGGGAGACCTCATCTCAAGGCGAGCTTCCCGCTTAGATGCTTTCAGCGGTTATCCCTTCCGAACGTAGCCAACCAGCCGTGCACCTGGCGGTACAACTGGCACACCAGAGGTTCGTCCGTCCCGGTCCTCTCGTACTAGGGACAGCCCCTTTCAAGTCTCCTGCGCGCGCAGCGGATAGGGACCGAACTGTCTCGCGACGTTCTAAACCCAGCTCGCGTACCGCTTTAATGGGCGAACAGCCCAACCCTTGGGACCTACTCCAGCCCCAGGATGCGACGAGCCGACATCGAGGTGCCAAACCATCCCGTCGATATGGACTCTTGGGGAAGATCAGCCTGTTATCCCCGGGGTACCTTTTAGCCGTTGAGCGACACCGCTTCCACACGCCGATGCCGGATCACTAGTCCCAGCTTTCGCTCCTGCTCGACCCGTCAGTCTCACAGTCAAGCTCCCTTGTGCACTTACACTCAACACCTGATTGCCAACCAGGCTGAGGGAACCTTTGGGCGCCTCCGTTACCCTTTAGGAGGCAACCGCCCCAGTTAAACTACCCACCAGACACTGTCCCCGATCCGGATCACGGACCAGAGTTAGACGTTCAAAACGACCAGAGTGGTATTTCACCAATGACTCCACCCGAACTAGCGTCCGAGCTTCCCAGTCTCCCACCTATCCTACACAAGACGCTCCAAACGCCAATGTCAAGCTGTAGTGAAGGTCCCGGGGTCTTTCCGTCCTGCTGCGCGTAACGAGCATCTTTACTCGTAGTGCAATTTCGCCGGGTCTGCGGTTGAGACAGCGGGGAAGTCGTTACGCCATTCGTGCAGGTCGGAACTTACCCGACAAGGAATTTCGCTACCTTAGGATGGTTATAGTTACCACCGCCGTTTACCGGCGCTTAAGTTCTCACCTTCGCCCAGAAAACTGGACTAAGCGGTCCCCTTAACGTTCCGGCACCGGGCAGGCGTCAGTCCGTATACATCGTCTTACGACTTCGCACGGACCTGTGTTTTTAGTAAACAGTCGCTTCCCCCTGGCCACTGCGACCCCCACCAGCTCAGAGTGCAAGACTCATCACCAACAGAGGTCCCCCTTCTCCCGAAGTTACGGGGGCAATTTGCCGAGTTCCTTAACCACAGTTCACCCGATCGCCTTAGTATTCTCTACCTGACCACCTGAGTCGGTTTAGGGTACGGGCCGCCACAACACTCACTAGAGGCTTTTCTCGGCAGCATAGGATCATCCACTTCACCACAATCGGCTCGGCATCACATCTCAGG
>NZ_JBGNUW010000067.1:0-1420 GCF_041950495.1 Nonomuraea sp. MTCD27 | reverse complement strand
GCTGGGCGCGACCAGCATGCGGCAGATCGCGCTGCTCACCCACCAGCAAGGCGTGTTCGGCGCGCCGCCGTCGGACTCCACGGTGCGTCGCAGTCTGGAGCCCATCGGCGCCGATGAGCGGCTGCCGATCTGGATCGCGCGGGTGCGGGCCAGGGTCCGCAAGCACGTGTGGGCATTGATCGCCTCGACCGAGGCGGGCTTCCCCTGGCTGAGGGTGGCGGGCAAGGTGCTGACCGGCTGGATCGTCATCGACATCGACGCCACGCTGATCACCGCGCACTCCAACAAGCAGGGCGCCGGCGCGACGTTCAAGAAGGGGTGGGGCTTTCACCCGCTGGCCTGCTGGTGCGCCAACACCGGCGAGTCGCTGGCGATGCTGCTACGCACCGGCTCGGCCGGCTCCAACACTGTGGCCGACCACATCACCGTGCTGGCCGAGGCGATCCGGCAGATCCCCGACGCCTACCGCGCCAAGCTGTGGATCCGCGTGGACGGCGCGGGCGCTACGCACGACCTGGTCGAGCAGATGAAAGGCCTGAACACCACCCGGCGGACGGTGCGCTTCAGCGTCGGCTGGAAGATCACCGAGATCGATGAGAGCGCCATCGGCAAGTTGCCCGCCTCGGCCTGGCAGGCCGCCGTGCGCCAGGACGGAACCGTCCATCCGCACGCCGAGGTGACCGAGCTGACCGGCCTGGACGAGCGCGCCGCCGCCTGGGGAGTCCGGCTCCTGGTCCGGCGCGTCCGCCCCTCGGCCCGCGACCAGCGCCAGCTCACCGCCTTCGAGCACAAGACCGGCTGGAAGTACGCCATCGTGGCCACCAACCTCGGCCCGCGCGGGCTGCGCGGCATTCCCGGCAGCCACCAACTCGCCTTCATCGACGCCGTCCACCGCGACCACGCCGAGGTGGAAGACCGGGTGCGCACGAACAAGGCGATGGGCCTGCGCAATCTGCCCTCCAAGACCTGGAACGTCAACGTCGGCTGGGTGCTGGCCGCCAATCTCGCCGCCGATATCGACGCCTGGACCCGCCTGCTGGGTCTGCATGATCAGGCGGATCTGGCTCGCGCCGAACCGGCAACCCTCCGGTTCTGCCTGTGGCACCTGCCCGCCAAGCTCGTCACGCACGCCCGGCAGCGCCTGCTGAAGATCAGCGTCACCTGGCCGTGGAAGACCGCCTTCCTCATCTGCTGGCAGCGCCTGTGCGCGCTACCGGCACCTGGCTGACCAGCCCGAACATGCCCCAACGCGCCAGGAAGGAGTGACGAAGGACCCTGCGGCCCCGTGGAAGCCGCCGCCCATCCGAGCGCCTCGGGCGGCACACTACGGCACACCGAGCGAACGAACAGGATGATCAGGCGGAAACCTCCGCCACACCGAACCCATTACTCAGGACGATCAAGGCGTGAGTCATCGAGG
>NZ_JBGNUW010000066.1:0-1610 GCF_041950495.1 Nonomuraea sp. MTCD27 | reverse complement strand
GTCTACAGCATGCGACTCAAACGCCCTATTCAGACTCGCTTTCGCTACGGCTCCCCCACACGGGTTAACCTCGCCACACACCATAACTCGCAGGCTCATTCTTCAAAAGGCACGCAGTCACATCACACAAGGACCGAAATCCTTGTAAGCTCCTACGGCTTGTAGGCACACGGTTTCAGGTACTATTTCACGACCCCTCACCGGGGCACTTTTCACCTTTCCCTCACGGTACTCGTGCACTATCGGTCATCAGGGAGTATTTAGGCTTACCAGGTGGTCCTGGCAGATTCACACAGGATTTCTCGGGCCCCGTGCTACTTGGGATCCCCTCAAGAAGCCTTCAAAGTTTCGCCTACCCGGCTCTCACGGTCTACGGCAGCCCTTCCCAGAGCTTTCAACTACCTCGAAGGTTTATCACTTCTTGGCCGACCGGCAGATCGACCCAGAGGGTCCCACGACCCCGGACATGCAACGCCCGCCGGCTATCACACACGCCCGGTTTAGCCTCATCCGCTTTCGCTCACCACTACTCACGGAATCACTCTTGTTTTCTCTTCCTACGGGTACTGAGATGTTTCACTTCCCCGCGTTACCACCAACCGCCCTATACATTCAGGCGGAGGCAACACCACATGACTGGTGCTAGGTTTCCCCATTCGGACATCCCCGGATCAACGTCTGGTTGGCGACTCCCCGAGGCTTAACGCAGCCTCCCACGTCCTTCATCGGCTCCTGATGCCAAGGCATCCACCGTGTGCCCTAAAAAACTTGGCCACAAAGATGCTCGCGTCCACTATGCAAATCTCAAACAACAAACAGCAACCACATCCGAACCCCGAAACCCGGAGCTCTTCCATGGCCCTGTACCGAGTCAAACGAACTTTCGCCCGTTTCCTCAGGACCCAACAGTGTGTCCAGCCGGCACGCACCCTCGCGACCCCGTTCCCACTCCACTGTCTCCAGCGGCGGTACTAGCGGCCCGACCATGCGGCCCGGCTGAGTAGCCAGTGCTCCACTAGTGAGCTGTCACCCCACCACACGTTCGGTGGTGACGGGTGAGAGTGCTCCTTAGAAAGGAGGTGATCCAGCCGCACCTTCCGGTACGGCTACCTTGTTACGACTTCGTCCCAATCGCCAGCCCCACCTTCGACCGCTCCCCCCAGCAAGCTGGTTGGGCCACGGGCTTCGGGTGTTGCCGACTTTCGTGACGTGACGGGCGGTGTGTACAAGGCCCGGGAACGTATTCACCGCAGCGTTGCTGATCTGCGATTACTAGCGACTCCGACTTCATGGGGTCGAGTTGCAGACCCCAATCCGAACTGAGACCGGCTTTTAGGGATTCGCTCCACCTCACGGTATCGCAACCCTCTGTACCGGCCATTGTAGCATGTTTGCAGCCCAAGACATAAGGGGCATGATGACTTGACGTCATCCCCACCTTCCTCCGAGTTGACCCCGGCAGTCCCCCATGAGTCCCCAACCACCCGAAGGCGTTGCTGGCAACATGGAGCAAGGGTTGCGCTCGTTGCGGGACTTAACCCAACATCTCACGACACGAGCTGACGACAGCCATGCACCACCTGTCACCCAGTCCGAAGAGGCGCACATCT
>NZ_JBGNUW010000065.1:0-1632 GCF_041950495.1 Nonomuraea sp. MTCD27 | reverse complement strand
GGCAACGGTAGTGCACGTCCTGGTATGGCCGGCCGTCGCGGTGCCGCTCGGCGAGATGGCCGGCGCAGGGCGCGAGCCGTCAGCGCGATCCAGCCCAGCTGCAGCAGGGCTCCCGCGGCCAGCAGGGCGGCCAACGGCAGCATGGCCGTGCCCAAACCGGCGCCGTCGCGGGCGGCGAGTGCCGCGCCGTAGCCCCAGCCGGTGGGCAGAGCGGCGAGCACGTCGATCACCGGCGCGGGCAGGTGCCCGAGGGTGGGCGTGACGAGCGCGGTGTCCCCCTCGCCGAGACGCGGCAGCAGCCACGCGGCGATCGGAACCCATCCGGCGAACGACAAAGCGAGCATGATCGCGGTTTGTGTGGCTGCCATGGTCATCCCGGCCCGGGTCTGCAGCAGCCAGGCTGCCAGCGCCGCCACCGTCTTGCCCGCCCAGATGAGCAGGTACAGCTGGGCCACCACCGCCCCGGCCGCGATCGCCACTGCCGCGGGGCCGCCCGGTGCGGCCAGTACCACCAGGGACGACAGGCTCACCAGCGTGATCAGCGGGCCGACGCCCAGCAGTTCGGTCCACGACAGCGCCCGCGCCAGCCGCCACGACCGCAGCGGATAGCCGCGTAACCACTCGCGTGAGATGACCGATGGATCGTGGCGAGGCTGGGCCAAAGGTCCGAACACCCACATGCCACCCCACACAGTGAGCGCCACCGCGATCCAGCCCTCGTGGATCATGCGGGGAGCCAGCGTCGAGCCCGCGATCACCAGGGCGGCCAGGACCAAGCCCGTGACCAGACTGAAGGCGCGCTCGTTGTGCGGGCCGTTACGGAACAGGCGCAGCTTGAGCGCGACCAGGGTGCCCGTCATCGCAGCCACTCCAGCGGACGCACCGGGTCGGCGCCCACCAGCTCGATGAACCGCTCGTTCAGCGTCGAGCCCGCGGCCACCTCCTCCACCGGCCCTTCGACCAGCACCCGTCCACCGGCCACCACCGCCACCCGGCGGCAGTTGCGTTCGACGAAGTCCATGATGTGGCTCGACAGGACCACGGTGCCGCCGGCGTCGACGTACTGCTTGAGCACCTGCTCGATGGAGTGGGCCGAGACCGGGTCGATGGCTTCGAACGGTTCGTCCAGCACCAGGACGCGGGGCCGGTGCAGCAGCGCCAGCGCGAGATTGATCTTCTTGCGCATGCCGGTGGAGTACTCCACGATCAGCGTGCGCGGGACCGCGTCCAGCCGGAGGATCTCCAGCAGGTCACCCGCGCGTGCCTGCCAGCCGTCGTCCAGGCCGCGCAGCCCGGCGCTGTAACGCAGGACCTCGGTGGCGGTCAGCCGCTCGGGCAGGGACAACCCGTCCATCATGACGCCCAGCTGGGCGAGCGCGGCCTCCCGGTCGGTTCGCAGATCATGGCCGGCGACCTTGATCGTCCCAGATGTCGGCTCTCGTAGCCCGCACACGGCCGTCAAGGTGGTGGTCTTGCCGGCCCCGTTCGGGCCGACGATGCCATAGAACATCCCCGGCGGAACGCTCAGGCTGAGCCGATCGACGGCAAGCACGGATCCGAATCGCTGGGTGAGGTCCGCCACCTCGATGGCGGGGACGGAGAAATCGGGCACGGCCTTCTTTCCTGAACGTT
>NZ_JBGNUW010000064.1:0-1710 GCF_041950495.1 Nonomuraea sp. MTCD27 | reverse complement strand
CCTCGATTCTTCAGCGGGCGGTGCTGTGTGAGTGGCTCCGCGATTTGCCCGTAATGTCCCCGACGCGGTTGGGGCGGGCCGTCGCATGACGCTGCGGGGGCGCCGGGTTCCACGGACCCGGAGCAGGCTCCTTCCTGGATCGTCGCGGTCGGGTCCGGCTCTCAGGCGAGAGCGGGCAGGTCGGTGAGGCGCTGCCAGGCCAGGACGAAGGCTTGGGCCCAGGGCCAGGTGCGTTCGAGGCGCAGGTGGCGGCGGCGGGCGTGGGCGGCCAGCCGGGCGGGCAGGTGGTAGAGCCGGTAGCGCATGGTGTCGGGTTCGGCGTGGGTCAGTCCGTCCTGGTCGTGCAGGGTCAGCAGGCGCAGCCAGCAGTCCAGGTCGTGGCCGAGGTTGGCGGCGAGCATCCAGCCGGCGTTGATGGTCCAGTCCTTGCTGGGCAGGTTGGCAAGGCCCATCGCCTTGTCGGCGCGGACCCGGTCCTCGACCACGGCGTGCGCGCGGGCCAGCGCGTCCAGCCATTGCGGGTGGTGGGAGCCGGCGATGCCCCACATGCGGCCGATGTTGGTGACGATGATCGAGTACTTCCAGCCGGTCCGCAGTTCGAGCGCGGTGAGGTTCTTGCGGTGCCGGGCCGAGGGGCGGACCCGGCGCACCAGCAGTCGCATGCCCGCGGGCCAGCCATGGCGCTGGTTGAGGCCGGTCAGTTCGGCCACGTGGTAGCCGGGCTGCAGGTCACCGTCCTGGGTGATGGACTCTTGCCAGGCGGTGGCGGGCAGCCGGGCGATGGCTTGTTCGTCGAGGTCGGTGATCATCCAGCCGACCAGGTAGCGCACCGTGCGGCGGGCGGTGTTCAGCCCTTCCAGGTGGGTCAGCAGGTCGTGGGTGGCGCCCGCGCCGTCCACCCGTACCAAGATCTTGGCCTGGCAGGAGTTCGGGATCTGGGCGAGCGCCTCGCGCAGCACCCGCAGATGGTCGGCCACGGTGTTACTGCCTGCGTTCCCAGGGCGCAGCAGCATCGCCAGCGCTTCTTGCGTGTTGGCGCACCAGCAGGCCAGCGGGTGAAAACCGTACGTCTTCTTGAACGTGACCGCCGCGCCGTTCTTGTCGGAGGCGGCGGTGATGACGGTGGCGTCGATGTCGATGACGATCCAGCCGCGCAGTCGTTTGCCGGCCACCGCCAGCCAGGGGAAGCCGCCCGGGCGCAGGTGCAGGAGTTGCCAGACGTGGCGGCGTATCTTCGCCCGGGTCGTGGCGATGCGGGCGAGCATCGGCTCGTCCAGGCCGGCCAGCGTGCGGTGGGTGGTGGAGTCCGACGGCGCGGTTCCGAACAGTGCCGCCTGGTGGGCCTGCAGCCGCTCGGCCTCCAGCATGCTGCGCGCGCCGCACACGATCGCGGTGGCCAGGCTGACCAGCACGTGCGCGCGGTCGCGCCAGGTCGCGCTCTGCCCATCCGGCCACAGTCCGCCGAGCGCGGCGGTCAGCCCCACCCGGTCGGCGAGCTTGTGCAGCAGGACCGCACCCGCGTGACCGACCAGACCTTTTCCATCCGCGGTGACAGACAACCGGCGGTCCCACCCGATACGCTCACTCACCAGAAAGGTGCACCTGCTTCTGCAGCGGATATGGCTTCGACACCCGAATCCTTGCAGTTCAGGGGCACCTTTTCTCATGTTCTAGAGCACAGCTACCGCCCCGGCTGAATAGCTGAGGTTA
>NZ_JBGNUW010000063.1:0-2324 GCF_041950495.1 Nonomuraea sp. MTCD27 | reverse complement strand
GATTTAGCTGCAAGGATGGCACTGGAGGATCTTGCTCGGTAATGCTCGATCATCTCGTTTAGGGGACTGCTAATGCGGTTTGGGTTTACCGCCCATCCGGGGTTCAAATCCCCGATCCTCCGCAGGTGAAAGGCCCTCTCCCCTGGTTGGGGAGAGGGCCTTTCTGATCTCTGAGGGCATCAGGGTTGCAGTTTGGGTTGCAGTTGCCCGTCAGGGCCGGCCCCAGAGGGCTTGATCCATGAGTTCGCTGGCGTCCTTCATCTGGAGTGTGGCCACGTGGGTGTAGCGCTCTGTGGTGGTCACGCGGGTGTGGCCGAGGATCTCCTGTACGACGCGGATGTGGACACCTTGCTCGATCAGCAGGGTTGCCGCGGTGTGCCGGGCGTCGTGGACTCGGGCGTCTCGTACGCCGGCCTGCTTGAGGATGGACTTCCACTGCTTCCAGTCCTCTGTGCGCTCGATCGGGCCGCCGAGCTGCGTCGTGAAGACCAGATCATGGTCGGTCCACCTATCCCCAGCCTTGAGCCGTTCGGCGGCCTGGATCTTCTTATGGGCCCGTAGGAAGGCCAGGAGCGCCGGCGGGCACTGGAGGGTGAGCTTGCTCTTGCCCTTGCGTTGCCGAAAGACCAGGCCACCGCCGGTGCGCTTCGGGCACTTGTGTGGCCCCACAAGACATCGCCTCACCCACCGGCGACCACAACGACGAACACGAAGAACAGACCACCGAACTGATCGGCCGCCTCGATTTCGCCGCCACCATCGACCCGACCACGGTCATGATCCTCCGTGCCGACACCAACAACCTGCGCTACCTGGACCGTAAGCTCGGTGGCCCCGCCACCGCCGACAAGATGCGCGCCCAGATAGCCCAGATCGAGAGGGCGCACCGCCACGCCATACGGCCGGGCATCCGCGCCCAACTTGCCCATCTGTTGGCCGAGACCGCCTCACTGGCCGGATGGCAGGCGATCAATACTCTCGCGCTCAACGACGCGTGGACCCACTACGAACACGCCAAGGCTGCCGCCTATGAAGCCGAAGACCCCGCCGTACTCGCCTACGTCTCGGGCGAGCAGGCATACGTCCTGATGGAACTCGGCCGCCCCGCCGAAGCCACCGAACTTCTGCAACACGTCCACGCCCAACACCGTGATCACGTGCCAGCCCGGCTCCGCACCTGGCTCTCAGCCGCCGAAGCAGAAGCCGCCGCCATCCTCGGCGACGAAACCACCTGCCGCGCAGCTCTCGACCAAACCGCCGCCCTCCTCCCCGAAGGCGACAGCGACCCAGACATGCCCTACCTGTCTATCAACGCCCACCACGTGGCCCGCTGGCGCGGCAACTGCCTCGTTCGCTTCGGCGACCCCGACACCGCCGACGATCTCCGCTCAGCCCTGGCCGGCATGGACGGCACCTACAACAGAGCCGAATCCGGCGTCCGCTGCGACCTCGGCCACGCCCTCCTCGCCGCAGGCGACCCCGAAGCCGCCCAACCCCACATCCACCGCGCCCATCAGCTCGCCACCATGACCGGCAGCCGCCGCCAACGCCGCCGCATCGACGAGCTCTCGAAAGCCGTCAACCGCGCCCTCCGCCGTTGAGCCACACCTGAGCCTGAAGCAACCCGATCAACGTCCCCGACGTCCAGATGTCCCCGCGGGCAATGATCGAGGGAATCTCCGCCATCGGAACCCACTCGATCCGATCGGCCTCCACCTCACCCTCAGGCTTGCCCACCAACTCGGCCCCACGCGCCACGAACAATATGTGCTCAGAATCGACTATGCCGGCCATCGGCTGATAGCTCACCAGCGGCTCAACGTTCTTCGGCCGATACCCGGTCTCCTCCTCTACCTCCCGGATAGCCGTCG
The DNA here is from genome assembly GCF_041950495.1 of Nonomuraea sp. MTCD27. Taxonomy (NCBI): domain Bacteria; kingdom Bacillati; phylum Actinomycetota; class Actinomycetes; order Streptosporangiales; family Streptosporangiaceae; genus Nonomuraea; species Nonomuraea sp. MTCD27. The sequence goes on along the minus strand of NZ_JBGNUW010000063.1, from coordinate 453 downwards.
CCATCGGATGCTCACCCGCATCGACCAGCCCCCCAGGAAGCTCCCACCCCCACCGATCGAACACGAACCGATGCCGCCACATCAGCAACACCCGATCCTGCTCATCCAGCACAACCGCGATCGCAGCCCGATCCAGATGCACCACATGATGCTCGAACCGCTCCCCACCCGGGATCTCCACATCAGCCAGCCCCAGCCGAATCCACCGGTTGTCGTAGATCAGCCGTTCCCCATGCACGACCCAGCGCGTCAGCTCAGCGTCATCAGCCACACCGCGAAGCTACCGCTCTTACCCATCCTCGGTACATGGCTTCCAGCCGAGAGCCAACCTCGGGTATTCACCGCTGAAGCGCTTTGAAGATCGGTAGATGCAAGGAAGGTGCCTCCGACCTGCGATGATCGGATTGCCTAGATCACGAAATCGCAGAGAACGGATGCACCTTCAGGGTGAAC
>NZ_JBGNUW010000062.1:0-2446 GCF_041950495.1 Nonomuraea sp. MTCD27 | reverse complement strand
GTAGGGTCGGCCGAACAGTGAGGTGCCAGTCCTGTATGGGCTGGTCCTTTTCCGTTCGGCCTCCCTCCGAACCGGGCAGACCCGTCTCCGAGTACCCGGCTCTCCAGTGATCTACTGCGTGAGCAGTGTTGCAGGGTGCCCGTGGATCAGGTCGTGGCAGTCGCCGCAAACGATGAGCGCTTTGCGTCGGATCTTGGCCATCATCTGAGCCCATGCGGGCTGTGGCAGGCCGGGTTCGCCGAGGTCCGCGAGCCGGCGGACGTGGTGGACTTGTATGTCGTCCGTTCGTCCGCAGAGCTCGCATTTCCCATTGAGCAGCCGGGTGACCAACTGTCGGTTGGGGTAGGCGGGTCCGGTGTGCTGGCGGTCAGTGAGGACCGCGTGCTTCTGCCGTTTCAGCGGAATGCCGCCGAACCAGGCGACCAGTGCCTTCCTGCCCGCGCGCTCGATGCTGGCCTCGAACCGTGTGCGCAGTCCGTGCGGTGTCAGGATCTTGGCCTTGTGACGGGCCGCCATCTTGGTCACCGACGAACGGTGCTTTCTGGCCAGGGTCTTGAGCATCGAGGTCTCCATGACCCACCGCAGCCGGTGCAGCCGGAAGACGTCGCTGGCAAGGAGGTAGTACTGGACGATGCCCCGATACTCGGCTCCATATCTGGCGACGATGTTGTAGTCGCTTTCGTTGACCATGGAATTCCGGCACGCGGGTTTCCCGCGCGACAAGTACGGGGCGGACTTGGCCTTGACCACGGTGGCCGGGACGCGCAGGACGATCATTCCGTTGATGGACCGACGGTTGCGCTTGTCGGTTCCTCCGGGTCTTCTCGTCCTGCGATCGCTTCCCGCGACCGAGATCTCATAGCCGAGGAATTTCGCCCGCTGGGTGCGGGCATGAGTGATCAAGGTCTTGTCTGGCGAGAGCTCCAGCTTGAGGTCCTCACGCAGGAATTCCGCCAGGCGCCGCTTGATCTCCTCGGCTTCAGCCTTGGGTCCGGCGAACCCGAGCAGGGTGTCGTCGGCGTATCGGCAGTAGCGCAACCTCCGGTAGCCGGGATCACGAGGGTCCTGGCTGGGGAGGCTGTGCATCCGCCGGTAGAGCAACCGTAATGAAGCGCGGTCGCCCTTGCGGCGGGCTTTGACGATCGCTCTTTCCACCTCGCGATACTCCGGGTTACGGGCCCGGCGTTCGCCTCGGGTGTATTCCGGGATGAGTACGTTCTCAACGAATTCATCCAGTTTGTGCAGGTAGACGTTCGAGAGGATGGGCGATGCGATCCCGCCCTGGGGAACCCCGCTCAGCGTGGCCCCCCACCTCCAATCCTCCAGATATCCGGCTGTCAGCATGTTGCGCAGCAGGCGCAGGAACCGATTGTCGTGGATCTTCTCCGACAGGATCTTGATCATCACGTGATGATCGAATGATCCGAAGCAGTCGGCGATGTCACCTTCGACGAACCAGGCCGTTCCCAGCCAGGTGTGGGCCACCTCTCGTAACGCGGTGTGGCAGCCCCGGCGGGGACGGAACCCGTGGGAGCGGTCGGAGAACGTCGGCTCGTAATACGCCTCCAACAGGAGTCGGACCACTTCGCCGACGAGCTTGTCCGACCAGGTCGGCATGCCCAACGGGCGCGTCTTCCCGTTCTTCTTCGGGATGTGCACCCTTCGGACCGGGCGGAACCGGTAGCGCTCGTGACGCATCTCGGTGACAATCCGCTCGATCTTCTGCAATGACATGCCGTCCACGGTCTCCTGCGTGGCCCCCGGTGTCATCGACCCCTTGTTGGCGTAGATGCGACCGTAGGCCAGCAGATACAACTGCGGGTTGAACATCTGCCGATACAACTCTTCCAGCGGCAGGCCGCGCCTGCCGCGCTCACGCAGGACACCCAGCACCGTTGCGGCGCTCTGCATTACGCATACCTCGCGATCTCTCGGTGTCCAACCACCTGGCCTCCTTCGCCCATGTGGACGGCTTTCCCGTCCTCCTTGGCCGGTCGTGACTCCGGCGACTACTACGAGGCCTCCGTCGCCTTAGGACTCGCGTCCCGTAGGCGATCCCACGTTCGTCACGGTCGTACGTATCAGCGTGATTTAGGCGTCCCGTTCGTCTCCTTGAATGCCCTCGCTGGGCATCGCTCCATGGCCCCGGAGGTTGCCGCTCGGCTCATTCCTCGCAGCGGGCAGGGCTGGCACCGGTTTCAGGCGTCTTTCCGGTGGATGCGAACTTCCATCTTCTGGAGACTGGGATTCAGGCAATCCAGCTTTCGCCATGTCACGCGGGTCCCCCAGAGCACCGTCCCTGACGCTGGGCCCGGTCTCTGGTTTTCTGGCATGCTCTTGTCCCCGTAAGCCTTTCGGCGCTGGGTAAGCCATCGGACCCAGGAACCTCCCTCCGAGTTCCTCCCGGCTGAACCGGGGATACGACCATGCGCCTCGTGGCGCACAT
>NZ_JBGNUW010000061.1:0-2505 GCF_041950495.1 Nonomuraea sp. MTCD27 | reverse complement strand
GAGATCTGTCAAGCACAATGCACCGATAACTACAGCCTGGCCGTGTAGAGCGGGTGCTCAGCTGTCGGTGACCGGTTCGTCGGATGGGGGTGCCTTGGTCTGCTGCCAGCGTCTGCGGTTGTGGTAGCCGTGAGGCAGGGCCCGAAGGGCGCGCAGCCGGTCGAGTTCGGCGGCGTCTGCGGTGACGATCCAGAGTCTGGTGCCGGGTTCTTGGCGAGCGTTCACCCAGCCGCGGCGGATCCAGTTGTAGAGGGTGACCGGGGGCATGGCCAGCTCGCGGGCGAGTTCGGCGGACCACCAGGCATGGCGGCCGGGCGGGCGGCGCGTGGGCCAGGTGCGTCCCGGCTGGTCGGTGGTGGTGCGCAGGCGGCGGACCAGGTCCCGGATGGCCTGGGCGCCGAAGGTCGCGAACCGTTTGGGAGGGCGTAAGCCTTCGGCGTTGAGCCGGTCGGCGATCTGCGCACTGGTCAGTCCGGCGTCGTCGAGTTGCAGGACCAGCTCGGTCAGGCGCGGGTAGTACGACAGTTGCTCCAGCCGAGCGACCGGGCGGACAAGGTCTGCGCTGGTGGTGTGCCCGCCTGACCAGGTGATCTGGGCGGTGACCTGCTCGGATTCACCGTGGACAGTGACCGTGACGGCCTCGATGATGGTGCGCAGGAGCTGCTTGCGATCGGCGTTGGAGGTGGTGTCGGCATGCCACAGCGCCGGAAGATCGGCGGCCAGGTCGCGGATCTGCTCGCGCTCAGCCGCCGACAGCAGCAGCGGCCGGCTGGCCAGGAACCGGTCGTGATCCTCGCGCAGATTCTCCAGCTCGGCCAGCGCCTGCTCCCAGTCGCGTTCCAGCTGCCGCACCACCAGGCGGTTTTCCGGCTCGGCCAGCTGGTATTGGCGCCGAGCCCGGTCGGCGGCATAGGCGGCGCGCTCCAGCCGCTGCTGCCACAGCTTCTCCAGCCGGACACGGTCGGCCTCGATCTGCTCGGCGGCGTGCAGCGACACCTGCAGCGCCGACGGGGCGATCATCTCCAACATCTGGTCGGTGACATGCGCGTCCACGCACGGGCCTGCCAGCTGCTGGCAGCGCGGCCCGCCGTGGTCGGCGTATTCGCGCACGCACACGTAGTTGTGCAGCGAGTCGTCTCCGCGCCGGTGATATTGAACGAACATCCTGTGGCCGCAGCGGCCGCATCGGATCACGCCACTGAGCAGCGCGCGCCCGTCCCGCGCCGCACCCGTCGCGTCCGCGCGGGCCCGGTTGGCAGCCATCCGATCCAGGTTGCGCTGGTATTGCTGCGGGCTGATGTAGGCGGGCAACCGCCCAGGCAAGACCACGTCCCACTGCTCCATCGGCACCACCACTCGCCCAGTCGAGGGGCGTCCGGGGACTTTCCGCCGATGATCCACACCGCTGCGGCCGTAGGTGTAGATCCCGGCGTAGATCGGATTGTGCAGGATGTTGGTGAGCGTCATCCGGCTCGGGCGACGCCAGACCAGCTCGCCCTGATCAGGCCCCTCCCGCAACCGGATCCCCAGCTGGATCCGATGCTCGACCAGGTAGGCCAGCACCGCGTTGATCGTCCCGAGTTCGTCGAACAGCTCGAAGATGAGCGCGATCACCGCCTGGACCTGCTCGTCAGGGTCCTTGACCACCTCCCCGGAAGGGCGCAGCACATACCCGGTCGGCACCGAGAAGAACAGCTCGCCCCGCTGAGCCTTGGCCAGCCGTCCCGCCGCCATCCGCTGTTTGATCAGGTGAAGTTCCGCCTCCGACATGGTGCCCTTCAGCCCGAGCAGCAGCCGGTCGTTGTACTGAGCCGGATCATAGATCCCGTCGCTGTCGCCGAGCAGCGTGCCCGCCAACGCGCACAGCTCCATCAACTGATACCAGTCCCGGCCCGAGCGGGCCAGCCGCGAGACCTCCACCCCCAGCACGATCCCCACATGCCCGAGCCCGACCTCGCTCACCAACTCGGCGAACCCCGGCCGTCCCTGCGCGCTGGCGCCCGACATGCCCAGGTCGGCATCGATCACCTTGACCCTGCCGGCCGCCCAGCCCAGCGCCACCGCCCGGTCTGCCAGCGCGTACTGGACCCGGGCCGACTCGGTGTGCTCAAGCACCTGACGGCGGGTCGACTGACGCACGTACACCACCGCCATCCGGTCGGTGTGCTCGCGCCTCACCTTGGTCGGAAACCCTGGAGATGTGTTCGTCTGCCTGCTCATCGGGGCCGCCGGTCAGACTCTCCGCCGGACGGGATAACCGTCGCTCCACCAGCAGCGCCAGCATCCGAATCGCCGCAATCCGACTCGTTTCCGGCAAATCGCCCCATCCGATGGGCGAGGAGGTCGCCGGCCGGGTCGTGGAGAGCCCGGCTCACCCTCCGATCGCCGACTGACGGTGATGCCGCACCCCCTTCCCGCGGGGCGCTCTGCTCCTTGAGCCGCTGGACGACTGCCGCCAACTCCAGCAGACCTTCGATGCCAATCATCGCAGCTCCAGGCCCTAAC
>NZ_JBGNUW010000060.1:0-2558 GCF_041950495.1 Nonomuraea sp. MTCD27 | reverse complement strand
GCCGCAAGCCGGCCAAAGATCTCTGGCTGTGGCACGCCGGGCCCATCGAGGTCGATGCGGCGCTGCTGGACCTGCTGTGGAAGGCCTACCTGCGCCGCTTCGATCAAGAGCACTTTCACCGCTTCGCCAAGGTCTATCTGGGCATGGCCCGCGCCCACCTGGCCTCGGCGCAGGCCACCGACCGCTGGATGCACCTGATCCTGGCCGCCTATGCCCAACTCCGGCTGGCCAGCCCTCACGTCGACGACCTGCGCCGTCCCTGGCATCCGCGACCCGAACCGGGAAGAGCGCTCAGCCCATACCGGGTCCGGCTCGGCTTTCGCCGTCTCCGTGCAAAACTCGGCACTCCCGCCGACTCACCGAAACTCACCAGGCCCGGCCCCGGACGCCCCAAAGGATCAAGGAACCGGCCGAAAGACAAGCGCCCGCCCTACCGCAAGACCGTAGCCGCCGACAACGAACACCGAGAGTGACGTTAAATCGCAAGCTAAGCCCAGCCCGGCCCGACGCCCGCCGGAACGGCCTGAATGGCGATCGTTCGGCTACCGGCCTGTTCGGTTGGCCACGATGACCTGGACCGTGTGCTCCAACGCGTAAGCCGGGTCTGCTCCCCCGCCCTTGACCTGCTCATCGGCGCTGGCCACGGCCTGGATCGCCCTGGACAGCCCTTCCGGCCCCCAGCCGTTGAGCTGCCGCTTCACCCGGTCCACCTTCCACGGCGGCATGCCGACATGGCTGGCCAGCTGCCCACCTCGGAGGTTGCGCGGCGCGCTGCCGACCTTCGCCAGCGACCGCAGCCCACCGGCCAGCGCACTCACCAGCAGGACGGGCGCGACCCCGGTGCCGAGAGCCCACCGCAACTGCTCCAGAGCATCGGCCAACCGCCCCTCGATCGCCGAGTCGGCCACGTTGAAGCCGGTGACCTCGGCCCGCCCCTTGTGATAGCGAGCGACCGACGCCGCACCGATCGTCTTGTCCTCGCTGTCGAACGCCAGCTGATTGCACGCCGCCGCCAGCTCCCGCAGATCGTTCCCCACCGCGTCGAGCAACGCCTGGGCCGCGTCGGCGGAGATGTTCCGCCCCGCCCGCTTGAACTCGCCCTTGATGAAGTCGAGCCGCTCCCCGGCCTTGGTGACCTTGTTGACCGTGATCACCTTGGCCCCGGCCTTCTTCACCCCATCGACCAGCGCCTTCCCCTTCACCCCACCCGGATGGGACAGCACCATCACGGTGTCGTCGGAAGGCTGCTTGGTATAGGCCACGATCTCGGTGATGACGTCCTTCGGCAGATCCTGGGCGGACCGGATCACCACCACGGACCGATCCCCGAAGAGCGAAGGCGAGGTGAGCTGCGTGAGCTCACCGGTCGTGACCTTGCCCCCCACAAGATCATGCACATCCGAGCCGGGGTCGGCCGCCCGCGCCGCCGCGACGACACCACTCACTGCCCGGTCGGCCAGCAGCTCCTCATCGCCGAGGATCAAGGTCACAGGTGCTGGATCGGTTCCCGCCATGTCAGGCAGCATGCCATGCGCCGCCGACAACCTGGTACTCAATCGCTCCCCGGCCGCGCCCTCACCAGGATGGGCCTGATCGCCCGAATCATCAATCGAGGCGATCCACAGGTTTCGATCAATCTCGGGCCACCGAACGACGTTCAAGGTGGCAGTGCGATGCGATTGTGGTCTTGCAACTCCCCGGCGCGGGCCGAGAGCACCGCACCACCTCACCCTCTGGCCCTTCTCGGATTCACGGCGTCGTTCCCTGGAACCGCGCCGTTCCCCGGGACCGCGCTGCCCGCCAGGAGTGCCCCACTCCCCGGAACCACGCCGGGGCCCAAGCGCGCGCCGTCCCCCGGTACCACGCCACGTCCCATCCCCAGGGCCACGCCGCTTCTCGGAACCACGCCGGTCGCGGGACCTCGCCGCTTCACGAGACCAAGCCGCTCCCCGGGCGAGAATGCGGATTGAGCAGGAGACCGAACGCCCGCCGCGACAACCATGATCGTAAGGCTGAAGATACCCGCGAGAACGGCCAAAGCAAGGTCGTCGGACAAGCTCAATGCGGCGCAATGCGACGATGAGCAACGCCTCATGGTGCACAAGCAGGCAGGGCGCTTGTGGGGTGAGCGGCCATGCCGCGCTCCCACCGGGCCGGCAACCCACTCGCCGACGCACTCCAGCTCGCTGCCCAAGCGGGCGTCGGAGTCCGCCTCCAACTTCCTCGGGCCACCGCCGCCCTGGCCGGGCTCCGTACCACCGCCACCGCCACCACCGCCCTGACCGACCTCCGTACCACCGCCACCCAGCGACCCGCACCGCGCTCACCCACCTCCTAGCGACCCGTACCGCTCCCCACCTCCCGGCGACGTTGCGGCCCTGCTCCAGGGCTACCCGCCGCCCCGCCGACGAGGACCTGGTGACATGTACCGCTAGGGCGCGTATTGGGTTGTGATCAAGGGGTGGGTCGTGTGAGGTCTTTGATCCAAATCATCGCGCCACGAAGGTGGAGGCCGGCGATGTAGCTCTCAGGGGTCTTGTCGTAGCGGGTGGCGATGC
>NZ_JBGNUW010000005.1:0-674380 GCF_041950495.1 Nonomuraea sp. MTCD27 | reverse complement strand
ACCCCGACCCGCCCTCCAGGTGCTCCCACGGCGCCATCGGACGCTTCGGCAAGTCATTCGTGGCCCGGCGTGCAACCGCCCTCGACCTCAGACACCGCATCCTTGATCGCACGCGTCGGCCGCATCACCCGCGTGGTCCCGCAGGCCGTAGCCTCCCGCCAGACGGCGGCGCACATCTGGGGCCTCCAGGTCCTCCCCATCCCGGAAGCCGACTGGCCCGTCGAGCTGACCGCCTCCGACCACCTCGCCATCCCAGGCTGCGTGACTTACGTGGCCCCTCTCCCCAGCGAGGACGTCACCGAGAACAAGGGCATTCGGATCACCACGATGGAGCGCACGGCCCTCGACTGCGCCCGCTGGCTGCCGCGCATGGAAGCCGTGGCCGCCCTCGACCAGTTCGCCCGCCGGGGAGTCGACCTGGAAGCCCTGTGGCATCGCCCGCTCAACACGTGGCGCCTGCGCGACACGCTCAGCCTCGCCGACCGGGGAGCCGCCTCACCGAGGGAGAGCTGGCTCAGGGTCATCCTGGTGGACGGCGGCCTCCCCAGGCCCACCACCCAGATCCGGGTGGAGCTGGGAGAGGACCGATCCGCCTACCTCGACCTGGGCTGGGAGGAGTTCAAGGTCGCGGTCGAGTACGACGGGCGGGAGCATCACACCTCGATCGCCGACCAGCAGCACGACACCGACCGGCGGGAGGAGCTACGGCGGCGGGGCTGGCGGGTGATCGCCGTCCGGAGGGACGTCATCCCCGGCCAGATCGCTGACCTCCTCCACCACGTGGCCGACGCATTGATCGAAAGCGGCTGGCAGCCGGGCCCTGAGCGCACCAACCGCATCCTCGCCCGCATCCGCGCAGCCCGCCGCAAACCCCGCTACCGATTACCCAACCGGGTACCGACCAGGACCTGGTCGGGACCCGCTCGCTCACGCCGCTGACGCTCCCTCATCACCAGGCACGGCCAACCACACCGACAAACCGCCCCGTCCGTCGGCCACGCTCCGCCACGGCCACGGCCCCTTCACGTCTCCGTCACGGCAATCGCCACGGCGACGGCAACGGCAATCGCCACGGCGACGGTGACGGTGACGGTGACGGTGACGGTCACGGTGACGGTCACGGTGACGGCCACGGTGACGGCCACGGTGACGGCCACGGTGACGGCCACGGTGACGGCCACGGTGACGGCCACGGTGACGGCCACGGTGACGGCCACGGTGACGGCCACGGTGACGGCCACGGTGACGGCCACGGTCACGGTGGTGGTGACGGTGACGGTCACGGTGACGGCCACGGTGACGGCCACAGCCACAGCCACGGCTACGCGGTGGCGACGGCAACAGCAGCGACGGCGCGGCGACGATGGGCATGGCTACGTGGCGGCGACGGCCTGCGACAGCGACGGCGACGGCGGTGATGACGGCGGTGGCCATAGCTACGCGACGACTACCGCCACCGCCACCGCCGACTCCACGGCCACGGCAGTCGTCACGGCTGTCGTCACGGCCGCCGCGGCAGCTGTGGCCACCGTTGCCGCGTCACCCTCAGCGGCGCCGGCTGCCTGCGTCGTCAGGGCCGTCGCTGCGACGCGGCTGTCCGACGCGTCGCTGGGGCCCGGGCAGCGCCGGCGATCAGCCGATGGTCACCGGCAGTTCCTTGATGCCGTTGATGAAGTTCGAGCGCAGTCGCCGGGCCTCGCCGGACTGGTGCAGGCGGGGGTGGCGGCGGGCCAGTTGCTCGAAGAGGATCCGGAGCTCCAGTTTGGCCAGGTGGTTCCCCAGGCAGAAGTGGGCGCCCCCGCCGCCGAAGCCGATGTGGGGGTTGGGGTCGCGGCCGATGTCGAAGGTGTCGGCGTCGGGGAAGACGGAGGTGTCGCGGTTGGCCGAGGCGTAGAAGACCACGACCTTGTCGTCGGCCTTGATCTCCTGCCCGCCCAGCACCTGGTCCGTCGTCGACGTACGGCGGAAGAGGTTGACCGGGGAGACCCAGCGGACGATCTCGTCGGCGGCCGTCTTCGCCAGGGCCGGGTCGGCGACCAGGCGGTCCCACTGGTCGGGGTGCTCGAAGAGGGCGAGCATGCCGCCGGAGGCCGCGTTGCGGGTGGTCTCGTTGCCGGCCACCACCAGGAGGAGGACGAAGAGGTCGAACTCGTCCTCACCGAGGGTTTCGCCGTGCTCGTCCGGCTGGAGGAGCTTGGTGACGATGTCGTTCCTGGGGTTGACCCTGCGCTGGGCGGCGAGCTGGTTGGCGTAGGCGTAGACCTCCATGGCGGCCGCCGAGCCTTCCTCGGGGGAGGAGGAGTAGTCGGGGTCCTGGGCGCCGATCATGCGGTTCGACCAGTTGAACACCTTGTCGCGGTCCGTCACCGGGGCCCCGAGGAGCTCGCAGATCACGTAGAGGGGCAGGGGCGCGGCGACTTCGGTGACGAAGTCGATCTCGCCGGTCAGCTTGTCGAGGAGGTCGTCGCAGATGTCGCGGATGTGTTGTTCGAGGGCTCCGATCGTGCGCGGGGTGAAGCCCCGGTTGACCAGGGAGCGCCGCCTCGTGTGCTCAGGCGGGTCCTGGTTGAGCATCATGAGGCGCTGCAACGCGATCTGGTCCTCGGGCAGGTCGTCGAAGAGGGCGAGCTTACGGTGGGAGGAGAAGAGGTCGGAGTGCCGCGAGATGTGCACGACATCCTCGTATCGGGTCACGGCCCAGAACCCGGGCTCGCCCTCGTGCCAGTGGACGGGGGAGTTCGCGCGCAGCCAGGCGAGTTGGTCGTGGGGTGGGCCGGCTGTCGCGTAAAGGTCCCTGTCGACAAGGTCGATGTGCACGCGGTTTCACCTCTTGATCAAGCGCTTGGTTACGCTGTACTGAAACGTGTTCTATTACGTGTCTGTACGGCCGTCAAGGACGGCGGTGGATCGTTCCTGGTCCATCAGGGTCCGGATATGGGTCCGGCGTGGGCCGAAGCCGCTTCGTGGCGACCATGCGCCGGATCAATGGGGTTTGTTTGTCGTCCGATGTTTTGCTGGAGAGGATTTCGGCCGGGTGAATCCAGCGGTCGGAGCGGTTAACTCGGTTCACAGTGGACAAGGTCCTCCAAAGGGTGTATTTCGAGGTCACGGATCGGATGTATCCATCTCGGCGCCCTTGACACACTCCGTCTCGTCGCACCAGCATCGAGACACGAGACATCGGATGTATAGCTGAAGGGTGCGGTGTGAAGCTGCTGCGAGTAGGACCTGTCGGCCAGGAGCGACCGGTGGTCATGGACGACGCCGGCAACCTGCGCGACATCGGGGAGCCCGACATCGACGGTGCTTTCCTCGCCTCTGGGGGAGTGGCGCGCGTCCGCGACGCGCTGGAGCGCGGTGCCCTGCCCGTCGTCGAGGCCGAAGGGCTGCGGATCGGCGCCCCCATCGCGCGTGCGGGGAAGATCGTCTGCATCGGGCTGAACTACAGCGACCACGCCGCCGAGTCGGGGGCCGAGGTGCCGGCCGAGCCGGTGGTGTTCATGAAGGCGAGCAACACCATGGTCGGCCCGTACGACGAGGTGCTCGTGCCTCGAGGCAGTGTGAAGACCGACTGGGAGGTGGAGCTGGCCGTGGTCATCGGACGGCAGGCCCGCTACCTCGGCAGCAAGGAGGAGGCGCTCGGCGTGATCGCCGGGTACGCGATCTCCAACGACGTGTCCGAGCGCGAGTTCCAGCTCGAGCGCGGCGGGCAGTGGGACAAGGGCAAGTCCTGCGAGACGTTCAACCCGCTCGGCCCATGGCTGGTGCCGGCCGACGAGGTGGGCGACCCGCAGAGCCTGCCCATGCGCCTGTGGGTGAACGGCGAGCTGCGCCAGGACGGCGACACCAAGAACATGATCTTCGATGTGGCCGAGATCGTGCGCTACCTGAGCCAGTTCATGGTGCTGGAGCCGGGCGACGTGATCAACACCGGCACGCCGGCCGGCGTCGCGATGGGGATGGCGGGGCAGCCGTACCTGCGGGCCGGTGACGTGATGGAGCTGGAGATCGAGGGGTTGGGGCGGCAGCGCCAGACGGTGGGACAGGCATGACGGCCGCGGGCACGTACCGGATCGTGGGGGTGGAGACGCACGACGTGCGCTTCCCGACCTCCCGCGAACTCGACGGCTCTGACGCGATGAACCCCGATCCCGACTACTCCGCCGCCTACGTGGTGCTCAAGACGGACGACGGGTACGAGGGGCACGGGTTCGCCTTCACGATCGGGCGCGGGAACGACATCCAGACCACGGCCATCAGTGCGCTGGAGCCGTACGTGCTCGGCAAGGACGTCGAGGACCTCGGCGCTCTGTACAAGGACATGGTCAACGACTCGCAGCTGCGCTGGCTGGGGCCGGAGAAGGGCGTCATGCACATGGCGATCTCCGCCGTGGTCAACGCCCTGTGGGACCTCAAGGCCAAGCGGGCGGGCAAGCCGCTGTGGCGGTTGTTGTCCGAGATGTCGCCCGAGGAGATCGTCGAGCTCATCGACTTCCGCTACCTGAGCGACGCGCTGACCAAGGACGAGGCCCTCCGGATCCTGAAGAGCCAGGAAGGGGGGAAGCAGGCGCGGATCGAGCAGCTGGTGGAGACGGGCTATCCCGCGTACACGACCTCCCCGGGGTGGCTGGGATACGACGACGAGAAGCTGCGGCGGCTCTGCAAGGAGGCGCTCGACCAGGGGTTCGGGCAGATCAAGCTCAAGGTCGGCGCCGATCTGGACGACGACCGGCGGCGGTTCAGGGTGGCCCGGGAGGTGTGCGGGGCCGATTTCCCGATCGCGATCGACGCCAACCAGCGCTGGGACGTCGGCTCGGGCATCGAGTGGGTCAACGCGCTGCGCGAGTTCAACCCGCACTGGGTGGAGGAGCCGACGAGTCCGGACGACGTGCTCGGGCACGCCGCCATCGCCCGGGGCATCGCGCCCGTTCCGGTGGCCACCGGCGAGCACGTGCAGAACCGCATCGTGTTCAAGCAACTCCTGCAGGCCGAGGCCATCTCCTACGTGCAGATCGACTCCGCCCGCGTCGGCGGGGTCAACGAGAACCTGGCGATCCTGCTGCTGGCGGCCAAGTTCGGCGTGCCGGTGTGCCCGCACGCGGGCGGCGTCGGGCTGTGCGAGCTGGTGCAGCACCTGTCGATGTTCGACTTCGTGGCGGTCACCGGGACCATGGACGGCCGCGTGATCGAGTACGTCGACCACCTCCACGAGCACTTCGTGGACCCGGTCGTCATCCGCGGCGGCCGGTACGTGGCGCCGTCCAGGCCCGGCTTCAGCGCGGAGATGCGCGCGGAGTCGATCGCCGCCCACACCTTCCCCGACGGTGAGGTCTGGAGGGACGACACATGACCAGGCCGGCATGCGGTGACCGACACCCGGACGGTGACTCGGGAAGATGCCCGGGCCCAGGTCCGGGAAGGCGTCCAGGTCGCGGCCTGGGAGGGCGTCCGGGCCGCGGCCTGCGAGGGCGTCCGGACCGGAGTCAAGGAGGGCGTCCGGGCCGGGAGCTGGGCCGACGTGCCGATCAGGCGCGTGGTGAGCGGGCTCGTGCCGATCGGGCGCGTGGCGAGCGGGCCGGCGGTCGGCGAGGGACAGACGGGCCCGTGAAGGGCAAGGCGATCGAGGGTTGGAGGGGCGTGTGAGTTTGAAAGCGGTCGTGACCGGCGGTGGGTCCGGGATCGGGCTGGCCGCGGCCACCGCGCTGGCCGGACGTGGCATGAAGGTCGCGTGCCTCGACCTCAACCCGCCCGGCGAGCCGTTCATCGGGATCAAGGCCGACGTGACGGACGACGCCGGGGTGCGGGCTGCGGTGGCCGAGGCCGCCGAGCGGCTGGGCGGCATCGACGTGCTCGTCAACAACGCGGGCATCGGCGCACAAGGAACGATCGAGGACAACCCGGACAGCGAGTGGCACAAGGTGTTCGACGTCAACGTGCTCGGCATGGTCCGGGTGGCGCGGGCGGCGCTGCCGTACCTGAGGAGGTCCGAGCACGCCGCGATCGTCAACACCTGCTCGATCGCCGCCACCGCCGGGCTGCCGCAGCGGGCGCTCTACAGCGCCACCAAGGGCGCGGTGCTGTCGCTGACGCTCGCCATGGCGGCGGACCACATCCGTGAGGGCATCCGGGTCAACTGCGTCAACCCGGGCACCGCCGACACCCCGTGGGTCGCCCGGCTGCTGGACGCGGCCGACGACCCCGAGGCGGAACGCGCGGCGCTCAACGCCAGGCAGCCGATGGGCCGCCTGGTCAGCGCGGAGGAGGTCGCCGCCGCGATCGCCTACCTCGCCAGCCCCGAGGCCGGCTCGACCACCGGGACCGCGCTCGCGGTGGACGGCGGCATGCAGGGGCTGCGGCTCCGGCCAGGCAACCAAGGAAGGTAATCCCCCCATGAAGTTCGGACGGGTGGCCGCGGTCGCGGCCCTGCTGACGGTCGTCACCGCGTGTGGCTCAGGCACCACGACGGAAGGAGGGAGCGGCGGCGGGAAGGTCGGGATCGATCACCCCCGGGCCGACTCCGACTTCTGGAACTCCTACATCAAATACGTCCCGCAGATGGCCGGCGAGCTCAAGGTGGACCTCATGCCCGCCACGAACTCGCAGAACGACGTGGCCAAGCTGGTCAACAACGTGCAGGCGCTGACCGGCCAGGGCGCCAAGGTCATCGTCATGGCCCCGCAGGACACCGGCGCGATCGCCAATACGCTCCAGCAACTGGAGAACAAGAAGATCCCCGTCGTGACCGTCGACACCCGGCCGGACAAGGGCAAGGTCTACATGGTCGTACGCGCCGACAACCGCGCGTACGGCACCAAGGCGTGCGAGTTCCTCGGCGAGAAGCTCGGCGGCAAGGGCAAGGTCGTGCAGCTCCAGGGCGCGCTCAGCTCGATCAACGGCCGTGACCGGTCGGAGGCGTTCCTGGAGTGCATGAAGGCGAAGTTCCCCGGGATCACGGTGTTCAGCGAGCCGACCGAGTGGGAGGGCAGCAAGGCGGCGTCCATGCTGCAGACCCGCCTGGAGCAGAACCCGGACATCAAGGGCATCTACCTGCACGCAGGCGGCGTACACCTGGCCCCGACACTGCAGGTGCTCAAGCAGAAGGGCCTGCTGGTCCCGCCGAGCGACCCCAAGCACATCTTCGTGATCTCGAACGACGGGATCCCGCAGGAGTTCGAGTCGATCCGGAAGGGTGACATCGACGCGACGGTGTCGCAGCCGGCCGACCTGTACGCCAAGTACGCCCTCTACTACGCCAAGGCCGCAGCCGAGGGCAAGACGTTCAAGCCGGGCCCGACCGACCACGACAGCACGATCATCCAGCTGCCGAACGGCCTGGAGGACCAGCTCCCCGCGCCCCTCGTGACCAAGGAGAACGTGGACGACAAGGCCCTCTGGGGCAACCAGGTCAAGTAATGAGCATTCACGTCGAAGCCCGAAACGTCGTCAAGCGCTTCGGCCCCACCACCGCGCTGAACGGCGCGGAGATCGCGATCGCGGAGGGTGAGACCCACGCGCTCGTCGGCAGGAACGGCGCGGGGAAGTCCACCCTGGTGTCGATCCTCACCGGGCTCCAGCGGCCGGACGAGGGCGAGGTGCGGTTCTCGGGAGAGGCGGCGCCCGCCCTCGCCGACCGCGACGCCTGGCGGCAGCGCGTCGCGTGTGTCTACCAGAAGTCCACGATCATCCCGGCGCTGACGGTCGCCGAGAACCTGTTCCTCAACCGCCAGTCGGCCAGGGGCACGATCAACTGGCGGGCGCTGCGGGTCAGGGCACGCGAGCTGCTGGACACGTACGAGGTGGACGTGGACGCGCAGGCGCTGGCCGGGGACCTGAGCGTGGAGCAGCGCCAGCTCGTGGAGATCGCCCGCGCGCTGTCGTTCGGGGCCAGGTTCATCATCCTCGACGAGCCCACGGCCCGGCTGGACGGGCCGGCGATCGAGCGGCTGTTCGCGCGCATGCGGTCGCTGCGCGAGCAGGGCGTCACCATGATGTACATCTCCCACCACCTCGACGAGGTCTACGAGATCTGCCAGAGCGTCACGGTCTTCCGCGACGCCCGGCACGTCGCGACCAGGCCGGTGGCCGACCTGCCGCACGACGAGCTGGTCGCCGCGATGACGGGGGAGGCCACGGCGGCGTACGAGTCCCGCTCCCGCACCCCCTCCGACGCCGTGGTGCTGTCGGGTGAGAGCCTCACGCTGGCCGGCCGCTACACGGACATCGACCTCTCCGTCAGGTCGGGCGAGGTCGTCGGCCTGGCCGGCTCCGCGAGCAGCGGCAAGGTCGGCCTGGCCGAGACCCTGGTCGGGCTGCGTAAGCCCGACTCCGGCACCGTCATGGTCAACGGCACCCGGGTCAGGCCCGGCGACGTGCCCGCCGCCATGAAGGCCGGGCTCGGGTTCGTCCCGGAGGACCGCCACCACGAGGGCTTCGTCCCGCTGCTGTCGGTGGGGGAGAACGCGACGTTCCCGATCGCCCGCAAGCTGGGCCGCTACGGCGTGGTCTCCCCGGCGAGGCGCCGGGCGAAGGCGGAGCAGATGATCGGCATTCTGGACATCAAGACCGAAGGGCCTGACCAGCCCGTCGGTGACCTTTCCGGAGGGAACGCACAGAAGGTGGTGTTCGCCCGGGCGCTCGTGGACGACCCGAACGTCCTGGTCGTGATCAACCCGACCGCCGGCGTCGACGTCAAGGCCAAGCAGGCCCTGCTCGGCGCCGTCGAGGACGCGGTCGAGCGGGGAGCGGGGGCCGTCGTGGTCTCCGACGAGCTCGACGACCTGCGGATCTGCGACCGGGTGCTGGTGATGTTCCACGGCAGGGTCGTCAAGGACGTGCCACGTGGCTGGACCGACCACGAGCTCGTGGCCGTGATGGAAGGCATAGAGGAGTGACCACTTTGACTGCGCCGGCCCCCCGGCTGCGGCTGACCAGGTTCCGCGACCTGACGCTCGTTCCGGTGATCGTGATCCTGCTCGTGGTGGGCGCGTTCCTGGACCCGACCTTCCTGACGGCGGGCAACCTGACGAACGTGCTCCAGCAGCAGGCGGCGATCTCGCTGCTCGTGCTGGCCGAGGCGATGATCCTGATCGCCGGCAAGTTCGACCTGTCGCTGGAGTCCACGGTCGGCACCGCGCCGGCCATCGCGGTGATGCTGGTGATCCCGGCGTCGGCGGGCGGATTCGGCATCGGGCTGCCCGGGATGTTGGTGATCCCGCTGGCCCTGCTCATCGGGGCGGCGATCGGGGCGTTCAACGGCTTCCTGATCATCAGGTTCCAGCTGTCGGCGTTCATCGTCACGCTGGCCATGCTGATCATCGTGCACGGCTTCCTGCAGGGGCCGACGGAGGGCAAGACGTTGTTCGAGCTCCCCAGCTCGATCCTCTACCTGGGCAGCGCCATGTGGCTCGGCCTGCCGGCGGCCATCTGGATCGCCGGCGTGCTGTTCGCGGCGGGCATCTTCGGGCTCGGCTACCTCAGGCTGGGCCGGTCGCTGTACGCGATCGGCGGCAACACCGACGCGGCCCGCGCCGCCGGCATCCGGGTGGACCGGGTGCTGTACGGCGTGTTCATCCTGGGCGGCACGCTGGCGGCGCTGGCCGGCATCCTGGAGACCGGACGCCTCGGGGCAATCGGCAACAACCAGGGCGTCGGCTGGATCTTCATGGTGTTCGCGGCGGCCGTCATCGGCGGCGTCAGCATGGACGGCGGCAAGGGCACGATCCTCGGCGCGCTCACCGGCGTGCTGGTGATCGGCCTGGTCCAGAACATCCTCACCCTCATCGGAGTCTCGGGCTTCTGGCAGCCGGTCATCTACGGTGCGATCATCCTCATAGCCCTGATGATCAGCCGGATAGCAGGCGGAAAGGCACAAGATTGATGCGACGCGGGATCGACCTGCCACGGTACGGCTTCGGCGGCGCCCCCCTCGGCAACCTGTACGACGAGGTAGCCGAGGAGCAGGCCCGCGCCACGGTGGACGCCGCCTGGGAGAGCGGGGTACGCCTGTACGACACCGCGCCCCACTACGGCCTGGGCCTGTCGGAGCGCCGCCTGGGCGTGGCCCTGGCCGGCCGCTCCGGCTACCTCCTGTCCACGAAGGTCGGCCGCCTGCTCAGACCGAAGCCGACCAGGCCCGCCCACGGGGACACGGGCCCGTCCGGTGCGGGCCACGGCGGCGCGGGCACCCTGGGTGAGGGCCGCGACGGCGCGGTCGCGTCCGGTGCGGGCCGCGACGACGTGCGTGCGTCTGGTGAGGGCCGTGACGGCGCGGGCGTGTCCGGTGCGGGCCCGGTGGCCACGGGCGGCGCGTCCGGTGCGGGCCGCGACGACGAGGGCTTCGACGTGCCCGCCGAGCTGGAGCGGGTGTGGGACTTCAGCCGCGACGGCGTACGGACCTCGCTGGAGGAGTCCCTGGCCCGCCTCGGGCTCCCGGCGGTGCACCTCGCCCTCATCCACGACCCCGACGACCACGTGGAGCAGGCGATCGGGGAGGCGTTCCCGGCGCTGGCCGAGCTGAGGGCCGAAGGGCGGATCCAGGCGATCGGCGTCGGGATGAACCAGTGGCAGGCGCCGCTGCGCTTCGTCCGCGAGACCGACATCGACGTGGTCATGCTCGCGGGCCGCTACACCCTGCTCGACCAGTCGGGCCTGCCGCTCCTGGAGGAGTGCGCCGAGCGGGGCGTCAAGGTGCTGGCCGCCGGGGTGTTCAACAGCGGCATCCTGGCCACGCACGAGCCGTCGGGCACCTACAACTACCAGCCGGCACCGGCCGACCTGGTGGACAAGGCGCGCAGGATCGCGGCGGTGTGCGAGCGCCACGGGGTCACGCTGCCCCAGGCGGCCATGGCCTTCCCGCTGCGCCACCCGGCGATCGCCACGATCGTCCTGGGCGCGCGGGCACCGCAGGAGGTCGTGGAGAACGCCGCCCTGTGGTCGCGGCCGGTGCCGGAAGCGTTGTGGGCGGAGCTGGTGGCGGAGGGGTTGCTGCCGGGCCAGGGGTAGCGCATCCGCACGGCCCGCCGCCTCCGACGAGCCCGGCGGGCCGGCGGTTCAGCCGACCTCCCAGAGTGCGCTGACCGGCATGGCGCGCATCCGGTCGCCGAAGGGCAGGGTCTGTGTGCCGGTGTACAACACCACGCCTGCGACGAAGTCGTCTCCGAGCCGGTCGGCGAGGTGCTTGAGACCTTTGAAGTCGTCGGCTCGTACGGTGGACGCCGCCTTGACCTCGACGCCGACCACGCGGCCTTGCCGGTTTTCCAGCACGGCATCGACTTCGGTGCCGTCCTTGGTCCTGTAGTGATACAGCTCGGCCAGCTCGTCCGACCAGGTGAGCTGCCGAGCCAGCTCCATGAGCACGAACCCTTCGAGCAGCGGCCCGAAGGCGCCGCCAGGGCGGACCAGCCCGCGAGCGTCGGTTCCCAGCATGTTCGCCGCCACACCGGAATCCACGAACGCCACTTTCGGCGTGCCGACGGCGCGGTTACTGAGATTCCTGGACCAAGCCGGGATCCGCTTGATCAGGAACACCTCCTCGAGCAGGACGAGATATCGGTTCACCGTGCTCGCGGACGCGCCGAGCTCGGTGCTCAACGTGTTCGCGACCAGCAATTGGCCGGAACGGGCCGCGAGGAGGCGGATGAGCGCCTGCATCTGGGGGCCACGCTCGATCTCCGCGAGCTGCCGCACATCACGTGCTATCAGATCACCGACGTAGGAGTCGAAGAATCGTCCTCTGCGACGCGAGCTGTCGCGGGAGGCCGCTTCCGGGAAACCGCCACGGACGAGCCGCTCCGTGTAATCCACTCGGGTGACCTGGGAGTTGTGCCGGAGCATGGACCCTTCCGAGAAGATCGCGTCGACGAAGCGATCCGCCGTGCCGTCGATCTCGCCTTGCGCGAACGGCCACAGCTCGATGGTCTCCATTCTCCCCGGCAGAGTGTCGGGGAGATCTCTCAGTCCCAAGAGCCGGGACGACCCGGTGAGCAGATAGCGGCCCGGCCTCGGGTCTTGATCTACCTGCGCCTTGATCGCCAGCACCAGATCGGGGACTCTTTGTATCTCGTCGATCACCATGAGGTCGGGGAAGGACACGAAGCCGTCCGGGTCGGCGAGAGCCGACTGCCTCGTCACCGCCGTGTCGAGGTTTCGCCATTCCGCCTCTTGGTTCTTCGCCAGCAGCCGCACCAACGTGCTCTTGCCGCATTGGCGGGCACCGTTGATCAGGACGACCCTGGTGTCGCGCAGTGCCTCGGCCACGGTCCGTTCGGCGTGTCGGGGCAGGAGGGCGCCCATCGGAGAGGTGGCCATATCCCCAGCATGGCACACATCGCTGACGCGATGGTCGCCGCTAGTTTGGTTGCTTGGCCGCCATGATCCTGATGATCTGGTCGCCGTATTCAGGTTGGCCGGTCAGGGTGGGATGAGGAGCCAGGACTTGGACGGTCCCGGCTCGTACGTCGAGTCCAGCCGCTTGGCGACCACCCCCGGCAGCCCCTGCTCCCGCGCCGCCTGCCGCACCGGCCCCGCCTCCCCCGGCCAGGACGGCGCCGTCTGCCAGTGGGCGCCGGTCAGCTCCAGCGCCTCCAGCGCCGCCCGCCGGGCCGTGTACGGCTCCTCGACCAGCGAGCGCCCGTCGTCGTACAGGAGGTCGTAGAAGACGAGGATCTCCGCGCCCCCGAGCGTGGCCAGCTCCCCGTCCAGCACCGCCGTGCGGCTGCCGAACGACTCCGCCAGCCCCCGCAGCCACGGATGCTCCCGGGCGGCGTCCGTGCGGCCCCCGTCGATGGGCACCAGGAGGCGGCGGCCGCCCCAGGCGAACTCGAAGGCGTAGGAGGAGGTGTCCTTCGGGGGTCTGGCGCGCGAGGTGGGCAGCATGGGCTCCAGGGCCGGGAACGGGTCGCGGACCGGGGGATCCATGCGGTGGATCATCCAGTTCTTGCCCCGCGTCCGGAACAGCACGAACCGGCCCGAGGCCCGCTCCCCGTGCAGGACGAACTTGACCTCGCGATCCGACCACTTCTCCGTGTCGTACGTGCCGGTGTCCCAGACGGTCATGGTGCCGCCGCCGTACTCGCCCTTCGGGATCTCGCCGTGGAAGGTGAGGTACTCCATCGGGTGGTCCTCGGTGTGCACGGCCAGGTGGTTGGTGCCGGGGTCGGCGGGCAGGCCCTTGGGGACGGCCCAGGACACCAGGACGCCGTCGCGTTCGAGGCGCAGGTCCCAGTGCAGGGAGCGCGCGTGGTGCTCCTGGATGACGAACGCCCGGCCATCGGAGGGGGCGGGGGAGGCGTCGGGGACGGGCTCGGGGGTACGGTCCGGGTCGCGCTTGCTCCGATACTTCTTCAGTTTGTCGGACACAAGACCGGTACTACCCTTCCGGGCTCTCCCCGATCATCAGCGCCGGAAGCGCCGGACATGCCGGAGTCCTCCGACGTGCGCGCCGCCCCGGTGATCAGTCCAGCTCCAGCGCCTTGCGCAGCCACGACTCCACGCCCGCCACGTGCACGGTGGCCCAGGAGCGGGCGACGTCGGCCTGGCGGGCGGCGATGGCCTCGTAGATCGCGGTGTGCTGCTCCCGCGTCTTCTCCATCGCGCCCTCCTGCGTGAGACCCCGCCAGATCCGGGCCCGGGTCGTGGGGCCCGACAGGCTCTCGATGAACGAGCACAGCACGCTGTTGCCGGAGCCCTGCGCGATCCGGTGGTGGAACTGCAGGTCGTTGGCCACCAGCTCCTCGACCGTGGGCCGGGCGGGCAGCGACTCCAGGATCACCCGCAGCTCCTCGATGTCGGCCTCGCTCATCTGCTCGGTCGCCATCGCCGTGGCGGCCGGCTCGAGGATCCGCCGGACCTCGAAGAACTGCAGCACCGTGTCGTCGCGGTGCAGGTCGAGCACGAACGACATGGTGTCCAGCAGCAGCCGGGGCTCCAGGCTGGTGACGTAGGTGCCGTCGCCCTGCCGCACGTCGAGCACGTTGATCAGCGACAGCGCGCGCACGGCCTCGCGCAGCGAGTTGCGTGACAGGCCGAGCCGCTCGGCGAGGTCGGCCTCCTTCGGCAGCCGGTCGCCGGGGGCCAGCTCGCCCGAGACGATCATTTGCTTGATCTTGTCGATGGCCGCGTCGGTGACCGCCACGCTCTTCTCCCTAGACATCGGATGTCTAGGAGTCTAGGGCGTGGAAGCGGACCGGTTCGACACCGGCCAGGCGGCGGATCTGCCCTCTGGCCTCCAACGTGCGCAAATGGGCGGCGGCCTCGCCGGCCGCCATGCCTCTCAGCATGGGGGCCAGCTCGTCCCACGGCTTGTTCCAGGTCATCATCGCGGCGGCCTCCCAGATGGTCAGCGGTTCCGGCCGCTGGGCCAGGAGGGCGCGCAGCCGTTCGAGCTTCTCCTCGTGATGGTGTCGGATCTGGGCGGCTCGCGCGGCTACATCGGGAAATATCCATTCATGGGCGGGCAGGGCGTCGAGGGAGCCGAGGTCGCTGACGCGGTCCAGCGACTCCAGGAAGTCGCTCAGGGGATCGACGTCGTCCCGGTCATAGGGATAGATCCCGATGTGCGGGGTTATGTCAGGCAGGACGTGGTCGCCGGTGAACAGCCGGTCGGCGTCCTCCAGGTGCAGGCAGATGTGCCCCGGCGTGTGACCGGGGGTGTGCACGGCGCGCAGCTTGCGGCTCGGCAGGTCCACCAGGTCGCCGTCGCGCAGCTCGCGGTCGGGCAGCGCCGGCGGGGTGGGACGGCCGCCCATCGCCTGCCTGGCCTCGCCGGGGTCGGCTCCCGCCCGCCTGAGCATGTCGGTCTGGAAGGCGTCGTGCTCGCCGGCCGCGTACTCGGTCATGAGCCTGACCAGGGCCGCGTCGTTCTCGTGCATGGCGATCCAGCCGCCGGACGCCTCCCTGACCTGACCGGCGAGCCCGGCGTGGTCGGGATGGAAATGGGTGACGACCACCCCGCTCACCGTGGTCACGTCGATCCCGAGCGCCGCCAGGCCGCCGCTGAGCGCGTCCCAGGCGTCGGGGTGGTTCCACCCGGCGTCGACCAGCACGTGGCCCTTGGGCGACTCGACGGCGTAGACGAGGGTGTAGCCGAGCGGGTTGCCGGGGATCGGCACCGGCACGCTCCACACCCCGCCGCCGAGGTCCTGCGGCCGCTGTTCGGCGTACGGCCTGCGCCTGGTCTTCATGTTCCCCCGATTCGCGTGTTCGATCTTGCTGGACCGGCCGCGGTCAGCCGATCCGCTCCAGGATCGTCGCCGTGGACAGCGCCCCGCCCGCGCACATCGTGACCAGCGCGGTCGCCGAGTCCGACCGCTCCAGCTCGTGCAACGCCGTGGTGATCAGCCGAGCGCCCGTGGCGCCGACGGGATGGCCGAGCGCGATCGCGCCGCCGTTGACGTTGACCCGGTCGAGGTCGGGCTCGTGCACGCTCGCCCACGACAGGACGACCGAGGCGAACGCCTCGTTCACCTCGAACCGGTCGAGGTCGCCCATCGTCATCCCGGACGTCGCCAGCACCTTGGCCGTGGCCTCCACGGGCCCGTCCAGGTGGTAGTACGGCTCCGCCCCGACCAGCGCCTGCGCCAGGATCCGGGCCCGGGGCCGCAGCCCGTGCCGCCGCGCCGCCCGCTCGCTCATGACCAGCACGGCGGCGGCGCCGTCGGAGATCTGGGAGGAGGTGCCGGCGGTGTGCAGCCCGTCCTCCAGCACCGGCTTGAGCTTGGCCAGGCCCTCGACGGTGGTCTCGCGCAACCCCTGGTCCCTGCGCACGTCCCCGACGGGCACGATCTCCCGCTCGAACCGCCCGTCCGCCCACGCCTTGGCCGCCAGCCGCTGCGAGCGCGCCCCGAACCAGTCGAGCCGCTCGCGGGTGAGCCCGCGCCGCCGCGCGATCCGCTCGGCGGCGGTGAACTGGTCGGGCAGGTCGATGCTCCAGTCGTCCGGCCTGGGCCGGGCGGGCAGAACGTTGCTGCCCAGCGGCGCGCGGCTCATGACCTCGACGCCGCACCCGATGCCGACCTCGATCGCGCCCGCGCCGATCATCGCGGCCGCCAGGTGCACCGCCTGCTGCGAGGAGCCGCACTGGGCGTCCACGGTGGTGACGCCCGTCCGGTACGGCAGCCCGGCGTACAGCCACGAATGGCGCCCGACGTGCCCGCCCTGCTCACCGGCCTGGGTCACGCACCCGGCGAACACCTGCTCCACGATCGCCGGATCGATGCCCGACCGCTCGACGAGCCCGTTCAGCGCGCCGGCCAGAACCTGTTGCGGTTTCAGCTCTGACAGCCATCCCGCCCGCTTGCCGATGGGCGTGCGAACGGCCTCGACGATCACAGGGGTGTCCATAGCCGCCTCCAGAACGATACTCTGGCGCGACTGTAACGCGTTCTACTTTGTTTCGGAACCCTCCCACTTCGCGGGCAGCCCGAACGTCTCGAACAGCGACTCCTCGAAGAACATGCCGACGTGGCCGAGCCGATCGCCGGAGAACGTCACCACCATGATCGCGAACTGCCCGTACACGCCGTCCTGGCGGTGATAGAGGGCGTAGGCCGGCTGGCCGTTGGCCGCGATCGGCACCAGCTTGAGGTCGCCGGCCGCCTTGGCGGGGCACTGCGTACGGACGAGCTCGGCGATCGTCTCCGGCCCCTGGTACCACCCGACGAACGGCGGCATCTCCCAGACCGCGTCCTTGGTGAACAGGTCGACCAGGCTGTCGATGTCGTAGTTCTCGAACGCCGCGACATACCGGTCGAGCTGGGCCCGCTGCTCCTGCGTCAGCGGCTCCACCGGGTCGTCCAGGCTCGGCGAGACCTCGTTGAGCTGGGCCCGGGCCCGCTGCAGGATGCTGTTGACCGCCGCCGTGGAGGTGCCGACCGCCTCGGCCACCTCGGCGGCCTTCCACTTGAGCACGTCGCGCAGGATCAGCACCGCGCGCTGCCGGGGCGGCAGGTGCTGCAGCGCGGCGATCAGCGCGAGCCTGATGCTCTCGCGCGAGGTCACGATCGTGGCCGGGTCGTCGCCGCCCGCGCCCGCCATGGCGTCGGGCATCGGCTCCAGCCAGGGCACCTCGCGGTCCTGCACCAGGGGTGCGCTCGCCTCGAGGCTCGGCGCGCCGAGCCCCGTCGGCAGCGGTCGCCTGGAGCGGCTGTCGAGCGCGGTCAGGCACGTGGTGGTGGCGATGCGGTAGAGCCACGTACGCAGGGACGAACGCCCCTCGAAGTTGTCATACGCCCGCCACGCGCGCAGATAGGTCTCCTGCACGAGGTCCTCGGCATCGTGCACCGAACCCATCATGCGGTAGCAGTGCGCCAGCAGCTCCCGCCGCATCGGATCAGCCAGCCGGAGGAAGTCCTCATTAATCGGCTTGTCGGTCATACCTCCCTGTATAGACGGCGCCACCGACAGATCGACGAGTTTTTCCCCCGGCCCCGGCAATTAGTGCGTTTCTCTTGACTCACCATTCATGACACGCCTGATCAGTGCGGGACGGTGAGGACGATCTTGCCCGTGGTCCGGTTGGTCTCGCCCAGCTCGTGCGCCTTGGCCGCCTCCGCCAGCGGCAGGGCGGCGGCGATCTCCGCCCGCAGCCGGCCCGCCTCGACCAGGGCCGCCAGCGCCCGCATCGCGGCCTGGTCCGGCTCGACCAGGATGGCCTCCGACCGGATGCCCAGCTCGGCCGCCCGCGCGTGCAGGCCGGGGTCGAGCAGGCTCAGGGCGAGCGAGACGATCGTGCCGCCCTCGCGCATGGTGCGCAGCGAGCGCGTCCCGTAGTCGCCGCCGATGGTCTCCAGCACCACGTCCACGTCCCGTACGACCTCGGCGAAGTCCGTCGTCCGGTAGTCGACCAGCTCGTCGGCGCCCAGCCCGCGCAGGAAGTCGTGCTTGGCGGCACTGGCGGTGCCGATCACGTAGGCGCCCCGCGCCTTGGCGATCTGCACCGCCAGGTGGCCGACCCCGCCGGCGGCGGCGTGGATCAGCACCCGCCGGCCCGCTCTCAGGCCGGCGACGTCCACGAGCGCCTGCCAGGCGGTCAGCGCGGCGAGCGGGAGCGCGGCCGCCTGGACGTGGTCGACGCCCTCGGGCTTGCGGACGAAGTGCCGCGAGGGGGCGGTCACGTATTCGGCGAAGGCGCCGTGGCCCTGCGGGTAGCGCAGCATGCCGAACACCTCGTCGCCCGGCTTGTAGAGCGCCTGCCCGACACCGGAGCCCTCGACCACGCCCGACACGTCGTAGCCCAGCACGAACGGTGGCGCCATGCGCAGGATGCCGCCGGTCGCGCGGGTCTTCCAGTCGGTGGGGTTGAGCCCGGCGGCCTCCACCCGCACCAGCACCTCGGTCGGGGCGGGCACCGGCTTGTCCACCTCGACCGTCTTCAGCACGTCCGGGCCGCCCAGGGCGTCCTGGCTGATCGCTCTCATCTTCATGTGTCCAGCCTGCTCGCCCGGGGCCCGGCCCGCGAGTGGGCCGGCGGCCAAGAGGCGTAAAGATCGGGCCGTCAGATGTCGGCGAGCAGCCGCGCGGCGGCGGTCTCGATGCGCCGCTGGATCTGGTCGTACGTACGCCGCCCGCGCAACATCTCCAGCAACTCCTGGACCCACACGCTCGCCAACGACCCCGCGAGGTCGATCTGCTCCTCGCTGGCCTGCTCCAGCGTCAGCCCGCTGGCCGAGACGCGCAGCAGCAGCCCCGTCATGCGGTCGCCGAACGGGGTCTGGACCTCGGCCATGATCAGCGACCGGATGAGCGCGTCGGCCAGCTCCGGCTCGCGCATCAGCCCCCGGGTGGCCCGCATCAGCACGTCGACCGCGCGGCTCGACGGGGTGGAGGCCCCGGGCGGCCGGCGCTCGATGCTGCTCTCCAGCAGGTCGATCTCCTCGCCGACCACGGCCACGACGAGGTCCATCTTGGAGGGAAAGTATCGATAGAGCGTGCCAAGCGCCACGCCCGCGCGCTCGGCCACCGTGCGCATCTGCATGGCCTCGACCCCGCCGCGCGAGGCCAGCGCGGCGGCGGCCTGGACGATGCGCTTGCGGCGTTGGTGCTGGCTGCGAGTTCGGACGCTGTGCCCGCCCGGGGTGGGGTGGCTCTCCATGGTCCCCTCGGTGTCGCTGGAGGGCGCCGCGGTCGACGCGTCCGTGGTACGCATAAGAACACGTTATCTGATTTCTCGATTACGCGGCTTGTTACTCGCGGGTCACAAACAAGCCGTATAGGCCCATGTCTTTGGCGTTACGGGCACATGTCGCGACTTGTTGACCGGGCCGGGTTCTGGACAGATATTAGAATCTGTTCTAGTTTGCGATTCGGCTTACCTAGCGCTTGCTGGAGGAGCGATGACCGCGGACACGCTCGGCTCCCTGTTGCTCGCCCGGGCCGAGGACGACCGGCCCGGACTGGTGTTCGAGGACAGGGTGTGGTCGTGGCGGGAGCACGTGGCCGCCTGCCGGGCCGCCGGGGCGTGGCTGTCCGCGCGCGGGACCGGCCTGCACGTCGGGGTGCTCTGCGAGAACGTTCCCGAGCTGGTCTTCCTGGTCGGCGGCGCGGCGCTGGCCGGGCACGTGGTCGTCGCGCTGAACCCCACGCGGGGGGTCGAGGAGCTGGCCCGCGACGCCCGCGCGACGGACGTGGACCTCCTCCTGGCAGGTGATGGCTTCGCGGAGGTGGCCCGGCAGGTCTCGGCGGACCTGGGGGTGCCGGCGCTGCCGCTCGCCGTCGAGCCGGCGGCCGACGCGCACGTGGAGAGTGCCGCCGATCCCGGTGACCTGGTGATGCTGATCTTCACCTCGGGCACCTCAGGCCGCCCCCGCGCCGTACGCGTCACGCAGCGCAAGCTCGCCGTCCCCGGCGTGAGCCTGGCGGCGATGCTGGCCCCGGACGACGTCGTCTACTGCTCGATGCCGCTGTTCCACTCCGGCGCCCTGATGGCCGCCTACGCCCCGGCCGTGGCGTCGGGGGCCGCGCTGGTGTTGCGGCGGCGGTTCTCGGCCTCGGGACTGCTGCCCGACATCAGGCGATACGGCTGCACGTACCTCCACTACGTCGGCAAGGCCCTCTCCTACGTCCTGGCCACCCCGGAACGTCCCGACGACGCCGCCAACCCGCTCAAGATCGCGTTCGGGAACGAGGGGAGCGCGGTGGCCGTCAGAAGGTTCGGGGAGCGGTTCGGGTGCCTGGTCATCGACGCCTTCGGGTCCACCGAGACGGCCATCTCGCTCACGCCCGACCCCTCGGGTCCCCCCGGGTGCCTCGGCCGCCTGCCCGACGGCGTACGGATCCTCAACCCCTTCACCGGCCTGCCCTGCCCGCCGGGCGTGATCGAGGACGGCCGGCTGCTCAACGCGGAGGAGGCCGTCGGCGAGCTGGTCAACACGGCCGGGCTCGGGCTGTTCGAGGGCTACTACAACGACCCGGAGGCGGACGGCGAGCGGATCAGGCAGGGCGCGTTCTGGTCGGGCGACCTGGCCTACGCCGACCCGGCCGGCTACGTGTTCTTCGCCGGGCGGGGGACCGAGCGGCTGCGCGTGGACGGCGAGAACCTGGCGGTCGCGCCCATCGAGGCCGCGCTGCGGGAGTTCGGCGGGGTGGTGGAGGCGGCGGTGTACCCGGTGCCGGATCCGGCGGCCGGTGACCAGGTGATGGCGGCGCTCGTGCTGGAGGGGGCCTTCGACGCGGCGGCGTTCGACGGGTTCCTGGCCGGCCGGCGCGATCTGGGCGCCAAGTCATTACCCCGCTATATCCGCATTTGTCGTGAGTTACCCCTGACGCCCTCGCACAAGGTCATCAAGCGGCACCTCGCCCGCGAGGCATGGCGCGCCGCCGACCCGGTCTGGTGGCGCGCCCCCGGCGGGCTACGGCCGCTGACCGAGGCGGACGTCAAGGGCATCGAGGAGGAGTTCGTACGGCACGGCAGGCAACACCTCTTGGAGACGTAGTGGATTTCAACCTGGACGAAACCCAGCAGGATCTGAAGAAGCTCGCGGCCGAGGTCCTGGCCAGAGAAGGGGACGAGGAGCGGCTGTGGCAGGCCGGGCTGATGGGCGTCTGCGTGCCGGAGGAGGCGGGCGGCGCCGGGCTCGGCCCGGTGGAGATGGCCGTGGTGCTGCGGGAGGTCGGCGCCCGGGCGGCGCCGGTGCCGGCGCTGCCGACGCTCGCGGGCACGCTCGCCCTGGCCCGGCACGGCAGCCCCGACCAGCAGCGGCGCACCACGGGACGGGTGACCCTCGCCCTCCGCGAGCCCGGCCACGACCTCGCCGACCCACCCACCACCACCGCCCGCCTGGCCGACCCGCCCACCACCACCCGCCTGGCCGACGCGCCCGCGACCGCCGCCGGCCCGGCGGGACCGCCCGCGACGGCCGACCGCCCGGGCTCTGCCGGGGGCCGGTGGGTGCTGAACGGGCGGAAGGTGTCGGTGCCG
Organism: Nonomuraea sp. MTCD27; assembly: GCF_041950495.1. Lineage (NCBI taxonomy): Bacteria > Bacillati > Actinomycetota > Actinomycetes > Streptosporangiales > Streptosporangiaceae > Nonomuraea > Nonomuraea sp. MTCD27. Next base: position 652,968 of record NZ_JBGNUW010000005.1, on the reverse strand, counting down.
CACCCCGGGGCGGTGGCGCTGGTCACCGCCGACGAGGGCCTGTTCCTGGTGGCGTCGCCGGCCACGACGGCCGAGTTCGCGTCCACGGGGGAGCCCGCCGCCACGATGGTGCTCGACGACACCCCGGCCGAGCACGTGGCGGGGCCCGAGGCGGTCGAGGACGCGCGGCGGATCTTCACGGCCGCCGTCGCCGCCCAGGCCAGCGGCGTCCTGGCGGGGGCGCTGGAGCTGACCACCGGCTACATCAGGCAGCGCAGGCAGTTCGGCCGGGCGCTGGCCGAGTTCCAGGCGGTGACGATGCAGATCGCCGACGTCTACATCGCCGGCCGGGCGCTGGACGTGGCCATGTGGTCGGCGGTCTGGCGGCTGGGCGAGGGACTGCCGGCCGAGCAGGACCTGGCGTTGGCGGCGTACCACGTCGGTGAGGCGGTCAAGGCCCTCTACACCTGCCAGCACCTGCACGGCGGCCTCGGGCTCGACGTGACCTACCCGCTGCACCGCTACTTCGCCCAGGCCAAGCACCTGTCCCACCTGCTCGGCGGCGCCGACGCCCAGCTCGACCTGATCGGAGCGCTCGTCTGATGCTCATCGACCTGACTCCCGAGCAGCGCAGCCTCCGCGACGAGCTGCGCGAGTACTTCCGCGGCTGCCTCACCGCCGAGGACCGCGCGAAGATCGCCCAGGACCCGTTCGGCGAGGCGTACATGGAGCACTGCCGCCGCCTCGGCCGCGACGGCAAGCTGGGCCTCGGCTGGCCCAAGGAGTACGGCGGAGGCGGCTACGGCCCCCTGGAGCAGCAGATCTTCGCCAACGAGATAGCCCGCGCCGGAGTGCCGTACCCCATCATCACCGTGCAGACCGTCGGGCCCACGCTCATGCAGTACGGCACCCAGGAGCAGAAGGACCGGTTCCTGCCGCGCATCCTCGCCGGGGAGTGCCACTTCGCCATCGGCTACAGCGAGCCCGAGGCGGGCACCGACCTGGCCTCGCTGCGGACGACGGCGGTGCTCGACGGCGACCACTACGTCGTCAACGGCCAGAAGATCTTCACCAGCGGCGCCCACTACGCCCAGTACATCTGGCTGGCCGCCCGCACCAACCCCACGGCCAAGAAGCACAAGGGCATCACCATGATGATCGCCTCCACGGACGACCCGGGCTTCTCGTGGACCCCGATCGTGACCATGGACGGCCGCCACCACACCAACTCCACCTACTACTCCGACGTACGCGTCCCGGCGGACATGGTGGTGGGCGAGGTCGACCGGGGCTGGGACCTGATCGTCAACCAGCTCAACCACGAACGCGTCACGCTCGGCCCGGCCGGCAACCTCGGCCAGACCTACGACCGCTTCCTGGCATGGGCCCGCCGCACGGGCCTGGACGGCAACCCCGACGTACGGCGGGCGCTGGCCAGGGTGTGGGCCGCCTTCCGCACCAACGAGCTGCTCAACTGGCAGGTCGCGGCCAACATGGACCTCGGCTGGCTGGGCGCCCCCGACGCGTCGGCCACCAAGATCTACGGCTCCGAGCGCATGCAGGAGATCGGCCGGATCGTCGGCGACACCCTGGCCAGGTACGGCGACCCCTCGGACCCGGAGACGGCCGAGCTGCTCGAACGCGTCGACCACGGGGTGAAGGGGGCGGTGGTGCTGACGTTCGGCGGCGGGGTGAACGAGGTGCAGCGGGAGCTGATCGCCATGCTCGGCCTGAGCCTCCCAAGGCCCCCACGATGACGGGCGCTGAGACGACGGGCGCTGAGACGACGGACGCCGCCGCGACGACGGGCGGGCGCGCGATGACGGACGAGGAGCTGCGCGAGCTGGCGGCCAAGCAGGTGGCGCTGGGCGAGGTACGCGGCGCCCCGGCCGCCGACCCGGTGAACGCGCCCATGATCCGTCACTGGCTGGCCGCCATGGGCGACACGAACCCGGCCTACCTCGAACGGGGCGTCGCCCCGCCCGCGATGGCGCAGGTGTGGACCATGCAGGGCCCGCGTACCCAGCCCGGCAAGGAGCGCTCGCCGGTCGACGACCTGATGGCCGCGCTCAACGACAGCGGCTACACCGGCGTGGTGGCGACGAACTGCGAGCAGACCTACCACCGCTATGTCCGGATCGGCGAGCGCCTCACCCCGGCCACGAGGTTCTCCGACCTGGCGGGCCCGAAGCGGACGGCTCTCGGCGTGGGCTTCTTCGCGACGTGGAACGTCACCTGGTACGGCGAGGACGACGAGCCGGTCGCCGAGATGCTCTTCCGGGTCCTGAAATTTCGCCCACCGGAGACCGCCAAGCTCCCGCCGTACCCGCTGCAACCGGCGATCAACCAGGACACGGCCTTCTTCTGGGAGGGCGTCAAGCGGGGTGAGCTGCGCATCCAGACGTGCGCCGACTGCGGCGAGCTGCGCCACCCGCCGGGCCCGCTGTGCCCGCACTGCCGCTCGGCCAACCGGGCCCACACGGTCGCGAGCGGCACGGGAACCCTCTACAGCTACGTCGTGCACCACCACCCGCCCGTGCCGGGACGCGAGACCCCGTTCGTGGTGGGCGTGGTGGAGCTGCCCGAAGGAGTACGGGTCGTGGGCAACGTCGTGGACTGCCCCGTCGAGGAAGTGGAGATCGGCATGCCGCTGCAGGTGACGTATCGGGCCATGGACGACCGGCTCGTCCTGCCCATGTGGGCGCCGGAGGCGTCATGATCGGGACCACCCTGCCGGAGCTGTCCATCGACCTGACGCCCACCGTGGTCGTCTCCACGGCCCTGGCCACCATGGACTTCACCCCGGTGCACCACGACACGGCGCTCGCCCGCGCCCAGGGCTCGAAGGACATCTTCCTCAACATCCTGACCACCATGGGCCTGGTCGAGCGCTACGTCACCGACTGGGCGGGCCCAGGGGCCGTCATCAGGAGCATCGACGTCAAGCTGGGCGTCCCCGCGTACGCGGGCGACCGCCTCACCTTCTCCGGCACGCTCGTGGCCAGTGCGGGCGACCGGCTCACGGTCGAGGTACGCGGCCGGGTGAGCCTCGGCGACCACGCCACCGGAACCGTCACGTTCACCAATGGGGAGGGGTAGTGCGGTCACGTACGGCCATCGCGGGCATCGGCGCCACCGAGTTCAGCAAGGAGTCGGGGCGCTCGGAGCTGCGCCTCGCCGCCGAAGCCGTGCTGGCGGCGCTCGACGACGCGGGCCTGTCGCCCGGCGACGTGGACGGCCTGGTCACCTACAGCCAGGACGCCAACCAGGAGATCGCGGTGGCCAGGGAGACCGGCATCGGCGACCTGACCTTCTTCTCCCGCGTCGAGTACGGCGGCGGCGCGGCCTGCGGCACCGTCGCGCACGCGGCCATGGCCGTGGCCACGGGCATGGCCACCACGGTGGTCTGCTATCGCGCGTTCAACGAGCGCTCGGGCCGCCGCTTCGGCCAGCCCAACGCGGGGCTGACCGGCCAGCCGACCTCCCAGGGGCTGGAGATGAGCTGGCACGTGCCGTTCGGGCTGATGACGCCGGCGGCCTGGGTGGCCATGTTCGCGCGGCGCTACATGCACGCGTACGACGCCACCTCGCAGGACTTCGGCCGGGTGGCGGTGGCCATGCGCAGGCACGCGGCCACGAACCCGGCGGCCTGGTTCTACCGGCGTCCCATCACGCTGGAGGAGCACCAGGCGTCCCGGTGGATCGTGGAGCCGCTGCACCTGCTCGACTGCTGCCAGGAGAGCGACGGGGCGGTGGCCCTGGTCGTGACGTCCGCCGAGCGGGCCCGCGACCTGCGCAGATCCCCCGCGGTGATCACGGCGGCGGCCCAGGGCGCTGGCGCGGGCCAGATGATGATGACCAGCTACTACCGCGATGACATGAGCGGCCTGCCCGAGATGTCCGTCGTCGGCCGCCGGCTCTGGGAGACGTCCGGGCTGTCGCCCGCGGACATCCAGACAGCCATCCTGTACGACCACTTCACCCCGTTCGTCCTGGCGCAGCTCGAGGAGCTCGGCTTCTGCGGGCGCGGCGAGGCGCCGGGCTTCCTCCAGGACGGGGGGATCGAGCTGGACGGCCGCCTCCCGGTCAACCCGCACGGCGGGCAGCTCGGGGAGGCGTACATCCATGGCATGAACGGCATAGCCGAAGCCGTCCGGCAGATCAGGGGCACCGCCGCCAACCAGGTCCCGGCCGTCACGAACGTCCTCGTGACGGCCGGGACCGGCGTGCCGACGAGCGGCCTGATCCTGTCCGCCGGCTGAGGCTCAGCCCTTCCAGGCGCCGGCCACCTGTCGGGTGGCGGCGTTGAGCCGGTTCCAGATGTTGATCGTGCCGATGCCCAGGAGCAGCGCGGCCAGCTCGGTCTCGCTGAAGTGGTCGGCCGCCTCGTCCCACACCTCGTCGGGCACCGGGTCCGACCGGTCGCTGAGCCGGGTGACCGCCTCGGTCAGGGCGAGCGCGGCGCGCTCGGCGTCGGTGAAGTAGGGGGCGTCGCGCCAGCCCGCCACCGTCCAGATCCGCTCGTCGCTCTCGCCGTTCTTCTTCAGGTCGCTGCCGTGCATCTCCAGGCAGACGCTGCAGCCGTTGATCTGGCTCGCGCGCAGGTAGACCAGGTCGAGGAGCTGCTTGGACACCCCGCCGGTGGCGATGCTCCTGCCGAGCGCGTTCAGGGCCTGCACGGCGTCGGGCAGGACGAAGGCGGGGTGCTTCATACGTGGTTCCATCGTGTCCTCCGAAGGGGTCCCGGTTTCATGGGTCACTGCCATGACGGACGGGGGCGGAGGAATGTGACAGATGCCCGGCGCTCGCGGCACGCGCCGCGAGCGCCGTTCACGCGAGGCCGGTCACGGGTCCACGAAGATCGGCATGGAGAAGAACACGATCATCGCGATCGCCACGCAGAGCAGGAACCCGATCAGCTCCCACACCCAGTCGTAGTGGCGGTCCTGGCGGCGGCGCACCTTCTGCGGGCGGCCCGTCTCCGGGCGCCGCTTGGGGGCGGGCCGGGCGCGCACCGGGCGCGGGGCCAGCATAAAGGACGACGGATCGGGTCGCGCGTCCGCCTCGGAGAGCCTCTTCTCCAGCTCCGGGAGCCGGTAGACGGGCTCGGTGACGGGATCGGCCTCGGGGACCTCGGCGGCCTCGGTGACCCGGGGAGCGGCCTTGGGGGCCCCCTTGGGGGCGGCCTTCGAGCGCGGCTGGAACAGCGGGGCCGCGGGCTCGCGGACGGGCTCCTCCGTCCGGGACACCGATCCGCTCTTCCACAGCGACGGCGGCCGCCGGAACTCCTCCGGCGCGGGCTTGGGCCGGGGCGCCGCGGGACGGCGCTCGACCCGCTCCAGCGGGGGGAGGGGGCGGGCCGGGCCCTTGTGGACGAGGACGTCGCCGGTCATGTACGGGTCCGGCGCGTCCTTCGGCAGGATCACGTCGCCCGTCGCGAACGGCTCGGCCCCCGTGGCCTCCGGCGCCGCCATGAAGAACGGCCGCTCCTGGGCGCTGGCCGGCGGGTTCTTGAAGGCCCGGGTCGAGCCCAGCGGGTCGCGCAGCGGCAGGGCCGGGTCGAGCACGTCCCTCGGCAGCGACAGCCCGTCGCGGAGCTTGGGCATCGGGGCCGTGGTCGCCTCGTGCTCGGCGACCCGCGACGGCTGGGGCGGCGTCAGCAGCTCGGCCGGGAAGATCACCGTGCTGGTCGCCGGGTCGGACTCCGCCAGCGGCTGCGGCCAGATCGGCGGGCTGGGCCAGCGGGGCTTGACGAACAGCGGCCCGGGCGCCGCCGTACGGGAGCCCGCGAAGTGGATGCGCAGCGCGGCCGGCGGCAGCGGCCAGGGGAGCCGCCCGAGCACGTCCGGCAGCGGTGAGACCCGCAGCGCGCCGTACACGTCCGCCACCGGCTTGGGCACGCGGACCCCGGTCGAGGCCAGCGCCGCACCCAGCGACTGCCTGAAGCTGTGCCCCGCTCCCACCGCCAGCTCCTCGGCGGTGTCGGGCGCGACGTCCAGCACCCAGGCCAGCTCGGCCTTGCTCAGACCGCAGACCGCGCACAGCACCAGCACCTCGCGCTGGTGGGGGCGCAGCTCGCGCAGGGAGCGCTCGACGAGTGCCGTGGCCGGGTCGATGAGCGGATCGACGGCGGGGGGAGAGTAGACGATGTCCCGCCGGTGGATCTCGCGGCGGGCGAAGGCGTAGAGAGCGGCGCGGGGCGGCGCGGCGGCCGGGACGCTGGTGAGCACGGAAACCAGGACGTCGGAGGCCGAGCCGAGGTCACCGAGCTGGTCAGCGCAGTACGCGAACAGCCCGGCGGCATAGAGGTCGTAGAGCTCTGCGATCAGGTCGGCGCGTTGGCGCTGATCGGTGAGCGGCTGAGACACGGGGCCGGATCCTCTTGCAGTTTGCGGACGCTGAGGGTGAGGGGGCGCGTCAGGAAGTTGTGAGCTGATGCGTCAGGAATGGTGAGGGTAATCATGCCAACACACGATGGTCCGGCGCACTACCAGATGCGGATTTTCATGTGAATCTGCAGATCAATCGGAAACGTCAAGTGAAGCGTTTAAGGAATGCCCGGGGGGACACGGCGGTCGGGATCGCCGTAGTCTGTGGGTTCAAGAGATCATGCGGCGGTCGTGGCAGGGGGGCTGCGGCCCTGCCACCTGGAGCCCGAAGCGAGAGTTCGCGCGTGATCACATTCGAGTCTGTCACCAAACGCTATCCGGACGGAACGGTCGCCGTGGACCACCTCAGCCTTGAGGCGCCCACGGGTGAGATCACCGTGCTCGTCGGGCCTTCCGGCTGCGGGAAGACGACCTCACTGCGGATGATCAACCGCATGATCGACGCGTCGGAGGGGCAGATCCTGCTCGACGGCGTGCCGGTGCAGGGCATCGACCCGCCGACGCTGCGGCGCGGCATCGGATACGTCATCCAGCAGGCCGGCCTCTTCCCGCACCGGAAGATCGTCGACAACATCGCCACCGTGCCCTACCTGCTCGGCTGGGACCGGAAGAAGGCCCGCGCCAGGGCCATGGAGCTGCTGGAGCGCGTCGGGCTCGACCCGGCCTTCGCCGGGCGCTACCCGTTCCAGCTCTCCGGCGGGCAGCAGCAGCGCGTGGGCGTGGCCAGGGCGCTGGCCGCCGATCCGCCCGTGCTGCTCATGGACGAGCCGTTCAGCGCCGTGGACCCCATCGTGCGCACCAGCCTCCAGGACGAGCTGCTCAGGCTGCAGAGCGAGCTGAACAAGACCATCGTGTTCGTCACCCACGACATCGACGAGGCGATCAAGCTCGGCGACCGCGTGGCGGTGCTGCGGGTGGGCGGTCGGCTGGCGCAGCTCGCCGACCCCAAGACGCTGCTGTCGGAGCCGGCCGACGACTTCGTGCGCGAGTTCCTCGGGCACGACCGGGGGATCAGGCGCCTGCAGTTCATCTCCACCGGGGGGCTGCGGCTGCGTACGGACCTGACCGTCCCCGAGGGTTCCGGCGGCGGCTCGGCCGAGCCGTGGCTGCTGGTCGTCACCGGCGACGGCCGGCCGGTCGGCTGGCGGACCGGGGCGGGGGGCGGCGAGCTGGAGCCGTACGGCACGTTCGTGCACGGCCGCGACACCATGCGCACGGCCCTCGACGCGGCGCTGCTGTCGCCGTCCGGCTGTGCCGTGGCCGTGGACGAGGACGGCAAGGTCGTCGGTGTGGCCACCAGAGAGGCACTCGACGAGGCGCTGGCGGAGGCGGCAGATGGGTGATGGTCCTCCTTCCATCTGGGAGTGGATCGGGCGCAACTGGGACACCGGGCGGGTCGACAGCATCAGGAACCTGCTCACCGACCACCTCACGATGTCGCTCGTGCCGATCGTGCTCGCGTTGGTCGTCGCGCTCCCGCTGGGCCTGGCCTCCGTGCGCTGGCGCTGGCTCTACCAGCCCACCTCGGGCCTCATGAACGTCGTGTACGCGCTCCCGTCGCTGCCGGTCTTCATGCTGCTGATCTCGGTGACCGGGCTCTCGCAGACCACGGTGATCATCCCGCTGACCTTCTACGGCATGGCCGTGCTGATCCCGGCCGTGGTGGACGGGCTGAACTCGGTGCCCGACCACGTACGCCAGTCGGCCGTCGCCATGGGCTTCACACCGCTGCGCCGACTGCTGCTGGTCGAGCTGCCGATCGCCGTCCCCGTCGTGCTGGCCGGGCTGCGGGTGGTCGCGGTCTCCAGCATCAGCCTGGTCAGCGTGGGCGCGCTGATCGGGCAGGGCGGGCTCGGCGGGCTGTTCACGCGGGCGTACCAGAACCCGTTCATGCCGCCGGTGATCGTCGGCATCGTGCTGATCGTGGCGCTGGCGCTGGTCGCCGACGGGCTGCTGGTCCTGGCGCAGCGGCTGCTCACCCCCTGGGTACGCGCACGGAAGGGAGCGGCGTCGTGAGCTGGCTGACCGACTTCCTCGGCTGGCTCGGCGAGTTCTTCGGCACCGGCGAGAACTGGTCGGGCCCCGGCGGCATCCCCGCGCGCCTGCTGGAACACCTGGAGTTCTCGGCCCTGGCGCTGCTGCTGGCGGTGCTGATCGCCGTGCCGCTGGGCCTGCTGATCGGGCACACCGGCCGCGGCGAGCTGGTCGTGGTCATCTCCGCGAACCTGGCCAGGGCGCTGCCCACGCTGGGCCTGCTGGTGATGTTCGTGCTGCTGCTGGGCACGTCGTCGATCTGGCCGGTGATCATCCCGCTGGTGCTGCTGTCGGTGCCGCCGATCCTGGTCAACACGTTCGAGGGCATCAAGGGGGTCGACCCGGAGCTGCGCGACGCCGCGTACGGGATGGGCCTGCGCGGCGGCCAGGTGCTCGGGCGGGTGCTGGTGCCGGTCGCGCTGCCGCTGATCCTGCTCGGCTGCCGGTTGTCGGCCATCCAGGTCGTGGCCACCACCACGGTCGCCGCCTACACCGGGCTCGGTGGCCTCGGCCGGTATGTGATCGACGGTTTCGCGACCAAGGATTACGCGAGCGTCGTCGGCGGTTCAGTACTGATTGTGCTGTTCGCGCTCGTGGTGCAGGTCTTGTTCGCGCTCGTCCAGAGAGTGACGGTCTCTCCGGGGGTGAGCCAGCGACTGAAGGTCCGATAGTCTCCTGTATTACCTCCCGGTTAGAAGGGAAAAAGCAAGATGAGACGCAAGTACGGCATCGCGGGAGTCCTCCTTTCGGCGATGCTCACGCTGGCCGCCTGTGGTGGTGGCGGTGGCGGCACCGGGGGCAACCCGCTCGACACGACGAGCGCGGCTCCCACCGGCTCGGCTTCGGCCGCTGGAGGTAAGGCCGTCGTCGGCTCCTTCGACTTCGACGAGAGCGTGCTGCTCGCCTCGATCTACGCCCAGGCACTGGAGGCCAAGGGGGTGCAGGTGGAGGAGAAGCCGCGCATCGGCAGCCGTGAGGCCGTCTACGACCAGGTCAAGGGCGGCGGGCTGACCATCGTCCCCGAGTACAACGGCAACCTGCTCGCCTTCGTCGACCTGAAGGCCACCGCCGCGACCACCGACGAGGTGAACACGGCGCTGAAGGAGAAGCTGCCCGCCGAGCTGGAAGTCCTCGACTCCTCGCCGGCCGAGGACAAGGACAGCCTGTCCATCTCCAAGGACACGCAGACCAAGCAGTCGCTGAACTCGATCGAGGACCTGGCCAAGGTCTCCAAGACCATGACCGTCGGCGGGCCGCCCGAGTTCAAGAAGCGGTGGGAGGCGCGCTTCAAGGAGGTCTACGGCCTGGAGTTCAAGGAGTGGAAGCCCACGGGCCCGACCACGGCTGACGCGATCAAGGACGGCTCCATCCAGGTCGGCAACGTCTTCACCACCGACCCGAAGATGACGGCGAACAACCTGGTGCCGCTGCAGGACACCAAGAACATCTTCCCCGCCCAGAACGTGACCCCGCTGCTGCACAAGGCCTCCGCCAACGACACGATCAGGACCACCCTGAACGGCATCTCGGCGAAGCTGACGACGGAGTCCCTGCTGGAGATGATGCAGAAGATCTCCGTCAACAAGGACGAGCCCGCGACCGTGGCCAAGGAATGGCTGACCACCAACGGCCTGGGCTGACACAGGGCGCTCCCGCGAGGGTCTCCATCCCCTGGAGGCCCTCGCCCCGCTCTGCCCCCACCAGGGATCCTTCGCCATGAGTGAGCTCCTCACGGAGGCGATGGCCCAGCTGGCGGCGGGGGTGGCCGTCGTGACCGCGCGGGACGGGCGCGACGACCTGGGCACCACGGTGTCCGCCCTGATGTCCGTCTCGCTGGAGCCGCCGCTGGTGCTGGTGAGCCTGGCCAGCCGCGGCTATCTCAACGAGGTCCTGCTCCGGCAGGACCGCTGGGCCGCCTCCCTGCTGTCGTCGGGCCAGGCCGCCGTCGCCAGCCGCTTCGCCACCGCCGGCCGGCCGAGCGCCCGCCTGCTGGTGGCCGGCACCCCGCACCACCGGGGCGCGCACACCGAGGCCCTCGTGATCGAGGGCGGGGTGGCCGCGATCGAGGCCGAGACCACCAAGGTGGTCCCGGCCGGCGATCACACGATCTTCATCGCCGCCGTGCTGGCGGTCGCCTACGTCGACCCCTCCCGCCAGCCCCTGGTACGCCTGCGCGGCCGCTACCGCTCGACCGCCACCTCCTGAGCCTCCTGAGCCCGGGGCACTGGCCTAGCGGATGACGTACCACTCGGGCAGGATCAGCGGGCCGGCGGCGGGCAGGCCCAGCTCGGCCGACAGGCGGGCGAGCGGCCCCCAGGCGTCCAGCCGGATCCGGGCCAGCGCCGCGGACTTGTCCTCGCTCGACTCGGGGCCGCGCAGGCGTTCGAGCGGGTTGAGCCGCGGATACGTACGCACCGGGGCGTCGTCGGCCAGGCCGGCCCGCTTCCTGGCCAGGGCCAGCGCGTCCTCCAGGCCGCCCAACTCGTCCACCAGCCCGCCGGCGTGGGCGTCGGCGCCCGTCCAGACGCGGCCGCGGGCCAGCTCGTGGGCGCGGTCGCGGGTGAGGTCGCGGCTCTTGGCCACCTTGCCCACGAAGTCGTCGTAGATGCGGTCGAGCCAGGCGTTCACCCGATCCCACTGCTCGGGGGAGAAGCCGCGGGAGGTGGAGAACATGCCGGCGTTGGCGCCCTCCGACACCATTTCCGAATTTACGCCGATCTTTTCGAGCATTTCGGAAAGGACGGGCTTGCCGCCGTACACGCCGATCGAGCCCGTCAGCGTGCCCGGCTGGGCCACGATCACGTCGGCGGCCATCGAGATGAAGTAGCCGCCGGAGGCGGCGAGGTCGCCCATGGACACGATCACCGGCTTGACCTTGCGCGTCAGCGTCACCTCGCGCCAGACCGTGTCGCTGGCCACGTACGAGCCGCCGGGGCTGTCGACCCGGAACACCACGGCCTTGACGTGGTCGTCCCGCCTGGCGGCGCGGAGCGCGGCGCTGATCGTGTCGGAGCCCATCGCCCCGCTCCCGCCGAGCGGGCTGCGCCCGCTGCGGCCGGTCCTGATCATGCCGATGCCGTGGACGAGCGCCACCCCGTCGGCCATCGGCTGCGGCAGCTTGCGCACGGCCGCGCTCCGGGCGTAGCGGGAGACGTACAGCAGGTGGGCCTCCTCGCCCGCGGCCCGCTTGACCTCGTCGTAGACCTCGTCCCGGTAGGCCAGGCCGTCGACCAGCCCGGCCTCCTCCGCCTCGGTCGCGGTGAACGGGCCGCGGTCGATCAGCTCGCGCACCTTGCCCGGATCCAGCCGGCGGCCGTCGGCGATGCCCGCGACGAGGCTCTCGGTGACCGACTCGACGATCCGGGCCATGGACTCGCGGTGCGGGTCGGTCATGTGGTCCTGGGTGAAGGTGTTGGCCGCGGTCTTGTACTCGTGCCGCTGGCCCACCTCGTAGCCGACGCCCAGCTTGCCCAGCGCGCCCTTGACGAAGCGCTGTTCCAGCGCCACGCCCGTCAGCCCGACGTCACCGCTCGGCTGCAGGTAGAGCCGCTCGAAGGCGGTGGCCAGGTAGTAGGGCACGGTGCCGCCGCCGAACTCCCCGAACGTCTCGCCGAACGCGACGGTCAGCTTGCCCGAGGCCCGGAACTGGATCACGGCCTGCCGCAACTCCTGCGCCATGGCCAGCCCCAGCGGGTTGCCGCCGATCTTCACGACCAGCGCCTTGACCCGGGGATCCTGCCTGGCCCGCTTGAGCCCGGACAGGACGTCGGCCAGCCGCGTCTTGCGCATGGACAGCACGGCGGCGAGCGGATCCGCCGGCGGCCCCTCGGTGAGGCCCTCTGTGAGATCGAGCTCCAGCACCAGCGGGGCCGTGCGCCGCTGGCGAAGCTTGTCGACGGTTTCGAAGATCGCCTTGCCTGCGTCCATAGAAGCCACCCTAAGCGACACAATTCGAAATGCGCTTAGGGGTATACAGCTAAGGTGTATAGACCTTAGCTGTATACTTCTACTGTGAAATCCGTGCTCAAGCCCGCCCATGTCTTCGACCGCGAACGCGAATGGGCCGGGCTGGTCCGGTTCGCCACCTCACCGAGCGCGGATGTGCGGCTCGGCATCGTGAGCGGCAGGCGCAGGCAGGGAAAGACGTTCCTGCTCGACGCCCTGGTGCGGGAGGTCGGCGGGTTCTTCTTCACCGCCACGGACGAGACGGAAGTCGAAGCGCTGGCCCGCTTCGGCAGGGCCCTGGCCGCACACACCGGCGGCGGGCGATACGCGTTCGCCGACTGGCACGAAGCTCTGGAGCGGCTGTTCATCGACGTCCCGGACGGGCTCATCGTGATCGACGAGTTCCCTTATCTGATCAAGGCGTCCCCTTCGCTGCCGTCACTGATCCAGTTCGCTCTCGATCCGCGCGGTTACGCGCGGGGCAAGAAGTCGCGTCTGCTGCTGTGCGGCTCGGCCTTGGGAGTGATGGGCCGCCTGCTGGCGGGCAACGCGCCCCTGCGCGGGCGGGCCAGCCTGGAACTGGTGGTCAGGCCACTGGACTACCAGGCCGCTGCCAGGTTCTGGGGGATCACGGATCCGCGGCTCGCGGTGCTGGTCCACTCCATCGTCGGAGGCACGCCGGCCTACCGGCGGGAATTCGTGGCGGGCGATGCCCCGGAGTCGATGGACGACTTCGACGACTGGGTCCTGCGTACCGTGCTCAATCCCCAGATCCCGCTGTTCCGTGAGGCCCGCTACCTGCTGGCGGAAGAGGCGGATATCCGGGACACGGCCGTCTACCACGCCGTGCTCGGAGCCATCGCCTCGGGGAACGCCACGCGCGGGGGCATCGCCAACCACATCGGGCGGAAATCTCCGGACATCGGGCATCCCCTGGCGGTCCTCGAGGATTCGCAACTGATCACGCGTGAGGCGGACGCGTTCAGGAAGGGGCAGTCGGTCTTCCGCATCTGCGAGCCGCTGATCGTCTTCTACGAGGCCGTGATGCGCCGCGAGTGGACCCGGCTCGAACGCGGCCAGCCGGAAGCGGCGTGGCGCAACTCCCGTGCCACTTTTCTGTCGCAGGTCGTCGGGCCGCACTTCGAGGCCGTCTGCAGGGAATGGGCGTTGTCCGCGGAGGCCGATGTGTTCGGCGAGCTGCCCGGCACGGTGGCGGCGGGCACGGTGGCCGATCCGCACAACCGGACGCAGATCCAGGTGGACGTCGCCGTGCTCGCGCAGGAGGAGCACGGCCGGCGGCGCCGGGTTCTGTCGCTGGGGGAGGTCAAGTGGGACAAGGTCATGACGGGCAAGCACGTGGAGCGGCTGCGGCGGGTGCGGGACCTGTTGTCGGTGAAGGGGTACGACACCAGCGAGACCGTGCTGGCCTGCTACAGCGGGGCCGGGTTCCAGGCGGAGCTTCCCGGGGATGTCCGCCTGGTCGGCGTCGAGGAGCTGTACGCGCCCGTCACATCGTGATGACGATCTTGCCCGGGGCGTGGCCCTCCTCCGAATACCTGAGCGCCGCCGGGACGTCCTCGAACGGGTACGTGCGGTCGACCACCGGGGTGACCTTGCCGTCCTCGATGAGGTCGGTCAGCTCGATCAGGTTCCGCCTGGTCTCCTTGTTCCCGACCACGTCCGCCATCGCCGCCTTCTGGGGGACGAACGCCGACATGGCGAGCGTGGCGAAGATGCGGCCGGCCGGCTGCAGCCATCGGCTGGCCGAGCCGCCGACGAGGACGCAGATCCCCTTCCGCTTCAGCACGCGCCGGCACTCCGAGAACGAGCGGGTGCCCGCGTTGTAGATGATCACGTCGTAGGGCCGGCCGCCGCGGGTGAAGTCCTCCTTCGTGTAGTCGATCACCTCGTCCGCGCCGAGGGACCGGACCAGGTCCACGTTCCGGCTGCTGCACACACCGGTGACGTGCGCGCCGTACGCCTTGGCCAGCTGCACCGCGAACGTCCCCACGCCGCCCGAGGCCCCGTTGACCAGGACCCGGTGGTCCGGCCTGATCCGGCCGTGGTCGCGCACGCCGAGCAGGGCCGTGATGGCGGCCAGCGGCACCGCCGCCGCCTGCTCGAACGACAGGTTCTCCGGCTTGGGCGCCACCTCGCTCTCCGCTACGCAGACGTACTCGGCGAGAGCGCCTCCCTTGGGCGGCATCCCGAACACCTCGTCGCCGGGCCCGAACTCCGTCACCCCCTTCCCGACCGCCTCCACGACCCCGGCCACGTCCGCGCCCAGGATGGTGATCTTCGGCTTGCGCAGGCCGAGGCCGCCGGGCATCACGCGGGCCACGTACGGCTCGCCTCGCATGAGGTGCCAGTCCCAGGGCTGGACGTTGGTGGCGCGGACCCGTACCAGCACCTCGCCCGGGGCGGGTGCGGGCTTGTCGACGTCGGTGAGCTCGAGGGCGTCGGGGGAGCCGTACGACCGTAGGACGAACGCTTTCATGGCAGTCTCTCCTCATTCCGGTGGCTGCTGCTTGAAGCTGTGCCGACGGGCATCAGTGTGGGCATGACCTGCGGGAAGGCTCAACGGCCGAAAGTACGAGCTTTCGCCTGGCTGATCGGCCCATCCGGTTCGGGCCGTTGGGGCGATGAGGCGGCGGGGGCGCGGCGGTCACCATCGGGGCATGAGCAGCGACGAGAGCATGAGCAGCGGCGAGAGCACGACCCCGACCCCCCGACGTCCCGGCGCTCAGGTGTCCCGTCCCGCGCCCCGCACGGCCCGGGCCCGATCCGAGGCCGGTGCGGCCCGGGGCTCCAGGGCGGGGTGGCTCGTGCCGACCGGGTTGATCGTGCTCAGCTTCGTCCCGGTGGTGGCCGGCGCCGTCCGCATGACCGAGCTGGTCGGCGGGGCCGAGATCACGGCGGCCAACGCCCGGTTCGTCGCCTCGCCCGTACCGGTGCTGGTGCACATCGTGGCGGTCAGCGTCTACAGCGTGCTCGGGGCGTTCCAGTTCGCGCCCCGGTTCCGGCGGCGCAGGCCCGGGTGGCATCGCCGCGCCGGACGGATCCTGGTCGGGTGCGGGCTGGCGGCGGCGCTGTCGGGATTGTGGATGACGCTGTTCTCCGCGCTCCCGCCCGGTGACGAGGGGTTGCTCGGCGCGTTCCGGCTGGTGTTCGGGACGGCCATGCTGGTCTCGATCGTGCTCGGGCTCGCCGCCATCCTCCGCCGGGACGTCCGCCGCCACCGCGCCTGGATGATGCGCGCGTACGCGATCGCCCTCGGCGCCGGTACGCAGGCGGTGACCCAGGCGATCTGGCTGGCGATCTACGGCCCGCCCGACCACCTCACCCGGTCGCTGCTCCTGGGTGCGGCCTGGGTCATCAACGTCGTCGTGGCCGAATGGATCATCCGCAGGGGGCGTCGCCCCGGGGGCCGGTCAGTGCCGGACGCGGTTGGTCTCGTACGCCCACATGGCGATCTCGACCCGGTTGCGGACGCCGAGCTTGGTCATCAGGCTGGCGACGTGGCTCTTGACCGTGCTCAGTGAGATGTGCAGCTCGTCGGCGATCTCGCTGTTGGTCCGGCCGCGCGCCACGGTGACCAGGATCTGCTCCTCCCGCTCGGTGAGCGGCTCGATCGGTTGCACCCGGGGCTGAGCGGGGCCGGTGCCCGCGAACGAGGCGAGCAGGCGGGCGGTGATGCTGGGGGCGATGAGCGCGTCACCGGCGGCGGCGGCGCGGATCGCCTGGGAGAGCAGGTCGGGGCCGGCGTCCTTGAGCAGGAAGCCGCGGGCCCCCGCCCGGAGCGCCGAGTAGACGTACTCGTCCAGGTCGAACGTGGTGATGACGACGACGGCGATGGGGTCGGCCACGTCGGGCCCGGCCAGTCGGCGGGTGGCCTCGATGCCGTCGCAGCGCGGCATGCGGATGTCGAACAGGCAGACGTCCGGCCGCAGGCGCTGGGCCAGCTCGACCGCCCGCACGCCGTCTCCGGCCTCGGCGACCACCTCGATGCCGGGCTGGGCGTCGAGGATCATCCGCAGGCCGGTACGGGCGATCTCCTGGTCGTCGGCCACGATCACCCGGATGTCGGCCTCCGGCGCCGGGCCGGCCCCGCCCTCCGTCGCGCTCGTGGTCGTGTGGCCGCTGCCGTCGGTCGCGTTCGTGGTCATGTGGCCGCTTCCGCTCGTCCCGTTCGTGGTCATGTGGCGGCCCCCGTTCGGGGCAGTTCGGCGGTCACGGTCCAGCCGCGGCCGGGGTTGGGGCCCGCCTCGCAGGTGCCGCCCAGCAGGTCGGCGCGTTCGATCATGCCCAGCAGGCCGTACCCGGGGGTGACGGCCGTACGGGCGGCGGTGCTGTCACCGTCGTCGCTCACGCGCAGGCGCACGGAGGTGTCGTCGGCCGCCACGCGGACCTCGATCCTGGTGGCGTGCTTGGCGTGCCGCCTGGCGTTCGTGACCGACTCCTGCGCGATCCGGTAGATCGCGGCCCCGACGGACGCCGGAACGCCGTCGAGGTCCCCGTCGATCTCCACGTTCACGGACGGCCCGACGCGGGTCTGCCCGGCGAGCTGCCGGAGGTCGTCGAGGTGCGGGTTCGGCGCCAGCTCGGCCTGCTCCGGCGGCTGGTCCCGGCGCAGGAGGCGGACCATGGCGCGCATCTCGGTGAGCGTACGCGAGGCCTCGGCCTCGATCACCCGCAGCGCGTCGACGGCGGCGTCAGGGCTGGAGGCCGCCGTCGCGATGCCCGCCTGGGCGCGGATCGCCATCGCGGAGACGTGATGGGCGACGGTGTCGTGCAGGTCGCGGGCCAGTTGCTCGCGTTCGAGCAGCTTGACCTGATCGAGCTCCCGCATCCTGGCCCTGGCCCGGTAACGGAAGGTGCCGCCCAGCGCGAACGCCGCGAAGACGACGGTGAACGCGCCGACGATGTCGGCGGAGACGATGTGCCCGGCGACCACGGCGGAGACGATCGCGGCGCTGATCAGCCCGAGCCCGAGCAGCGCCTCGCGGCCCGACCCCCAGCGGGACAGCGCGTACAGGAGGATCAGCAGGTAGGCCGACGCGGACATCTCTGCCGGATCGGCGCCGGTGAGGAGCTGGATCACGCTCGAGGTGACGACGGGGACGGCCAGGGCGAGGAGCGGCCTCGTACGGCGCCATAACAGCGTGGGCAGCATCACCGCGGCGAAGATCGCCGAGAACGGCCGCCACTGGAGGTCCGTCCGCAGGGCTCCTTCGAGCACGACGGCGACGGCGAGCAGCCCGACGAGCAGCCAGTCCCGCCACAACCGGCGGGGGGCGTGGGGCGGACGGGGCTCATCCCACACGGAGCGGAGAAGGCCGTGCACGTCCCTCATCGTACGAGAGAGGGTGCTGGTATGGATCGGTCCGAAGTGGCCCATTCGGTGTGAACGGCACCAGGGCGAGGCGGTCCATCTTCCGGCCGGCCGCGTCGCCGATGTATGCGGCCCGTCATCGATGAAGGGATCGTGCGCCGGCCGATCGGAGGCGGAAGGGGAATTGCCCGGCGTGTGGGCCGGGGAGGTCTGTGATATCTTCGGCGGCGCCGTACGGCACCACGACTGGAGGAGGTGAGACCGATCAACGCTGTGACAGGTCGGGGCTCCCTCGCGTGCATGGTCTAGGGAGCGCCCGCACAAGGCATCCCGAAAGGCTTTGCAACGCTATGCGCTTCAGCGTGACCTCTGAGACGTCGACCGACGGCGTCACCGAACAGTCCTTTTCCCTCGGCGACATCCCCGGCGTGCTGTTCACGCCGCGAGGCGCCACCGGCCCCCGCCCGCTGATCCTGATGGGGCACGGCGGCGGCCAGCACAAGAAGGCCCCTGGCGTACTGGCCGGGGCGTACCGGTTCGCCACAGACGGGGGTTTCGCCGTCGTCGCGATCGATGCCCCTAACCACGGCGACCGGCCGAAAGACGAACGGTTCGTCCAGTTCGCCGGCGACATGCGGGCCCGCATGGCCGCCGGAGAGGATCCGGCCGAGCTGGTCGCGGCCATGCACGACCTGCTCGCCGGACAGGCCGTCGACGACTGGCAGGCGGTGGTGACCGCCGTCCAAGGGCTCGACCACGTGGGGGTGGGGCCGGTCGGGTACTGGGGTGTGTCGATGGGCTGTGGGCTCGGCGTGCAGTTGATCGCCGCCGAACCTCGGGTCCGCGCCGCGGTGCTGGGCCTGCTCGGCGTCCACGGGCTGGGCGGGGCCGCCGCTCGGGTCACCGTGCCGGTGCAGTTCCTGGTCCAATGGGATGACACGCGGGTGCCTCGGGATCAGGCCTTGGCGCTGTTCGAGGCTCTGGGTTCGGGCGACAAGACGCTGCACGCCAACCCGGGTGATCACGGGGGGATCCCGGCGTATGAAACGGATCATGCGCTGCAGTTCTTCGCTCGGCACCTCGAGTAGCGATTCGGGATGGGCTCCTGTCGGCCCACCCCGAAATCAGGTAACGGGCAGGTGGACTGAGGTCTATCTACCTACCGGCCGCGAAGGGCCGACCAGACGTCGATGCGGGGGGTCGTGACGTTCGTGCCCGCGCTCACATAGGTGATCGGCTTCCCCGTACGCTGCAGCGACGCCAGCAGCTGGTCCACCGTCGCGCGCGGTCGCTTCTGGTGCAGCAGTGCCAGCGCGCCCGCGACGTGCGGGGTGGCCATCGACGTGCCGTTCAGGGCCGCGTACGTGTTGCCCGCGATCGCCGCCGTGATGGCCACGCCCGGCGCGTACACGTCCAGCAGCGTCCCCCGGTTCGAGAAGCTCGCCACCGCGTCCTGCTTGTCCGTGGCGCCCACCGCGATCGTGTTGGAGACGCACGCCGGCCACGACACCGCGGCGTCGAAGCCGTTGTTGCCCGAGGCCACCACCGTCGCGGTGCCCTTGGCCTGGAGCTTGTCGACCTCGGCCTTGAAGTCGGCCCCGTCGCCGGTGTCGCAGGCCGTGTCGTACTGGCCTCCGCCCAGGCTGAGGTTCACCGAGGCGATGTTGTACTGGTCGGCCAGCAGGTCGGCGTAGGCCATGCCGGTCAGGACCGAGGAGTCGTACGCCAGGATGCAGACCGGGCGGCCCGAGCAGTACGGCGAGTTGTCGAAGCGGCTGAACACCTGCACCGGCACGATCCGGGCCTTCGGGGCGACGCCGTTGGCCGCGAACTCCGCGGTGCGCTGGCCCGCCGCGATCCCGGCCACGTGCGTCCCGTGGTAGCACAGGCCGTACTGCGGCTGGGGGGCGCCCGTCATGCACGCCTCCGTCTCGGCGTTGGCCGCGCCGTCGCCGATCTGGAACTGGCTGCCGTTCGGGCACAGCGGCGTGGAGCCGTCCACCGGGTCGGCGGCCGAGAAGCAGGCCTGGGCCACGATGCGGTTGCCGAAGGCGGGGTGGTCGTTGTCGATGCCGGAGTCCAGGATCGCCACCGCCGTGCCCTTGCCGGTGTAGCCGGACCGGTGGGCCCGGTCGGCGCCGATCAGCGGGATGCTCTCCACGAGCGCCGGCTCGTTCAGCTTGTCTTTGCGGATCGAGACCACGTCGGACTGCTCGGCGATCTGCTCCAGCTCCGCGCGGGTGCCGCGGTAGACGAAGAAGTCCAGCTTGCCCGCCACCTCGGAGGGCGGCTCCGCGTTGACGTTCTTCCGGTCCTGATCGACCTGCTCCGCGCCGGCCTGGACGGACTTCACCTGGGCCGGCTGCCGTACGCGGACGATGGCGCGGTGTTCGCCGCTCTCGGTGATCGTGGGGTCGATCTTGGACTCGGGGTCGGCGAGGGCGGGTGTGGCCACCAGCGCTGCCGAGGTGGCGGCTAACGCGATGGCGCCGGCCAGCAGAGACGAGAGTCTCAACTGTTCCTCCGGGGGTCGGGGGGCTTTGTCGACAGAAGTGTAGTAATCGGACAATTGATGTCAGAGGGGGTGGTGGGTTCCGTTATCGGTTCTTGTTCGGTGTGGCCGGAGTGTGCGGCGATCGGCTGCTCGGGACCGCCCATGCCGGGCTGGGCGGCGGGGAAGGCCACGACGGGTACGGGGGAGTCTCCACACATGCTTGAACTTCTGTGTCACAAGACAGGGTGACCTTACTCTCACGCTACGTCACTTAAAGTGATCGTACGGATACGTTCAGTGATGGCTCAAGGGTGGGCGCACACGGGACGGGGAACCTGACCGGCCGAAATCCCCGTCCGGCGGCCGTCAGGCACGTTCACCATCCGTCCGATCACCGGAGGAACGCCGCATGCCCCGTCTCACTCGCCAATGCCTGCTCGCCGGTGCGGCGCTCGCCCTGGCCGCCGTCGCCCTGCCGAGCACCGTCGCCCACGCCGACACCTTCGCTCCCTACGCGCGAGCCGCCGGGTACGTCTACGCCGGCGGTGCCCTCGCGCACGGCAAGAACATCGTCTCGGTCAGCAAGCCCCAGGCCGGGTACTACTGCGTCAAGGTCAGCGACAAGATCGATCTGACCACCGCGGTCGTCAGCGTCACCCCCATCGATCCCGGCAAGATGGCGGGCGCCTACCTCGGGCTCAGCGGCTACTGCAGCAGCGCGGCCCAGACCGTGCGCGTCGTCATCAGCAATCCGTCCGGCGCCAAGATCGACGGCGCGTTCTACCTCTTCATCCCCTGACAGGCACCACATCGGCCAGTAACGCCCCACCGCGAGCAAGAGGATGAAAGGGAAGACAGTGATCAACACCAGGATCTGTATCCGCATCGCAGCAGCACTCGCAGCAGCCAGCCTGTTCGCACCCGCCGCCGCCCTCGCCGACTCCTACTACGCCCAAGCCTGGGCCCGGGTGGACGTGGACGGCAGCCTGCTGGCCGGCCAGAACGTCGTCTCGTCGGAAATGATCAGCACCGGCACCTACTGCGTCCGCTTCACCCCCGAGATCGACCCCGCCACCTCAGCCATCGTGGCGACCCTGCGCCACGACGACCGGACCATCAGCGCCCACGGGCCGGGCGACGCCTGCGGGGACGACCCCAGCGGTGTCACCGTCCGCATCTACCAGCAGGAGAGGCCCGCCATCGGCAGCTTCGACCTCGCCATCCTCTAGCGAAGGCCCAAGCCGGGGGCGGATCCTCGCGACTCCGCCCCCGGCCGCCCTTCTGCTGCCCTTCTAGGAACAGTCAGGAGCGCCGCATGATGCCTCGTCACAGGACCGCCGCCGCCTTCGGGCTGCTGGGCACCGCCCTGCCCGCCCAGGCCGCCACCGGCCAGGTCGTCGTCTTCTCCATCGAGGTGCAGGAGCTGACCACCTGGGACAACCCCACGGGCTCGCACATCCCGCCCGTGTCAGGCAGCTTCAGCGCCTAGCGCGACGACGCCCACCCTGACGATCGGCCGTCGGGGTGGGCGGCGTGTTTCCGTCGCGTTCCGGCTGCACCCGTTGTTCTGACCGGCGTCGCACGCGGGCATGGGAAAGGGGGCCGGTGGTACCGGCCCCCCTTCAGGGTCCCGTCAGGCGCGGGGGTTCGTGGTGGTGCGGGCCGCGGTGGTGGCACGTTCCAGGTCGATGCGCGGCGTGATCATCGGCGTTCCGGAGGCGTCGAACTGGACGGGCGTGCCGGTGTCCCGCAGCCGCTGCAGGCTCTGCGCGACCGTGAACTCCGGGTACGCCTGCCGCATCAGCGCGAACGCCCCCGCCACGTGCGGCGCGGACATCGAGGTGCCGCTCTTGTCCCCGTAGGCGTCGTCCGGGATCGAGGCGCTGATGCCCACGCCCGGCGCGAACAGGTCGAGCAGCGATCCCCGGTTCGTGAACGCGGCGAGCGCGTCGGAGTCGTCCGTGGCCCCCACCGTGATGGCCGTGGAGATGCAGGCGGGTACGGAGACGGCGTTCGGGTAGGCGCTGTTGCCGGCCGCGACCACCGGGGCCACCCCCAGGCCCACCAGCGTGTCGAACTCCGGCTTCACCGCCGCCGCGGTCGGGTCGGCGTCGCACGCCTCCTCCCATGGCCGGCCGCCGCCGAGGCTCATGTTGACCGCGGCGACGTTGTGCGTCCTGACCACCCGCGCCACGTACTCCAGCGCCAGCTTCTGGTCCGAGGTGTAGCTGAGGAAGCAGGGCGCGGTGGTGCCACCGAGCGCGCAGGTCAGCGGGTTGTCCACGCGGCTGAAGACCTGGATCGGCAGCAGCCGGGCCTCGGGGGCGACGCCGCTGGCGGGCGCCCCCGCGACCATCCTGCCGGCCGCGATGCCCGCCACGTGCGAGCCGTGCGAGCAGGCGTTGGTGCCGTTGACGACGCACTGCGTGGTCTCGGCGTCGGCCGCGCCGGGGCCCGTCTGGCTGGGCTGGCTGTTCGGGCAGAGCGAGACGGTGCCGTCGCTGGCGTCGGAGGAGGAGAAGCAGGCCTCGTCCGCGATCCGGCCCGCGAAGAACGGATGGTCGCGGTCGATTCCCGTGTCGAGCACGGCGACGGTGGTGCCCGTACCGTTCCAGCCGGCCTGGTTCGCCCGGTCCGAGCGGATCAGGGCGGTGCTGGCGTCGAGAAAGGGCATGCTCAGCTCGTCCTTGTAGACGGCCTGGACGCGGGCGTCCTTCTTGAGCTTGTCCAGCGTGCGGCCGTCGACCTCGGCGACGAAGAAGTGCTCCGACTGGGCCGCCTCCAGGACGCGGCTGCCCTCGGAGGCCTGCTCCAGGTCGCTGGCCACGGCCTGGACGCTCTGGCCTGGCTTGAGCTGGATGATGGACCGGACCCGGCTCTTCGCTTGGATCTCCGAGACGAGTGCGGGGCTGATGACCGGGTCGCCGGTGTCAGCGGTGTCGGCTTGGAGTGCCGGGGCCGCGTAGAGCGCGGCGGTTGTCAAGGCCAGCGTCGTGGCGCCGACCAGCAGAGACCGTAGCCTCACTTGTTTCCTCCCGGAGGCTGGAGCCGTGAAGCGCTTCCGGCTCCCGGCTGCTTACAGCCGCATACATCCCCACCTGCGACAACTGTGATGTCAGTGACGTATGTAGTTCAGAGAAACGTTGGAGGCTTTTTTGCTTTAAAGCGGCGGAAGAGAAAAGGCCGGTCAGAAGTGACCGGCCTTTTTCGTATATCTCGCTATTTGCCGGTTTTGAGGACGTTGTTCGTGGCCTTCTTCAGCGCGGCCGTGGACGGCTTGCTGCTCATCCGCACCTTCTCGGCGGCGGTCAGGATCTTGGTGCCGTTCGTGCCGTGCGCCCAGTTCAGCCAGGACGTCAGCAGCGCGCTGTCGAGCCTGGCCTTGCCGGTCTTGGCGTTCTTCAGCACGCGGTACGCCTTGCCCAGCGACGACGCCTTCGTCAGCTCGGGGAACACCTTGCTCGACTTGCTGATCAGCTTCAGGTAGCAGGTGAGCGTGGCGTCCGGGATGGTCCCGCTGCTGCGGTGGATCTCCACGGCCCACTTCTTGGCCGACAGCTTCGTGGCGGCGGTGCCGCGCTTGCAGACCGTGGCCGTCGTCGCCGCCGGGGTCGGCGTGACGGTCACCGTGACCGTGACGGTCGGCAGCGGAACCGGGCTGGTGGACGACGTGGGCTCGGGCTCGGGCTGGGGGTCCGGGTCCGTCGGGTCGCCGGGGTCGCCGGGGGCGGGGTCGGTGCCGTCCGTGGGGTCGTCCGGCGGCAGGGGCGACGGGGTCTGCGTGATGGGCGGCTGCGTGCCCGCCCCGGCCAGGGCCGCCGCCAGGTCCAGGCGCGGCGTGGTGACCTGGGCGCCGTTGGCGTCGTACATGTACGGCCGGCCGGAGGTCTTCAGCTTGTCGATCAGCTCCGTGATCGGCGCCTGCGGCGAGGCCGACTTCATCAGCGCCAGCGCGCCGGCCACGTGCGGGGTCGCCATCGAGGTGCCGCTGTAGACGGTCGTGGAGTTGTCCGGCACCGAGGACTCGACGTCCACACCCGGCGCGAACAGGTCGAGCAGCGAGCCCCGGTTGGAGAAGTCCGCGATGCCGTCGGAGTTGTCGTTCGCCCCGACGGTCACCGCCGTGGAGACGCAGGCCGGGTACGACGTCCCTTCGAAGAACTCGTTCCCGGCGGCCACCACGGTCGCGACGCCCTTGGCCAGCAGTGCGTCGATCTTCGTCTTGAAGGTCGCGCCCTCCGCGGTGGCGTCGCAGTCGGTCTCGGACAGGTCGCCGCCCAGGCTCAGGTTCACCGCCGCGACCGGCTGGTTCAGGGTGGTCACGTACTCCATGGCCTGCAGCAGCGACGACTCGTACGCCAGCAGGCACGCCGACGCGCCGCAGAGGTCCTCGTCGTTGACCCGGCTGAACACCTGCACCGCGACGATGCCCGCGCCCGGCGCCACGCCTCCGGTGCCGGCCGCGATGCCCGCGACGTGGGAGCCGTGGTCGCACAGGTTCACGCCGTCGGCCAGGCACTTCGCCGTGGTCGCGTCCGCCGCGTTGCCGTCGGTCTGCTGCGGCAGGCCGTTCGGGCAGAGCGACTCGACGCCGGCGTCCTCCACGGCGGAGAAGCACGCCTGGGCCAGGATCCGGCCCTGGAACCACGGGTGGTCCACGTCGATGCCGGTGTCGAGCACGGCCACGGCCTGGCCGGTGCCGGTGATGTTCTTGGCGTGCACCTGGTCGGCGCCGATCAGGGTGAGGTTCGGGGCGACCTGCGTCGGGGTGAACGTGCGGTCGCGGCGGATGGAGGAGACCCGGGGGTCCTCGGCGAGCTTGGCCAGCTCCTCGGCCGTGCCCTCCACGACCATGAACGACTGGCTCTGCGGCTGCAGCACCACTTCCACGCTCTCGGCCGCCGCCTGGCTCGCGACGGGGGCGTTCTCGACCGGGTCGGTCAGCTCGACGATGGCCCGCTCGGTGCCGCCGTCGACGCCTAAGCCCTCCTCCACCTTGCCCTGAGCGGGCCCGGCCGGTGTCTCCGTCTCCTCGGCCGGGGCCTGCTCGGCAGCGGCCTCCTCGGGGGCGGGCTCCTCGGCCGGAGGCTGCTCGACCGGCGTCTGGGTGATGCCCGGGGTGGGGCTGGGCGTCGGGTCGTCTGCGTAGGCCGGAGCCGAGAGCGGCAGCAGAGCCATCGCGATCGAGCTCACGATCAAGGGGCGGAATCGCACGCGTCCTCCGAGGGGGGATGATCTCGGAGTTTAGGGTGATTTGCCCGACGCGCACAGGCCCCTGGGCCGGTTTCTCACCGAACTTTCAGGGGACGCACCTCAAACGTTCAGCGTGCTCCCCTCATGTGTGAGCCACACCGCGCCGAGCGGCGGCACCCGCAGCGTCGTCGAGTACGGGAGCCCGTGCCACGGCTCGTCCCCGGCCACGACCGCCCCCATGTTGCCCACGCCGCTGCCCCAGTAGTCGTAGGCGTCGGTGTTGACGGTCTCCGTCCACTGGCCCGCGTAGGGCAGCCCGAGCCGGTAGTTCTCGTGCGGCCCGCCGCTGAAGTTGACCACGCACGCCACCGCGGACCCGTCGTTCGCGTAGCGGACGAAGGAGAACGTGTTCCCCGAGGCGTCGTCGGCGTCGATCCACCGGAACCCCTCGGGCCGGGCGTCCTGGTCCCACAGGGCGGGCGTCTCGCGGTAGATCCGGTTCAGGTCGCGTACCAGCCGCTGCACGCCCTGGTGCCCGTCGAACTCCAGCACCCACCAGTCCAGCCCGCGCTCCTCCGACCACTCCGAGCCCTGGCCGAACTCGCCGCCCATGAACAGCAGCTGCTTGCCCGGATGCGCCCACATGAACGCCAGCAGCGCCCGCAACTGCGCGAACCGCTGCCATTCGTCGCCCGGCATCTTGCCCAGCAGCGACCCCTTGCCGTGCACGACCTCGTCGTGGGACAGCGGCAGCACGTAGTTCTCGGAGTAGGCGTACAGCAGCGAGAACGTCAGCTGATGGTGGTGGTACTGGCGGAAGACCGGCTCGTGGCGCAGGTATTCGAGCGTGTCGTGCATCCAGCCCATGTTCCACTTGAAGCCGAACCCCAGCCCGCCGAGGTGCACCGGGCGCGACACCCCGGGCCAGGCGGTCGACTCCTCGGCCACGGTGATGATGCCGGGCGCCTCGCGGTAGCAGACCGAGTTCATCTCCTTGAGGAACTCGACCGCGTCGAGGTTCTCCCTGCCGCCGTAGACGTTGGGCGTCCACTCGCCCTCGCGCCGCGAGTAGTCCAGGTAGAGCATCGAGGCCACCGCGTCCACCCGCAGCCCGTCGATGTGGAACTCCTTCAGCCAGAACAGCGCGTTGGCGACCAGGAAGTTCCGCACCTCCCTGCGGCCGAAGTCGAAGACGTACGTGCCCCAGTCCGGGTGCTCGCCCCTGGCCGGGTCGGCGTGCTCGTAGAGCGGGGTGCCGTCGAAGCGGGCCAGCGCCCAGTCGTCCATCGGGAAGTGGGCCGGCACCCAGTCCAGCAGCACGCCGATGCCGCGCTGGTGCAGGCGGTCCACGAAGTGGCGGAACTCGTCGGGCGTGCCGAACCTGGCCGTCGGCGCGTAGTAGGACGTCACCTGGTAGCCCCACGACCCGCCGAACGGGTGCTCGGCCACCGGCAGCAGCTCGACGTGGGTGAAGCCCATGTCCGCGACGTACTCGGACAGCTCGTCGGCCAGTTCAACGTACGACAGCCCCGGCCGCCAGGACCCCAGGTGCACCTCGTAGACGCTCATCGGCCCGGTCTGCGGCTGCTGCTCGCGCCGCTCGACCATCCAGGCGTCGTCCTGCCAGCTGTAGTCGGACTTGTCGATCACCGAGGCCGTCATCGGCGGCACCTCGGTCCGCCGCGCCATGGGGTCGGCCTTGTCCCGCCACACGCCGTCGGCGCCCAGCACCTGGTACTTGTACCGCTGGCCCGCCCCCAGCCCCGGCACGAACAGCTCCCACACCCCCGACCGGCCCAGCGACCGCATCGGGTAGGCGGTGCCGTCCCAGTGGTTGAAGTCGCCGACGACCCTGATGCCGCGCGCGTTCGGCGCCCAGACGGCGAACGCGGTGCCCTGGACGTCCTCGTGCTCCATCACGCGCGCGCCGAGCGCCTCCCACAGCCGCTCGTGCCGCCCCTCGCCGATGAGGTGCAGGTCCACCTCGCCGAGCGTGGGCCAGTGCCGGTAGGGGTCACGCACCTCGTACGGGTCCGCCCCGGCGTATTTGACGCTCAACGTGTAGCCGGGCACCTTGTCCAGGCCCGGAACCGTCACCTCGAACACCCCGTGTGCCTGGTGTTTCATGTCATGGGCAGAGCCGTCCTCCAGCACCACCCGCACCCGTTCGGCGAGCGGGCGCAGCGTGCGGAAGATCACCCCGCCGGAGCCGGGGTGCGCTCCGAGCACGGAGTGCGGATCGTGATGTGCCCCGCCCGCAAGGCGGTCGAGCTCTGTCCTCATCGGCATGCTCCCAACACTGCCCTATGATGCGCGTCCATCCCAGGCACTGCCCGCTTTCACCGCGACAATCACCGGATGTGCAAAATCCCGGGTTTATCACAAGAAGATGCCGGGGTGGCCAACAGATCCTTTCCGGGTTCTTGGCTCGCCATACTGGTTCGCTGCTCGCGTCCCCCTCCGGAAAGGCGCGCGCCGCCGCCGTCGGCGTCGTCGCGGCGGTGATCGACCTCCGGTACGCGGGACTCGTCGACCGCATGATCACCGACATCGACTCCGTGTCCGAGGCGGAGATCGGCACCGGCGACCTCGTCTACGGCCTGTCCGGCGAAGCAGATCGTGGACGACATCTGGTCCGCCTCCACGCGCACCGGCGGCTCGACGGGCCTGATCAACGCCTGGTGGGCGGCCTGGCTCGTGGGCAGCACGGTGTCGAACGTGGCCGGGCGGCTGCTGTTCAACGCCGAGGAGCTGGACAGCCTGGCGGCGGCCGCGCGGTTCGACGTGGTGAGCATCGCGCTGATGCTGGTCGCGGCCGTGCTGGCGATCGGCGTCGTACGCAGGATCACCGACGTCCAGGAACAGCAGCGCTCGCTCCCGGCCCCGGTGCCGGGCGTCCCGGGCGGCTACCCGGCGTACTGACCGGTACTCGGCGAGGGCTGCCCGGCATCCCGCACGGCGTCCTCCAGCGGTCGTGCCGCCCCGTCGGCCATGACCGCTGCCAGGGCATCCTCGCCCAGAGCGCGGGTCACCGACGCCGCGATCCGGTCCACGTCGCCCCGCTCGCCCGATGGCAGCGGGGCGCCCGCCGACTCCCTGAGGGCGGCGGCCCGGCCCAGCAGGCGTCCCGCCTCCTCGTGCCGCGCGTCGAGGGCGAGCGCGCCCGCCAGGCCCTCCAGCGCGAGCGCCGTCGCCCGGGGGTCGCCCACCTTGCGGGCCACCGCCAGCCCCTGGCGCTGCAGCTCCAGCGCGCCCGCGGCGTCGCCGCGCAGCTCGGCCACGAACCCCAGCTCGGCCAGGATCAGTGCCGCGCCCGGGTCACCCGCCACGTCCTTGACCCAGTCCAGCCAGGCCCGCAGCCGCCGCTCCGCCTCGTCCAGCCGGCCCTGCCTGCGGGCCCCCAGCGCCAGGCCGAGCTCGGCGAACTCCTCGGCGGGGCGGTTCGACTGCGCCGCCGCCAGCCGCCTGGCCCGCTCGTGGTAGTCGTCGGCCCGCGCGTGGTCGCCGGTCAGCATGGCGATACGGCCCAGGCGGGACAGCGCGTCGGAGACCGAGCTCCACAGGCCCAGCTCCTCGGCCATCCCCAGCACCTCCGTGCGCAGCGCCGCCGCCCGCTCGTAGTCGCCGGTGATCTCGGCCAGCGTGCCCAGGTTCTCCGTCGCCCGCAGCTCGCCCCACCGGTCGCCGATCCGCCCGAACAGGGTCAGGCTCTCCTCGGCGTGCTCGCGCAGGGTGGTCAGGTCGCCGCGCATGGCGGCGTACCGGCCCAGCACGGTGAGCGCGGCGGCCGTGCCCCACGTGTCCCCGAGCGCGCGGAACTCCGCCAGCGCCGTCGAGATCAGGTCCCTGCTCGCCGACAGGTCGTCGTAACCGAACAGCGCGAACCCGGCGAACCACCGAGCCCGCGCCCTCGTCCGCGGGTCCTCGATGGCCTCGAACAGCCCGCCGTCCAGCTCCACGAGCCGCCCGGCCAGCAGGGTGAGCCCGTGCAGCCACACCTGGGCCTCCGCCGCGCCCGGGGTCGAGGCGTCGGCGACGGACAGGGCGGACTCCAGCGCGCGGCGGCCCTCGCCCAGCCTGCCGCGCAGCACCCAGTACCAGGCCATGGCGTTGACCAGCCGGAGCGCCTCGCCCGGCGCCCGCTCGGCCACGGCCGTCTCCAGGGCCGTGCGCAGGTTGGCGTGCTCGGCGTCGAGGAGGGCGAGGGCGCCGCGCTGCCCGTGCCCGCGGAGGCCGGGCTCCACCCGCTCGGCCAGTCCGGCGTAGTGGCGGACGTGCCGGAGCCGCACCCCGGCCAGCTCGCCCGCCTCGGCCAGCCGCTCCTGGCAGTAGGCGGCGACCGACTCCAGCAGCCGGTATCGGGGCGCCGGCCGGCCTCCGGGGGCGGGGGCGCGTACCGGCGTGCGTACCACCAGGGAGCGGTCGACCAGGCGGGCCAGCAGGTCGAGCACGTCCAGGCCGGGTTCGGCGCAGACCTCCTCGGCCGCCTCCAGCGTGCAGCCGTCGGCGTGCACGGCCAGGCGCCGCAGCACCACCCGCTCGGCGTCCGTCAGCAGCTCCCAGCTCCAGTCGATCATCGCCCGCAACGTCTGCTGCCGGGCCGGCGCGCCGCGCAGCCCGGAGGCGAGCAGGCGGAAGCGGTCGTCGAGGCGCTCGGCCAGCTGCCTCGGGGTCAGCGCCCGCATCCTCGTGGCGGCCAGCTCCAGCGCGAGCGGGATGCCGTCCAGCCGCGCGCAGATCTCCTCGACGTCGGCGTCGGGCGCGATGCCCGCCCGCGCCGCGAACAGCTCCACGGCCGCCTCCCGCCCCAGCGGGGGCACGCTCCACAGCGCCTCGCCCTCGATCCGCAGCGACTCCTGGCTCGTGGCCAGGACACGCAGCTCGGGGGCGGCCCGCAGGAGCTGACCGGCCAGCGTGGCCACCTGCTCCACCACGTGCTCGCAGTTGTCCAGCACGAGCAGCGTCGGCTTGGCCCGCAGCGCGCTGGGCAGGCGCTCCATGATGCAGCCCGGCGAGTCGTCACGCACGCCCAGCACGCCCGCGATCGCCTCGGCCACCTCGACCGCCTGCGCCCCGGCGCCGAGCGAGGCCAGCTCCACCAGCCACACCCCGCCCTCGAAGCCCTCCGTCACAAGGGGCGCAGAGGCCGCGGCGAGGGCCAGGCGGGTCTTGCCCACGCCGCCCGGGCCCGTGAGGGTGACCAGGCGGTCGGTACGCAGCAGCGCCCGCACCTCGGCCACCGCCTCGTCCCGCCCGACGAGGGGTGTCAGCGGGGCGGGCAGGTTCGTACGGGGCCGCGCCGCCGGCGCGTCCAGGGCCGGGTCCTGCTCCAGGATCGCCTGGTGCAGCGCCGCCAGCTCCGGCCCGGGATCCAGCCCGAGCTCGTCCGCCAGCCGGCGCCGCAGCTCCCCGTAGCTGGCCAGCGCCTCGCTCTGCCGCCCCGCCCGGTAGAGAGCCCGTACGTGCACACCTCGCAGCCGCTCCCGCAGCGGATGCTCGGCCACCAGGTCCGCCAGCTCGGCCGCGAGCAGCCCGTGCTCGCCCAGCCCGAGCCGGGCCTCGGCCAGCTCCTCCACCGCCATCAGCCGCTGCTCGTCCAGCCGGGCCACCGCCGCCCGCGCGAACGGCTCGTCGGCGAACTCCGCGTACGCGCTCCCGCGCCAGAGACCGAGCGCCTCGCGCAGCAGCGAGGCGCGCGCCTGGAGGTCGTCGGCGCGCTGGGCCCGCCCGAGCAGCGCCTCGAACACCCCGGCGTCCACGGACCCGGGCTCGGCCCGCAGCACGTACCCGGGCGCCCGGTACGCCACCAGCTCCCGATCGCCCAGCGCCCTGCGCAGCTGCGACACCTTCACCCGCAGCGCGGCGGGCGCGTCGGCGGGCGGCCGGTCACCCCAGAGGTCCTCGATCAGCCGGTCGGCGGAGACCGGCCGCCCGGCGTGGATCAGCAGGCCGGCGAGCAGCGCCCGGACCTTGACCTCGATCACCTGGACCGGCTGCCCGTCGGGCGTCCACACCGCGATCGGCCCCAGCACCCCGAACCGCATCTGCCCATCCCCGCCCATAACCGACTCCGAACCAGACCATAACCGCCCACGGAGAAGGTGGACGCATCATCCTCCTGCACCAAGGAACACCAACAATGAACGCTGAAATGCCGGAAAACATCTCCGTTCTCGGCCTCGGGCTCATGGGCTCCGCGCTCGCCGGCAGCCTCCTGGCGGCCGGGCACCGCGTGACCGTGTGGAACCGTACGCCGGCCAAGGCCGAACCCCTGGTCGCCAAGGGTGCCACGCTCGCGGACACCCCGGCGCGGGCCGTCGAGGCGAGCCCCCTGGTCATCGTGTGCCTGCTCGACTACCCGTCCGTCAAGGGGGTGCTGGAGCAGGCGTCGCTGGAGGGGCGGGTCATCGCGAACCTCACCACCGGCCGGCCCGCCGAGGCCCGTGAGACGGCGTCGTGGGTGGCCGGGCGCGGTGGCGACTACCTCGACGGCGGCATCATGGCGGTGCCCCCGATGATCGCCCAGCCGGGCGCCCTCATCCTCTACAGCGGCTCCCAGCGGGCCTTCGACCGGTACGAGCCCGCGCTGGCCGCCATGGCCGAGCCCCGCTTCACCGGCGACGACCCCGGGATGGCGCCGCTGCTGGACCTGGCCATGCTGACCGGCATGTACGGCCAGATCGCCGGCCTCCTGGAGGCGGCGGCCCTGGTGACGTCGGCGAAGTTCCCGCTCGGGGAGTTCGTCGAGTCGCTGCTGGTCCCGTGGCTGAACGCGATGGCCGCCCAGCAGCCGGCCTGGGCCGCGAAGATGGAGTCCGGTGACCACAGCACGGAGGTCTCCAACCTGGAGGTCAACCGGGCGGGCCTGGAGAACCTGGTCCGCACGTTCCGCGAGCAGGGCGTCAAGCCGGACCTGCTGCTGCCCATGAAGGCCATCGTCGACCAGCGCACTGCCCGCGGTCTCGGCCACGAGGGCCTGTCCGGCCTCGTCGAGGAACTGCTCTGACCGTCCTCGCGGATGTGCCGCCGGGGGTCAGGCGGGGCGGGGGCGGAAGGCGGCCAGGGGGATCGGGAGCCAGGTGGGCCGGTTGCGGGCCTCGTAGACGACCTCGTAGACGGCCTTCGACAGCTCGAACGCCCGCAGCAGCGCCGCGTCCGCCCGCGTGATCACCCCGCCGCCCTCGGTGTACCCGTCGAGGAAGGCGGCCCGGTTGCGGTCGGCCCACTCCTGCGCCCGGGGCTCCAGCTCGGCGGCCTGGGAGTGGCCGGCCAGCAGGTGCCTGGCCGCGTAGTCGAACGAGCGCAGCATCCCCGCCACGTCCCGCAGCGGCGACGACAGCGCCCGCCGCTCGGCCAGCGGCTGCCCCGGCTCGCCCTCGAAGTCGAGCACCACCCAGTCCGTCGGCGTGCGCATCACCTGGCCGAGGTGGTAATCGCCGTGAACCCTTTGCACGGGCACCTCGTTGGTGAGCAGCTCCACCTGGTGGTAGGCGTCCTCGATGGCGTTCACGTGCTGCCGCAGCTCGGGCACCTCCGCCACGGCCCGGCCCAGCCGCCGCCTGAAGGACTCGGCCATCCGCTTGAGCTCGTGGATCTCGATGACGTCGGTGGGGAAGGCGGCGGCCAGCTCGTGGTGCACGCGGGCGGTGGCGCCGCCCAGCCGCAGCGCCTCGGCCGCGAAGTCCCCGCCCGCGTCGGACGCCGGCAGCTCGGGCAGCGAGGCGTACAGATCGCGCACGCTGGCCAGGGCGAGGTCCCAGCCGTCGTTCGCGGGGGTCAGGAACTCCTGCATGATCGCGAGCGTGGTGTCCGTGCCGTCGAGGTCGGTTTCGATCCACCCGTACGGCTGCGCGATGTGCGGCGCGTTCCTGGCGGCCAGGGCGGTGATGATCTCCAGCTCGGGGTTGACGCCCGGGATGAGCCGGCGGAAGAGCTTGCAGATGTACGCGTCCCCGAACACGATTGAGGTGTTGGACTGCTCCGCGCCGAGCACCAGGCTGCGCGGGGAGGTGTCGATGGTGACCCCGGGCACGTGGCGCATGCGCAGGCCGCTGCGTGTCTCGTCGTGGGCCATGCCGTCCAGGAGCCAGCTCGCGCGGTCGGAGTCGTGGACGGCGTCGTAGAGATAGGTATCGCCGACCGTACCGATGAGGGCGTGCGTCAGCCGGTCGGGGATCTCGTGTCGCTCGCCCAGCAGGACCTGGTACCGGTCACGCGAGCCCTCCTGCCAGACGGCGACGATCAGGTGTCTGAGACCGGGCGTCAGCTCGACGTCCGAATCGACCGACAGAGCGTCGATCGGGCGCCCCTTGCCACCGAACCAACGCTGGCGGCCGATCCACGTGGCAAGGAGCTCGTCAAGCACGTCCTACTCCTCCTGGATGATGGCCGGCGGGAGTGTGAACCAATAGAACCCATGCCCGGGAAGCGTCAAAAGATACGGAAGTTCGCCAATTGCCGGGAATGGTACGCCTCCCATGGTTTCCACGGGGGAGACGCCGACGAATCTGCGCAGGTCGAGCTCGACCGGCTGCGGGAAGCGTGACAGGTTGTTCACGCAGAGCATCCGGTCGTCGCCCAGTTCCCTGACGAACGCGAGCACGCTGGGGTTGGAGGAGTTGAGCTCCGCGTAACCGCCCAGCCCGAAGACCGGGTGCCGCTTGCGGATCTCGATCATGCGCCGGGTCCAGTGCAGCAGCGAGCCGGCGTTCTTCTGCTGGGCCTCGACGTTGATGCCCTGGTAGCCGTAGATCGGGTCCATGATGACCGGCAGGTAGAGCCGGCCGGGGTCGCAGTCGGAGAACCCGGCGTTGCGGTCGGGGTCCCACTGCATGGGCGTGCGGACGCCGTCACGGTCGCCCAGCCAGATGTTGTCGCCCATGCCGATCTCGTCGCCGTAGTAGAGCACGGGGGAGCCGGGCAGCGACAGGAGCAGGGCGGTGAACAGCTCGATCTGGTTGCGGTCGTTCTCGAGCAGGGGCGCCAGGCGGCGGCGGATGCCGACGTTCGCCCGCATACGGGGGTCCTTGGCGTACTCGGTGTACATGTAGTCGCGCTCTTCGTCCGTGACCATCTCGAGCGTGAGCTCGTCGTGGTTGCGGAGGAAGATGCCCCATTGGCAATGCTCCGGAATTTTCGGCGTTTGCGCCAAGATTTCGGAAATGGGGTAGCGCGATTCCCTGCGGACGGCCATGAAGATGCGGGGCATCAGTGGGAAATGGAAGGCCATATGGCATTCGTCCCCACCGCCGACCGGGTCGCCGAAATACTCCACCACGTCGGACGGCCACTGGTTCGCCTCGGCCAGCAGCACGCGGTCGGGGAACAGCCGGTCCACCTCGGTCCGGATCCGCTTCAGGTATTCGTGCGTCCTCGGCAGGTTCTCGCAGTTGGTGCCCTCTTCCTCGAAGAGGTAGGGCACCGCGTCCAGCCGGAACCCGTCGATGCCCAGGTCCAGCCAGAATCGCAGGACCTCGAGCATGGCCTCCTGCACCGCCGGGTTCTCGTAGTTGAGGTCCGGCTGGTGGTGGAAGAAACGGTGCCAGTAGTACTGGCCGCGCACGGGGTCGTAGGTCCAGTTGGACGTTTCCGTGTCGATGAAGATGATCCGGGCGTCCTGGTACTTCTCATCCGTGGACGACCAGACGTAGAAGTCGCCGAACGGCCCCTCGGGGTCGTGCCGGGACGCCTGGAACCAGGGGTGGGCGTCGCTGGTGTGGTTCATGACCAGGTCGGCGATGACGCGCATGCCCCGTTTGTGTGCCTCGTCCACGAGTTTCACGAAGTCTCCGAGATCCCCGAACTCGGGCAGGATCTTCATGAAGTCCGCGATGTCGTAGCCGCCGTCACGCAGTGGCGACTCGTACAGCGGCAGCAGCCAGAGGCAGTCGACGCCCAGCCATTGCAGGTAGTCGAGCTTGCTGATGAGACCTCTGATGTCGCCGGTCCCGTCGCCGTTGGAGTCGGCGAATCCCCTGATCAGGACCTCGTAGAAAACCGCCCGCTTGTACCAGTAGGGATCGCGCGGCTTTTCCTCGTCAAAGGTGTTGGGAATGGGTGTGGAGCTCATGAGCCGCCCCGCTGGGGGCTCATGAGGGAGGCGCTTTCACACACGTTGAAGACTCCCCGCTGAATTCAGTTCTACCGTGGCGCGGCTCGTACGGTGAGAATGTGGGCAGGCTGGATGTGGGGGTCGAGGCGTACATAGTTGCTCTGCCTCCAGCGGTACGATTCGCCTGACAATTCGTCGTCCACGACGAACTCCGCGGTCCAGTCGAGACCGATTGCAGGCAGGTCCAGATCAACAGTCGCCTCGTGGGTGTGGTGTGGATCCAGGTTGATGACCGCCAGAACGACGTCGCCCAGTCCGTGCCTTCGTGTGGCCGGGTCATAGGCGCCCGGGAGCCGTTTCGAGAAGCAAACGATGTCCGGTTGGTCGACCCTGTGGAACCGTAGATTACGCAATTCCTGCAGCGCAGGATGCGCTCTTCGGAACAAATTCAGGTGGGTGAGGAAGGGAGCCAGGCTCCTTCCTTCACGTTCGGCCGTAACCCAATCGCGAGGTTTGTACTGATATTTCTCACTATCTAGGTATTCCTCACTGCCGGGGCGTACTGGCACGTTCTCTCCGAGCTCGTAGCCGGAGTAGACGCCCCAGGTCGGCGAGGCGAGCGCGGCCAGGACCGCCCTGATCTTGAACGCCGGCACGCCGCCGTGCTGCAGGTACTCGTGCAGGATGTCGGGCGTGTTCACGAACAGGTTCGGTCGCAGGTAACAGGAAGTCTCCTGGGAGAGCTCCGTGAGGTAGGTCTCCACATCACCTTTGGAGTTCTTCCAGGTGTAGTACGTGTATGACTGATGGAAGCCGGTCTTGGCCAGCGTGCGCATCATCGCCGGCCTGGTGAACGCCTCCGACAGGAAGATCACGTCGGGGTCGGTCCGGTGGATGTCGGCCAGCAGCCGCTCCCAGAACGCCACCGGCTTGGTGTGCGGGTTGTCCACCCGGAAGATGCGCACCCCGTGGTCCATCCAGTGCCGCAGCACCCGCCTGACCTCGATGTAGATCCCCTCGGGATCCCGGTCGAAGTTGATCGGGTAGATGTCCTGGTATTTCTTGGGCGGGTTCTCGGCGTACGCGATCGACCCGTCGGCCCTGATCGTGAACCACTCGGGGTGTTCCTTGACCCACGGGTGGTCGGGAGAGCACTGCAGGGCGAAGTCGAGCGCGATCTCCATCCCCAGCGCCTTGGTCCGCTCGACGAACACGTCGAAGTCGTCCAGGGTGCCCAGATCGGGGTGCACGGCGTCGTGGCCGCCGTCCTCCGAGCCGATGGCCCACGGCGAGCCGGGCTCGTCGGGCTCGGGGCTGAGCGTGTTGTTGCGCCCCTTGCGGTAGGTGGTGCCGATCGGATGGATCGGTGGCAGGTAGACGACGTCGAAGCCCATCTTGGCGATGGCGGGCAGCCGCTTGGCAGCAGTCTGGAAATTTCCGGACTTGGAGATGCCCAGCTCGTTGACGATCGCGCCTTCGGACCTCGGGAAGAACTCGTACCAGGAGCCGTACAGCGCCCGGCGCCGGTCCACCCTGACCTTGTGCGACTTGGACCTGGTCACCAGCTCGCGGAACGGATGGGAGTCCAGCAGCGCGGCGGTCTCGGGAAGCTGGGCGATCGACAGCCGGGCCCGCGGGTCCAGGTCCTCGTCACGCAGCGTGGCCGAGATCGACAGCAGCGCCGCCCGGTGGCCGCAGGCGCTGTCGCCGTTGCCGTTGCCGGTGCCGTTCTGCTTGGACCTGCCGTTCTTGGCGCCGGTTTTCGCGCCGTTCTTCGCGGGCTGGCCGTTCGGGCAGTCCGCCGGGCGTACGGCCTTGGCCGCGCGCTCGAACAGCCGGGCGCCCTCCTCGCACATGAGATCGACGTCCATGCCGCGCGGGATCTTGATCTCGGCGTCGTGCAGCCACGTGCTGATCGGGTCGCTCCATGCCTCCACTCGGAACAGCCAGTCACCTTCGGCCGGCAGGCACACGTCCACGCCCCAGCGGTCAGTGCCGGGGGCGAGCTCGCGCATCGGTCTCAGGCGCCCGCGCTGCCCGTCGGGCGCGGTGAGCACCACGCCCGCGGCCACGGCGTCGTGGCCCTCTCTGAAGACGGTCGCCGAGACCTGGAAGGTCTCGCCGGCGACCGCCTTGGCGGGCCACTGCCCGCAGTCGACGACGGGGGAGATGTCCGTGATGGGAATTCGTCCGATCATCGCATTCAAGGGTTTGCGGCGGCACTCCCGGTGCCGCCGGAGGCTTTCCCTGGCAGGAACGATCCTTGCATGTAAATTGTGGACAGCAGCGGATAGACCTCCCGAGAGTGTCTGCGGGAGAGCCCAACAATGAGGAAAGTTGCCCCAATAGTCCCTCTTCATGCTTGTTCCCGGAAGGGGTTTGAAGGGGCTTCGTGGGGGTGAAGGACTCAGAGGTCCCTCCTAGCCCGTAGGGTGCAGAAACGTGAGAGCTATCCGCCGGTTTACCGTCCGCACCGTCCTGCCCGCGGAGCTGGCCGCCCTCGGCGAGCTCGTCCACAATCTCCGCTGGTCATGGCACCCGGAGACGATGGACCTCTTCGCGGAGGTCGACGCCGACCTCTGGGAGCAGGTCGGACACGACCCCGTGGCGCTGCTCGGCGCCGTCACGCCGGCCAGGCTGGCCGAGCTGGCGGCCGACCGCCGCTTCCTGCGGCGGCTCGCCGACGCCGCCGACGACCTGCGCGAATACATGACCTCGCCGCGGTGGTACCAGACGCTGCCCGACGGCGCGCGCGCCATCGCCTACTTCTCGCCCGAGTTCGGCATCGCCACGGCACTGCCGCAATACTCGGGCGGCCTGGGCATCCTCGCGGGCGACCACCTCAAGGCGGCCAGCGACCTAGGCGTGCCCATCCTGGCCGTCGGCCTGCTCTACCGGCACGGCTACTTCACCCAGTCGCTCTCGCCGGAGGGCTGGCAGCTGGAGCACTACCCGTCGCTCGACGCGGGCGGGCTGCCGCTGAGCCTGCTCAAGGACGCCGAGGGCACGCCCGTCAAGATCCGCCTGGCCCTGCCCGAGGAGCGCGTGCTGCACGCGCAGGTGTGGGTGGCACAGGTCGGACGGGTGCCGCTGCTCCTGCTCGACTCCGACGTGGCCGACAACGACACCGCCGCCAGAGACGTCACCGACCGGCTCTACGGCGGGGGCACCGACCACCGGCTCATGCAGGAGCTCCTGCTGGGGGTCGGCGGCGTACGCGCGATCAGGGCCTACTGCAAGATCACCGGCCACGCCGACCCGGAGGTCTTCCACACCAACGAGGGCCACGCCGGCTTCCTCGGCCTGGAGCGGATCCGGGAGCTGACCGAGGCGCGGATGTCGTTCGACGAGGCGCTGGAGGCGGTGCGGGCCGGCACGGTGTTCACCACGCACACCCCCGTCCCCGCGGGCATCGACCGCTTCCCGGTGGACATGATCGAGCGCCACTTCGGCGGCGCGAACGCCTGGCCGACCGTGCCGGTGGAGCGGATCCTCGCGCTGGGCGCGGAGTCCGACCCGCACCGGTTCAACATGGCCGTCATGGGCATGCGGCTGGCCCAGCGCGTCAACGGCGTGTCCAAGCTGCACGGCGAGGTCAGCCGGGAGATGTTCAAAAATCTCTGGCCGGGATTTGACCTGGACGAGGTGCCGATCGGGTCGATCACCAACGGCGTGCACGCGCCGACCTGGGTCGGCAGGGAGCTCATGGAGCTGGCCGGGCGCGAGCTGCCCTCGCTGCTGGAGCGGGCCCGCGGCTGGGAGGGCATCCAGAAGATCTCCGACGCCGACATCTGGCAGATCCGCGGCACGCTGCGCAAGCGGCTGGTCGACGGCGCCCGCGTACGCCTGCGCAGGTCCTGGCGCGAGCGCGGGGCCTCCGACGCCGAGCTGGGCTGGATCGACGACGCGCTCGACCCCGACGTGCTGACGATCGGGTTCGCGCGGCGCGTGCCGTCGTACAAGCGGCTCACGCTCATGCTGCGCGACCCCGAGCGGCTGACCGAGCTGCTGCTGTCGCCGGACAAACCGGTGCAGATCGTGATCGCCGGCAAGGCCCACCCCGCCGACGAGGGCGGCAAGAAGCTGATCCAGCAGATCGTCAAGTTCGCCGACCAGCAGAACGTCCGGCACCGCATCGTCTTCCTGCCCGACTACGACATGGCGCTCGGGCAGCTCATGGTCCAGGGCTGTGACGTCTGGCTGAACAACCCGCTGCGCCCGCTGGAGGCGTCCGGCACGTCGGGGATGAAGTCCGCGCTGAACGGCGGCCTCAACCTGTCGATCCGCGACGGCTGGTGGGACGAGTGGTACGACGGCACCAACGGCTGGGCCATCCCCACCGCCGACGGGGTGACCAACGCCGACCGGCGCGACGAGCTGGAGGCCGCCGCCCTCTACGACCTGATCGAGCACGAGGTGTCCGACCGGTTCTACGACCGCGCGATCGACGGCCTGCCGCGGCGCTGGATGGAGATGGTCAAGCACACACTGGCCTCGCTCGGGCCCAAGGTGCTGGCCGGGCGCATGCTGCGCGACTACGTGGTCACCCTGTACAACCCGGCCGCCGCCTCCGCCCGCGCGCTGAGCGCCGAGTCCTACGCGCCGGCCAAGGGGTTCGCCGCCTGGCGGGTCCGGGTGACCAGGGCCTGGCCGGGGGTGCGCGTCGAGCACGTCGAGGCGGCCGGCGTAGGGGACATGCCGGAGGTCGGGGCGGCCATCGAGCTGCACGCCACGATCGCGCTGGGCGACCTGGAGCCGGACGACGTGCTGGTCGAGGTCGCCTACGGCAAGGTCGGGCCGCACGACGAGCTGGTGCACCCGGCGTACGCCAAGCTGTTGGCGCAGTCGGTGGACGACGACCGGCGGGCACACTACACGGGCACGGTCCCGCTCGACCGCACGGGTGCCTTCGGCTACACCGTGCGGGTCGTCCCGTACCACCCGCTCCTCGCCACGCCCGCGGAGCTCGGGCTCATAGCCGTCCCCGAGGAACCTGCGGGTATGACGAACGGAACTCTGCGGTAAACAACCGGGCATAATCAGGGGGTGGACGACAGCGGGAACGGCCTGCGGGCTGACACTCTGGTGGCCACGGTCCGAGGTGTGCTGCCGTCCCTGACGCCGGCTGCCCAGACCGTCGCACGCCTCATCCTGGAGGACCCCGCGACGGTGGCCCGGAGCACCATCACGGAGCTCTCCGCCGCCTCGGGCACCAGCGAGGCCACGATCGTACGCACCGCCAGGCTGCTCGGCTTCGCGGGATACCCGCAGCTCAGGCTGGCCTTAGCCGCGGCCGCCGCGCAGCCTGACCGACTGGTGCCCGGCGACCTGGCCCCCGACGACCCCCTGTCGGAGGTCATCCAGAAGGTGGCGCGGGCCGAGTCGGAGGCGATCAACGACACCATCGCCCAGCTCACCTCCGAGCGCCTCGGGCTGGTGGTGGACGCCATCGTCGGCGCCCGGCGGATCGACGCCTACGGAGTGAGCGCCTCCGGGCTGGTGGCCGAGGACGTCGCGCAGAAGCTGATGCGCATCGGCCTGTCCAGCCACGCCTTCCAGGACGCGCACCTGGCGCTGACCAGCGCGGTGCTGCTGAGGGCGGGCGACGTCGCCATCGGCATCAGCACCTCCGGCGAGACCCCCGACGTGATCGAGCCGCTGCGCCGGGCCAAGGAGGCCGGGGCCACCACGGTCGCGATCACCAACAACCCCCGCTCGTCCATCGCGGAGCTGGCCGAACACGTGCTGATCTCCGCCGGGCGCGAGACGGAGTTCCGTCCCGGCGCCCTGGCCAGCCGGATCAGCCAGCTCCTCGTCGTCGACTGCGTGTTCGTCGGCGTCGCCCAGCGCACGTTCGACGCCTCTCAGGAGGCGCTCGCGAGCACCAGGCGCGCCGTCAGGGAGTTCACCCGGAGAACGTCACCTGCACGTCGTCAGCCTTGACGAACATCACGCGGTGGCCGAACTGGATCTCCAGGTATCTGGTCTTGCCCCGCACCACCTTGTGGTCCTCCAGGTTGAAGGTGACCGCGCGGTAGTACTCGGTGGCGGCCGGACCCGCGAGGGTGTACTTCTCCCCGGCCGAGAACGTGTACTGCAGCGGGGTCACCGCCTGGTACGGGATCCCCTCCGGGTAGGCCTCCTGCTCCGGGTACGCCCGCCCGTACACCGGGACGGTCGCCTTGCCCGGCTTCGGGGTGACCACGAGCCCCATGGACGGGACGGCGGTCGGGGCGCTGGCCGGGTTGTGGAACCAGGCCTTCTGGCCGAGATACCAGATGGCCGTCCAGTCGCCCTGGCGGTCGGCCACGGCGAAGCGCTGTCCGGTGCTCGCGCGGGCGCTGTGGTCGTACACGCTGTAGAGGGAGTCGCCGGTCGGGTGCTTGCCGATGTCCTTGACCAGCGGCGCGTCCGGCCGCGGCTCCGTGCGGAGCCAGACGGTGCCGGAGGGAAGCGGCGGGCAGGCGGCTGACGGGTTCTTGCGGTCGCAGCCGTAGAAGTACGGCTTGTTCGTGGCGAAGTCCGGCTTTATCATGACCGATCCCGCCTGGGGCCCGCCGAACTGGTGCAGGGGCGCCCCCATGAGCTGGAAGTAGTGCGCCCAGTCCCAGAACGGCCCCGGGTCCTCGTGCATGCCGCGCACGGTCGTCGGGAGCGTGCCCGGGACGTTGTCGTGGCCCAGGATGTGGGCGCGGTCCAGCGGCACGCCGTGCTTGAGCGCCAGGTAGCGCACCAGGCGGGCCGACGAGCGGTACATCGCCTCGGTGTACCAGGTGCTGCCCTCGGCCAGGAAGCCCTCGTGCTCGAGACCGATGGACTTGGCGTTGACGTACCAGTTGCCGGCCTGCCAGCCGACGTCCTTGGTCTTGATGTGCTGGGCGATGTGGCCGTCGGAGGAGCGGATGGAGTAGTGCCAGCTCGCGCCGTAGTTGGGGTCCTGGTTGAGGCGGATGGAGGGCAGGAAATATCCCTCCATGTCATGGATGATGATGTAGTCGACCTTCTGGCTGAACGGCCGGTTCGCCAGGTCGTAGTGGCCGTAGTCGTTGTCCGGCAGCTCCTGGTAGGCGGCCGGGATCCACTCGCAGGAGATCGAGGCCGGGCACTCCACGCCGTCGGGGCGGGTGGGCCGCAGGCCGAGCTTCTCCAGCCACTTCTCGATCTTCTCCAGGCCGGGCACGGCCGTCAGGGCGACCCGCTCGCCGTCGTCCGTCGTCCGCTCGGCCCCTTCCTTGATCGTTGCGAAGACCTCGTCGGCGAAGAACTTGGCGGCCCCGGCCTCCTCGGCCCCGGAGTACCTGGCCACGGCCCCGTACCACTCGCCGGGGTCATCGCTGAGCGGCGCGCCGAGCGCCTTCTGGTAGTCGGCCAGCAGCGCCGCGCCGCCCCGGATGTTGGCGGCGTCGTCCGTACGCAGCCGCTCGTGGCTCTCGCCGGTCAGCGCGGCGGCCCGCTCCATGGTGCGCAGCGAGGCCGGGATGTCCGTGGGCGCGGGCTGCTCGGCGGGCGGGGGCAGGGGGCGTCCGTCGTCGCCGCGGGCGTCCTCCTCGCCCTCGCTGTGGTGGTTGGCGGAGGTGAAGGCGGCGGCGTCGGTCAGGTGCATGGGGCCGAACCCGGCGTCGCTGGAGGGTTGGCCCGCGTGGGCGTCCCAGCGGGACTCGAGGTAGGAGACGCCCAGCAACACGCTCGCGGGCACCTGGAACTCCTCGGCGGCGGCCGCGAAGGCCTGCTGCCGGTCGGCGGGTTCCTCGGCGTGAGCTGCGCTCACATAGCTTAAGGGCAGCAGGGCGACCAGAGAGATCGCCAGCAGTCTGCGCATGAACCACTCCTCGGACTGGGGGGTGCGTCGTGCAGTTCAGCGTCTCAACATTTTCCTTCGCTGGCGAGATCTTTGCGAAGATATTCTTCACCCTTGGCGATCGGGTCGCGGCCGGTCCCCGTGCCACGAATGCCAGAGGTCCGCGTACCCGCCGCCGGCCGCGACCAGGTCCTCGTGCGTGCCCAGCTCGGTGATCCGCCCGTCCCGCATGACCGCCACCCGGTCGGCGTCGTGCGCCGTCTGGAGGCGGTGGGCGATGGCGATGACGGTACGCCCGCCGAGGACGGCGGCCAGGGCGCGCTCCGTGTGGCGGGCCGTTCCCGGGTCCAGCAGGGCGGTGGCCTCGTCGAGGATCAGCGTGTGGGGGTCGGCCAGCACGACCCTCGCCAGGGCCAGCTGCTGGGCCTGCGCGCCGTCCGGGCGGTGGGCGCCGTGGCCCAGGTCGGTGTCCAGGCCGTCCGGGAGGTCGTCGATCCAGTCGGCGCCCACGGCGGTCAGGGCCGCGCGCTGGTCCGCGTCGGTGGCGGCGGGGGCGGCGATCCGCAGGTTGTCGCGTACCGTGCCGAGGAACACGTGGTGCTCCTGGGTGACGAGGACGACGCGCTCGCGCAGCCGGTCGGGGTCGAGGCCGGCCACGGGGACGCCGCCGACCGTGACGGAGCCGGTCCGCGGGGCGTCCACGCCCGCCAGCAGCCTGCCCAGCGTCGTCTTGCCCGCGCCGGAGGGGCCGACGATCGCCAGCCGCTCGCCGGGGCGTACGCACAGGTCCACCCCGTGCAGCACGTCCGGGCCGCCGTCGTAGGCGAAGCGCACGCCGCGGACCTCCAGCCGGTCGCCGGCCGGCTCCGGGGAAGCGGCCGGCGTGCTCCGGGGAGCCGTGGCGAGGCCCTCCACGCGGGAGAAGGAGGCGATGCTGCTCTGCAGGCGCTCCAGCTGCTCCAGGACGGTGTTCAGCGGCTGTTCGAGCCGGCGCAGGTAGAGGGCCGCGGCGACCACCGTGCCCAGCGTCACGGCGCCCGGCTGCCGCGTCATCAGCGCGCCGCCGAGCAGCAGGACGGTGGCGACGGGGATGGCGTACGAGACGTCCACCACCGGGAAGAGCACGCTGCGCAGGAACAACGTCCTGGTACGGGTGCGGCGGCACTCGTCGATGGCCCGCCGGGCGGCCGTGATGCGGCGGTGCTCGAGCCTGAGCGCCTCCACCGTACGGGCGCCGCCGGTGGTGGCGGCGAGCTCCTCGGCGAGGGCCGAGTTGGCGGCGCCCTCGGCCAGGTACGCCCCGACCGCCCGGCGCAGGTACCACCGGGAGGCGAACCAGATGCCGGTGAGGCCGAGCACCCCGCACGCGCCCAGGAGCGGGTCGAGCGCGAAGACGGCGGCCAGGATGAAGACGGCCTGGACGGCGGCGATGGCCACGTCGGGACCGGCGTCGCGGAGCGTGGCGCCGACCGAGGCGACATCCGTGGTGCCCCGGGTCGTCAGGTC
Source organism: Nonomuraea sp. MTCD27 (assembly GCF_041950495.1). NCBI lineage: Bacteria > Bacillati > Actinomycetota > Actinomycetes > Streptosporangiales > Streptosporangiaceae > Nonomuraea > Nonomuraea sp. MTCD27. The sequence goes on along the minus strand of NZ_JBGNUW010000005.1, from coordinate 608,247 downwards.
GCCGGTCCCGGCGCGCTCGACCACGGAGGCGGGCAGGGCGAGCGTGCGCTCGGTGTACTCCTCCCGGACGCGGGCCAGCGTGCGCTCGCCGAACCGGTGGCCGACGAAGCTCGCGTAGCGGGACAGCAGGAGCTGGGCCACCCCGCAGACGAGGATGGCCAGGGCCAGCCGGTCCACGGCGGCGACGGTCGCGCCGGACTTGACCTCGTCGACGATGCGGCCGAGCAGCCACGGGGCGGCCAGCCCCGCGCCGGCGGCCAGGGCGTTGAGCGCGAGCATGGCGGCGAAGGCGCGGCCGTCCAGGCGGACGAGCCGCCACGCCGCCCGGCGCGTCCGCCCCGGCTCGGCGACCGGCAACCGGCCGTCGCCGGCGGAATCGGGGATGGCGGTCATCGGGCGAGTTCCTGAGGCGGGACGCCGGTCCCATCGGCCGGCCCGTCGTCCTCCTCGCCACGGGACACCAGCAGGCGGTAGCCGGGCTCGTCGCGCAGCAGGCCGGGGTGCTCGCCCGTGGCCGCCACCACGCCGTCCACCAGGTAGTACACCGTGTCCGCCCGATCCAGCACGAGAGGCGAGGTGGTGGTGACGACGGTGGTGCGGCCGGCCCGCGCGGCGCGCAGCCGGTCCGCGACGGCCGCCTCGGTGTGGGCGTCCAGGGCCGAGGTGGGCTCGGCCGCCAGGAGGATCTCCGGGTCGGCGAGCAGCGCGCGGGCCAGGCGGACGCGCTGCCGCTGCCCGCCGGACAGGTTGCGGCCCTGGGCCGAGATCACCGAGTCCAGCCCGTACGGGAGCGCCCGCACGATGTCCTCGCCCATGGCCGCGCGCACGGCGCGGAGGAGTGCCTCGTCGTCCGGGTCCCGGCTGCCCGCGATGACCTCGCGCAACGCCCCCGCGAACAGGTCGGCCTCGTTGTCCGCCACCAGGATCCGGTCACGTACCCGCTCCCGGCCGAGGTCGCGGAGGCGGACCCCGCCCCAGGTGGCGGCCGACTCAGTGAAGCAGCCCAGGCGGTCGAGGACGGCCGCCGCCTCCGCCGGTCGCGCGCTGACCAGCGCGGTCAGCCGCCCCGGCGCGATCTCCACGCCGGACGCGGGGTCGCGCAGCGTGGCCGGCGACCCGGGTGCCTCGGTGGCTCCGCCCTCGGCGGCAGGCTCCAGGTTCAGGAAGTGGACCACCCGGCGGGCGGCGACGAGGCCACGGCTGAGGTCGTAGCCGCCCTCGGTGAAGAACGCGACGGGCACCACCAGCACGGCGGCGTACCCGTACACCGCCACCAGCTCCCCGACCGTGATGTCCCCCTGCACGGCCATCCGGGCCGCCAGCCACGTCACCGCGCCCAGGAACAGCGTGGGCAGGCCGACCCCGAGGGCGTGGATCCAGCTCGTCACCGCCCCGACCCGGTACCCCTGCTCGCGCAGCTCCTGCGAGCCGCGCCGGTAACGTTCCGCGTACACGTCCTTGCCGCCGATGCCGTTCAGCACCCGCAGCCCTCCGGCGATGTCCGCGAACCGCGCGGCGAGCTCCCCCTGCCGCACCCGGTAGGCCGTCTCGGCCCCGCGCAGCCGCCCCAGCAGCGGGCCGAGCAGCACCGCGAGCAGCGGCACGCCCAGCAGCACCACGGCGGCCAGCGGCGGCGAGACGGACAGCAGCAGCCCGGCCACGACGAGGTAGGCCAGGACCGTGCCGACGCCCGGGCCGGTGATGGTGAGCGTCTGGGCCAGCATGGCGGCGTCGCCGAACCCGATCGTGACCACCTCCCCGGCCGTCACCTTGCGCGGCAGCGCCGCTCCCAGGCGCGTCGCGTGCAGGACCACCACCTCCACGGTCCGGAACGCGGCGTCCATGCGCACCCTCGTCATGGTCCGGTGGCGCATGATGGCCAGCCACGCGTTCAGCACGCCGGTGCCGAGCACGGCGGCGACCCACCAGGCCAGCACGGGCAGGCGTCCCGTCGCCAGGCCGTCGTCGATGGCGCGGGACAGGAAGTACGGCGGCAGCGTCAGGCACACCATCCAGGCCGTCCCCAGGACCGCGCCGAGCAGGACCCGGCCGCGCTGCCGCGTGACCAGCCACCACAGGTACCGTCCCGCGCCACGGCAGTCGGGGGTTCCGGGATCCATGATCCGCTCTGCCATGTCCAGCACACTAACGACCCGGCCGCGGTGGACCGGGAAGGGGGTCCCTAGGGCACGAGGACGACCTTGCCCGTCGTCCGCCTGGTCTCCAGCGCGGCGTGGGCGGCCGCCGCCTCGGAGAGCGGGAACGCCTGCACCGCCGGGACGAGCGTGCCGTCGGCGGCCGCCGCCAGCGCCCTGGCCTCGTACGCGGGCCGTTCCTCCGGCCGCCCGAGCAGGAGCAGCAGGGCGTTGGTCGCGGTCAGGCCGCGCTCCTTGAGCTCCTCGGGGTCCGGCGTGAAGTCCTGCTGGGAGGCGTTGCCGATGGTGACGTACCGGCCGCCGTCGGCCAGGAGCTCGAACGCCGCCCGCGCCCTGTCCCCGCCCACCCCGTCGAGCAGGGCGGTGACCGTCCGGCCGCCGAGTCGGTCGGCGACGGCCCGCTGCCAGGAGGGCTCGTCGTAGTCCACGGCGAGGTCCGCGCCCAGCTCGCGGACGGCCGCCACCTTGGCGGGACCGCCGGCCGCGCCGACCACCGTCGCGCCGAGGCGGCGCGCGTACTGGACGACCAGCCGGCCGATGCCGCCCGCCGCCGAGGTCACCAGGACCACGTCGGAGGAGGTCAGCTCGGCCGCGTCCAGGAACTGCAGCGCGGTGCAGCCGGTGACGATCATGGCGACGGCCGTCTCGTGGCCGAGCCCGGTGGGGATGCGGTGCAGGGCTGCCACGTCGGCCACCGCCAGCTCCGCGTACCCGCCCGGGCGGCCGGCCGACGTCACCACGTCGCGGCCGATCCAGGCGGGGTCCACCCCGGGGCCCGCGGCGGTGACGACTCCCGCCACCTCGCCGCCGAAGATCGACGGGAGCTCGGGCAGGGGCGGCGTCGACCCCCCCGACAGGCCGGCCCGCATCATCGTCTCGACCAGGTGCACGCCGGCCGCGTGCACGGCGATGCGCACCTGGCCGGGACCGGGCTCGGGGTCGGGGACGATCTCGTAGCTGAGGTTCTCGGCGGGGCCGAAGGTGTGCAGGACGACGGCGTGCATGGCTCTCTCCCGAAGGTCGCGTACTCCGAGCCTGCAACCTCGACCATGCTTGAGGTCAACCCTCTCAGATTCGCGTCGAGCTCGCCCGCGCCGAGGCGCCTATCGAGCTGGGCGGTTCGGCCCGAACAGGTGCCTCCAGCGCTCGGCCGCCCGGATCATGTCCTGGTTGGTCTGGTGCAGGAACCTGGCCACGGTCTCCATCCGGGCGCCCACCGGGGTGGTCGCCCCGAAGACCTGGGCCCCGTCGCGGGCGGCCTCCGCGAGCCGGGCGTTGCGCTCCACGCTGGCCAGGTAGGACCGGTACCAGACGTCGTCGTCCACCACGTAACGGTCACGCCGCCGCCGGGGGTCGCGCTCGCGCCTGATCAGCTCCTGCTCCTCCAGAAAGGCGACGGCGGTCGAGATCGAGGCCGGGCTGACCTGCAGGCGCTCGACCAGCTCCCGGGCCGTGAGCGCCCCGGTGTCGGTGGTGGACAGGCAGGTGAGGACCCGGGCCGTCATCCGCGGCAGCCCCGTCAGCATCAGGACCTCGGTCATCCGCTCCTCGAACGCCCGCACCGCCCTGGGGTCACGCCCGTAGGCCGTCGGGGTGGCCCGCCGGGCGGGCGGCGGGGCCGGCTTGCCACGCCGGGCGCGCCGGCCGGTCGCCTGCTGGGCACGATCGGCCCGGTAGTCCTGGGGGCCGCCGTTGCGCAGCACCTCACGGCTGACGGTGGAGGTCGGCCGGTCGAGCCGCCTGGCGATCTCGGCGTAGCCGAGCCCTTCTGCCAGGCCCGCCGCGATCTGCCGCCGGTCCTCGTGGGTCAGCCTGCCTCCCGGCATCGTCGCCCGCCTCCCACTCGCTCGATCGTTCCCGGCCAGTATTGCGTTCGAACCCACTCCATTGCAACTTTCTCCATTGCGTTCGCCCCTAGACCCATTGCAATCTTCACCTCGATCTACCTGCTGATATGCCACTCGTGCCGCCGAAGGCGGATTGACGACAAGTATGAATGCAACGTAGCTTTTGGACTTGTCCGAACACGTAGTATCGCGAAGCAGGGGAGACGCGAATGAGTAACGCAGTGCAGAAGGTGCTCGACGGGGCCGTGGCCGACGGCGGGGTGCCGGGGATCCTCGCGGACGTGCGCGACGGGCGCGAGAGCTGGTTCGGTACGGCGGGCGTGGCCGACATCGAGACCGGCCGCGAGCGCCGCCCGCAGGACCGGTTCAGGATCGGCAGCCTCACCAAGGCGTTCACCGCGACCGTGGTGCTGCAACTCGCCGCCGATGGCGCGCTGAGCCTCGACGACACCGTGGAACGATGGCTGCCGGGCGCGATCCCCAACGGGGGCGGGATCACGGTCAGGCGGCTGCTCAACCAGACCAGCGGGATCTTCAACTACACCATGGACGAGAAGATCATGGGCCAGTACGTCGGCCCGGCCGTCCTGGAGCGCCGCTTCGACCGCATGCGGCCCGAGGAGCTGGTCAAGATCGCCACGAGTCACGCTCCCGCGTTCGCGCCGGGTGAGGGCTGGGGCTACTCCAACACCAACTTCGTGCTCGCCGGGCTGATCATCGAGAGGGTCGCCGGCCGGACGTACGCGGAGGAGGTCGAGCGGCGCATCGCCCGCCCGCTCGGCCTGGCCGGCACGTACGTCCCCGGCGACGACACCGAGCTGCGCGGCCCCCACTCCCGCCACTACTCCAAGCTCATGCTCGCCGAGCCCGACGCCGAGATCCACGACGTCACCGAGCTGAACGCCTCCGGCGCCTGGGCAGCCGGCGGCATGGTGTCGACGGCCGACGACCTGCACCGGTTCCTCGGCGCCCTCCTGGGCGGCCGGCTGCTCCCGCCCGCGCTGCAGGAGGAGATGTTCACCGGCGTCTCCACCGAGGGCTCCGAGTGGATCCCGAACACCACGTACGGGCTGGGCGTCTTCTGGCAGGAGCTGCCCGGCGGGGCGACCGTCTGGGGCGGCGGCGGCGCGATCAACGGCTCCTGGACGTACGCGATGGGCAGCCGCGACGGCGAGCACCTGGTCGTCAGCAACGTCAACGGCGACTGGGGCAACTTGATCGCCACGTTCGCCGAGCTGCTCCAGGCCGAGTTCTGCCCCGGTGACACCCGTTGACGAAGGTTAACTCAACGTACTAGATATCAAATTGTCTCCACCAGGGAGCTGGCGGCGGCGCTCGGCACAGCGCCGCCGACGGCTACCAAGATCGTGCAGAGCCTGGCCAGGGCGGGGCTCATCGAGACCCGCGAAGGTGCCAAGGGCGGCACAGGCCGGCCAGGCCGTCCGAGAAGGTCACGCTGCTGGACGTGCTCCAGGCCGGCGAGCAGGAACGCCCGCTGTTCAGGACGGACATCGACCACGCGCTAACCGGCGGGCGGCCCGACGTGATCCGCCGGCGCGTCGCGGACAACCTGCGGCAGGCCGAGGACGCCATGAAGGCCACCCTGGCCGCGACCACCATCGCCGACCTCCACCGGGACAGCTGATCTCACCCGGTCGCGTGGGATCCGGGCCTGACCGGTCCGTACGCGCCCAACGACCGGCCGGCCGGGGTCGTCCGCCTGGCTCGGGGCAGGGTGGTATCTGGGCACCGAGACCGGCGACGCGGTCGGACGGGTCAAACGGGGCTAGGGGACGAGCTTCAGGGAGGGCCGCTGGTCGGGCAGGCCGATCAGCTCGCGCACCCGGGCGATGGGCCAGGCCAGCTCTTGAGCCAGGGTCGCGGCGCTCAGGCCGCTCCCGCCGCTCGCCAGCTCGAAGGCGTGCGCCAGCAGGACGGGCTGCTCGCCCGGATAGCCGGAGACCGGCTCGTTGGTGAAGCCGGGCTGCTCGCGCAGCGCGTTGAGGCGCTGGTAGGCCCGGCCGGCGGCCGAGTCGGACAGCAACCCCGTCTCCCGGCAGCGGTAGAGCAGCGAGTCGACCGACACCCCCCAGGTCTGCCGCAGCTCCGCCAGCCTGCGCAGGTCGGCGCGCGGCGGGAGCTGGGGCAGGATGCTGTCGCGGGGCGTGAGGAACTCGGCGGCGAAGGCGTCGGCCTCGCGCTCCTGCTGGGTGTCGCCCGCGGCGGTGTCGCCGTGCAGGACGAGGTGGCCCAGCTCGTGGGCGGCGGTGAAGCGGTGGCGGTAGATGTCGTCGAACCTGTTGGGGGTCAGCACCACGATCGGCCGGGGCAGGCTGGAGGTGGAGAAGGCGTCGACGGTGACCGCGTCGGGGTCGTGGCGGGGGAAGGCCACCACGATGCCGTGCGCCTCCATGCGGCGCACCAGGTGGCTGATCGGGCCGGTGCCCAGCCCCCAGTGGGCGCGCAGCGCGCGAGCCGCGCCCGCCGGGTCGCGCGGCAGCGCCGAGTGCATCTCGCCGCCCGCGAAGCCGGGCAGGTCGACGGCGGGGAGCTGGACCCGCTTCTCCAGGGCGTAGGCCAGCTCCCACACCTGCTCGACGAAGGCCACGGCCTTGGCCCGCTGGTAGGCGCGGGTGGAGCGCAGGCTGCGGAAATGGGCCATGGAGCCGTCGAGCTTGCCGTGCGGGCGCCCCGGCAGGAAGAACGCCATCGGCACCGACAGCACCTCGGACAGCAGCGGGATCAGATCGGGCCGCGGCCGGGTGACGCCGGCCTCGTACTGCCCGACCGCCGCGGGGGAGACGCCGAGGTGCTCGGCGACCTCCTTCTTGGTGAGCGCGGCCAGATGGCGGGCCTGGGTGAGGCGCGTGGCGTCGAAGGCGTCGGCGACGGCCTGCGGAGTCAGCCCGCCCGGCCGGGAATCACGCACCGCTTGCGGCTTCTGGCCTGATCGGGGTGGCCTCGCTGACGGGCGCCGCGAGCCGGGCGGCGCCGGTGCGCGGATTGAGCTCGGGCGCGGGCAGGACGCCCTGGTCGAACGCCGCCGCGCTGTCGCCGTGGGCGGGCGAATGGGCCTCCTGCAGCAGCGGGATCTCCTCGCAGTGGTGCCAGCGCAGGCTGCCGAGGCGGTCGAGCAGCTCGGCCTCGCCCCACCAGGCGTCCAGCAGCCCGGCGTGCGCGTTGCAGGCATAGGCGATCAGCACCAGCCTGGTGTCCTCGGGCAGGTCGCCCAGCGCCTCGGCGACCGGGACCGCGTGCGGCGCGACGTCGTGCAGGGCCAGCTGCCGCATCCGCGGCTCCGGCCCGAACCGGTTGAACAGCGCCTGCACCAGCGCCGACGGCCGCCCGTCGCCGATGCGGGCGCTCATCACGCTCACCGAGCGGTCCTTGGCGTAGCGGAACGGGAACAGCAGCTTGCCGTTCACCACCACCAGCTCGTGCTGGGAGCCGCCGGGCTTCACGATCCGCACGTCGCCCTGGTCGCCGAACGCCTCGGCCAGCGCCTCGAACTTGCGCGACATGAGCGTGAACCCGAACGGGTGCAGGTGGTCGGTCTGCGCGACCTTCTGGGCGTCGCGGGCGTTTTCCAGCGCGACCGACAGCGCCTCCGCGACACCCTGCCTGATCAGGGGGACGCGCTGCCCGAACGTCTCGTGAGCCCACTGGGACACCCGCATGCCCGACCCTCCCGCCGCTTTATTTTCCAACATCATAGACCCGCTCCGGCTTCATGATGCCCGTGCGACACACCCGTGACTTGTCCACTTCGCACATCTGTATGACAATGCGCCTCGACCAGGCCCAGGGTGCCTGCGCGAACGATCGGAAGAGGCCCGCGCGTGACCAGGTGGACCGTCAACTGCTCCATCCTCTACACGGACCTGCCACTGCTGGAGCGGCCGGCCGCGGCGGCGGCCGACGGGTTCACGGCGGTCGAGTTCTGGTGGCCGTGGCCGGTGGCGGTGCCCGGTGACCGGGAGGTGGAGGGGTTCGTCCGCGCCGTCGAGGACGCGGGCGTAAGGCTCACGGGGCTCAACTTCTTCGCGGGCGACATGCCGGCCGGCGAGCGCGGCCTGGTGTCGTGGCCCGGCCGCACGCGCGAGCTGCTCGACAACATCCCGGTTGTGGCGGCCATCGGCGAGCGGCTCGGCTGCCGCGCGTTCAACGCCCTCTACGGCAACCGGATCGACGGGGCCGACCCCAAGGAGCAGGACGACCTGGCGGTGGAGCTGCTGACGGCCTGCGCGCGGGGCGTACGGGGCACCGTGCTGCTCGAACCGGTCAGCGGCGCGCCCCGCTACCCCCTGCTGACCGCCGCCGACGCCGTCGCCGTGCTCGACCGGCTGGGCGAGGTGCCCGATGTGGGGCTGCTCGCCGACTTCTACCACCTTGCCGTCAACGGCGACGACGTGCCCGCCGCCATCGAGCGGTACGCCGGGCGCATCGCCCACGTGCAGATCGCCGACGCCCCGGGAAGGGGTGCCCCCGGTGAGGGCGAGCTGCCGCTCCGGCAGTGGATCGACGACGTGCGCGCCGCCGGATATGACGGGTACATCGGCCTCGAATACCGCTCGGATGGCCCGGACGCGTTCGCCTGGCTCCCCCGGGAGGCCCGCGCCGCAGACCCGGAAGGACCTCCGGCGTGACCGACTTCGCCCGCAGCTCGGAAGGATCATCGACGTGACCGCCATCGCCTTCATCGGCCTCGGCATCATGGGCAGCCCCATGGCCGTGCACCTGGTCAGGGCCGGGCACGCCGTGGCCGGCTACAACCGCACGCCGGACAAGGCCCGACCGCTGGCCGAGGCCGGCGGACGGGTGGCGGGGTCGATCGCCGACGCCGTGACCGGCGCGGAGGTCGTCGCGCTCATGGTGCCCGACTCGGCCGACGTCCAGGACGTGCTGACCGGTGCGGACGGCGTCTTCGCGCACGCCGCGCCCGGCACGCTGATCATCGACTTCTCCTCGATCCGCCCCGACGTCACGCGCGAGCTGGCCGAGCAGGCAGGGGAGCGGGGCCTGCGCTACCTCGACGCCCCCGTCTCGGGCGGCGAGGCGGGCGCCAGGAACGCGGCCCTGTCGATCATGGTGGGCGGCGAGGCCGACGCCTTCGAGGCCGTCAGGCCGATCTTCGACGCGGTCGGCAAGACCGTCGTGCACGTCGGGCCGAGCGGCTCCGGCCAGACGGTCAAGGCCGCCAACCAGCTGATCGTCGCCGCCAACATCGAGGCGCTGGCCGAGGCCGTGGTGTTCCTGCGGGCGTACGGGGTGGACCTGGAGGCGGCGCTGGAGGTGCTCGGGGGCGGCCTGGCCGGGTCCGCCGTGCTGGCGCAGAAGGGCGCCAACATGGTCGCCCACTCCTTCGAGCCCGGCTTCCGCATCGCCCTGCACCACAAGGACATGGGCATCGTCACCTCGGCGGCCCGCGAGGCGGGCGTGGTGCTGCCGCTGGGGGCGCTGGTGGCCCAGCTGGTGGCCTCGGCGAACGCCACCGGCGACGGCGCGCTGGACCATTCGGCGCTGCTGCGCGGCGTGGAGCGGCTCTCGGGGACCGAGTAAAGGGAGTGCCAGATCCGTCACTCTAAGTGACAAGTATGATTACGTAGAGTAATCATCGCTGTTAGTTGTTGGCCATGTTCTCATTTGGATCATGGCCCTCCCGGGCGGCGACCGCCGCGACCGCGGCCTTCCTCGCCCTGGTTCCGGCCGCCGGCGCGAGCGCCGCTCCCGCCGAACTCCCGCCTCCCCTGTCCGTCCCGGCCGCGTACGCGGAGCTCCAGCAGCTCGTCGTCGCCGAGCCGCGCCCGATGGCCGGCTACAGCCGCGCCCGCTTCCCGCACTGGGCACGGCAGGGCTACTCCTGCGACACCCGCGAGACGGTGCTCGCCCGCGACGGCGTGGACGTCAAGCAGGACGAGAGCTGCCGCGCCATCTCGGGCACCTGGTACAGCGAGTACGACGGCAAGGAGTTCACCAGCTCCTCCGCCCTCGACATCGACCACATGGTGCCGCTGGCCCAGGCGTGGCGCTCGGGCGCGAACGCCTGGACCGACGCGCAGCGCAAGCAGTTCGCCAACGACCTGGACGGGCCCCAGCTCATCGCGGTCTCGGCCGCCTCGAACCGGTCCAAGGGCGACCAGTCCCCCGACCAGTGGCGGCCGCCGCTGCGCAGCTACTGGTGCACGTACAGCCGGGCCTGGATCGACATCAAGGCCCGCTACCAGCTCACCATCACCGACGCCGAGCGGGACGCGCTCCTGGAGATGGTGTCGACCTGCCACGAGGATGGAGGCGCGTGAGTGGCGCCGAAACGTACGAGAGCAGCGTCCTCGCCGGTCCCGGCGGGGTGATGACGGATGAGGTCGGCGTCATCACCGGCGAGGTGACCGTGCGCACGGAGATGGCCGGCGACCAGGTGACGGTACGCATCCAGTACCTGGACGCCGACGAGTGGTACGAGATCGAGGGCAGCCCCCTGGGCCCCGCCGCCGATCCAGGACCGCACCTCCACAAGGAGATCGTCCAGGCCGTCGAGCGCGGCATGCCCAACGGCCTCGCCGACCTCCGCCCGGCCACCTGAACGGCCCGGCACCGGGAAACCAGCCCCGGTGGCCCGAAAGCGCCCCGGCCGGCTGAAGACGGCCCCGGCGACCCCGTGTCGCCGGGGCCCTCGCAGCTCAGCTCCCGGCCTTCTCCTTCTCCGAGAGGCGCCGGATCAGCTCCTCGGCGGTCATCGCCTCGCCGGGCGGCGCCGGCGCCGGATGGACGCGCATGCCGGCCAGCACCAGCCGCACCGCCCGCTCCCGCAGCTCCTCGCCCAGGTCGGCGGGCAGCGTGGGCAGGCCCCGGATGAGCAGCCCGACCACCCCCATGACGTCTCCCGCTCCTACGTCGGGACGCAGCGCCCCCTCGGCGTGGGCGGCGTTCACGACCCGGTCGAGGGCCTCCAGCAGGCGGGTGCGGCTCGCGTCGATCTCGGGCGTGGCGGCCACGTCCGGCACCTGCGCGCCGGCGACCGACACGAGCAGGTCCAGCCGCAGCCCGGCGCAGCCGCGCACGAACCGGCTGAGCGCGTCCCAGGCCCACGTCTCCTCCGCCCGCGCCTCCTCCGCCAGGGCGATCATGCGGTCCAGGCCGTCGGCGAGTACGGCGTGGATCAGGCTGTCGCGGTCGGGGAAGTGCCGGTAGAGCGTGCCGGCGCCCACGCCGGCCAGCCGCGCTATCTCGTCCATCGTCGCGCCGGGGCCCTGCTCGGCGAACACCCCCCGGGCCGTGTCGACGATCAGCTCTCGATTCCTTCTGGCGTCCGCTCTCAGTTGGCCCGGCGCGCCCATGCGGTCAGCCGCCTCTCGCTCGACTTCACTTCTCGCTGCAGCCTAACGTCAGAAACCGGAGAGATTTTCTCCGCTTACTGATTGACTGAAGGGTGATCACTATGAAAGACCTGGTCGCGCGGGCGTACGGACCGCCCGAGGATTTCACCCGTCTTCGCCGGCTCCCATGCCCCTGCCGCCGAGGCCCTAGGGCCCGGTGGAGCTGGTGGCGTTCGACGGGCACCTACCGGCGTGGGGCACGGCCCGGCGATTGTCGGTGGCGTGGCGTTGAATCGCCCTCATGGAAACCCGACAAGGCCCGTTCTGGGACGTGCTCGCCGGAAGGGTCCCGCAGCCCCCGGCCGCCACGACGCTGGGCTGGGAGCTGCTCAGCGTCGACCCCGACCAGGGGACGATCGAGGTGGCCTTCAAGGCGGGCGAGAGCTTCACCAACCCCGTCGGCGCGATCCAGGGCGGGTTCCTGGCCGCGATGCTCGACGACACGCTCGGCCCGGCGCTGGTCGCCACGCTGCCGCCGGGCCACTTCGCCCCGACGCTCGACCTGCACGTCCAGTTCCTGCGTCCGGCCCGTCCCGGCAGGCTCGTCGGCCGGGGCCGGGTCGTGCGCCGGGGCCGCCAGGTCTGCTTCATGTCCGGTGAGCTGCTCGGACCCGACGGCGAGCCGGTGGCCGTGGCGACCGCGACGGCACACATCCAGCCGACCAAGCAGGACTGAGCGCGGGCCTTCCCGCGCACGCACGCCGCCACCGACGGCCGACCTGCCCCATGACCGGCCGGTCTCACCTCATGACTAGGAGGTCAGGCGCCCCCGGTAGACCTTCCTGGCCCGCTCGTACAGGTCGAGGTGGTCGCCGAGCTGCTCGGCCGTCTCGAAGGTGCCGAACTCCCGCAGCACCACCTCCAGCCGGTCCAGCCACGCCAGGCACCACCGCACGTCCGCCTCCCTGGCCACGTGCCCGCCCGCGACGTTCACGTACACCGGGCTGGTGTGGGCGTAGGCGCCGCGGTGCATGGTGCGCGGGTGCGGCCCGCCGGTGGCCACGGCCACCACGTACGTCGGCTCGCCCGCCACCGTCGTGGCCACCAGCCGCCCGGGAGGCCCCTGCGCCAGCACGCCGTCCGCGGTGCGGATCTCCAGCGACTCCACCTCCGGCCCGATCGAGGAGACGACGATCTCCACCCGCTGCCCCGGGGCCAGCTCCAGCGTGTCGCCCGGCCCGTACCCGTTGACGGTGAGCTCCAGCCACGGCCCGGTGGTGGCGAACGTGCGCCCGAGCAGGATCGCCTCGGCGTAGGACTCGGCCGTCAGCGGGCCCGCGACGTTCGCGTACACCCGCTCCCAGCCGGGCGGGCCGGAGGCGGTGCCGCGGCGGCAGAACGACAGCACGGCGTCGGTCCCGGCGGTGACGGCGAGCCGGTTCCCGGCGCCGATCAGGCGGCGGTAGACGGCGGCGGTGGCCGCGACGGAGGAGTGGTTGAGCACGTCAAGGGTGTCGATCAGGCCCAGCGCGGCGTCGGCCACGATCTCCCTGGCCGAGCACGAGCGCCCGCGGTCGAGCACCACGTCCGGCGGGTCGTCGTCGCCGAACGGCGTGTGGAACGGATGCCCGTAACCGGTGATCCCGCCCAGCGCCCGCAACTCCTCCAGCGCCACGGAGTTGGGCGGCCAGTCCGCCGTCCCCTGGAAGCCCGTGTGGTAGCGCCGCGGCGGCTCGCGCAGCCCGAACGCGGTCAGGTGCCCGATGAGGTCGTTGCGATATTCGACGCCGAGCCTGGCCAGGTGCCGGTCGTCGGACCACGGCAGGTCCTTGCCCGCCCAGTGCCTCAGCGCCTCCACGTCGTAGACGCGCTCGCTCGCCACGTTGCCCGCCACCAGGTTGAGCACGTGCAGATCCTCGCCGTGCTGCGCGGCGGCGGCCAGGGCGGGCGCGGCCGGCTCCTCGCCCATCCAGTTGAGGTGGACGTGCAGGTCACCGCCGTACCAGCCGCGGGCGGCCGCGTCGTAGAGCCGCTCGGGCGCCAGCTCGACCAGCGTCTCGGCGCCGGCCTCCGGGGTCACGGTCACCTCGGCGAAGGTGTACTCCATCCCCCTGGTCACGGCCACGGTGACCGGCTCCGCGGGTACGGCGACCACGAGGTCGTCCCCATGGAAGTACGGCCGCCGGAGCCCGTCGATCTTCGGCGGCGCGCCCTCCGGATACCAGCCCTGCCCGTTGGCCCCCGTGACGCTCCACCGGCACGGGAACCCGGCCCGCACCCGGACCGTGGCCGCCGGGGCCCGCCTGCTCAGCGGGGACAGATCGACCGGCTCCCCGCCCACCAGGACGGACTCGCCCACCTCGACGACCTTGGCCCCGCGCGGCGCCACCACGTACGGCGTGCCGTCCACGACCACCGTCACCGGCTCGTCCCGGCTCGAATCCAGCAGCAACGCCGTACGGAACGGCCCGTCGCCCAGCACCACCCGCGTGCCGGCCTCCAGGGCGCACCCCTCGGGGGTGAGGCGCAGCGCGGGCAGGTTGTCCGGCACGTCGCCGGCGAGCGCGTCGCGCACGACCCGATCGGGATCCACCTCGCCGAGGTGGTCCTCGAGCTCGGCCGCGGGCAGGTCGGGGTGGCGCTCGGCGACCTGGCGCAGGGCGGTGGCCCAGTAGCCGTGGTGGCCGGACAGGAAGACGGTGGCCCAGGCCTGGACGACGTACGACAGGGGCGGCTCACCCCAGCGGGCGTCGTTGGCGTCACGCAACGCGCGGTACTCGGCCAGCGCGGCGGCCACGGGGGCGGGAAGCAGCGGATCGTCACACATCGGACACTCCCTGGAATTGGACGCGCCGTCATCGTGACACGAATCGTCCGCTGCGTCCCCCATCTCGGGGTACGGGGAGGTCATGACGCACATCATCGATCGCGAAGCCGTACAGGACCTGCTCGCCACCCGCGACGCACAGCTCGTCGAGGTGCTGCCCGAGCGTGAATACGCGTGGGCGCACCTGCCACAGGCGGTCAACCTGCCCTTGCGCGGCCTCGACCGGTCCGCCGGCACGCTGGACCGGGAGCGCCCGGTCATCGTCTACTGCCACGACTGGCTCTGCGACCTGAGCCCGCGCGCCGCCCACCGCCTCGAACGGCTGGGGTTTCGCGAGGTGTACGACTACGGCGTGGGCAAGATGGACTGGTTGTCCGCCGACCTGCCGTACGACGGCCACGCCGCCCTGGTGTCCCAGAACGTGCGCCGGGACCCGGTGACCGCCGTGCTGGACGACCCGCTGGGCTCGCTCACCGAGCGCATCATCGCCGACCCGGCCGGGCTGGCCGTCGTGGTGGACGAGGACGACGTCGTCCAGGGGATCATCGGCTCGCGCGAGCTCAAGGGCGCCGACCTCGACGACACCGCCGAGAGCGCCATGCGGCTCGGCACCACCACCGTACGCCCGAGCGAGGAGCTCGAACCGCTGGTCCAGCGCATGGACCGGGCGAAGGTGGACCACGTCGTGGTGACCCAGGCGGACGGGACGCTGGTGGGCCTGTTCGGCCTCGGCGACTCCCGCCCGCCCGAGAACGAGTCCGACCGGGGCTGAGGCCCGCTCAGCCCCCGTCCCGATCGGGACGGAACGGCCGGCAGGCGCGCTCAGCCTCGCCGGTCCAGCCGGAACATCGGGTGCCCAGGGCTGCCCGGCTGGGCGTCCAGCGACTTGTCGTCGAGGATCGGCACCGCGTCCTCGGCGACGAACACGCGCACGTCCTCCTTCTCGACCACCTGGTCTCCCGCCTGCGGCGTGCTCGCCAGGGAGACCTCCAGAGTCCCGGCCTCGTCCGCCTTCGGGGCGATGCGCAGCCCCGCGTCGGCGGGTACGTCCTCTCCGACCATGAGGTCACGGATGGCGACGACGGCGTTGTCGGTCAATGTCAGCACGACCTGCTCCTTTGTCCGGTGGAACCCTCCGCCTCCCCCCGGCCTCATGGCCCAAACACCGGCCCGAACACCGGCCCGAACACCGGCCCGAACACCGGCCCGAATGCCGGGGTGACTCCCGGGTAGCGGAGGCCGCATGGGTAAGACCGATGGAGCCGTACTGGACGCCCTGCTCGACCGCTACGGCCGCACGTTCGCCCGCGAGGCGGGCATCAAGCTGTCCGACCAGCCGAAACCGCTCTACCAGCTGCTCGTCCTGGCCACCCTGCTGAGCGCGCGCATCTCGGCGGAGGTCGCCGTCGCCGCGGCCAGGGAGCTGTTCGCCGCCGGATACGCCACGCCCAAGGGCATGCGCGAGGCGAGCTGGCAGGACCGGGTGGACGCGCTGGGCCGTGGCCACTACCGCCGCTACGACGAGCGCACCGCCACGATGCTCGGCGACGGCGCCGACCTGCTCATCGACCGGTGGAAGGGCGACCTGCGCCGCCTGCGCGACGAGGCCGAGGGCGACGACCGGCGGATCGCGTCGCTGCTGATGGAGTTCCCGGGCATCGGGCCGACGGGGGCCGACATCTTCCTGCGCGAGGTCCAGGCCGTCTGGCCGCAGGTCGCGCCGCACCTGGACAAGCGGGTGCTGGACGGCGCGGGCAAGCTCGGGCTGCCGCGCCAGGCCGGACCGCTGGCGAAGCTGACCCACTCCGGCGACGAGCTGGCACGCCTGTCCGCCGCCCTCGTCCGGGTCTCGCGCAGCAAGAAGTCCGTGGACGAGGTCAAGTCGGCGGCGGCGCGCTGACCATGAAACGGACGGGCTGTTAGGTTCGGGCACATGGGTGAGTTTGTGAGCGTCGAGGTGGCCGACCAGATTGCCACGATCCGTCTTGACCGTCCGAAGATGAACGCCCTCAGCGGGCAGGTACAGCTGGAGATCGCCGAGGCCGGTGCCATCGTGGACGCGGATCCGCAGGTGCAGGCGGTGATCCTGTACGGCGGGGAGCGGGTGTTCGCGGCCGGCGTGGACATCAAGGAGATGGCCGACATGTCGTACGCCGACATGTCCGCCCACTCCCGCACCCTCCAGGACTGCTTCGCCGCGATCGCCCGCATCGGCAAGCCCGTCATCGCCGCCATCACCGGCTACGCCCTGGGCGGCGGCTGCGAGCTCGCCCTCTGCGCCGACTTCAGGGTCGCGGGAGAGTCGGCCAAGCTGGGGCAGCCGGAGATCCTGCTCGGCCTCATCCCCGGCGCGGGCGGCACCCAGCGACTGCCCCGTCTGATCGGCCCGGCCCGCGCCAAGGACCTCATCTTCACCGGCCGCCACGTCCCCGCCCCGGAGGCCCTCGCGATGGGCCTGGTGGACCGGGTGGTGCCCGACGAGCAGGTCTACACCGCCGCCCTCGAATGGGCGGCCACCTTCGTGGGCGGCCCGACGGTCGCCCTGCGGGCCGCCAAGCAGGCCGTGGACCAGGGCCTGGAGACCGACCTCGACACGGGGCTGGAGATCGAGCGGCTGCAGTTCGCCGGCCTGTTCGCCACGGACGACGCCAAGATCGGAATGCGGGCGTTCGCGGAGAAGTCCAAGGCCAAGTTCACCGGCCGGTAGGACCACGCCTGGGCGGCGCCGGCAACCTGCAACGAGAAGTCAACACATTCGGTAAGGCTCGTCCTTACCGATGTTGGTTTGCCACTATGGTGGCGTTTCATGATGCGCGTCCTGGTCCCCGCGCGGCTCCGCACGGCCGTGCGCACGTGGTTCGACTCCCGTTACATCTCCATCGCCGACCACCGCCAGGACATCAGGGACGCGCTCTGGGAGGTCCAGACCCTGAGGCGCGAGGTGGCGACCCTGCAGAGCGAGGTGGAGCGGCTGCGGAAGGCCCGGCCGCCGGCGCCCGGGCCCGTGGTCGACAAGGCGAAGATCGACGACACCCACCGGCTCGCGCAGGAGACGGCCAAGGCCCTGGACGGGGTCCTGCAGAACGAGGTCCTGGTCTGGCAGGCCATCGACGAGCTGCGCGCCGGTCGCGGGGAGCCGGGCCGTCCCGAGGAGCAGCCGTGCGCGTGACCTGGACCGGCGGCGCGAACCTGGACTTCCGCCTCGACCCGGAGGACGGGATCACCGGCAAGGCGTCCGACGAGCACCCGATCAAGCTGGCGATCAACTCCTGCTCCGTCGGCGGGGTCCCGGGCGACGCCCACCCCGACCTGTACGCCGTGGCCGCCTGGACGGTCGTGGCCCCGTGGACCAGGAAGCGGATCACGTTCGACCGGGCCGTCTCGGCGGAGGTGGCCCAGGCCCTGCACGCGGGGTGGGGCGTCGACGCCGGCCCGGTGGGGGCCGAGCCGCGGCGGCCCGGAGCCAGGCTCGCGATCTCGTACAGCGGCGGGGCGGACTCGGTGGCGGCGGCCACGATCTTCCCCGAGGCCCCGTTCGTGCACTTCCGCCGGGTCGCCCACCCGCGCGTGCCCAACCGCTGGCCCCACTACCGCTCCGACGTCCTGGCCAAGCTGGCCGCCAAGACCGGCCGCGAGCTGAGCACGGTCACCTCCGACCTGGAGTACACGCTCGCCGAGCCCCGCCCCGGCTACCCCGAGCACCACGCGGTGGCGGCGGGCGCGCTGCTCCTCGCCGACCAGCTCGACCTGGGCGGCCTGGGCTTCGGCTACGAGCTGGGCTCCCGCTGGCTGGGCGGCGGCCGCTACCTGTGGCGCTTCACCCCCGACAACCCGATGTGGTCGCCGCACGGCAGGTGGGGCCGCCTGTTCGCGGCCGCCGGCGTGCACATCGTGCTGCCCGTCGGCGGGGTGAGCGAGGCGGTCACCATGCGCCTGGCCCTGAGCTCGCCCCTGAAGGAGCAGGTCCGCTGGTGCCTGCGCGGCACCGACGGCCCGTGCCGCAACTGCGGCAAGTGCCTGTACAAGGAGCTCATCCAGGCGGCCGTGGAGCGCCGCCCGCTCGACACCCCGATCACCGCCGACCGCGCCGTGGCCCGCAAATACCTCAAGAAGCCGCCGTACGGGGGCCAGGAGATGATCCAGTACGGGCTGGCGCGCGTCCCGGGGATCGAGAACACGCTGTTCGCCCCCGTGCTCGACTACTTCGACGTCACGGAGGAGTCGACGAGCTGGCTGGATCACTGCTACCCGCCGGCCCTGGAGGAGATCCCCGAGCGGTGGCGGGCCGAGGCGCGCGCGTTCGTCGAGGCGAACGTCGGGCTGATGAGCGGGGACGAGGTGCGCAAGGTGGAGTCGTGGGGCGCCTGATCTGCCGACGGGCGAGAAATGGAGTGGCGGCGTGAAGGTCTATCTGTCGGTGGACATGGAGGGCGTGACGGGGCTGACGGACCCCGAGGAGATGCACGCCGGCAAGCGGGGTTACGAACGCGGCTGCGAGCTGATGACCGCCGACGCCAACGCCGCGATCGAGGGCGCGTTCGCGGCCGGGGCGAGCGGCGTGCTGGTCAACGACGCCCACGGGTCCACCAAGAACCTCCGGATCGACCTGCTGGACCCCCGGGCGAGCCTGATCAGGGGCCCCGGCAAGGCGCAGCGGATGGCCCAGGGGCTCGACGGGTCGTTCCAGGCGGCGTGCTTCGTCGGCTACCACGCCCGCGCGGGCGTGCCGCACGGCGTGCTCAACCACACCTGGATGGGCAAGGAGATCCAGAACGTCTACCTCAACGGCGAGCTGTGCGGCGAGACCCGGCTCGTCGCCGCGTGCGCCGGGTTCCACGGGGTGCCGGTCGTGGTGGTCACCGGGGACGAGGCCGTCGGCGACGAGGCCCGGGAGCTGCTCGGGGACGTGGAGACGGTGGCGGTCAAGAAGGGCATCGACAAGTTCTCGGCCGAGCTGCTGCCGCCGATCGTGGCCCAGGCCCGCATCCGTGAGGCCATGCAGCGGGGGCTCGGCCGGTTGACCGACTTCACGCCGTACGTGGTGCCGGCGCCGTACACGCTGGGGGTGGAGTGGAACTCCACCGCCATCGCCGCCGCCGTGTCGCTGGTTCCCGGGGTGAAGGCGGCGGGATCGCGGCACACGGAGTTCACGACCGACGACTTCACCCAGATCATGGCCCTGTTCGGCATCTTCGCCACGATCGGCGGCCAGGTGGCGTGCGGCAGCGGCCCCTATGGCTGACCGGGCGACCCTGACCCGGCGGGGGCTGCTCGTCGGGATCGGCGCGGCCGGCGGCGCGGGCGCGATGTACGCCGCCATGGGCGCGCTCGGCCTGGCCCCCGCCGACCAGGACAAGGAGTTCACACCCCCGCGGCCGGGCGACTTCACGCTGCGCGGCAAGGGCACGGCCAAGGTGGTGATCCTCGGCGCGGGCGTGGCCGGGCTGACGGCCGCGTACGAGCTGGGCAAGGCCGGTTACGACTGCACGCTGCTCGAGGCCAGGCAGAAGGCGGGCGGCCGGAACCTCACGCTGCGCGGCGGCGACCGCCTGACCGAGCTGAACGGCCCCGCACAGGACGTGACGTTCGGCGAGGGCGTCTACTTCAACGCGGGCCCGGGCCGGATCGCCCCCTGGATGGTGACCCTCGACTACTGCCGCGAGCTGGGCGTCCCCATCGAGACCTTCATCAACAACAACGCCGCCGCCTACGTCCACACCAATGGCCAGACGGTCAGGGCCCGGACGGCCCGAGCCGACATGTACGGCTACGTCGCCGAACTCCTGGCCAAGGCCACGAACCTCGGAGCCCTGGACAAGGCCGTCACCGAGGACGACCAGGACCGGCTCCTGGAGTTCCTGCGGCGGTTCGGCGACCTCGGCCCGAAGCTCGAGTACGAGGGCTCCCCGAGACGCGGTTTCACCAAATTTCCGGCCATCGACACCGGCATCCCCGTCCCCGCCCCCGGCACGCTCCACCAGATCCTCGCCGCCGGCACCGGCCGCGCCATCACCAACGACTTCGGCTACGAGCAGGCCACCCCCATGTTCCAGCCCGTCGGCGGCATGGACGCGATCGTCGCCAAGCTCCAGGAGGCCGTCGGCCAGGACCGGATCACGACCGGCGCCAAGGTCACCAAGATCACCACGCTGGCCGACGGGGTCGAGGTCGCCTACACCGGCGGGACCGTCAAGGCCGACTACTGCATCGCCACCCTCCCGCCCCACCTCCTCGCCAGGATCCCGCACAACCTCGGCGCCCCGGTCACCGCCGCCCTGGCCACCCCGGTCCCGGCGGCCGCCGGCAAGATCGGCTTAGAGTACGGCCGCCGCTGGTGGGAGCTGGAGGACCGCATCTACGGCGGCATCACCGAGACCGACCTCGACATCGCCCACATCTGGTACCCCTCCCACGGCTACCACTCCGAGCGCGGCCTCCTCGTCGGCTACTACAACACCGAGCGCGACGCCGAGCTGTACGCGGCCCTCACCCCGGAGGACAGAAGGCGCCGGGCGCTCACCCAGGGCAAGAAGATCCACGGCGAGAAGTACCGCCAGAACCTCCTGTCCAGCACCTCCATCGCCTGGGAACGCCAGGAGCACATCCAGGGGGCATGGGTGCGCTGGCCGTCCTTTGATTCGTCCTTCACTCTTCTGCAACGCCCCGCCGGGAGGGTGTACTTCGCGGGCGACTGGCTCACCCATCTGATCGCCTGGCAGGCGGGGGCCATGGAGTCCGCCCGCGGCGCCGTCACCCAGCTGCATCAGCGAGTGTTGCAGTCTCCGTGACGTCGCCCGCTGCTCCCATGACGGCAATTAGGCTCGTGGGAGAAGCGATCGAGGAGATGGGATGACGTTGCACTGGGTGCCCGCGACCGAACGGATCGACCTGCTGGCCGATCCGGTGGCCCGTGCCGTACCGAACCTGGAGGGCGTCGAGGTGGCCGAGATCGACCCGGATCTGGCCGACACGGCGGCGTTCTGCGAGAAGTACGGCGTGACTCTCGACGAGTCGGCCAACTGCGTCGTCGTGGCGGCCAAACGGGGCGGCGAGACGCGCTACGCGGCGTGCATGGTGCTCGCGACGATGCGAGTGGACGTGAACGGCGTGATACGCAAACACCTCGACGCCCGCAAGGCCAGTTTCGCGCCGATGGCCGACGCGGTCGAGCTCACCGGCATGGAATACGGCGGCATCACGCCCCTCGGCCTGCCCGAGGAGTGGCCGGTCCTGGCGGACACGCACGTCGCGGAGCACCCGAGGGTGGTGATCGGAAGTGGCCTGCGCAGGTCGAAGCTCGCCGTCTCCGGTGCCACGCTGGCCGGGCTGAAGAGGGCCGAGGTCCTCTCCTTGACCGGTTGAGGCAAAACTGAAGCCGATTCGAGACCGTTGGATGGGAAACCGATGAGGCCGTTCTGGACGTTGTACGAGTGGGAATGTGGCCTCATGGTTCATCTCGTGGGCGGGGATTAAGCCGGTATGGTGCTTCATGCCATGAACGATGACCGACTAGGCCCTTACCGGCTGCTCAGGCGGCTCGGTGAAGGCGGGATGGGCGTTGTCCACCTCGCTGTCGACCCGCAGGGTCGGCAGGTGGCGGTCAAGGTCCTGCGCGGAGAGGTCGCCGGTGACGAGGTCGCCAGGCGGCGGCTTTCGCGTGAGGTCGAGACCATGCGCAGGGTGCGCAGCAAATACATCGCCGAGGTGCTCGACGCCGACGTGACCGGTCATCGCCCGTACATCGTCACGCGTTACGTCCCCGGCCGCGGTCTCGACGAGATCGTCAAGGACGACGGGCCGCTCGACCTGCCCGCGCTGGTCAGGGTCGCGCACGGCGTGGCCTCCGCGCTGGCCGTCGTGCACTCCGTGGGCGTGATCCACCGCGACCTCAAGCCCGGCAACGTGCTGATCCTCGACGGCGAGCCCGTCCTGATCGACTTCGGCATCGCCCAGGCGGTCGACGCGACGCGGCTCACGCAGACCGGCATGTTCATCGGCACGCCCGGCTACCTCGCGCCCGAGATCATCGAGGGCCAGGAGGCGGGGCCCGAGGTCGACATCCACGCGTGGGCGGGCACGCTGCTCTACGCGGGCACGGGCCAGCCGCCCTTCGGCAAGGGCACGCTGGAGATGATCTTCTACAACATCACCGCGGGCAAGGCCGACATCAGCGCCGCCCCCGCGGAGCTGCAGCCGCTGCTGAAGGCGGCCTTCCAGCGCAACCCGGCCAAGCGGCCCAAGGCCGCCGATCTGGCCGAACGGGCCGCCAGGCTGCTGCCCAAGCCGGTGGCGGGCGCGAGCTCCTCGCCCGACGAGGTCTCGACGGTGCCGCGTCCCGACGCGCCGCCGCCGGCCGCCCTGCCGACCCCGCCGCGGCTGGCCGACAAGCCGTCCTACGACGTCTCCACGCCGCCGGTGACGCCCAAGCGGCTGCTGGAGAGCCAGGAGCAGCCTGCCCCACCACCGCAGGACCAGCAGTACGTCTCGCTGCTGCCCAACCAGCCCGACCCGTGGCCGACCCGCAGGGTGCCGCCGGAGGAGCTGCGGCAGATCCAGCGCGAGGCGTTCGGCTACCCGCCGCCGGCGGCCGGCAACGGCCCCGCGGTCCCGCCGCACCCCGAGGCCGACGTGCCCACGAGGCGGGTGCGCCCCGACTCGCCCGACTACCGCAGGGTCAACCCGCCGCAGCAGCAGACCCCCAACTCCGGCCGGCCAGGCGCGGGCTCCGACCTGCCCGACTACGGCCGCCCGGGTGCTGGTCCCGACCTGCCCGACTACGGCCGGCCCAACCCGATCCCGGTGCAGCCGCCCCCTTACATCCCGGCCCAGCAGCAATACCCGCAGCCGGACCTGTCGACCAAGCGCGAGCCCTACATCCCGAGCGTCCAGCCGGGCAAGGTACTGCAGCGTTCCAGGGCGTACGGCGTGGCGAGCGCGATGCTGCTGATCCTGATGATCGTGGCGGCCGTGCAGGCGCCGGTGCTCGTGGCGGTCGTCGCGGTCCCGCTCGCGATCCTGCTGCGCGCGGCCGACCTGGCCCAGCCGCAGCTCACGGCCCGCAGGGCGGCGGGCGCCGCGGCGCTCGACGTGCTGAGGGTGTTCGCCTACCCGGCGGCGCTGGCCAAATCGGCCGGCATCACGCTGGCGCTCGTGCTCTACGCGCTCATCCTCGGTCTCCCGGTGACGTTGCTGCTCACCGTGGTGGCGCGGATGGACCCGTCCAACGCCCTGGCCTGGGGTGCCGCGATCGCGCTCTGGACCGTCTGCGCAGGCCCCGGCGTGGAGGGTCCCGGCAAACAGATGCGCAGAACGCTCTCATCGCTCGTACCCTCGAGAACAGCGGCGATGGTGACGGCGGGAATCCTCGCGGCGGGTGCCGCGCTCTCGCTGATCCTCGCTTACGGCACGTTCGGGGACAAGCCTAAGGGGGAGGCCGTATGGACTCCGCTGAACGTCGATCCAGTGGTCGAGCAACTGAAAGGTCTGAGGGGGAATTCCGGGGGATGACGCGGGGAAGGTGGCGATGAGCACCCAAGCACCAGAACGTCTGGGCCCGTACCGTCTGGTCAGGAAGATCGGCGAAGGTGGCATGGGGGTCGTCCACCTCGGTCTCGACGGCGAGGGCCGCGAGGTCGCCATCAAGGTGTTGCACCCGCACGTGGCCGCCGACCTCAAGGCGCGCGACCGGCTCACCCGCGAGGTCGAGACCATGCGCAGGGTGCGCAGCCCGCACGTCGCCGAGGTGATCGACGCCGAGCTCGTGGGCGGGCAGCCGTACGTGGTGACCCGCTTCGCGCCCGGCCGCACGCTGGAGGACACCGTCCTGGCCGAGGGCGCGCTGGAGGCGCGCGACCTCATCAGGCTCGCCCAGGGGCTCTGCCAGGCGCTGGTGGCCATCCACGCGGCCGACGTGATCCACCGCGACTTCAAGCCGTCCAACGTCATGCTCGTCGACGGCGAGCCGCTGGTCATCGACTTCGGCATCGCCCACCTGGTGAACGCCACCAGGCTGACGCAGACGGGGATGTTCGTCGGCACGCCGGGCTATCTGGCGCCCGAGATCATCCGCGACTCGGAGATCACCCAGGCGGCCGACGTGCACGCGCTGGCCTCGACGGTGTTCTTCGCCGCGACCGGGGCGCCGCCGTTCGGCACGGGCACGTTCGAGGCGGTCTGCTTCAACATCATGGAAGGCCGGGCGCAGCTCGACAAGGCGCCCGCGTGGCTGCGCGGCTGGCTCAACCGGGCCCTGCAGGTCGAGCCGTCGGTCCGGCCCGGCGCCCAGGAGCTGCTCCGGATGGCCAGGGCGCTCGACCCGTCGGTGACGACGTTCAACGAGGCGTCCTTCGAGGGGCCGACCGGCACCAAGCGGCTGGCCGACCGCACGCGGACCATGGACACGTTCTCCGACCTGCTGCCGCCGGTCGAATACCGCAAGCCGGCGCCCCCGCCGGCGCCGCCGCGCCGCGAGGCGCGCACCGCGCCGCCGCGCAGGGAGGAGCGGCCGCCACCCTACGTGCCCGCGCCGATGCCCGCCAGGCCGCCGATGCCGCGCCCGGACCAGCGGGTGGCCGGCTACCCGGCGCCGCAGCCCACCTCGCCGTCCCAGGTCAGGCCCTACACCCCGCCGTCCCAGTACAGTCCGCCGTCCGAGCGCAAGAGATACCTGTTCGGCAGCCAGGTCGTCGGCCTGCTCCTGCTGGTCACGCTGGTGGCGCTGACCGTGGCCAGGCCCGTTATGGCGGGCGCGGTGGCCGTGGCGCTCGCTCTGGTGCTGCGCCTCGGCGAATACCTCTTCGGCGACATGGTCAAGCGGCGTCAGGTGCGCGGGAGCAGCGCGGCCGATCCGCTGCTCATCGTGGTCGGCACGCCGTGGGCGCTGGTCAAGTCAGCCCTCGTGACGCTGGTGCACGTGCCGCTGGCGCTGCTGTTCGGGATCTGCGTCTGGGGCTTCCTCTACTGGGCGGGCCAGGCGGGCGTCAACGAGGCGGCCGCCTACGCGGCGGGCGCCTTCGCCGCCGGACTGTTCGTGCTGCCCGGCGGCGGCGCGCCGCGCAAGGCCGTCACGCGCACGTTCACCGGGGTGCTGCGCAGCCCGGGCGCGGCGCTGGTCGCCGTCGTGCTGGTGGGCACGGCCGCGCTGTTCGCGGTCATGTACGCGCTGAGCCAGGACCCGGTGTGGGCGCCGTGGCAGGAGCCGGAGACGGTGATCAACGATCTGGCCGGCGATGCCAGGCAGAGCACGATCGGCCTGATCACCGGGCTGATCGGCAGCCTGCTGGACGGTCTGGGGCTGGGGTTCCTGAATCCCTGGTCCTGAGTGTCCCCGCCGCCGCTCGGGGGGAGAGATGAAGGTATGAGCGAGCACCTCGGCCCGTACGAGCTTCTCTCCCGTCTCGGGGCCGGTGGATTCGGCGAGGTGCACCTGGCGCTGGACCCCGAGGGGCGCACGGTGGCGGTCAAGGTGCTGCACCCGCACGTCGCGGCCGACGGCATGGCCCTGGCCCGGCTGGCGCGCGAGGTGGAGACCATGCGCATGGTCGGCGGGCCGCACGTGGCGGAGGTGCTGGACGCCTCGCTGGAGGGCGCCAGGCCCTACCTCGTGACCCGCTACGTGCAGGGCCGGCCGCTCAGCTCCGTCCCCGTGCCCGTCGCCGACCTGCGGCGGCTCGCCGCGGGCCTGGCCGACGCGCTGCTGGCCATGCACGAGTCGGGGGTGGTGCACCGCGATCTCAAGCCGGCC
Source organism: Nonomuraea sp. MTCD27 (assembly GCF_041950495.1). Classification (NCBI taxonomy): domain Bacteria; kingdom Bacillati; phylum Actinomycetota; class Actinomycetes; order Streptosporangiales; family Streptosporangiaceae; genus Nonomuraea; species Nonomuraea sp. MTCD27. The sequence goes on along the minus strand of NZ_JBGNUW010000005.1, from coordinate 582,361 downwards.
AACGTGATGATGACCGAGGGCGAGCCGGTCGTCATCGACTTCGGCATCGCCAGCGCGCTCGACTCGCTGTCCGTCACGGCCTCGGGCGCGGTGGTGGGCACGCCCGGCTACCTGGCTCCCGAGGTGCTCGAGGGGCGGCCCGTGGGCATGGAGGCCGACGTGTTCTCGTTCGGGGCGACGCTGGCGTACGCGGCCACCGGGCGGCAGCCGTACGGGCAGGGGCCCGCCTCCGCGGTCGCTTACCGGGTCGTGCACCACCCGCCCGACCTCGAGGGTGCGCCGGAGTGGCTGCAGCCGCTGTTACGCGAGTGCCTGTCCACCGACCCCGCCGCGCGGCCGACGGCGGCGCAGATCTGCGCCAGGCTGGAGGTCGCGCCCGTCTCCCACGTGCCTCACCTGAGCGCTCCGGTCGTACGCCCGCGGTCGGCGGCCGACGACATGAGCACCAGGGAGTGGCGGTCCGGCAAGGAGCAGCATCGGCGCTCGGTGGCGGAGTCGCGGGCCAGGCACCGGGAGAAGGTGCGCCGGCGCTGGCTGATCGGCTCGGGCCTGTTCGTGTCGCTGCTGGCGGCCGCCGCCCGCGAGCCGCTGCCCGAGGTGTCGTTGTTCCTGCTGGCGGCGTACGCGCTGGCCCTGGTCTCCGACGCGGGGGTGGCGCTGTTCTCCCGCGGCCCGTACAAACGCAGCCGCCTGATCACGGACGCGGTCTGCGTGGCGGGGGCGGCCGGGCTGTGCTTCGGGCTGGCAGCGCTGTTCAGCACGTTCACACTGGCCTTGTTCGCGGGTACGGCACTGGTGCTGGGAGTCGTTTTCCTGCTGTCGGCGTAGCCCTCGCAGCTGACGACCGAATAAAGTTCGGTATGGTAGAGAGGGTGGTAGTGGTTTCCGTGCCAATCGCACTGGCTGCCGGTTTGCGCGTAAGCTACCCACGGGTAACATAACCGCTGAACCACGGCAGACCCTCTGTCGGGGGCCCGCAGGGCACCTGGCAGTCTGGACAGATGCATTCGGCGCCCACCGCCAGCGTGGCGGGGGCGCACGCGAACTACGGGAGGTCGGCCACCGGCCATGAACATCGTCGTCTGCGTGAAGCAGGTCCCCGACACGGCGACCGAGCGCAAGCTGCGGTCCGATGACAACACGCTCGACCGCGACGCCGCTGACGGCGTGGTCAACGAGCTTGACGAATACGCGGTCGAAGAGGCGCTGAAGCTCAAGGAGGCCCATGGCGGTGAGGTGACCGTCCTGACCATGGGTCCCGGCAAGGCCACCGACACCATCCGCAAGGCGCTGGCCATGGGCGCCGACAAGGCCGTCCACCTCAGCGACGACGCGCTGCACGGCTCCGACGCCCTGTCGACCTCGTACGCGATGGCCCAGGTGCTCAAGAAGATCGGGTTCGACCTGGTCATCCTGGGTTCGGAGTCCACCGACGCGCGCACCGGGATGCTCGCCGCCATGCTCGCCGAGCGGCTCGGCACGCCCCAGCTCACGCTGGCCAACAAGGTCGAGGTCGAGGGCACCTCGATCAAGGTCCAGCGGCTGGCCGACTACGGTTTCGACCGGGTCGAGGCGTCGCTGCCGGCCGTCGTGTCCGTGGTCGAGAAGATCAACGAGCCCCGCTACCCGTCGTTCAAGGGCATCATGGCGGCGAAGAAGAAGCCGGTCGAGACGCTGGCCATCGGCGACGCCTCCATCGACGCCGCGCAGGTGGGCCTGGCCGCCGCCTGGTCCGAGGTCGTCGACTTCGCCCCGGCCCCGCCGCGGGCGGCCGGCACGATCGTCAAGGACGAGGGCGACGGTGGCGTGAGCGCCGCCGAGTTCCTGGCGTCCAAGAAGTTCATCTGAGAACGGGGGTTTTACGGAAATGTCGGAGATTCTCGTTCTCGTTGAGCAGGCCGAAGGCGAGGTCAAGAAGGTCACGCTCGAACTGCTGACCCTGGCCCGCACCCTCGGCACCCCCGCCGCCGTCTGGGCCGGCCCCGGCATCTCGGCCGAGGCCAAGGCCCGGCTGGCCGAGTACGGCGCGGAGAAGATCTACGTCGCCGGCTCCAGCGACATCGTGGACCACGTGGTCGCCCCCAAGGCCGAGCTGCTCGCCCAGCTCGTGGCCTCCGCCTCGGCGGCCGCCGTCCTGGTGGCGGCCACGGCCGAGGGCAAGGAGATCGCCGGCCGCCTGGCCATCAAGACGGACTCCGGCGTCATCACCGACGCCGTGGGCCTGAGCGAGGGCTTCGTGGCCGACCAGTCCATCTTCGGCGGCGGCGTCAACGTGCACTCCAAGGTGCGCAAGGGCACGCCCATCATCGCCGTACGCCCCAACTCCACCGCCCCCGTGGCGGCCGCGGGCGCCGGGGTCGAGGAGGAGGTTTCGGTCACCCTGTCCGACGCCGCCAAGGCCACCCGAGTCGTGGAGCGGGTCAAGCAGGAGAAGGGCGCCCGGCCGGAGCTGACGGAGGCCGCGATCGTGGTCTCCGGCGGGCGCGGCGTGGGCTCGGCGGAGAACTTCTCGGTCATCGAGACCCTCGCCGACTCCCTGGGTGCGGCCGTGGGCGCCTCCCGCGCCGCCACGGACGCGGGCTGGTACCCGCACCAGTTCCAGGTGGGCCAGACGGGCAAGACGGTGTCGCCGCAGCTGTACATCGCGGCCGGGATCTCGGGGGCCATCCAGCACCGGGCCGGCATGCAGACGGCCAAGACGATCGTCGCCATCAACAAGGACCCGGAGGCCCCGATCTTCGAGCTGGCGGACTACGGCGTGGTCGGCGACCTCCACCAGGTCCTGCCCCAGCTCACCGAAGAGATCGACAAGCGCAAGTAGGCCGGCCGGGGAGCACGGTCTCCGCTCTCGGCGCTCTCCGCGCGGGGAGCTCAGGCAGTGACGTCTGGGGGGCACCGCCCCCCAGACGTCCTCGACAAGCCTGGGCGGGAGCCGAGGGTCGGTCAGCGGTCGGTGATGGGAAGCCTGATCTGGAAGCAAGCGCCCTCACCCGGGGACGAGCGCAGCTCCACACGCCCCCCGTGAGCGGCCACGATGGACCGGACGATGGCCAGCCCCAGCCCAGCCCCGCCCGTGGCGCGGGCACGGGAGCCGTCCGCGCGGTAGAAGCGGTCGAACACGCGCGCCGCCTCCTCCGCCCCCAGCCCCGGCCCCTCGTCCTCGATGACCAGCACCGACTCCCCGCCGTCCGTGCCCACGCCGATCCTGACTGGGGTGCCGGCGGGTGTGTGGGTGACGGCGTTGCCGACGAGGTTGCTGACGACCTGTCTCAGCCGGGCCTCGTCGCCCAGGACCGGGGCGGTGGCCGCCGGACCGCCGGACGGGCCGGTGAAGGCGATGGGCCGGGTCGGGTCGAGGGCGGTGAAGTCGTGGCGGGCGTCGGCGGCGAGGGTACGCAGGTCCATCGGGGTCAGCTCCAGCCCCGGGCCGTCGCTCTCGTCGAGGCCGGCGAGCAGGAGCAGGTCGTCCACCAGCTTGGCCAGGCGGCCCGACTCGCTCTCGATGCGGGCCAGCGCGGGCCCGGCCTCCGTGCCTCCCATGCGGTACAGCTCCGAGAAGCCCTTGATGCCGAACAGCGGGGTGCGCAGCTCGTGGCTGACGTCGGCGACGAACCGGCGCATGCGGGCTTCAGACTCCACCTTCGCCGCGACCCCCTGCTCGATCTGGGCGAGCATCTTGTTGAGCGAGCGTGCCAGGCGCCCGACCTCCGTGCCCGGCGGGGCCGGCTCGGGCACGCGGCGGGTGAGGTCGCCGTCCGCGATGGCCGCCGCCGTCTCCTCCACCCGGCGCAACGGCGCCAGACCGGCCCTGATCGCGAACCCGCCCACCAGCGCCAGCACGGCCAGCAGCAACGATCCGGCCACGAGGCAGGCGGCGCGCATCCGGTTGACGGTCGTGTGCATGGCCTCCAGCGACACCGCCGCCACCACGCTGGAGTGCGCGAACTCCGTGCTCGTGCGCTTGGCGGGCAGCGCCACGGCGCGCCACTCCTCGCCGTCCGCCCCCTCCACGGTGAACGGCCGCCCGCCGCGGGCCGCGACGGCGGCGGTGTCGAGGCGGGGCAGGCCGGGCCCGGGCATGTCGCCGTACGCGCGCAGCACGGCGCCGCCGGGCGACAGGTACGCCGCGTACCCCTTGGTGACGAGGTCGGGCTCGCCCAGCACGAGCGGGGTCTGGCTCGCCCGCTTCTCCAGCATGGCCGCCAGCGCGGTGGCCAGCTCGGGCGGCACCGACGACAGCGCCGTGCCCATCGGGCTGAGCTGGGCGTCCACGCGGGCCCTGAGCTGGGTCTCCAGCTGCCGGACGAGGACCGAGCTGATCATTGCCAGGCCGGCGACGAGCAGGGCGACCGTGATCGCCAGCAGCCGGGCGCGCAACGACAGCCCCCTGCCGATGCGCGGCAGCCGGGCGCGCCCGCCGCCGGGTCGTGGCAGGCGGCTGGTCATGGTTTCGGCTTGCGGAGCAGGTAGCCGACGCCGTGCACGGTGTGGATCAGCCGGGGTGACTCGCCGGTGTCCAGCTTGCGCCGCAGATAGCTCACGTACGTGTCCACGATGCTCGTGTCACCGGCGAAGTCGTAGCGCCACACGGTCTCCAGGATCTGCGACTTGGGCAGCACCCGCCCGGCGTTGAGCACCAGGTGGTGCAGGAGCCGGAACTCCGTCGGCGACAGGCGCACCGGGCGGCCCGCCCTGGTCACCTGGTGGCCGTCGGGATCGACCTCCAGGTCTCCCACGACCAGCGTGTGGTCGTCGGGGATCGCGCCCGTGCGCCGCAGGATGGCCCTGATGCGGGCCAGCAGCTCCTCCAGGTCGAACGGCTTGGTCACGTAGTCGTCGCCGCCCAGCCGGAGACCGTTGATCTTGTCGGCCGTGGTGTCGCGGGCCGTCAGGAACAGTACGGGCACCGGCCCCGGCCGCCCGCCGGCCCTGGGCAGGCCGCGCAGGCGGCGCAGCACCTCGAAGCCGTCCAGGTCGGGCAGCATGACGTCGAGCAGCACCAGGTCGGGCGGGTCACGCCGGGCCTCCTCCAGCGCCTGGGTGCCGTTGTCGGCGGAGCTCACGGTGAAGCCCGCGAACCGCAACGTCGCCGACAGCAGCTCCTTGACGGTGGGCTCGTCGTCGACCACCAGCAGCCGTTCGCCCATGTGAGCCACGTGAGGCACCTCCCGAGGTCCAGGGTAGTCAGGCGTCCCGGTTCTTGAACTGGACGAACGCCGCGACCAGCAGCACCGCGACGAACCCGACGAGCACCCCGAAAGCCACCACGGGCGGCAGCTCGGACGTCCCTGAGACGGCCTGGAAGGCGGCCGTGTTCGGCCAGTAGGTGTGCATGAACTCCCGCAGGCCGCCGGGCGCGCTCGAGGCCAGGACGGGGATCAGGAGGAAGGCGGTGCTGACGTTCACGGCGGAGGCCGTGCCGCGCAGCAGGAAGCCCAGGGCGAGCCCGAACAGTGCCAGCAGCGTGAACACGACCGGCCCGAGCAGGAGCAGGACCAGCGCGCCCGGCTCGCCCGGCATGACGTACGGAGCGCCGTTCGCCGCGAGGACGGTCTGGCCGGTGGTGTACATCAGCCACACCCCGGCCACGCTCACCGGCAGGGCGGTCAGCACGGTCATGCCGGCCTTGGCGGCCATCAGGTGACCGCGCCGGCCCACGGCGGCCACGCTCGCGCGCATCGTGCCGGAGCCGTACTCGGAGGTGGCGACCAGCACCCCCAGCGCCGAGACCAGGAGCTGGACCACGAACAGCCCGCGCATGCCCATGTCCAGCGGCTGGAAGTCCAGCCGCTCCTGCGCCGTGGCCGTGGCGTAGTCGCCGGCCGACGCGTTGCCGAACAGCCATCCGAACAGCCCGGACACGACGACGATCGCCAGCGACAGCACCATGGTGGCCCTGATGCTGCTGAACTTCGTCCACTCCGCCCTGAGCACGCCCGCCTCGATCATCGTGCCCCTCCGTACTCCACGGCGTCGCGGGTCAGCTCCATGAACGCCTCCTCCAGGGACGCGGGCCGCAGGGTCAGCTCGTGCAGCGTGACGCCCTCGGCCGCCGCCAGCCGCCCCACGTCGGGCGCGCTCATGCCGGTGACCAGCAGCTCGTCGCCGGAACCGGCTCGTACGCGGGCGCCCGACAGCTCCAGGCGCCGGGCGAAGGAGCCGGCCTCGGGCGTGCGGACGAGGACGGGAGCCCCGGCGCCGGTGAACTCGCCGATCTCGGCCTCGGTGATGAGCCGGCCCTTCCCGATGATCACCAGCCGGTTCGCGGTCAGCGCCATCTCGCTCATCAGGTGGCTGGAGAGCAGCACCGTACGCCCCTCGGCGGCCAGCTCCCGGACGAGCGTGCGGATCCACAGGACGCCCTCCGGGTCCAGCCCGTTGACCGGCTCGTCCAGCAGCAGCACCGGCGGATCCCCCAGCAGCGCGGCGGCCAGGCCCAGCCGCTGGCTCATCCCCAGCGAGAACCCGCCCGCCTTCCTGCCCGCCGCGTCCGTCAGCCCGACCAGGTCGAGCACCTCCTCGACGCGGGAGACCGGGAGGCGGTTGGTCTGGGCGAGGTAGAGCAGGTGCTTGTACGCCGTGCGCTGCGGGTGCACGGCCTGCGAGTCCAGCATCGAGCCGATCACGCGCAGCGGGTGCGGCAGGTCGTGGGGGCCACGGCCGTTGATCGTGACCGTGCCGGAGGTGGGCAGGTCGAGGCCGAGGATCATGCGCATGGTCGTGGTCTTGCCGGCGCCGTTCGGGCCGAGGAAGCCGGTGACGAGGCCCGGCCGTACCGTGAAGGAGAGGTCGTCCACGGCGAGCCGCTCGCCGTAGCGTTTGGACAGTCCGTTGAGCTGGATCATGGGTCCAGCGTGGGGTGGCTCGTTGGAGGCGTTCTGAGGGGTTCTGTGAGGTCTCTGTGAGCGGGATGGCGCCACGTGGGGTCGCGCCGCGCCGCCCGCGCCGATCCACAGGGAACTCTCAGGCCAGGGCCGCCCGCAGGCGGGCGGCCAGCTCCTCGGCCTGGGCCTGGCTCCAGGAGATCGTGCCGTTCTCGGACATGAGCGCGTGGAACTGCTGCTTCCGGTACGGGGTGCCCGGCGGGAGCGGGGCCACGTGCCAGTGCAGGTGGGCGTTGCCCTGACGGCTGCCGAGGGACAGCAGGTAGGTGCGCTCCGACGGCACCACCGCCTCCACGGCCAAGGCCACCTTCCTGACCACGCCCATGATCGCGTGGTAGTCGTCCTCGTCGAGGTCGCGTACGACGTGCTCGACGTGCCGCTTCGGGCTGACCAGGACGTACCCCGGCATCGTGGGGTAGCGGGCCAGGAAGGCGAGGTGCCGGTCGTCCTCGTAGACGATCTGCTCGAGGGCGTAGTCGGGGTCGCCGGCCACGATCGCGCAGATGAAGCACGGGCGGGACCGCACCCGCGCTTCATACGCCTCGACGTCGAAGAGCACGTTTCGTTCGAGATCCATCCCGCGATGGTCTCAGGCGGCGGCCTTGGCGGGCTCCCTCGCGGGGAGGGGGCTCACCCGGGCCGGCTCGCCGCGCGGGAGCAGGCGGGCGGCCAGGGCGATCAGCACGCCCAGGACGACGCCGATGCCCAGCGCCGTACGCAGGGAGGTGGCGTCCGACAGGAAGCCGATCACCACGGGGCCGAGCAGCAGGCCCGCGTACCCCATGGCGCCCGCCTGGGCGATCGCGGGACCCGGCGCGTCGGTGGCCGTGCCCGCGAGCGACAGTGTCAGCGGCGAGATCGTCGCCACCCCGAGCCCGACGAAGAACATCGCCGCCACCGCCACCAGCGCCGCCGGCGCCAGCAGCACGACCGCGAAGAAGCCGGCCGTGGCCACCCCGGACACGGTCAGCATCCCGCGCACCCCGAACCTGACCCGCAGCCGGTCACCGGTGAGCCGGGCGATCAGCATGCCGGCCTCGAACACCGGGTACCCGAGCGCCGCCAGGGCCTCGGGGGCGCCGAGCTCGTCGCGCATGTACAGGCCGTTCCAGTCGGCGACCGTGCCCTCGACCATGAAGGCGAAGAACATGATCGCGCCGAGCAGGTAGACGATCGGCGGCATGCGGCGCCGCCCGGCGGTCGCGGTGGCCGCCGCCGGGGGCTCCGGCAGGTACGTACGGCCGAGCAGCACCATGACCGGCAGCGAGACCAGCGCGATCAGCGTCACGTGCAGCGTGAACGGCAGGTCGGCGGCGATGGCCAGGCTGCCCAGCCCGCCCGCCGAGATGGCGCCCACGCACCAGCCGGCGTGCATGCCGTTCATCAGCGGCCGCTTGTACGCCTGCTCGACGGCCGAACCCTGGGCGTTCATGGCGACGTCCACGGTGCCGAAGGCCATGCCGAAGAGCGCCACGGCCACCAGGAGCAGCGGGAGGTCGGGGGCGACGGCCACGCCGAGGAGGCTGAGCGCCGTCAGTGGACCGCCTGCCCGCAGTACCGCCCGGCTGCCCACGCGCGCCATGACGCGTCGCATGGACTGCATCGTCACCAGAGCGCCCAGGCCCCACACCAGCAGGATCGCCCCGACCGTGGCCTCGGTCAGGCCGAGTTTGTCGGTCAGGGCCGGGATGCGCACGGTCATCGTGCCCACCATCAGGCCGGCAAGGACAAAGGTGAGGACCGCCCCGTAACGGGCACTCCTCAGCTCGCGGGTCATAAGGCCACACCTCTCACAAGTTCGTAGTTCTTCGCGGTGAATCCGGACATGCCGGGGCGCCCCCCGCCGACCGCAGCGGACGGCACAGGGCAACGCAGGACAGCGCGCGCGGCGGCGCGGGCCCGGCGTGATGTCGGGGGTTCGGGGGGAGTCAGAAGTGGCCCTCGGCGCGTGGCGCGGAGGGCGAAAAGGGATGGAATCAGGCGGGGGCGGGCGAGATGAGCGCCCTGAGGCGGAGCTCCAGAGCCTGGAGGTCGTCCTCCGAGTTGAGCTCCGGGTCGTGACTCGCCACGTCCCAGAGCCCCTCACACGCCAGCCGTACGATCTGCGCGGCCACCGGGTCCGGCTCCTCGCTCAGCCCTTCGCGGTGCCAGCGGGCCATCGCCTCGCGCAGCGGTGCGAGCAGGAAGAGGTTGCCCGACGCCCCGGTGACGACGGCCCATCGTCGCAGGCGGCCGGATCGGACGGCGGCCAGCGTCGCGCCCAGGTAGCGCTCGGTGTAGGTCTCGCCCGGCTGCCCGGCCACCAGCACGTCGAAGTCTTCGATCAACCGCTCCACCATGCCCTTGATCAGGGCCTCTTTGGAGCCGTAGTGATAGAGCAGGCCGCCCTTGCTCACGCCCGCCCGGTCCGCCACGGCGGCCAGGGTGAGCGCGCCCGAGCCCAGGTCGCAGAGGAGATCCTCCGCCGCGTCCAAAAGCTCGTCCCTTCGCATACGATCAACTGTACCGTCCGGACGGTACAGTTGCAAACGAGATACCCTGAGCACGTGACCAGACCGTCGGCCTACCTTGATCATGCGGCGACCACCCCCATGCTGCCCGAAGCGATCGAGGCCATGACGGAGCAACTCAAACGCGTCGGCAATGCTTCCTCGCTGCACGCGGCCGGCCGTCAGGTGCGCAGGGTGGTCGAGGAGTCACGCGAGACGATCGCCGACTCGCTCGGCGCCCGGCCCAGCGAGGTCGTGTTCACCTCGGGCGGCACCGAGGCCGACAACCTGGCGATCAAGGGCCTCTACTGGGCGCGCCGCCCACGCAAGCGGGTGCTGATCAGCTCCGTGGAGCACCACGCCGCGCTCGACCCGGCCCAGTGGCTGGCCGACAGCCAGGGCGCCGAGGTGGAGCTGCTGGAGGTGGACGAGCACGGCCGCGTGCACCCCGACACGCTGCGCGCCGCCATCGAGCGCGACCCCGGCGACGTGGCCATGATCAGCATCATGTGGGCCAACAACGAGGTCGGCACCATCCAGCCGATCCACGTGCTGGCCGCCATCGCGCACGACCACGGCATCCCGTTCCACACCGACGCGGTGCAGGCGATCGGGCAGTTGCCGGTGTCGTTCAGCGGCTCGGGGGCCGACGCGCTCACGCTGACCGGCCACAAGGTCGGCGGCCCGATGGGGGTCGGCGCGCTGCTGCTGACCAGGGGGCTCACGCCGGTCTCCGTGCAGCACGGCGGGGGCCAGGAGCGCGACGTGCGCTCGGGCACGCTCGACGCGCCCGCCATCGCGGGGCTCGCCGCCGCCGTCAGCACCGCCGTACGCGAGCAGGAGACCCTCGGCCGCCACCTGGCGTCGCTGCGCGACGAGCTCATCCACCGCGTACGCGAGGCCGTTCCCGACGTGGTGCTCAACGGCGACCCCGGCAACCGGCTGCCCGGCAACGCTCACTTCTCCTTCCCCGGCTGCGAGGGCGACGCGCTGCTCATGCTGCTCGACGCCAAGGGCGTGGAGTGCTCGACCGGCTCGGCCTGCTCGGCGGGCGTGGCGCAGCCGTCCCACGTGCTGCTGGCCATGGGCGCGGACGCGGCGGCGGCGCGCGGGTCGCTGCGGTTCACGCTGGGCCACACCTCGACGCGCGACGACGTGGACCGCCTGATCGAGGTGCTCCCGGCCGCCGTCGAGCGCGCCCGCCGCGCCGGCCTCGGCTGACCCCAGGCCGTCAGAAGGCTGAGCCCAGACCGCAGAAGGCCCGGCTCACCCGCGACAGGCCCGTGAGCCGGGCGGCCTCAGGTCGGGAGGCCGGGCTCAGGTGAGGAAGGGGGCGACGGCGGTCCAGGCGGGGTCGGCGGAGACGTCGACCCTCGGCTCGCCCTCCTCCCAGCCCACGATCAGCTCCTTGGCGTGGATCGCGGCGTCACCGGTCGGGTCGGCGTACACGTGGATGACGCGATGCCCCTGGGAGCTCAGGTGCGCCGCCAGCACGGCGTCGTCGCGCAGCTTGAGCAGGCGGGCGGCCAGGCGCTCCTCGAAGTCGCGCAGCGCGGCCAGCGAGTCGCCGACCGGCAGGCCGTTCTCGTCGCGGTGCGCGTAGGGGAGCGTGATCTGGATGTGCTGGTCGAACAGCGGATGGTCGACCGGCCGCAGCGGGTGGCGGGCCGTGGCGACCAGCGGCGCGCCGCCGGCGGTCTGACCCTCCAGCAGCAGCCACTCCTCCTCGGTGTAGCCCGAGGCCACGTCGGCGACCACGGCCGGCAGGTGCACCGCCGCCACGGAGTCGATCGGCTCGAACGTGACCGCCGTGATCTCGCCCACCCACCTGGCCACGTCGTCCTCGCCCAGCAGCCAGTCGAGGGCCAGCAGCGTGGCCTCCAGCCTGGACTCCTCGTCGAGCTCGCCGAAGATCGGGTGGTAGGCGGCCACGTCGACCCGGGGCTGGTTGCGCGGCACGCGCAGGCCGAGCTGCAACTTGTCGAGCGCGAACTCGAAGCCGCCCACGTCGAGGGTGAGCTCCATCGCCATCGGGTTGGCCTGACGGGACGGGTGGAACTCCCACAGCAGGTCGGACGGGGGCGCGGCCTTGGCCCAGCGGTGCGCGAGCGAGCGCAGCTCGGCGTCGCCCGCGGCGGTCACCACCAGGGCGTGCGCGGCCTCCTTGCCGGGGGCCACCTCATAGGCCAGGCCGGGGTCGATCGCGGCGACCGCGGGGGTGAGCCGCTCCTCCAGCCCCTCGGGCTCGCCCGCGGCCACCATCGAGTCGAGTTGCGGCCTGGTCTCCTGCCACCACGCCCAGAAACCGGCGATGGCCTCGTCAGGCCCTTCGGCCCCTTCGTCTGCGTCCTTGCGCCCGAACAGTCGCATGCCCGAATCCTCGCAGACCCGGGCCATGGTCGTGCACTCCTGTCCGGACAGTAGGCTGGAAAGGTCATGGGACTGCGTGTGCTTGCCGCCATGTCGGGCGGCGTCGACTCCGCCGTGGCCGCCGCTCGGATAGCCGAGGCCGGTCACGACGTCACTGGTGTCCATCTCGCCCTGTCCGCCAACCCCCAATCCCATCGCACGGGAGCCAGGGGTTGCTGCACGATCGAGGACTCGCGCGACGCTCGCCGCGCCGCCGACGTGATCGGCATCCCGTTCTACATCTGGGACATGGCCGAGCGTTTCCAGCGCGACGTGATCGAGGACTTCGTGGCCGAATACGCCGCCGGTCGCACCCCCAACCCGTGCCTGCGCTGCAACGAGAAGATCAAGTTCGCGGCGGTGCTCGATCGGGCGCTGGCTCTGGGCTTCGACGCGGTCGCCACCGGCCACCACGCCAAGCTGGTCGACGGGGTGCTGTCCAGGAGCGTCGACGAGGGCAAGGACCAGTCCTACGTCCTCGGCGTGCTGACCCGCGAGCAGCTCGGCCACGCGATCTTCCCGCTGGGCGACTCGACCAAGGCCGAGGTGCGAGAGGAGGCCGCCAGGCGTGGCCTGACCGTCGCCGACAAGCCCGACAGCCACGACATCTGCTTCATCGCCGACGGCGACACGCGCAGCTTCCTGGCCGAGCGGCTCGGCTCGGCCGAGGGGCCGATCGTCGACGAGAGCGGCGCGGTCGTGGGCAGCCACCAGGGCGCCCACGGGTTCACGATCGGGCAGCGCAAGGGCCTGCACATCGACCGGCCGGCCGCGGACGGCCGGCCGCGCTACGTGCTGTCCATCGAGCCGGTGTCCAACACCGTCACGGTCGGCCCGCGTGCGGCGCTGCAGGTCACCTCGATCGTCTGCGGCAGCCCGGTCTGGAACGGGCCCGTCTGGAACGGGCCCATCTCGAACGGGCCCGTCTCGAACGGGCCGGTCCGGAACGGGCCGGCCGCCTCCGACGACGTGACCGTGCAGCTGCGGGCCCACGGCGAGGTCTATCCGTGCACGTTCGAGGAGATCGCGGGCGGGCTGCGGATCGACCTGGGCCGGGCGGCCACGGGCGTCGCCGCCGGCCAGGCCGCGGTGCTCTACTCCGGCTCGACGGTCATCGGATCGGCGACCATCGTGTCCGCCGGCTGAAGCTGATTGACCAGCTGAGGGTGGCCGACTAGCTGAGGGTGGTCGACTCGCCGACCGCGAGGCGGCGGATGTCGGCGCCCTGCTTCTCCGCCTCCATCCGCAGCCAGTTGTCGACCAGGGCCAGGCCGATCTCGCTGTAGAGGGCGTCGTGGGTGGAATATGCGCGCGCCGGGCGGATCGTACGGAGGTATTCCACCATCTCCATCAGCTTCAGCCACGGCGCGCCGGTCGGCACCAGCAGCGTGGAGACCTCCACGTCCGGCACGGTCAGCGCGTCACCCGGGTAGAAGAGCTCGTCGTCGAGCAGGAAACCGACGTTCTGGACGATGCTCATGTCGGGGTGGTTCTTGGCATGCCACTCGCCGAACACCTTCACCCCGAAACCGGCCGTCTCGAACCCGTCGCCGTGCCGTACCACCTGGACCTTGCCCGGCACCTCGGTCAGCTCCGCAGCGACGCCCTCGCAGGTCCAGATCTCCAGGTCGGGCGAGGCGGCCTTCAGCTTCTCGACGTCCACGTGGTCGAAGTGCTGGTGGGTGATGAGCACCGCGTCGGCGCCGTCGAGCACCGGACCCTTGCTGAAGGTGCCGGGGTCGATGACCAGGACCTTGCCGTTCTTCTCCAACCGGACGCAGGCGTGGTCGAGTTTCGTGAGCTTCATTCGGCAGAGCCTACGCTGGTGCCCATGTCTACGTGGGAAGCCACCGGGGTTGGTTCGCATCCGGGTGAGGATCATCTTGAGGCGATCAGGATCGTGTTCGGCGAGGTGCCCGGCCTGCCGTACCTGCCAGAGCTGCCCGCCAGGGGCGTCGGGGCCGACATGGTCGGGCGTACGGCGGGGTTGCTGGTCGACCTGCACGTCGAGGTGCAGCCCTCCGGGTGGCGGCTGAGCGACCGGCCGGGGCGCGACCACCAGCGGGCCGTCGACCACCTGCGGCGCGACCTCGACGGGCTGGAGGAGATCGGGCACGACCACTCGGGGCCGCTGAAGCTGCAGGTCTGCGGGCCGTGGACGCTGGCGGGGTCGATCGAGCTCAAGTACGGGGACAAGATGCTCTCCGACGCCGGGGCCGTACGCGACCTGACCGCCTCGCTGGCGCAGGGGGTCGCGGATCACTGCGCCGAGGTGCGGCGCAGGGTGCCCGGGGTGACGGAGATCGTGCTGCAGCTCGACGAGCCCGGGCTGCCGGGCGTGCTGGCGGGCAACGTGCCGACCGCCTCGGGGTTCGGGCGGCTGGCGGCGGTCGAGGAGTGGCGGGTGGAGGAGTCGCTGCGGCTGTTCGACGAGCCCGTGGTGCACTGCTGCGCCCCCGCCGTGCCGTTCGCCGTGCTGCGCCGGGCCGGGGTTCGCGGGGTATCCGTGGACGCCGCGCTGCTGCGGCGCAGGGACGACGACGCGCTCGGGGAGCTGTTCGAGGCGGGGATGGCGCTGTTCCTGGGTGTCGTGCCGGGCAGGGACGTGCGGCTGGCCGGTCCGGGGGTGGTGGCCAAGCCGGCGGTGGAGCTGTGGCGGCGGCTGGGGTTCGAGCCGGACCGGCTGGCCACCCAGGTCGTGCTGACCCCGGCGTGCGGGCTGGCGGGGGCCTCTCCCGCGTACGCCCGGGCGGCGCTGGCGGCCTGCAGGAAGGCGGCCCAGGTGCTCAGGGACGATCCGGCGAACGGGATGCCGGGCGACTGAGCGTGTCACCGTCGGTGCCCGGCGGTAGCGTTTGCTCAGGTTGTCGGATGGAAGGAGGGTCGGCGTGAGTGAGGCTGACACCGAGGTCGGAGGCGTGCCGGTGACCGCGCTCAAGCGGCATGCGGAGCTGAGCGAGCTGGTCGAGGACGCACGCTGGCGCTACTACGTGCTCGACCAGCCCACGGTGAGTGACGCCCAGTTCGACGAGTGGTTCAAGGAGCTGCTCACGCTGGAGGCGGCGCATCCGACGCTCCAGACGCCCGACTCGCCCACTCAGAAGGTGGGCGCGCCGGTTTCGGGTGATTTCGCCAAGGTTCAGCACCTCAACCGGATGGAGAGCCTCGACAACGCCTTCAACGCCGAGGACATGGCGGCCTGGCAGGCGCGGGCCGAGCGGCTGGCCGAGCGTGACCCCGGCCCCTACCTGTGCGAGCTGAAGATCGACGGGCTGGCGATCGCGCTGGTCTACCGCGACGGGAAGCTGGAGCGGGGCGCGACGCGCGGCGACGGGCGCACGGGCGACGACGTGACGGCCAACGTACGCACGATCAAGGGCATCCCGCACCGCCTCAAGGGCGACGACATCCCGAGCCTGGTCGAGGTGCGCGGCGAGGTCTACATCCCGGTCGAGGACTTCAAGAAGCTCAACGAGCAGCTGATAGAGCAGGGCAAGACGCCGTTCGCCAACCCGCGCAACTCCGCGGCCGGCACGCTGCGGCAGAAGGATCCGCGCATCACGGCCCAGCGGCCGCTGCGGATGCTGGTGCACGGCATCGGCCTCTGGGAGGGCGCGGCGGAGCCGCGGGCGCAGTCGCACGTCTACGACCGGCTGCGGGAGTTCGGCCTGCCGGTCAGCGACCTCTACCAGGTGCTGCCGGGGCTCGACCAGATCAACGAGTTCATCGAGCACTACCACGCGCACCGGCACGACCCGCCCTACGAGATCGACGGCGTCGTGGTCAAGGTCGACGACTTCCGGCTGCAGCGGGAGCTGGGCTCGACCTCGCGGGCACCGCGGTGGGCGATCGCGTACAAATACCCGCCGGAAGAGGTCAACACCAAGCTGCTCGACATCCAGGTGGGAGTCGGGCGCACCGGGCGGGTCACGCCGTTCGCGGTGATGGAGCCGGTCGTCGTGGCGGGCTCGACCGTCGTGCGGGCCACGCTGCACAACGCGGCGATCGTGGTCAAGAAGGGCGTGCTCATCGGCGACACCGTGGTGCTGCGCAAGGCGGGCGACGTCATCCCCGAGATCGTCGGGCCGGTCACGGCGCTGCGTGACGGGTCCGAGCGGGAGTTCGTCATGCCGACGCACTGCCCGGAGTGCGGCACGGAGCTGGCGTACGAGAAGGAGGGTGACGCCGACCTGCGCTGCCCCAACGCCCGCGGTTGCCCGGCCCAGATCCGCGAGCGCATCTTCTTCGCCGCCGGCCGGCGCGCGCTCGACATCGACGGGCTCGGCTACGTCGCGGCCACCGCGCTCAGCCAGCCGCTGCCGCCGCAGGAGCCGGTCGTGCGCACCGAGGCCGACCTGTTCGACCTGACGCTGGAGCAGCTCATCCCGATCAAGTCGGTGGTCCGCGACCAGGACACCGGCCTGCCCAAGATCGACCCGAAGACGGGGGAGGAGAAGGTGGTCACCTTCTTCTCCAACATCAGCGGCGAGCCCAGCCAGAACGCGCTGCGGCTGATGGAGGAGCTGGAGCGGGCCAAGCAGTCCTCGCTCGCGCAGGTGCTGGTGGCCCTGTCGATCCGGCACATCGGCCCGCCCACGGCCCGCGCCCTGGCCGACGCCATGAGGTCGATCGACGCCATCATGAACGCCTCCGAGGAGGAGTTGGCCGCGGTCGAGGGCATCGGGCCCAGGGTGGCGGCCACGGTCAAGGAGTGGTTCGAGGTCGACTGGCACCGGGAGATCGTCGAGCGCTGGCGGGCCGCCGGGGTCCGGATGGAGGACGAGCCGGCTCCCGAGAAGGGGCCGCAGACCCTCGAAGGGCTGACGTTCGTGGTGACCGGCACGCTGGAGGGCTACACGCGTGACTCGGCCTCCGACGCGCTCACCAGCCGGGGCGGCAAGGTGTCGGGGTCGGTGTCGAAGAAGACCTCGTTCCTGGTGGCGGGGGAGAACGCGGGGTCGAAATACGACAAGGCGGTGAGTCTCGGCGTGCCCATCCTCGACGGGGCCGGGTTCGAGGTGCTGCTGAAGGAGGGGCCGGAGGCCGCGGCCGGGGCGGTGGTCACTCCGGAGGCCTGATCTCCGTTCTACCGGGGCTCGCTCGTGTGGACGAGCGGGCCCCCTTGTCGTGTGCCCCGCCGTGTGCTCCGCCGCGTGCCGCGTCATGCGTCGTGTCGCGGACCGCTCGGGTCTTAGCGTGCATGGTTTGCTACTGAGGGTGCTTTTTGGGTATATGTCGGAAAGGAGAAGTGACGGAACGTACGCGCTTGGTTTCGCGAAGTGGGGTGAAGGTCGTACCCTCCCATAGTGACCTAATGGGGGTTCTGTTACCGATGACTGACCCAACCGACACCCGCGACACTGGACCACGCGTCGGCACGCCACTGTGGGCGTTCCTCGCGGGCATCACCGTGATCGGCTTCACCGCCCTGGTGGTGGCCATGCTCAGGCTGGACCCGGCCGGTCTCGTCGAGCTCGCCCGCATGCCGTTGTTCTGGGTGCTCGGGGTGCTGGTGGTCCTGGGTGAGCTGCGGCCCGTGATGGTGTCGTCCGCGACGGCCGTGGGCGGCACATATCCGTCCACCATGTTCACCTTCGCCGTGCTGCTGCACTTCGGGCTGCCGGTGGCGGTGCTGATGCAGGCCGTCGCCGTGGCCATGAACGGCGTGGTGACGCGCAAGGCGTGGCACCGGGTCATGTTCAACATCGCCCAGTCCACCCTGGCGCTGACCGCGGCGGCCGTGGTGCTGGGGACGTTCGGGATCGTTCCGAGCCCGGCCGCGCCCTGGGTGCCGAGCGGGGCCGACCTGCTGGCGATCGCGCTGGCCGGGGTCGCCTACTTCGTCACCAGGGCCACCCTCGTCTCCGGCGCGGTCGCGCTGCACGAGCGGCGCTCGATCATGCGCGTGCTGAAGGCCACCGTGGGCCCGCAGGGTCTCGTCTACACCGGGCTGCTGGGCCTGGCCCCCCTGGTCGTCGTGGTCATGAACCACTCTCCCGGGCTCGTGCCCCTCTTCGTCGCCCCCCTGGCCGCCGTCTACTTCACCGCCACGCTCTCCATGCGCCGCGACCACCAGGCCCTGCACGACGAGCTGACCGGCCTGCCCAACCGCAAGATGCTCATCGTCAGCACCGAGGAGGCGCTGGCGGAGGTGCGCCAGGACGAGCGGGTCGGCCTGTTCCTGCTCGACCTCGACCGGTTCAAGGAGGTCAACGACACGATGGGCCATCCGGTGGGCGACCGGCTGCTGCAGATGGTGGCGCACCGGCTCACCCACTCCGTACGGCCCGGCGACGTCGTGGCCCGGCTCGGCGGCGACGAGTTCGCGGTGCTGCTGCCGTCCATCAGGGACGCCCACGCGGCCAGGGAGGTGGCGGCCCGGCTGCGGGCGGCGCTGACCGAGCCGGTGCGGCTGGAGGGCATGACCTTCGACCTCGACGGCTCCGTCGGGATAGCGCTCTATCCGGACCACGCCCCCGACTTCGAGCTGCTGCTGCAGCGCGCCGACGTGGCCATGTACCTGGCCAAGGAGGGCCGTACGGGCGTCGAGCTCTACCAGCCGGACAAGGATCGCAACTCCCCCGAACGCCTCACCCTGCTCGGCGACCTCCGCCGCGCCATCGACAACCGCGAGCTGCGCCTGCACTACCAGCCGAAGGTCGCCCTGGGCACCGGCGACGTGCAGGGGGTCGAGGCCCTGCTGCGCTGGCGGCATCCGGTGCACGGGCCGATCCCGCCGTCGGAGTTCGTGCCGCTGGCCGAGCAGTCGTACCTGATGCGGCAGCTCACGGCGTACGTGGTCGAGGAGGCCCTGGAGCAGGCGGCCGCCTGGTGGCACACCGGGCTGCGGGTGCAGATCTCGGTCAACATCTCCGCCCGCGACCTGCTCGCCTCGGCCCTGCCGGAGCAACTGGAAGTGGGACTGGCCCGGTACGGCCTGCCGCCCGCGGCCATCCAGCTGGAGGTCACCGAGCGCATCCTGACCGGCGACCAGGCCTACACCCAGGAGACCATCAAGGCCCTGGCCACGCTCGGCGTCCCCCTGGCGCTCGACGACTTCGGCACCGGCTACTCCTCGCTGATCCGGCTCCAGCGGCTGGCGGTGTCCGAGGTCAAGATCGACGCCTCGTTCGTCCGCCGGATCGCCGAGTCCGAGGACGACTACCGGATCGTCCGCTCGATCGTGGACCTGGTCCGCTCGCTCGGGCTGAGGTCGGTCGCGGAGGGCGTGGAGTCGGACGACGTGGCGATGCGGCTGGTGGAGATGGGCTGCGAGGTGGGCCAGGGCTGGCTGTTCGGCCGGCCGATGCCGGCCGCCGAGGCGGCGGTGTGGCTGCGCGAGCAGGCGGGGACGGCGGTCGAGTACGGCTACCAGCCCGAGGTCAGCAGCTCGGCCTGACCGACTGTCATTGATTGCAAGCAGAAGTATGGTTCTTAGAAGTACACTTCTCAGGAATCTACTTCTGTGCGCAGGGGATGCCGATGCTGCCGAAGCCCGGTGAGGTCTTCGCTCGCGACTTCGAATGGCAGCGGTTGGCCAGGTTCGCCGAGCGCTCCAGCATGCGTCCCAAGCTGGGTGTCGTCAGCGGGCGGCGCCGGCAGGGAAAGACCTTTCTGATGGTCTCGCTCGCCCAGCAGACGGGTGGCTTCTACTTCAGTGCGACGGAGGCCACGGAGACGGAATCGCTGCACCTGTTCGCCTCGGCCCTGGCCGAGCATGTCGGGGCATCGGCTCCGTTCAGCTTTCCGAGCTGGGATGTGGCGATCCAGCAGCTTTTCGCCACCAGCGCCGAGAGGCGAGAGCTCATGGTGATCGACGAGTTTCCCTACCTCAGCAAGGCCGCGCCGGCATTGCCGTCCATCATCCAGCGGGAGATCGACCGGGCGGTCTCGCGGAACTCGCCTGTGTCCCTGCTGTTGTGCGGGTCGGCGATGTCCGTCATGGGGCGGCTTCTGGCGGGTAACGCCCCGTTGCGTGGCCGGGCTGTGCTGGAGCTCGTGCTGCGTCCTTTCGACTTCCGCCTTGCCGCCCGCTACTGGGGCATAACTGATCGGCGATTGGCGGTGCAGGCCCATGCGATCGTGGGCGGCACCCCGGCGTATCTGCCCTTTGTGGAGGACGACGTGCCGAAGGGGCCCGATGACTTCGACGATTGGGTGCGGCGCACGGTCCTCGATCCCGGGACCCCTCTCTTCAGGGAGGCGCGCTATCTCCTCGGCGAAGAGGCGGAGATGCGAGACTCCGCGATGTATCACTCGGTGCTGGCGGCGGTGGCCGCGGGCAACCGCACGAGAGGTGCGATCTCCTCCTACGTCGGACGCAAGGCCACCGACATAGGCCACCATCTGAACGTGTTGGAGGACTGTTGCCTGCTGCGAAGGGAGCCCGACGCATTCCGCCCTTCCCGGTCGATCTACCGCATCTGCGAGCCGTTGGTCACTTTCTATGAGGTGATCATGCGGCCGCGCTGGGGCTTTCTGGAGAGCGGCCGTGCGGAAAACGTCTGGGCCGACTCCGGGGCCAGATTTCGCGATCAAGTGCTCGGTCCTCACTTCGAGGAGATGTGCCGCCAGTTCGTGATGCTGGAGCCGGACTACTTCGGCGGCCTCCCCGGAGAGGTGGGCTCGGGGATCGTCACGGACCCCGTACGCCGCGAGCAGATTGAAGTAGACGTCGTCGTCTTCGCGCCTGCCATGCCCGGCGAGCAGCGGCGGGTCCTCTCGCTGGGAGAGGTGAAGTGGGGCAAGGCCATGGGCTCCGGGCATGTGGCGCGGCTCAGGAGGGCCAGGGACCTGCTCGACGCCAAGGGGTACGACGTGCGCGACACCGTGCTCACCTGCTACAGCGGCGTGGGGTTCGACGCCTCACTGTCCGGGGAGCGGGACGTGCGGGCGGTGGGGCTGGACGAGCTCTACGGGTGAGGTGGCCCCAGGGGCTTAATGGTTCGGGGCTGCTCGGTCAAGGCCCCTAGGATGGCAGTGTCCAAAGACTCCATCCACGAAACGGGTTCAACGACTCATGTCCGCCATAACCCGCGACGAGGTCGCACACCTGGCCCGGTTGTCCAGGCTGGCGCTCACCGGCGACGAGCTCGATCACTACGCCACCCAACTCGATGCCATCATCGAGGCGGTCGCGAAGGTGGCCGAGGTCGCCGCCGAGGACGTGCCGCCTTCGTCGCACGCGCTTCCGCTGACCAATGTCTTCCGTGCCGACGAGGTGCGACAGTCCCTGACGCCTGACCAGGCGCTCTCCGGCGCTCCCGCCGTCGAGGACGACCGATTCCGGGTGCCGCGCATCCTCGGGGAGGAGGCATGAGTTTGATCCGCAAGACCGCCGCCGAGCTGGGTTCGATGATCGCCGGTGGCGAGGTGTCGGCCGTCGAGGTGGCCGAGGCGCATCTCGACCGCATGGCCGAGGTCGAGCCCAAGGTCAAGGCCTTCCTGCACGTCGATCGCGAGACGACGCTGGAGCAGGCACGCGCCGTGGACGCCAGGCTCAGGGCCGGTGAGCGGCTCGGCCCGCTGGCCGGGGTGCCGATCGCGCACAAGGACATCTTCGCCACGCGCGACATGCCCACGACCGCCGCCTCCAAGATCCTCGAGGGCTGGCGGCCTCCTTACGACGCGACCGTCACCGCGCGCCTGCGCGAGGCCGGCCTGGTCATCCTGGGCAAGACGAACCTCGACGAGTTCGCCATGGGCTCCTCCACGGAAAACTCCGCCTACCACGCGACCCGCAACCCCTGGGACCTGACGAAGGTGCCCGGAGGCTCGTCGGGCGGTTCGAGCGCCGCCGTGGCCGCCTACGAGGCGCCGCTGTCCACGGGCACCGACACGGGCGGCTCCATCCGGCAGCCCGCCTCGGTCACCGGGATCGTGGGGATGAAGCCGACCTATGGCGGTTCGTCCCGCTACGGGCTGATCGCGTTCGCGAGCTCGCTCGACACGCCGGGCCCGTTCGCGCGCAACGTGCTCGACGCGGCGCTGCTGCACGAGGCGTTCTCCGGCTACGACCCGATGGACTCCACCTCGGTCGACGCGCCCGTGCCCTCGGTGGTCGAGGCGGCGAAGAACGCCGACATCGCCGGCATGCGGATCGGCGTCGTCAAGGAGTTCGCCGGCGAGGGCTACCAGGCCGGCGTGCTGGCCCGCTACCACGAGGCCGTCCAGCTCCTGGAGTCGCTCGGGGCCAAGGTCGTCGAGGTCTCCTGCCCGTCGTTCCTGACCGCGCTGCCCGCCTACTACCTGATCGCCCCCTCGGAGTGCTCCTCCAACCTGGCGCGCTTCGACGCCATGCGCTACGGCCTGCGCGTGGGCGACGACGGCACCCGCAGCGCCGAGGAGGTCATGGCGCTGACCCGGGCCGCCGGGTTCGGTCCCGAGGTCAAGCGGCGCATCATGCTGGGCACGTACGCGCTGTCGAGCGGCTACTACGACGCCTACTACGGCCAGGCACAGAAGGTCCGCACGGTCATCTCCCGCGAGTTCGAGGCCGCCTACCAGCAGGTGGACGTGCTGGTGTCGCCGACCACGCCGACCACGGCGTTCTCGCTCGGCGAGCGCACGGACGACCCGATCGCGATGTACCTCGCCGACCTGTGCACGATCCCGTCCAACCTGGCGGGCAACGCGGCCATGTCCGTTCCGTGCGGCCTGGCCGACGAGGACGGCCTGCCGGTGGGCCTGCAGATCATGGCCCCGGTCCTGGCCGACGACCGCTGCTACCGCGTCGGCGCGGCCGTGGAGCAGGCCCTGGAGAGCCGCTGGGGCGGCGGGCTGCTGGCCAAGGCGCCGGAGCTGCAGGGGTAAGAGGGGACTGCGGCGTGCTCACGCAAACGCAACGATCTGAACTAAGGACCTCACCATGACTGCCGGTACGCTCATGCCGTACGACGAAGCGCTCGACCGGTTCGAGCCGGTGCTCGGCCTGGAGACGCATGTCGAGCTGGGCACCAAGTCGAAGATGTTCTGCGGCTGCAAGACGACCTTCGGCGCCCCGCCCAACACGCAGGTCTGCCCGACCTGCCTGGCGTTCCCCGGGGCGCTGCCGGTGGCCAACGCCGCGGCCATCGAGTCGACGATCCGCATCGGCCTGGCGCTGAACTGCTCGATCGCCGAGTGGTGCCGCTTCGCCCGGAAAAACTACTTCTATCCGGACATGCCGAAGAACTACCAGATCTCGCAGTACGACGAGCCGCTCTGCTTCGACGGCTACGTCGACGTCGAGGTCGAGGGCGAGACCGTGCGGATCGAGATCGAGCGGGTGCACCTGGAGGAGGACACCGGCAAGTCCACGCACGTGGGTGGCGCGACCGGGCGCATCCACGGGGCCGACTACTCGATCGTCGACTACAACCGGGCCGGCATCCCGCTGGTCGAGATCGTGACCAAGCCCATCCCGGGCACCGACCGGCTCGCGCCGGAGGTGGCCAAGGCCTACGTCACCGAGCTGCGGGAGATCATGCGCTCGCTCGGCGTCTCCGACGTGCGGATGGAGGAGGGCTCGCTGCGGTGTGACGTCAACGTCTCGCTGATGCCGCGCGGCTCGTCCGAGTGGGGCACCCGTACGGAGACGAAGAACGTCAACTCCCTGCGCAGCGTCGAGCGCGCCGTGCGGAGCGAGATCGAGCGGCAGGCGGGCCTCCTCGCCGCGGGCGGGAAGATCGTCCAGGAGACCCGCCACTTCCACGAGGACACCGGCACCACCACGTCCGGCCGGTCCAAGGAGGAGGCGCAGGACTACCGCTACTTCCCCGAGCCCGACCTGGTGCCGATCGCGCCCGACACGGCGTGGGTGGCCGAGCTGAAGGCGGCCCTGCCCGAGCTGCCGTCGGTCAAGCGCAAGCGGCTGCAGGCCGAGTGGGGGCTGTCCGACCTGGACATGCAGGCCATGCACAACGCCGACGCGATCGACCTGGTCGAGGCCACGGTCGCGGCCGGCGCGCCGGCGGCCGACGCGCGCAAGTGGTGGATGGGCGAGCTGGCCCGGCGGGCCAACGAGACCGGCACGCCGCTGGCCGACCTGCCCATCACCCCGGAGCAGATCGCCAGGGTGACCGAGCTGGTGGCCTCGGGCGCGCTCAACGACAAGCTGGCGCGCGAGGTGCTCGAAGGCGTGCTGGCCGGTGAGGGCACGCCCGACGAGGTGGTCGAGCGGCGCGGGCTGCAGATCGTCAACGACGAGGGCGAGCTGTCGGCGATCATCGACCAGGTGCTGGCCGACAACGCCGACGCGGCCGAGAAGGTGCGGTCTGGGAAGATCGCCGCCGCCGGTGCGCTGGTGGGCGGGGTCATGCGGGCCAGCAAGGGCAAGGCCGACGCGGGCCGCGCCCGGCAGCTCATCCTGGAGAAGCTGGGCGTCTCCGAGTAGGCAGGCCGTCCGGTGGGCCCCGCCGATTCGGACAAATCGGCGGGGCCAGTCAGCCAAGAACCGCTTATCGGGGTTCCCGGCCGGAGCCGCGGTTACTCCTCACGTGAGGGTGCGAGTCCCCGGCGGGCCAGGAGCTTCCTGAACAGGGGCGTGAGCAGCGCCAGGGCCGCCAGCACCAGCAGCACGGCCGCGATCGGGCTGCGTACGAGCACGCTGACGTCGCCCGCGCCGATGGCCAGCGCCCGGCGGAGCTGGATCTCGGCCATCGGGCCCAGGATCATGCCGATCACCGCGGGGGCGACGGGCAGGCCGAAGCGCCGCATGGCGTAGCCGAGCAGGCCCAGCACGTACAGGACGAAGAGGTCCACCACGGTGCCGTTCAGCGCGTAGACGCCGAGGGCGGCGAACAGGACGATCCCGGCGTAGAGGTACGGGCGGGGGATGTGCAGGATCCGGGCCCAGAGCGGGGCCAGGGGCAGGTTCAGCACCAGCAGCATCACGTTGCCGATGAACAGCGAGGCGATCATGCCCCAGACCAGCGCCGGGTTGTGGTCGAAGAGCTGGGGGCCGGGCTGCAGACCGTACTGCTGGAAGGCGGCCAGCAGGATCGCGGCCGTGGCGGACGTGGGCAGGCCCAGCGTGAGCAGCGGGACCAGGGTGCCGGCCGCCGAGGCGTTGTTGGCCGCCTCCGGGCCGGCGACGCCCTCGATGGCGCCCTTGCCGAACTCCTCGCGGGCCACGCCGCGCGCCAGGCGCTTCTCGGCCGCGTACGACAGGAACGTGGGGATCTCCGCCCCGCCGCCCGGCAGCGCGCCGAACGGGAAGCCGAGCGCGGTGCCGCGCAGCCACGGGAGCCAGGAGCGCCCCCAGTCGGCCCGGCCCATCCACGCCCGCCCCACCGGGATCACCTCGGGCGGTACGTGACGCAGCCGGGAGGCCACGTACAGGGCCTCGCCGAGGGCGAACAGGCCGACCGCCACGATCACCACGTCGATGCCGTCGAGCAACTGCGGGATCCCGAGCGTCAGGCGGGCCTGGCCGGTCTGCTGGTCGATGCCGACCAGGCCGATCGCCAGGCCGAGGCCGAGCGAGGCCAGGCCGCGCACGATCGAGCGGGACAGCACCGAGGACACGGCCGTGAACGCCAGGACGGCCAGGGCGAAGTAGTCCTCGGGACCGAACGAGATCGCGAAGCTGACCACCGCCGGCGCGGCCACGACCAGCAGCGCCGTGGCGATGGTGCCGGCCACGAACGAGCCGATGGCCGCCGTGGCCAGCGCCTGGGCGGCCCGGCCGCGCCTGGCCATCTTGTTGCCCTCCAGCGCCGTGATCATCGACGCCGACTCGCCGGGCGTGTTGAGCAGGATGGAGGTGGTGGAGCCGCCGTACATGCCGCCGTAGTAGATCCCGGCGAACATGATGAACGCGCTGGCCGACGGCACCGTGAACGTGATCGGCAGCAGCAGCGCCACGGTCATCGCCGGACCGATGCCGGGCAGCACGCCGACGAGGGTGCCGAGCGTGACGCCGATGAGCGCGTACAGGAGGTTGACCGGGGTGAGCGCGGCGGCGAACCCGTCGAGCAGGAGCTGGAACGACGTCACCTCAGATCACCCCCTCCAGCGGCCCGCCCGGCAGCGTCACGCCGAGGCCCTTGACGAACAGCAGGTACGTCGCCACCCCCATGACCACCGCGATCCCCGCCGCGCGCAGCTTGTGCTCGGCGCCCAGGGCCACGGACAGGCCGAAGAACAGCAGGCTCGCGCCGATGATCCAGCCGAGCACGTTCAGCAGGGCCGCGAACGCCAGGAAGATGCCGCTGACCAGGCCGACGCTGCGCCAGTCCGTGGGCGCGGCGGCGTCCACGTCCTCGCTCTCCTCGGGGTCGCCGTGCCCGCCGCGTACGACGTCGGCGACGTAGAACAGGCCGATGAGCACCATGGCGCCGCCCACCAGCATGGGGAAGAACCGCGGCCCGATGCCGAGCTGGGAGGCCGCCGCGGAGACGTCGAGCGTCCCGACCACGACGAGCACGCCCAGCGCCAGCACGACGACCGCCAGCCCGAGCTCGGGCCGCCACCACCGAGTCATCAGGAGACGAGCCCCATCTCGGCGATGATCCCCTTGACCCGGGTCTGCTCGGAGTTGAGGTAGTCGGCGAACTGCTGGCCGGTCTGGAAGGAGTCGATCCAGCCGTTCTTGGCCACCGCGTCCTTCCACGGCTGCGAGTCGTGCATCTTGGTGACCAGGTCGGTCAGGGCCTTCTTGTCGGCGTCGGAGATCCCGCCGGGGGCGACGAAGCCGCGCCAGTTGGCCAGCTCGACGGCCAGTCCGGCCTCCTTCAACGTGGGCGCGTCCAGGTCGGGCAGCCGCTCGCCGGAGCTCACGCCCAGGGCGCGCAGCTTGCCCGACTTCACGTGCTCCGCGAACTCGCCCACGCCCGAGATGCCCGCGCTGACCTTGTTGCCGAGCAGCTCGTTCAGCGCCTCGCCGCCGCCGGAGTGGGCGATGTAGTTGACCTGCTTGGGGTCCACACCCGCGGCCTTGGCCATCAGGCCGGCCACGATGTGGTCGGTGCCGCCCGCCGAGCCGCCCGAGATGGAGACCTTCGCCGGGTCGGCCTTCCAGGCCGCGACCAGGTCGGCCAGCGACTTGTACGGGGAGGCGGCCGGGACCACGACGATCTCGTACTCCTCGGTCAGCTTGGCGATGGGCGTGGTCTCGGCCAGCGTGACCTTCGACTTGTTCTGCTCGATGGCGCCCACCATGACCAGGCCCATGGTCATCAGCAGGTTGCCGTTGCCCTTCTCGCCGGCGAGCTGGGCCAGGCCGATCGTGCCGCCGGCGCCGGGTACGTTGAACACCTCGACCTTGCGCTTCGGGTCGGCCGCCTTGAACGCCTGCTCGGCCGTACGGGAGGTCTGGTCCCAGCCGCCACCGGGCGCGGCCGGGGCCATGATGCGCAACGAGGCGTTGGCGGAGGTGCCCGACTCGCCGCAACCCGTCAGCGCGCCGAGGGAGAGTGCCGCGAGGGCGGCGAATACGCGCAAGCGCATGATCACTCCAAGGGGGGATTTCACGTCTATGGAACTGGCATGGTGAAGTTCCTTCCCCGCGGCGTCGAGGCTTTGCGCGGTTGCCGTCGTAGTGGTCGTATTGGTCGCGACCTGGACGTGACCTCCGTTTGTTTCCATGTGCAGGGTGAGACGGGTTCGTGACGCCTCCCTCGGGACCCAGCTGTTCGTGCTCCAGATGGTGATCGTGCTGCTCGCCGTGGGGGGCACCGGAGGCGTGTGGGCCGAGCACACGCGCGACCAGCTCGACTCGCTGCACCAGCAGCGGGCCCTGGCGATCGCCCAGTCGGTGGCCGGGCTGCCGCAGGTCCGCGAGGCGTTCGAGCTGGAGCATCCCGAGACGGTGCTGCAGCCGCTGGCCATGAGCGTCCAGCAGGAGACCGGCGCCGACTACGTCGTGATCGCCAACATCGACCAGAAGCGCTACGCCCACCCCAACGCCTCGCTGATCGGCAAGCAGCTGTCCACCGACGGCACCACGGTCCTGCGTACGGGCCGGAGCTGGGTCGGCACGGAGACCGGCACGATCGGCACCACGGTCCGCGGCAAGACGCCCATCCGCGACGAATACGGCACCGTCATCGGCCTCGTCTCCGTCGGCGTGCTGGAGACCACGGTCATCGGCCAGGTCTCCCGGGCCCTGCCGCCGCTCGTCTGGACCGCGCTGGCGGTGCTTCTCGCGGGGCTCGCGCTGGCCGCGCTGATCACCGCACGCGTGCGCAAGCAGACGTTCGGCCTGGAGCCGCGCGAGATCGCCGCGCTGCTGGAGCAGCGCGAGGGCGTGCTGCACGGCGTCAAGGAGGGCGTGCTCGCGCTCGACCTGGCCGGGCGGGTGACCCTGGTCAACGACGCCGCCCGCGAGCTGCTCGGCGAGGTCGGCGAGGACCTCACCCAGATGCCGGTCTCCGAGCGCATGCGCGACGTGCTCAGCGGCGCCGACCCGGGCGAGGACCGCGTGGTGCTGCACGGCGATCGCGTGCTGGTGCTCAACCGCACCCAGGTCTGGGTACGCGGGCGC
This sequence comes from Nonomuraea sp. MTCD27, assembly GCF_041950495.1. Lineage (NCBI taxonomy): Bacteria > Bacillati > Actinomycetota > Actinomycetes > Streptosporangiales > Streptosporangiaceae > Nonomuraea > Nonomuraea sp. MTCD27. The sequence goes on along the minus strand of NZ_JBGNUW010000005.1, from coordinate 554,114 downwards.
CACCGCGGCTGGGTGGTCACCCTGCGCGACCGTACGGAGCTGGTCCGGCTGGCCCGCGAGCTCGACGACAGCAGCAGCGCCACCGAGGCGTTGCGGGCGCAGGCGCACGAGTTCGCCAACCGCATGCACACCGTCGTCGGCCTGCTGGAGCTGGGCGAGCACGATGCGGCCATCTCCTTCATCACCCGCACCACCGGCGGCGCGTACGCCACCGACCTGCCCGAACGCATCCAGGACCCCACCCTCGCCGCGCTGCTCCTGGCCAAGTCCGCCGAGGCGGCCGAGCGCGGGGCCACGCTCGTGCTGTCGGAGGACTCCTCGGTGCCCTCGGGCCTGCTCGGCGACCCGAGGGACGCGGTCCTGGTGGTCGGCAACCTGGTCGCCAACGCCATCGACGCCCTCGACGGGGCCGCGGGCACGATCGAGGTGTCGGTGCGGGCCGACGACGGCGGGCTGCACGTACGGGTCGGCGACTCCGGCCCCGGCATCGCGCCCGACCTGGTGGAGGAGGTCTTCAGGGAGGGGTTCACCACCAAGGCCGCGCACTCGGGGCCGCGCGGGCTGGGCCTGGCGCTGACCAGGCAGGCGTGCCTGCGCAGGGGCGGCTGGGTACGCGTACGGAACTCGGGCGGCGCCGTCTTCACCGCCCTGCTCCCGGTCAGGGGGCACCCGTGATCCAGGTGCTGGTGGTCGACGACGACTTCATGGTCGCCCGCATCCACAGCGGCTACGTGAGCCGCGTGCCCGGGTTCAGCGTCGTCTCCGTCGCGCACAGCGCGGCCGACGCGCTGGCCGCGGTCACCGAGCTCCGGCCCGACCTCGTGCTGCTCGACATCTACCTGCCCGACATGTCCGGCCTGGAGGTGCTCAAGTCGCTCCACGACGTGGACGTCATCATGATCAGTGCCGCCCGCGACGTGCCCACCGTCAGGGAGGCCATGCGCGGCGGCGCGGTCAACTACCTCATCAAGCCGTTCACCGCCGCCGCGCTGACCGAACGCCTCCAGCAGTACGCCGACACCCGCAAGCGCCTGACCGCCATCGGCCCCGAGGCCCGCCAGGACGACGTGGACCGGCTCTTCGGCACCTTCATGACCGCCGCCCCCATGCCGAAAGGGTTGTCCTCGGCCACGTGCGCGCTGGTCGCCGATACCCTGCGGGAGGCGGGCCGCGACCTGTCAGCCGCCGAGGCCGCCCAGCTCACGGGCCTGTCGCGGGTGAGCGCCCGCCGCTATCTCGAATACCTGTGCGCGGCCGGGCAGGCCGAGCTCCGGCCGCGTTACGGCACGGCCGGCCGACCGGAACATCGCTACCGGTGGCTAGGTTGACACACTTCCGTAGTCATTTTCCGTGACATATGCGGATCCCCGTGCCTTACTGTTGCCTGAGACTTGGCTGCGGACCGGGAGGAGATTGAGGCGTGCGAAACGCCGGACCGATCGAGTCACCGACCGACCCGTTCGCCTCGGTGCCGTTACCCACGTCGGGTGTCTCCAAGAAGCCGCGGATCGAAGGGCTGCCTCCAGGTGTCTCCCGGGACATCTTCGGCCCGCCGGACCGGCAGGAGTCCCGGGGGAGCCAGGGCCCGAGCAACCAGGGCGGTTCGTCGGGCAAGGGCGCGCTGCCGCCGGTGGCCGCGCCCGCACAGCCCTGGCCGATGGCCGGCAAGGAGCCGCCGATCCCGCCCGCTCCCGTGTTCGGCGGGGGCGGCTCGCCGGAGCGGCCCTCCTCGTACGAGCCCGAGTCGCCCCGGCGCCGGCGCTTGCTGCCCGGCCTGATCGTGTTCGTGCTGCTGCTGGCGGCCCTGGCGTACGTGATCCCGGCCGTGCTCATGTCGGGATCGGTCTTACGCGGCACGCGCGTCTCCGGTGTGGACATCGGCGGGCTGACCGTGACGCAGGCGGCCGACAAGCTGCGCGGCGAGCTGGCCACCAAGCTCAGCAAGCCCGTCGTGGTGGACATCGGCGGCAAGAAGGAGACCATCCAGGCCGACGAGGCCGGGCTCGAACTCGACGTGGTCGGCACGATCGGGCAGGCGCCCAGCGGCTTCCCCAGCCCGGAGGAGGTGTGGCGCGGCCTGACCGGCACCACCGAGCTCCAGCCGAAGACCACCGTCGACTCCTCCCAGCTCACCAGGACCGTCGAGGGCATGGCCGAGGCCGCCGACAAGCGCGCGCACGAGGGCCGGGTGACCTTCATCGGGCTGCAGCCCAGGGCCCGGCAGCCCGAGGACGGCGTGCTGCTCGACAGGGACGACGCCGTACGCAGGATCAGCGCCGCGTTCCTCGGCGGGGGCGGCACGGTCGTCCTCACCCTCAGGCCCGCCAAGCCCGCCACCACCCCCGAGGCCGTCGAGGCCGCGCTGACCAAGGCGAGGGCCGCGGTCTCCGCCCCCCTGACGCTGACCCTCGGCGCCAAGCAGGCGCAGATCTCCCCGGCCATGATCGCCGCGAACCTGACGTACATCGCCGACGGCGACGGCGGCCTCGTGCCCCAGTTCAACGCCAAGGCGGTGCTGGAGGTCGTGGAGAGCAGCCTGGTGGACGCCGCGCAGCAGCCGCGCGACGCCACGTACGAGATCGTGGACGGCAAGCCGGTCCTCGTGCCCGCCCGCGCGGGGCGGGGGGTCAACGACAAGCTGCTGGCCAGGGATGCCGAGAAGGTGTTCGACCAGGGCGGGAGCCGTACGATCCCGGTCCGGCTGGGCACGGTCGCGCCCCTCGTGGAGACCTCGGAGATCCAGGGGCTCGGCATCAAGGAGCTCGTCAGCACGTTCACCACGAACTTCGACTGCTGCCAGCCCCGGGTGAAGAACATCCAGCGGATGGCGCAGGAGCTCGACGGCCATGTGGTGAAGGCGGGGGAGACGTTCTCGCTCAACGACGTCGTGGGCGAGCGGACGGCCGAGGACGGGTACGTCGAGGCGGGGCAGATCGTCGGCGGGCGGATGGTGAACATCATCGGCGGCGGGGCCTCGCAGTTCGCCACCACCATGTACAACGCGGCGTTCTTCGGCGGGTTCGAGGACGTGGCGCACCAGCCGATGGACTATTACGCGCCGCGTTATCCGGCCGGGCGCGATGCGGCGCTGCTGTATCCGGACCTGGACCTGAAGTGGCGTAACGACTCCGAGAGCGGTGTGCTGATCAAGACCGCCTTCACCGAGACGTCGGTGACGGTGACGTTGTGGAGCACGAAGCGGTACGACGAGATCACGGTCGTGGAGTCGGAGCGCCGGAACTTCACGCCGTTCCGGCGGGAGAGCAGCTCTGCGGCTGACTGCCTGCCTACGGTGGGGGAGCAGGGGTTCACGATCGATGTGACCCGGGTCTTCCACCAGGACGGCAAGGTGGTCAAGAAGGACAAGAAGCTGACCACCAAGTACCGCCCCCAGGCCCAGATGACCTGCACCGCCGTAACCCGCTGAGGTCCTTCGGGGTTTCGGCGCTGTGGGGCGCAGGGTCTCTCAGGGGTGCGACGCCGTGGGGCGCCGGGGTTCCTCGGGGGTGGGGTGTGGTGTGGCGCTGCAGCGCGACTCCGGCGCGTCAACGCACGACTCCACCCGAAGGACCTCAGCTCGCTACGGCGGCGTAGCGGGTTGAGGTCATTCGTCGCGCTGTAGGGCTTCGGGGATCGGGTCAGGACGGGGGGACCGAGAGGATGCGGTCGTCGCCGGGGCGGGGGGAGCCGCGGCCGTCCTTGTTGCTGGTGCCGACCCACAGGGTGCCGTCAGGGGACGCCGTGACCGCGCGCAGGCGGCCGTAGCGGTCGGTGAAGTGGGCCGCGGGGGTGCCGGCCGAGCCGTCCTCCCCGAGGGGGATCTGCCACAGCCGGGCCCCGCGCAGCGCGCCCACCCACAGCGAGCCGCTCGCGTACGCCATCCCCGACGGCGACGCCTCGCCGGTGGGCCAGGTGAGGATCGGGTTGACGAAGCGCCGGTCGTCGCCGCGCCCCTCGACCTCCGGCCAGCCGTAGTTGGCCCCTGGCCTGATCAGGTTGACCTCGTCGTAGGCGTTGGCGCCGAACTCCGAGGCGTACAGGCGGCCGGAGCCGTCCCAGGCCAGGCCCTGGACGTTGCGGTGGCCGTAGCTGTAGACGAGGGTGCCGAACGGGTTGCCGGGCGCTGGGGCGCCGTCCACGGTCATGCGGAGGATCTTGCCCCCGAGCGAGTCCCGCTGCTGGGCCAGGTCGCGGTCGCCGGTCTCGCCGGTGGTGGCGTACAGGTAGCCGTCGGGGCCGAACTCGAGCCGGCCGCCGTTGTGGATGCCGCCCTTCGGGATGCCCCGCACGAGGAGTCGCTCGTCGGAAAGGCTGTCGCCGGACAGGCGGTAGCGGACGATCCGGTTGTCCTGTTCGGCGGTGTAGTAAAGGAATATTTGCCCGTCCTTGGCCGCCACGCCCATCAGGCCGCCCTCGCCGTCCGGCCGCGCCCCCTCGATCGTCGCCAGTTCCGTCACCCTGCCTGCCGGGCTCACCCGCAGCAGCCGGGCCGAGTCCCGCTCGGTCACGAGCGCGTCGCCCCCGGGCAGGAACGCGATCGCCCACGGCACGGACAGCCCGGTCGCCACGTCCTTCGGATCGCCGGGGGCGGCGCCGGCGGTCACGGCGGCCGTGGGGAGCACCTCACCGCCGCTGGAGCCGCCGCCGAAGCCGCCGCCGGAACAGGCCGTGAGGGTGGTCAGAAGCATGATCGTCAGGAGCTTCTTCATGTGTTCCATACTTCCCCTGGAGTCGTAAGGTTCTCGGCATGAAGACCTGGGTTCCGTCCGATTCGGTGGCTGATGTACTGTCCGACCTTCCCGGCGTCGAATGTGCTGTCTATGACGGCACGTCCTCGATGCCGGAAGGGGTGGACGAGGTAGAGGTATGGGTCCCGCCGCTGGTCACCGTGCCCGACGTGCCGGGGACGCTGGCCAGGATGAGCTCGTTGCGGCTGGTGCAGACCGTGACGGCCGGGGTGGATCCGTACCGTCCGCACATGCCCGAGGGCGCGCTGTTGTGCAACGCGCGCGGCGTGCACGACGCGGGGACCGCCGAGTGGGCGGTCGGGGCGATGGTGGCGGTGCTCAGGGAGTTCCCGGGGTTCGTGGACGCGCAGCGCAGGGGTGAGTGGACCTACCACCACACCGACGTGCTGGCCGACTCGACCGTCCTCATCGTCGGCTACGGCTCCATCGGCGCCGCGCTCGAAAGGCGGCTGGAGGGGTTCGAGGTGGACGTCGTACGCGTGGCCAGGAGCGCCCGCGACGGGGTGCACGCCATGGACGAGCTGCCCGCGCTGCTGCCCGGGGCGGACGTCGTCGTGCTGCTGGTGCCCGCCACCGCCGACACCGCCGGGATGGTCGACGCCGGTTTCCTCGCGCGGATGAAGGACGGCGCCGTGCTGGTCAACGCCGCCAGGGGCGGGATCGTCGACACGGACGCACTGATCGCGGAGCTCAAAACGGGTAGGCTACGCGCCGCGCTCGACGTGACCGCGCCCGAGCCGCTGCCCGAGGGGCACCCCCTCTGGAGCGCGCCGGGCGTGCTGATCACTCCGCACATCGCGGGCAGCACCCCCGCGTCCGGGCGGCGCATGCTGCGCCTCATCCGGGCTCAGTTGGAGCGTTACCTCGCAGGTGAGCCGCTGATCAACGTCATAACCGACTCGTATTGAGAGGATTCCTGAACGTGGCTGGTCCGTGACCTCCGGTGCGTACGGTTGCGTTTGCAGGGAGTTCCTGACTCACTGTCAAGGAGCTCTTGGCGGCAATTGGTCTGTCTGGTTATCAGATCGGTGACGACATCGCCGTTGTCACCACCCGCGCACCCGCGACAGCACACACTGGCGAAGTGATCGACCGGGCTTCGGCGGTCGCTGGTGCAGAGTTCGAGACGGGATGGGCAACGACTGTGATCCGCTGGCGTGATCCACGGGTGCCGCCGGCCGCCGCGGCGGCGGCAGGTGCGGTGGCGTTCGCCGCCGTCCTTCTGGCGCAGGCCCCGGCCACGATCACCGGTGCGGTCGCCGGAGGGCTCGCGGCGGTGATCGCCGCTGCCTCTCTGCTGGTCGCCTCGGTGAAGCAGGTCGCCACGCATCGCCCGACGGCGATGGGCGCGCGCTGGATGGGCGGCGGCGCCGTCATCTGGGCCGCGGGAGTGGCGCTGAGGTCGTTCGCCGAGGGCTTCGTGGTCAGCTTCGCCGACATGTTCGTCCTGCTCGGCACGGTGATCACGGCGGGCGGGGCGCTGATCGCCGCCGACCGCAGGTTCCCGGCCAGGGTCGCCTTACGGCATCTCACCGACGCCTACCTGTGCGCCGCCTCGCTCTTCATGATCGGCTGGGTCGTGGCACTGCGGCACGTCTACGCCGAGTCCGCCGACCCGCCCACGTTCACGCTCGTCATGCTGCCGCCGATGATCGCGCTGCTCGTGACGTGCGCCGTCATCCCGTCGGTGATCATGAGCCGGTCGTCCTCGTGGCTGCTCGGCCTGGCGGGGGTGGGCGTGCTGGCCACCATGACCCTGGCCGGGGTGGGCACGGCGGTGGCGCGGCTCCTCGACGGCGACCCGCAGCTCTGGAGCGTCATGCTCGCTCCCGTCGCCTTCCTGCTGGTGGCCGCCGTCCCGTGGGGCCCGCGGTTCGGGGAGGGCGGCCGGCCGGCCGCCGGTCACGTGGTCGGGCTCGCGCCGCTGGCGCTGGTCGGCGTGGCCACGATCACGCTGCTGGCCCACCAGGCGGGCGGCAACGCCGGGCCGCCGGTGTCCGGGGTCGTGGTGGTCGCCGCCTCCGTGGTGCTGCTCCTGCTGGTCCGGCTGTTCGTGGTCTCGGTCGCCAACGTACGCATGCGCGGCCTGGTCAGGCTGGGCGCCCGGCAGCTCAGGGAGCTGGCGGAGAGCACCGGCGACGTGGTGTTCACCTGTGACTACGAGGGTGAGGTCCGGGAGATCGGCGCCGGGGTCGAGGTCACCTACGGCTACCGCCCCGACGACCTGGTCGGCGGGTCGATCTTCGACTACATCCACCCGGAGGACGTGCCGGGCATCCAGGAAGCCATGCGCGCCATGCACCAGGACGAGGAGAACGCCGCCCCCGGCGCCTGCCTGATCGCCTGCCGCGTACGCGCGGCCGACGGCACCTGGCGGCCCACCGAGTCCGTCGCCACCCGCCACGTCGGCGGCGACGAGCTGATGCTCGTGACGACCAGGGACGTCAGCGACGAGGAGGCGCTGCGCAACCAGGTCGCCCACCTGACCTTCCACGACGGCATCACCGGGCTGCCCAACCGCGCCTACTTCGAGGAGCGCACCCGCGAGGTGCTCTCGGGGCGCACGTCGGGGAACGTGGCGGTGATCTTCCTCGACCTCGACGGGTTCACCTCGGTCAACGACTCGGTCGGGCACGCCAGCGGCGACTACCTGCTCGGGCAGGCGGCCCGCCGGCTGCGCGGGGCCGTACGCGCCGACGACACGCTCGCCCGCTGGGGCGGCGACGAGTTCGCGGTGCTCGTGGAGACCGGCGGCGAGGCGCAGGTCGCGGTGGACCTGGCCGAGCGGCTGGTCCGCGCGGTCTCGCAGGAGCCGTTCCGCGTCGCCGACCGCGACGTGGCGCTGACCGCGAGCGTGGGCGTGGCCTTCACCGAGGACGACATGCCGGCCGGCGACCTCATGCGCAACGCCGACGTGGCGATGGCGCGCTCCAAGGAGCTCGGCGGGCGGCGGGTCGAGGTGTTCGCCGCGCAGATGCACGCCGACGTGGTGCGCCGCCTGGAGCTGGCCGCCGACCTGCAGCGGGCGCTGATCGAGCAGCAGTTCGCGATCGAGTACCAGCCGGTCGTGGACCTGGCCACGTCGCGGGTGACCGCGGTCGAGGCGCTGGTGCGGTGGTGGCGCGGGTCGGTGTTCGTGCCACCCGAGCAGTTCCTCGGCCCGGCCGAGGACACCGGGCTGATCGTGCCGCTGAGCGAGTGGATCCTGCGCGAGTCGTGCCGCGAGGTGGCCGCCTGGCGGGCCTCGTCCTGGGACATCGGGCTGTCGGTGAACCTGTCGGCGCGCCAGATCATGGCGCCCAGGTTCGTCGAGACCGTCGAGGAGGCGCTGAGCGAGAGCGGGCTGCCCGCCTCCGCGCTCACCCTTGAGGTGATCGAGGAGATGCTGGTCGAGGACGCCGAGGAGACGATGAAGCGGCTGTCCGAGCTGCGCGCCCTCGGGGTACGCCTGGCGATCGACGACTTCGGCACCGGCTACGCGTCGCTGGCCTTCCTCCGGCAGCTCCCCGTGGACATGATCAAGATCGACCCGTCCTTCGTCTCCGGCCTCGGCAGGGACGACACGCTGACGCTGCTCACCCGCACGATCGTCCGGCTCGGGCACGACCTCGGGCTTATCGTGGTGGCCGAGGGCATAGAGCGTCCCGAGCAGCTCGAACTGCTGAAGCAGATGGGCTGCACGAGGGGGCAGGGCTTCCTGGTGGCACGGCCGATGGCGGCGCGCGGGGTCGACTCCTTGCGGCGGACGAGTCTCACTGTTTGAGACTTGTGTCCAGCAAGTTGACACTGGGGCGTTCCGAGCGGCTATGGTGTAAGCCATGCTTCGCAGTGAGATTCTCGTAGTACTTCGCCGGCGCGCAGGCCGATAGCGAAGCACGACGACCTGCGCGCCGCCCCAGACCCGCCACCTGGTGGGAAGGGGCCTTTTTTATGTCCTTAAGCGAGTAGCCACGCAAGGAACGAGCCGATGACCGAACGGATGACAGGTGCACAGGCCCTGGTGAGGGCGCTGGAGCATGTTGGAGTCGACACCGTGTTCGGGATCCCGGGCGGTGCCATTTTGCCGGCCTACGATCCTCTCTACGACTCGACCAAGGTCCGGCACGTGCTTGTACGGCACGAGCAGGGCGCGGGGCACGCGGCCGAAGGCTACGCGCAGGCCACGGGCAAGGTCGGTGTGTGCATGGCGACCAGCGGCCCCGGTGCCACGAACCTGGTGACGCCGATTGCCGACGCCTTCATGGACTCGGTGCCGATCGTGGCGATCACGGGCCAGGTGGCCGCTCCGATGATCGGCACGGACGCCTTCCAGGAAGCCGACATCTCCGGCATCACCATGCCGATCACGAAGCACAACTTCCTGGTCACCGACCCCGCCGACATCGCCCGGACGATCATGGAGGCCTTCCACATCGCCTCCACCGGCCGTCCCGGGCCGGTCCTGGTGGACATCTCCAAGGACGCGCTGCAGTCCGAGACCACCTTCAGCTGGCCGCCCACCATGCAGCTCCCCGGCTACCGCCCCGTCACCCGGCCGCACTCCAAGCAGATCCGCGAGGCCGCCAAGCTGATCGCGGAGGCCAAGCGGCCGATCCTGTACGTCGGCGGCGGCGTCCACAAGGCCCGCGCCTCGGCCGAGCTGCTGCAGCTGGCCGAGCTGACGAACATCCCCGTCATCACCACCCTGATGGCGCGCGGCACGTTCCCCGACAGCCACCCGCAGCACATGGGCATGCCGGGCATGCACGGCAGCGTCTCGGCCGTGGGCGCGCTGCAGAAGTCCGACCTGATCATCGGCCTGGGCGTGCGGTTCGACGACCGGGTGACCGGCCACCTGCCGTCGTTCGCGCCGTACGCCAAGGTCGTCCACGCCGACATCGACCCGGCGGAGATCTCCAAGAACCGCCACGCCGACGTGCCGATCGTGGGTGACTGCAAGGAGGTCATCAGCGACCTCATCGCCGCCATCCAGGCGTCCGGGCAGAAGGGCGACTACGCCGACTGGTGGACGGTGCTCAACGGCTACAAGCAGACGTACCCGCTGGGCTACGAGACGTTCGAGGACGGCTCGCTGGCGCCTCAATACGTCATGGAGCGGCTGAGCGCGATCGCCGGCCCCGACGCCTACTACGTGGCCGGGGTCGGGCAGCACCAGATGTGGGCCTCGCAGTTCATCGGCTACGAGAACCCCGGCACGTTCATCAACTCCGGCGGCCTCGGCACGATGGGCTTCGCCGTCCCGGCCGCGATGGGCGCGAAGATGGGCCGGCCCGACGCCACCGTGTGGGCCATCGACGGTGACGGCTGCTTCCAGATGACCAACCAGGAGCTGGCCACCTGCGCCCTGGAGGGCGTGCCGGTCAAGATCGCCGTCATCAACAACGGTAACCTCGGGATGGTCCGCCAGTGGCAGACGCTCTTCTACGAGGAGCGCTACTCCAACACGGATCTGCAGAAGGCGCGCCGCATCCCGGACTTCGTCAAGCTGGCCGAGGCCTATGGTTGTGTGGGCCTGCGATGCGAGCGTCCCGAGGACGTGGACGCCGTGATCAAGAAGGCCATGGAGATCAACGACGTGCCTGTGGTGATCGACTTCGTCGTCCACCAGGACGCCATGGTCTGGCCCATGGTCGCGGCAGGCACCAGCAACGACGACATCAAGATCGCCCGTGACATGGCGCCGAAGTGGGAGCACGAGGATGAGTAGGCACACGCTGTCAGTGCTTGTCGAGAACAAGCCCGGTGTCCTGGCGCGCGTGTCGGCGCTGTTCAGCCGCAGGGGGTTCAACATCGACTCCCTCGCGGTCGGACCGACCGAGCACGACGACATCTCCCGCATGACCATCGTGGTCAGCGTCGAGGAGCTGCCGCTGGAGCAGGTCACCAAGCAGCTCAACAAGCTGGTGAACGTGCTGAAGATCGTCGAGCTCGACCCGTCGCAGTCGGTGCAGCGCGAGCTGATGCTGATCAAGGTCAAGGCCGACGCCGAGAGCCGTTCCCACGTGCTGGAGCTCGTCCAGCTCTTCCGCGCCCGCTGCGTCGACGTGGCGGCCGACGCGGTGACCATCGAGGTCACCGGCACTCCCGACAAGCTCGAGGCGTTCGTCAAGGTCCTCGAGCCGTTCGGGATCAAAGAACTCGTCCAATCGGGCATGGTGGCCATCGGCCGCGGCGCCCGCTCCATCACCGACCGGTCCCTCAGGGCACTGGACCGTACCGCCTGAAAGGTTTTGAGCAAGTGACCGAGATCTACTACGACGACCAGGCCGACCTGTCGATCATCCAGGGACGCCACGTGGCCGTGCTGGGGTACGGCAGCCAGGGCCACGCCCATGCGCTCTCCCTTCGTGACTCCGGCGTGGACGTGCGCGTCGGCCTGCCCGAGGGCTCCAAGAGCCGCGAGAAGGCGGAGAACGACGGCCTGCGCGTGGTCACCCCGGCCGAGGCGGTCGAGGAGGCCAACCTCACGATGATCCTGGCGCCGGACCACATCCAGCGTCACCTGTACGCCGAGCACGTGGCCCCCAACCTGGTCGAGGGCGACGCGCTGTTCTTCGGCCACGGCCTCAACATCCGCTACGGCCTCATCGAGGCCCCCGAGGGCGTCGACGTCTGCATGGTCGCCCCCAAGGGCCCGGGCCACCTCGTACGCCGCCAGTTCGAGGCCGGGCGCGGCGTGCCGTGTCTCGTGGCCGTCGAGAAGGACGCCTCCGGCAAGGCCCTCGACCTGGCGCTCTCGTACGCCAAGGGCATCGGTGGCACCCGCGCCGGCGCGCTGCGCACCACGTTCAAGGAGGAGACGGAGACCGACCTGTTCGGCGAGCAGGCCGTGCTGTGCGGCGGCGTCTCCGAGCTCATCAAGGCGGGCTTCGACACGCTCATCGAGGCCGGCTACCAGCCCGAGGTCGCCTACTTCGAGTGCCTGCACGAGATGAAGCTGATCGTCGACCTCATGTACGAGGGCGGCATCTCCAAGATGTACTGGTCGGTCTCCGACACCGCCGAGTACGGCGGCTACACCCGCGGCCCGCGCGTCGTCGGTGACCAGGCCCGCCAGGAGATGCGCCGCATCCTCGGTGAGATCCAGGACGGCACCTTCGCCCAGCAGCTCGTCGAGGAGTTCGACAGCGGCCAGAAGGACTTCCAGCGCTACCGCGACGAGCTGGCCGAGAACCCGATCGAGAAGACCGGTGCCAAGCTCCGTCCGATGATGAGCTGGCTCAAGGCCTGAGTTTCACACGCGCGACGGGCGGGAGTTGCTCCCGCCCGTCGCGCTTTTTCATGCCCGGGCGGGGAATGCGGTGACCCGTTCGCGGGGCGCTCGCCGAAGGGTGGTGCGAGGTATGGTTTTCATATGTCAGGAATTTCTTTCAGGTGTAAGAGGGAGCGCCATGACGATGAAGGCCATCCGCTACCACGCTTACGGACCGCCTGAGGTCATCGAGCTGCAGGACGTCGGCAAGCCCACGGCCGGTGACGGGCACGTGCTCATCCGCGTACGGGCCGCCTCGGTCAACCCGGGGGACTGGCACCTGCTCAGAGGCAGCCCCTACATCTTCCGCGCCATGGCGGGGCTGACCCGGCCCAAGGCCCACGGGCTGGGCGCCGACTTCGCGGGGGAGGTCGAGGCGGTGGGCAAGGACGTCACCGCCTTCCAGCCCGGCGACGAGGTGTACGGCTGCGCCCCCGGAGCCTTCGCCGAATACGTCACCGTGCCCGAGGGCGGCCCGGTGGCCAGGAAGCCGGCCGGGCTGACGTTCGAGCAGGCGGCGGCCGTGCCCACGTCGGCGCTGACCGCCCTGCAGGCCCTGCGTGACAAGGGGCGGCTCAAGGCGGGGCAGAAGGTGCTGGTGAACGGCGCCTCGGGCGGGATCGGCACGTTCGCGGTGCAGCTCGCCAAGGCGTACGGGGCCGAGGTGACGGGCGTGTGCGGGAGCGGGAACGTGGAGCTGGTCCGCTCGCTCGGCGCCGACAACGTCGTGGACTACACCAAGGAGGACTTCACCCGCACCGGGCGGCGTTACGACCTCGTCCTCGACAATGTGGGCAACCGCTCGTTGACGGACTGCCGGCGTGTGCTCACCCCGGACGGGGCGTACATCCCCAACGGCGGCTCCGGCGGCGGTCGCGTGTTCGGCGTCATTGGCCGCATCATCCGGGTGAAGGCGACGTCCGCCTTCGTCCGGCACCGGCTCCTGACGTTCATGACCAGCGAGAACGCGGCCGATCTCGACACCCTGCGCGAGCTGGTCGAGGCGGGCGGGCTCACCCCGGTCATCGACCGGGTTCATCCGCTGAGCGAGGTCCCCGAGGCCATCGGCCACGTCGAGCGGGGGCACGCGAGAGGCAAGGTCGTCATCACCGTCTGACACCCCACCCGCATCGGCTGTTCGACGGGTGAAAATCTGTCGAGCGCCGTGCGGCCGGCGGTGATCATCGCCCGATGAGCTGTGTCTTCTGCCGGATCGCCCAGGCCACCCAGGGGCACACGCTGGTGGTCCCGAGCTCTGAAGCCGCCGTTTCACGAAACTCACGATACGACGTGTTTACTCCGATATATCGTTCGATATAGCCTGCGATACATGATGAACGCACGTCGCAGTCCAGGGACGGGCCCCACGGGGCGTTTCTTCGGGCCGGGCGAGCTGCGCCTGGCCGTCCTGGCCCTGATCGCCGAGCAGCCCGGCCACGGTTACCAGGTCATGAGCCGCCTCGCCGACCGCTTCAACGGCACCTACGAGCCGAGCGCCGGCTCCATCTACCCGACCCTGCAACTCCTGGAGGACGAGGGCCTCGTCCGGGTCGAGCCCGTGGACGGCCGCAAGGTCCACCACGTCACCGACGAGGGCAGGCGCGTGGCCGAGGAGCACGCGGCGGAGATCGCGCGACTGTGGGGTCGCGCGGCCAGCAGGGGCGAGTGGGGGATGTTCCGCGAGCCCGAGGCGGCGGAGATCATCGGCCCCGCGCTGCGCCTGGTCAAGGCGGCCGTGAAGACGCTCGCCCACTCCCACGGGGATCCTCGGGTGATCGAGAGCATCCAGGAGATCTTCGTGGACGCCCGCCACCGGATCGAGGACCTCAGGAGGCAGGTGTGAGGCGCACTCTTGCCCGCAGGCTGCTCGACCGGATGTTCCTCACGGGAGAGGTCGTCGAGGTCGAGCAGCTCACCGCCCGCATGCGGCGGGTCCGGATCGGCGGCGGGGACCTGTCGAACCTGCGGTGGACCCCGGGCCAGCATGTGCGGCTGCTGGTCGGCGACGGGAGCGGCCCGCTGGGCGGTGTCCTGCGCACCTACTCGATCTGGCAGTACGACCCCGCCTGGGAGGCCGTCGAGCTGATCGGCTACGACCACGGCGGCGACGCGCCGGGCGCCTCCTGGGTCAGGAACGCGCGACCGGGCCAGGAGGTCGCCTTCACCCGCCCGGACGGGAGCTTCGTGGTGCGGCCCGAGGCTTCCTATCACCTGTTCGCCGGCGAGGAGACGGCGTCGGTGGCGTTCGGGGCGATGTTGCGGGCCCTTCCCGAGGGTGCGCGCGCGTGCGGCGTGGTGGAGGCCGAGGGGCCGGGCGAGCATCTTGACCTGCCCGGCGGCGGCCTGGTGCGGGTGAACCGGGACGGCGCGCCCGCGGCGCGTTCCGAGGTGCTGGTGAACGCGGTCAGGCAGCTGGACCTGCCCGCCGGGTGGGGAGTGGCGTACCTGGCGGGGGAGGCCCGTACGATCCAGGCCGTGCGCGCCCACCTGGTCGGCGAGCGCGGGTGGAACCGCAGGGACGTGCGGACGAAGCCGTTCTGGACCCCGGGGAGGAAGGGCATGGACTGACCGGGGCGGGGACTCGTCGATCCGTGATAATAATACCGGTATAGTTATCGACGAGGAGGGGTCGTGATCGAGCTCAAGTCAGCCGGTGAGATAGCGGCGATGCGCGAGGCGGGCAGGGTCGTGGCCGCCGTCCAGGCCGCGGTGCGGGACCGGGCGGCGGTCGGGGTGTCGCTGAAACAGCTCGACGAGGTGGCCAGGACGGTCATCGAGGAGGCGGGAGCGGGGGCGTCGTTCCTCGGGTACCACCCGTCGTTCGGGGCGATGCCGTACCCGGGGGTGATCTGCACGTCCGTCAACGGGGTCATGCTGCACGGGCTGCCGACGCCGTACCGCCTGCGGGACGGAGACGTGATCAGCGTGGACTGCGCCGCGTACGTCGACGGGTGGCACGCCGACGGCGCGGTCAGCTTCGCGGTGGGGCAGGCCCGCGCGGAGGACCTCAAGCTGATCAGGGTCGCGGAGGAGACGCTCGCCGCGGGCATCGAAGCGGCCCTGCCCGGCGGCCGGATGGGCGACATCGGGCACGCCATGTCCACGGTCGGGCGCGGCGCCGGATACGGCATGCAGAACGACTTCGGCGGCCACGGCATCGGCCGGGCCATGCACGAGTCGCCGTTCGTGCCCAACGAGGCCCGCCGGGACCGCGGGCTGCGGTTGCGGCCGGGGCTGGTGATCGCGATCGAGCCCAGCCTGATGGCCGGGGGCGGCGACGACTACTACATGGCCGACGACGGCTGGTCGGTGTGCTCGGGCGACGGCAGCAGGAGCGCGCACGTCGAGCACACGGTGGCCATCACCGCGGACGGCCCGGTCATCCTGACCTTGCCGTAGGTTCGCGCATCCGAACGGGAACCTCGTGCCCCTGCTCGCCGCGCCCGGCCGGGCGGAACCCCGCCCGCGCATCGCGTCGAGTTCGGGGCGACGTTTGGAAATAACGAATAGTCCGATATGTGTGGTTATGATCCTCTGCCTTCCCCGTGACGCGCACCAGTGTGACGCCGCACGAGAGCGTGATCCAGGGTCATGGACTGGTAAGGATCGAGGCGGTCGTTTTCCCCCTGCGCACACATAATCGTCAAGTTGAGCGATCTTCATCCACCGTTCGACCATGCGTGCATTTCTGCAGGTCAAGAGCGAAAATATAGGTGTTTGTCAAACTTGAGCAGAGGGCAGATCTTCCTCCGATAGCTACGGAGAGTAGTCGAGAGTTATCCAGGGGAGAATCGATATGTACAGACAACGGCTCATTCTGGCCGGCCTCGTCGGAGGGCTGCTCATGTCCGGCGGCGCCGCGTTCGCCAACGACGACGAGACCGAGATCAACCAGGACCGCGCGCACGCTCCTCAGAGCAGCCTGAGGAGCGTCGACATCTGCTCCAACGGCGACCTCACCCTCGCCGGGGGCGACGTCAACCAGGGCACGGAGGGCGTTCTCGTCCTTGAGACCGGCGACATCCTGAGCCAGATCCTCGGCATCAAGAAGGAAGAGCGGAACTGCTCGATCGGCTGACGTCGATTCTCAGCGGCCGGGAAGCGTAACCCAGGGGCCCGCCTGCAGGGCGGGCCCCTTCCCCGCGCTCACTGGGGCGGCCGATTCTCCTGCCGTCCGCAGCTGATCGCCAAGTAGCACGATCTTCGTCATCTTTT
This sequence comes from Nonomuraea sp. MTCD27, assembly GCF_041950495.1. Classification (NCBI taxonomy): domain Bacteria; kingdom Bacillati; phylum Actinomycetota; class Actinomycetes; order Streptosporangiales; family Streptosporangiaceae; genus Nonomuraea; species Nonomuraea sp. MTCD27. Next base: position 537,899 of record NZ_JBGNUW010000005.1, on the reverse strand, counting down.
CTCCCGGATCCGGTAATTCCGCGGGTCAAGAGCGAAATATAGGTGTTTGTCAAACTTGGGCGAGGGGCAGATCTTTCTCCGGTAGCTACGGAGAGTAGTCGAGAGTTATCAGAGGAGAATCGATATGTACAGGAAACAGCTCATTCTGGCCGGCCTCGTCGGAGGGCTGCTCATGTCCGGCGGCGCCGCGTTCGCCAACGACGACCAGACCGAGATCGACCAGGAGCACGCGCGCGCTGCTCTGAGCAGCGTGAAGACCGTCGACATCTGCTCCAACGGCGACCTCACCCTCGCGAAGGGCGATGTCAACCAGGGCACGAGCGGCGTCATCGTCCTCAAGACCGGCGACATCCTGAGCCAGATCCTCGGCATCAAGGGCGAAGAGCGGAACTGCTCGATCGGCTGACGTCGATCCTCAGCGGCCGAGAAGCCCAACCCAGGGCCCGCCTGCAGGGCGGGCCCTTCCGCGTGCTCACGCTTCGTACGCGAAAGAGGCGTCGAAGGTCGGCAGGTCGATCCGGTTACGCCTGGCCAGCTCGACGACGGGCTCGGGTTCGATGGTGCCCTGCGATGTGCAGGTGGTGTTCTTCCCCGCGCTGGTGAACATCGCCTTCGGCCTGAGATCCGCCTCGCCGCAGGCCACCGACCTGATCATGGCGTACGGCGGCACCCGCCTCACCGTCCTGCGCGAGGTCGCCGTGCCGACGGCGATGCCCTCCGTCTTCGCCTCGGCCAGGATCTCCGTGCCCGCCTCGATCATCGGCGCGCTGATCGCCGAGCGGCTGGCCACCGGGCAGGGCATCGGCGCCGAGATCCTGCGGGCGATCGGCGGGTTCCGCCATGACGAGGTGTGGGCGGACATCGTGCTCGTCACCGGGGTGTTCATCCTGGCGTACGCGGTCGTGGGCGTCGTCGAGCCGCTCGTCCTGGCCCGCTTCTCGGACCGGCCCGCGGAGTGAGTTGCGCCTGACACCGTGTCAGGCCGTTCACTGGCGACCATGCTCGCCTACCTGGGTTCAGGACCCTACTGTTACGCCCATTCGCTGGCCATGGTGCTCGGCCCCGCGTCGCCCGAGGTCGGGGTGATCGAGACGCTGACGGGGTCGCCGTTCGGGATGCGGCTCGTCGGCGGCACCCGGCCGTTCTTCGACCCCTACGGCTGGGACCCGGAGCTCGGGCTCGACGCCGCCGTCGAACTGCTCGGGTGGCGGTGCGAGCGCAGCCACGGGGGCCCGCCCGGTGAGGCGCTCGACCGGCTGCGCGCCGCGTGCGCGCGGGGGCCCGTGCTCGTCGGGCCCGTGGACATGGCGCTGCTGTCGTACGTGCCCGGCGGGGCGGGGGACCACTACCTGGTGGCGCTGGCCGTCGAGCGTGACACCGTCGTGCTGCACGACCCGCACGGGCACCCCTGGGCCACGCTGCCCACCGCCGACTTCCTGGCCGCCTGGCGGGCTGACGCGGTGGAGTATCTGGACACGTCCTACGTGATGCGTACCGGCTTCGTACGGGCGAGGCGGACGTCCGTGCCGCGGGCGTTGCGCGCCTCGCTGCCCGCCGCCGTCCGCTGGCTGTCGGGCCGGGACGACCTGCCGGTGCCGCCCGGCACGCTGGGCGGGGCCGCCGCGGCGCTGCGGCTGGCCGAGCTGGTGGAGGCCGGCCTCGACGAGGCGGTCCGGGGGACGCTCGTGCACTTCGGCGTACGGGTGGGCGCGCGGCGCCTGGCCGACGCCGCCACCTGGCTCCAGAACCTGGGCCTACCGGCAGCGGCCACCGCCGCCGCCGACCAGGCCCGCCTGCTCGGCGCCCTCCAGCACCCGCTGGTCACGGGCGACGACCCGGCCGTCGCGGCCACCCTCCGCCGCCTCGCCCCCGGCTACGACCGCCTCCGCACAACCCTGACCACCTCCGACGCGACCCCGTCCTGAGCGCCCTGCCCCTCGGCGTCCCCGCGCCCGGTCCCGCGCGCGTTATCTCCCTGCGCTCGGCGACTGGTCCTGCGCGAGCTTCGCCTCTACGCTCGACGCCCGGGTCCTCCCGAGGCGCCAGCACGGGAGCCTGCGCATGAACCTGACCGCTCCTCAAAGGGACCTCAGCCGAAGTGCGGTGGGAAGGCGCGGGGTGGCGGGCTGGTTTGTGCGGACCCGGTCGCGGTCCTGTGTGCGGGGGGAGGCGCGACCGGGTCCGCCCGGAGGGGAGCGTTTGGGCGTGCGGTGGGAAACCGGCTCGGGGTGGGGCCGGTGGAAGCCCGACGCTCCCTTGGTTCGGGGGGCTGCCCTAGCGGGCGGCGAAGTCCTGCGTCCAGGTGGGTCCCTTGGCGTTGTGACCGACGCCGATGTGGGTGTAGGAGCAGTTCATGATGTTGGCCCGGTGACCTGGGCTGTTGAGCCAGGCCTTGACCACGGCGGCGGCGCTGGGCTGGCCCTTGGCGATGTTCTCGCCGGCCATCCGGAAGACGAAGCCGGCTGCCTTGATCCGCTGGTCGAACGTGCGGCCGTCGCGCGAGTCGTGCGAGAAGTAGTTGTTGCGCGCCATGTCGGACGAGTGGCGCTCGGCGGCGAGGTGCAGCTTGGCGTCGTGGACGAGGGGCCGGCAGCCGTTCTTGGCGCGGGCCTGGTTGGTGAGGGTGACGACCGCCGTCTCGGGGGCGGAGGCGAAGCCCCCGGCCGAGGCCGGGCGCCCGCACGACAGCTTCACCGAGCGCGAGGTGTCGACCCGGCCCTGCGAGTCGAGTGCGACCACGTAGTAGCGGCGCGGGGTGCTGGTGCAGCGCACGTTGGCGGTGATCCGCCCGTTGCCGATGACCTTGGAGCCGCTCTTGGCGACGGGGTCGGTGCCCTTCACGGCGACCTGGACGCGCACCCTGAGCCGGGCCTGGTCGGCGCAGCCCGTCCGGGCGACCGTGCCCCGTACGGTGCCCTTGGAGACGAACGGCTTGGACGCGACCACGCGGCACGCCAGCCGCGCGCCCTGCGTGACAGGCTGGGCGGCGGGTCGTACGGCAGGTCGCACGGCGGGCTGTACGGCCGCGCTGGAGGCCGTGGCGGGCGCGGGGATGCTCAATGCCGCCAGACTCCCGAGGCAGGCCATCGCCTTGAGCTGTCCGCGCATCATGTCCTCCGGTTTGGGGCTCGACACTGCGTCGAACCCGAATTCTGGCCCGCCCAAGTCGGCTTTGTACGGAAATTCCCGCCGTTACCTGGAGCTCCAAGTCGCTGAATCGTAATATGACCTGGTCTGAGACCCGGTAAACCAGAACGGCCCCCTGAGCGTCAGGGGGCCGCAAGGTGGGTCAGCGGGCCGTCAGCACTGCGCGGGCTTGAGCCACGAGCACTCCAGATCGCCCGCCGCACCTGGGACTGCGGCCCGGAGCTGGGCGGCGGCGTCGCCGGCGGCCGCCGTACGGGAGAACTGGGCGAGCCGGACCGCGATCTTGTCCTCGATGTCCTTCGGCGAGGCCGACAGGTACTGGTTGAGCATGATCGAGAAGATCAGCGGCTCGCCGTCGGCGCTGGTGACGTAGCCGGAGAGCGCGGTGACCCCGGTCAGCGAGCCGGTCTTGGCGTGGACGTTGTTCGCCGCGGGCGTGTTGCGCATCCGGCTGCGCAGGGTGCCGCCCGTGAACCGGTCGGCGTTGCCGGCGATGGGCAGGGACTCGTACCAGGTGGTGAACCACGGCTTGCCCCGTACGGCGGACAGGAGCTGCACGATCGAGCCCGGCGAGAACCCGTCGCGCCGCGACAGCCCGGAGCCGTCCCGCATGTTGATCACCTGCACCCCGTTCGCCCTGGCGAAGTCGGTGCTGACCTTGAGCCCGGCCGACCAGGTGCCCTGGTTCGCGACCTTGCGGCCCATGGCCTTGGTGAGGATCTCGGCGTGGATGTTGTTGCTCAGCTTCATGAACGGCACCAGCAACTCGCCCAGCGTCATCGACTCGTGCCTGGCCAGCTCCTTGGCCCCCGCGGGCGCCGCGCCCGCGACGGTCGGGCCGAGCACCTTGACGCCGTGCCCGGCCAGCGCCTTGCGGAACAGTGCCGACACGTACGCCGTCGGGTCGTCCACCGCCACCCACTCCTGGTACGGGTCCGCCACCGTGCCTGTGATGACCACCGTCCGGGTGCCGTGCTGCCGCTCGATGAGCACGTCGGTCTCGGCGCCCACCGTGGCCCGGTTGACGATCTTCAGGTAGTCGGTCTCGGGCGTGGTGGACACCTTGACCTTGTCCCCGTCGGCCGCCACGGCCACGATCACCGAGCCGGCGTCGTAGTCCCGGTCCGGCGAGGCGGTCAGGGCCGAGATCGGCGCCGCGTAGTACGCGGTCTCGTCGTCCCAGGCCCAGTCGTTGCCGAGCCGCTGCGTGTCGAACCAGGTGTCGTCGGCCACCAGCTTGCCGGTGACCACCTTCACGCCGGCCGCGGCGACCTCGGCGGCCAGCGCGTCGTAGTCCGCGGCCAGCATGGTCGGGTCGCCGGTGCCGCGCAGCACCAGGTCGCCGGCCAGCACCGAGCCCGCCTTGCGGCCGGTGTTGAGCACGGTCGTGGGGAAGCGGTAGTCGAGGCCGAGCGTCTCCGCCGCCGCGGCGGAGGTGAACAGCTTGGTGTTGGAGGCCGGGAGCAGGAGCTTGCCGGCGTCGGTGGCGTAGAGCTCCTCGCCGGTCTGTGCGCTCTTGACCACGACACCGGCCCTGGCGATCGTGAGCCGCGAGTCGCTGAGAATCTGGTTGAGGTCCTGGGTCAGGTCCGCCACGCCCACGGAGGGGTCGAGCGCGACGGCCGGGGAGGAGGGTCCGGACGCCCACGCGAGGGCCGCGACGAGCGCGCCCGCGACGAGGGAGGCTGAGGTGCGCCGCATGGGGTCTCCAAGTGACTGGGGGATCGCATGAGAGCATGGATCAGCGCAGTCAGCCTGTAATCCGCAAATATCCGTATTTATCGGGTGTGGCGGGAGCTGTCAGGACGGCTGGTGCGACGTCACCATGAACCCGCAGTCGCCGAACGAGATCTCGTCGCCCGACTTCACCCTGGCCGGCCCCACCAGTCGCCACCCGTTGAGCCGGGTGCCGTTGAGCGAGCCGAGGTCCACCAGCATCCACCCGCCGTCGCCCTCGCGGCGCAGCTCGGCGTGCACGCGGGAGACCGTCAGGTCCGACAGGACGAGGTCGCAGGCCGACCCGCGGCCCACCACGTAACGCAGCCGGTCGTCGTCGGGCAGGGCCAGCCGGGGCAGGCGCGGGCGCCGCCACGCCGACTGCAGCCGGGTGGTGAACTCGGAGACCGACGCCACCGCGTCGGTCAGCCGCTGCCGGAACGTCTGCCGTTGCGGCAGGTCGGCCACCAGTTCGTCGAGCTCGTGCCGGTTGCGTGCGCGCAGCGCCTGGTCCACCCGGCCCACGAACGTGTCGTGTGAGATCCGGCCCTCCACGGCACGGTCTCTGAGCTCGTCGATCGCACGGTCACGTTCCCCATCGGAGGCGCGAAAGGGCGGATGCGTGGAGCTCATGTAGCGAGTATCGGCCTGAACCTCGCCTCGTGTCCAGAATACGCGGATCAGTTGCGATAGGCATGCGTCGTGCCCGGCCCGCCGCCGCCCTGGCGGGGGCTGTTCACGCGGACGTGTCCGGCACCGGCGGGACGGGTGGCGGCAGGCGGTACTTCAGCGTGATCAGCACCGACGCGAAGATGATCACCGCGGGCAGCGCGGTCTGCCCGATGAGGACCGCGGTCACCGCGCTGTCCGGCTGCTGGACGGGCGTGCTGGGCTCGGACTCGATGAAGCCGCTGATGGACAGGATCACCCCGAAGATCAGCGCCCCGAACGAGCTCACCCCGCTCTCGATGGCCGTCCACAACCCGGTCAGCACGCCGGCCCGCCGCTTGCCCGTCCGCGCCGCGTCCACCGCGATCACGTCCGCGAGCATCGAGAACTGCATGAGCTGCACGCCCGCGTACCCGATGCCGACCAGCAGGATCATCACGTGCGCCCACACCGGGCCGAACAGCGGCGTCGCCATGGCCGCCGTCGTTCCGGCCCCGAACAGCGCCGCCGCCAGCACCATCGCGCCGCGCTTGTCGAACCGCCTGGCCAGCCGCACCCACAGCGGCATCGTCAGCAGGATCGGGCCGACGAGCGCGGCGAAGAGCGTCTGCGTGGCCCCGGCCGACCCGAGCGTGTACGTCGCGAAGTACGGCGCCGCGGCCAGCATCATGCTGACGGCCAGCATCTGCGTGCAGGCCAGCACCGTCAGCCAGAGGAACGGCGGGTTGCCCCTGATCGCGGCGAGCTGCTCACGCCACCCGCCGCGATCCGGCTCGGGGGCGCCGGTCATGGGGGCGCGGGCCGTGCCGAAGAACGAGCCGAGCATGGCCAGCAGCAGGATGACCGCGATCGTCAGCGCCATCACCCGGTAGCTGCCCAGCGTGCCGTCCTCGCCCTCGCCGGTGGCGATGGCCGGCGCGAGCACGCCGCTGATGGCGGTGGCCACGCCGATGAACACCATCCGCCACTGCAGCAGCGACGTGCGCTCGTGGTAGTCGTGCGTCATCTCGCCGGGCATCGCCTTGTACGGCACCTCGAACAGCGCGTACGCCGTCGCCGTCGCCAGGAAGCACACGCCCACGTACGCGGCGGCCGCGTAGCCCGTCAGCGGCGGGCCGGCGAACACCAGGAAGAACGCGATCGGCAACGTGCAGGCGCCCGCCAGCATCCACGGCCGCCGCGGACCCATGCGCGAGCGGGTCCGGTCCGACCACCGCCCCACCAGGGGGTTGATCACCAGGTCCCACACCTTGGGCGCGGTGACCACCACCCCGGCCAGCCACGCGGGCACGGCCAGGAAGTTCGTCATGTAGTACAGGAGGAGCAGTCCGGGCACGGCGTTGACCGTGGCCGTGCAGAACGAGCCCACCCCGTAGCCGACCCGCACGCCCCTGGGGACGGTGGTCGCGGGCACCGCCGGTGCGATCATGCCCTCATTGAAGCGGAGCGAGGGCTTGTTCGGGAGGGCCCACTTTCGCGGGCCCTCCCTCAGTCGCTGACGTTCGCGCAGACCACGTGGGCGCCGATCTCGATCATCCGCCGCTCGCTGCGCGCGTCCGCCACCCTGGCCATGAGGATCGGCGCCCCGGAGGCGGCGAACTGCGGCAGCCGGGCGCGTACCAGGCGGTGCAGGTCGCGTACGACGTCCTCGGCGGCCGACATGTGCACCTTCACGTGCAGCATGATCCCCGGCGCCCCGGAGGCCGTGCGGGCCTCGGAGATCCAGACGTGGTGCACGAGCGGGAAGTCCATGAGCAGGTACGCGATCGCCTGCCGCAGCGCGGGCAGGATCGGATGCGTGCACCGCCGGTAGCCCGGGTCCACCTGCTGCATCGGCCCCGACAGATGCGGCCTGGGCGCGGGCACCCAGGGGAACGTGGGAGCCTCCGGAGCCGGGGGAGCCACCTGGGCCAGCGCGGCACCGCGCGACACGGTGGCCATCGCCCCCGTCGCGTAGGCGGCGGGCACCGCCCCCGACAGGACGGGCGTGGGCCCCGTGCGCGTCGTGGTGAGGAAGCGCTGCAGATCGTCGATCGGCACGGCCGCGGCGGCTGGTCCGGCCGCGTCGATCACGATCTCGCGCACCCCGGTGACGCGCTGGATGTCCAGGATGGTGTCGGCGTCGCAGGCCGACAGGGAATGGCTGCCGCGGTGCCTGGCATAGGTAGCGGGGCCGGTGTATCCGAGCAGCACCCGGTCACCGGCCTGGGTCGTCCCCAGGACGACGGAACGATCTGGTCGCACTGCCACCAGGACTCCACCGTCGGCAAGAGCGCCCAGCAGGCGGTGCGGCGTGCCATGCTGAGCGAGCACGTCGGCAAGCGCAGGATTCCCGATGCTCATATGACGAACCATAGGTAGTCGGCCACGGCTTATCAGGCTAATGGCGAATAAATCTCCCGATCAAGACAAAGATGTGCGCAGAGTGGATGAGTTTGCCGAGCGCTGGGTACGGCGGTCCTCGTCTCACATCGTGAGTCCCTCGTGAACGCGTTCACAAGCGCCGGATAGACTCAGTGGGACCGCCGGGGGGATCCGTGGACGTGTCCCCCCCAAGCCCGCCGTGCCTTAAGGATCCACACCAGTGAACAAGCCCGTCGTTCTGGTCGCAGAGGAGCTGTCCGAGGCTGGCCTCGCCGTACTCGGAGCTGATTTCGAGGTCCGCCACACCGACGGCGCCGACCGTTCCCAGCTGCTGCCCGCCCTCGCCGAGGTGGACGCGCTGATCGTCCGCTCGGCCACGCAGGTCGACGCCGAGGCCATCGCCGCGGCGCCCAAGCTGCGCGTGGTCGCGCGCGCCGGCGTCGGCCTCGACAACGTCGACGTCGAGGCGGCCACCAAGGCCGGTGTCATGGTCGTCAACGCGCCGACCTCCAACATCACCAGCGCCGCCGAGCAGACCATCGCCCTCATCCTGGCCAGCGCCCGCAACACGGCCCAGGCCCACGCCGCGCTGAAGAACGGGGAGTGGAAGCGCTCCAAGTACACCGGTGTCGAGCTCGACGAGAAGGTCGTCGGCATCCTGGGCCTGGGCAAGATCGGCCAGCTCGTGGCGCAGCGGCTGCAGCCGTTCGGCGTCGAGCTGATCGCCTACGACCCCTACCTGCCGCCGGCCCGCGCCGCGCAGATGGGCGTCAAGCTGCTCAGCCTCGAAGAGGTGCTCAAGCAGGCCGACTTCATCACCGTTCACCTGCCCAAGTCCAAGGAGACGCTCGGGCTCATCGGCGACCGGGAGCTGCACCAGGTCAAGCCGTCCGTCCGGATCGTCAACGTCGCGCGCGGCGGGATCGTGGACGAGGGCGCGCTCTACTCGGCGATCAAGGAGGGCCGGGTCGCGGGAGCCGGCCTGGACGTGTTCGCCAAGGAGCCGTGCACCGACAGCCCGCTGTTCGAGCTGGACCAGGTCGTCGCCACGCCGCACCTGGGCGCCTCCACGCACGAGGCCCAGGAGAAGGCCGGCACCCAGGTCGCGCGGAGCGTGAAGCTGGCGCTGGCGGGCGAGTTCGTGCCCGACGCCGTCAACGTCCAGGGCGGGGCGGTCGCCGAGGACGTCAAGCCGGGCCTGCCGCTGGCCGAGAAGCTCGGCCGGGTCTTCACCGCGCTGGCCGGCGAGGTCGCCACCAAGCTCGACGTCGAGGTGCGCGGCGAGATCGCCTCCCAGGACGTGCGGGTGATCGAGCTGGCCGCCCTCAAGGGCGTGTTCGCCGACGTGATCGAGGAGCAGGTCACCTACGTCAACGCCCCGCTGCTGGCCAAGGACCGCGGCATCACCGTCGAGCTGGTGACCAGCTCCGAGAGCCCCGACTGGCGCAACGTGGTGACCGTGCGCGGCGTGCTCGCCGACGGCCGTACGGTCTCGGTCTCCGGCACGCTCTCCGGGCCGCGCCAGATCACCAAGATCGTCGAGGTCAACGGCTACGAGATGGAGATCGAGCCGACGGCCCACCTGTGCTTCTACACCTACACCGACCGTCCCGGCATCGTCGGCGTGGTGGGCAGGCTGCTCGGCGAGCACAACATCAACATCGCCTCGATGCAGGTGGCCCGTGACGTCAAGGGCGGCAAGGCGCTCATCGCGCTGACCGTCGACTCCGCCATCCCCGCCGAGGTCGTCGAGCAGATCGGGGCCGAGATCGGCGCCGAGAGCGGCCGTTCGGTGGACCTGGAGGACTGACCTCCCACACCGGCCGGGGGCCGTCACCCGTCTTGGGTGACGGCCCCCTTGCGTCTCACGATGCGAGATAGTAGGACATCCAAGCAGCATGCTCGGGTACTGTGACGGGTAATGCGCCAGGTTCTCGTACTCATTACCTGCCGCGGCGGGGCCTGTTAGGGCAGGTCGACGACCCGCCGCGGAGAGCGGCGTTGGCGTCGGCCACTAAGTCCCTTCGTCCGGTCCGTGACCCGGACCACGAGATCAGGCCCGGTCGGATTCGCGACCGGAGTCCGGCTTCCCCCTTCAGGAATTCTGGAACGCGCCCGCGAGAAGAGATGAATCCCATGTACGAGATGTATGCCTGGAACCGTGCCGAAGACCACGACGACGAGGCGGCCGAGGCCGTCCAGACCGCGCTGGACCGCCGCGACAACGGCGGCGCCCCTCAGAACTCCAGCCGGTAGAACACGGCCGTCCGCCTCATCGCCGGCAGGGCGCCGACGATCCAGGCCGAGATGCGGTGCGTGATCGACAGGCGGTCGAATCCGTCGAGGTCGAACGCGCTCACCGCCACAGGCCCGGCCCGGGAAGCGCTCCACGATCGCCCGCGGCAGCGCGGCGCCCTCGGCCGGGTCGAGGTAGTAGAGCAGGCCCTCGGTGACCACCAGCGCGGGAGCGTCGCCGGGGACCCGCTCCAGCCACGCCAGATCGGTGACCGATGACCCGATCGTGGCGTGGCCTGCGCGCCCGGGGAACAGCCTGTCGCGCAGCTCGATGACCTCCGAGTAGCCCACGTCGTACCAGCTGACCGACGGCGGCTGAGCGCCACGGCCTGGCGCCGCCGGGTCCGATGCCCGTCCCGGTGAAGTCGTGGTCGATCCGCCGCCACGCTACGCCTGGGACAGGGGGTACGGACACCTGCCGTTGTGGATACGGAGAGTGCTGGTAGCGTCGCGCTGCGTATCCATTCCATGAGGAGGTTCCCCCCATGCACGCTTCCCTGACCGCGATCCGCCGCGCCGTCGCCGTCGCCGTCCCCGCGCTGGCCACCGCGGCCCTGCTCGCCGCTCCCGCCCACGCGCAGGCGGCCGAGCTGACCATCACCAAGTACCACGGTGGTGTGGCCCAGCGCTGGGTCCTGATCTGCGACCCGGACGACGGTAACCACCCCGACCCGTTCGCCGCCTGCGACAGGCTGCGCGAGATCGGCGGTGACCTCGACCAGATCCGGTTCCGCCCGGACGTCCCGTGCCCGCGGATCTTCGACCCCGTCGATGTCCAGATCCACGGTCATTTCCACGGCGAGCCGCTGGACCTCGCCGAGCAGTACCCGAACCCCTGCTTCGTGGAGCGCCTGGCCGCCCCGATCGTGCCCTGACGACCTGGAAGAGAGCCCCTGAGGCGACCTGAAAGAGAGCGGCCCCGGGCTCGCGGGGCCGCTCTCGGCTTCTCAGAGGGTGGCGGTGAGCGTGGCCGGGGCGGAGGACCGGCGCTGCTTCAGCACCTCGGTCCACTGGCGCACGCCCTTGGGATCCGGCCGGACCGCTCCCACGAACGCCTGTCTGCGCCAGGTCGAAAGCTTCTCCTCCTTCACGACGTCGCCCGTGCGCGGCGCATGCACCATGTAGCCGGGCTTCGAGATCATCCCCACGTGACCCAGGTTGCTGAAGAACACCAGGTCACCGGGCTCTAGATCGTTCCATGCGATTTTCCTGGAAAATGCCCCGTACTGTTCGCGGGCGGTGCGCGGCAGTTCGATGCCCGCGGCTTCGTAGGACCTGAGCATGAGCCCGGAGCAGTCGTACCCGCTCCTGCTGGTCCCGCCCCAGACGTACGGGGTGCCGCGTTTGTCCATGGCGTAGTCGAGGGCGATCTTCCAGGCGGGCGTGGGGGCCTGCGCCTCCTGGATGCGCTTGATCTCGGCGCCGGTCAGGGTGGTGGTGTCTTTGTCCGTGGTGGCCCGGGGTCCGTCGGTGGCGGCCTGGGCGGCTGGGGTGGCCAGGATGAGCCCGGCGACACCGGCCGCCAGGGCAATGGCGATGCGAGACAGAACACTGTCCTTCCATGCGGCCGACCGGGTTAGCTGACGGGCTCGGGCCTGGAAGACGGCCCTACGGCGGTGCCGATTCGCCCCTGGGGGAAAGTTGGGTCCCCGGCTCCACGCAGCGGCTGCGTGGATTAGGCCAGACGGACTCTAACGAAACGGTCAAAAGGTCGCAAATGCCTCAAAACCGGACGTCCGAAAAATGAGATGATGTGTTCGTCAGACGAGACGAGCCGGTAAGGTACCGCCCATGGAGTCGCGTAACATCCGCTTGGCCGTCATCCCCGGGGATGGCATCGGCACCGAGGTCGTGGCCGAAGGACTCAAGGTCCTGGAGGCCGTAGGCACGAAGATCGAGCCCACGCACTACGACCTGGGCGCCGCACGCTATCACCGCACCGGCGAGACGCTGCCGGACGCGGTGCTCGACGAGCTGCGCGGCTACGACGCGATCCTGCTCGGCGCCATCGGCGACCCCAGCGTGCCGCCGGGCGTCCTTGAGCGCGACCTGCTGCTGCGGCTCCGGTTCGAGTTCGACCACTACGTCAACCTGCGGCCGGTCAAGCTGTTCCCCGGGGTCGAGACCCCGCTGGCCGACACGCCCGCCGAGGACATCGACATGATCGTCGTCCGCGAGGGCACCGAGGGCCTCTACGCCGGCACCGGTGGCACCATGCGGCGCGGCACGCCGCACGAGATCGCCACCCAGGAGTCGCTCAACACCGCCCACGGTGTCGAGCGCGTGGTGCGTTACGCGTTCGAGAAGGCCAAGTCGCGGCCGCGCAGGAAGCTGACCCTCGTCCACAAGACCAACGTCCTCACCTACGCCGGCGACCTGTGGCAGCGCACGGTCAACCGGGTGGCCGAGGAATACCCCGAGGTCACCACCGACTACAGCCACATCGACGCGGCCTCGATGTTCTTCGTCACCCAGCCGGAGCGCTTCGACGTGGTCGTCACCGACAACCTGTTCGGCGACATCATCACCGACCTCGGCGCGGCCGTCGCGGGCGGCATCGGCCTGGCCGCCAGCGGCAACATCAACCCTGAGCGGACCACGCCCAGCATGTTCGAGCCGGTCCACGGCAGCGCGCCCGACATCGCCGGCCAGGGCAAGGCCGACCCCACCGCGACCATCCTGTCCGTCGCCATGCTCCTCGACCACCTGGGCCTGCACGCCGAGGCGGCCAGGGTCGAGCAGGCGGTCGCCGACGACATCGTGGAGCGCCTCGCCGGCTGGGCCGGCCGCACCACGACCGAGATCGGCGACGACATCACCGCGCGAGTATCCGGCTAGGACCGCCTAGCCCCGAAACAGCGCCTGGCGGTCCGAGAGGACTCGCCAGGCGCTTTTTCGCGTCCGCGTTCCGGTCGTGGAATGGGCTTATCACCCCCATTGGCCGCTTGCCATCCCATATGGCGAGACAATAGGAAGTACGGACTGCCCTCCCGGCCACGGCCGCTCACCGCCACCGGCTCGCAGATCCGCAGACAGTGGGCAGATTCCGGTAGATTTCGGTAGATCGCAGAGAGAAGGACCTCCGTCATGACCATCGCTCAGAAGCTCAGCTTCGACGTGCAGCTATCCGACCACGCTCGCACCGCGGCCGAGCGGGAGCAGGTACTGGCGAACCCCGGTTTCGGGCAGACCTTCACGGATCACATGATCTCGATCGACTACACCGAGGGGCAGGGCTGGCACGACGCCCGACTCATGCCGTACGGGCCGCTCTCGCTCGACCCGGCCACCTCGGTCTTCCACTACGCGCAGGAGCTGTTCGAGGGCCTGAAGGCCTACCGCCAGATCAGCGGCTCGATCGTGACGTTCCGCCCGTACGCGAACGCCTCCCGCTTCAACCGCTCGGCGCTGCGCATGGCCATGCCCGAGCTGCCCGAGGAGACGTTCGTCGACTCGCTCGAGCTCCTCGTCGAGACCGACAAGGAGTGGGTGCCCACCACCGAGGGTCACAGCCTCTACCTGCGCCCCTTCATGATCGCCACCCAGGCGGGGCTCGGGGTCAACTACCCGTCGAAGACGTACAAGTACATGGTCATCGCCTCGCCGGCGGCCTCCTACTTCACCGGCGGGATCAAGCCCGTCTCCGTCTGGCTGTCCACCGAGTACACGCGGGCCGCCCCGGGCGGCACCGGCTTCGCCAAGTGCGGCGGCAACTACGCCGCGGCGTTCGTCGCGCAGCGGCAGGCGGTGGAGAACGGCTGCGACCAGGTGGTGTGGCTGGACGCGGGCGAGCACAAGTACGTCGAGGAGATGGGCGGGATGAACCTGTTCTTCGTCTTCGGCAACAAGCTCGTCACCCCCGAGCTCACCGGCACGCTGCTGCCCGGCATCACCAGGGAGTCCATCCTGGAGCTGGCCGGCGACCTGGGCCTGGAGACCGAGGAGCGCCTCGTCTCGGTGGACGAGTGGCAGTCCGCGTGCGAGTCGGGCGAGCTCACGGAGGTGTTCGCGTGCGGCACGGCCGCCGTCGTGACGCCGGTGGGCGTGGTGAAGGGCGCCGACCGCTCCTGGACCGTCGCCGACGGCACGCCCGGCCCGGTCACCATGCGGGTGCGCGAGGAGCTGGTGGGCATCCAGTACGGCGCCCGCCCCGACGCCCACAACTGGATCCACAAGATCGTCTGATCGTGTTCCCTCGGGGCGGCAGGCCCGCCCCGAGGGCCCGCGCTAGTTCTTCCTGATCATCGTCATCCCGTCGGCCACGGGCAGCATGAGCACGCTCACCCGGGGATCCGCGATCACCAGGTCGTTGAACTGCCGTATCTCGACCGTCGTGGTCTCCTCGTGCGCCGGGTCGGCCACCCAGCCCCTGCGCAGCGTGTTGTCCGCCAGCAGCAGCCCGCCCGGCCGCAGCCGGTCCATCAGCAGCTCGTAGTAGGCGGGGTAGCTGCCCTTGTCGGCGTCGATGAAGGCCAGGTCGACCGTCTGGTCGAAGGTGGCGAGCGTCTCCTTGGCGGGCCCGATCGTGAGCGTCACCCGGTCGGCCACCCCCGCCTCGTGCCAGTAGCGGCGGGCCACGGACGTCCACCGCTCGCTGATGTCGAAGCAGTGCAGGGTGCCGCCGGACAGCCCGCGGGCGATGCACACGGACGAGTATCCGGTGAACGTGCCCACCTCCACGACCACCTGGGGCGCCATGAGCTGCGTGATCATGGTGAGGAATCGGCCCTGGTCGGGGGAGATCTGCATGGCCGCGTTCTCGCCCGCGATCTCGGCCGTCTCCTTCTCCAGCTGCTCCAGCAGGGGGTCGGGCGGAGTGGTGTGCTCGAACACGTATCTCGCTACGGCAGAGTCAAGGAGGTATGCCTTCATGCGGCCATTGTTTCCCCTTCGGATAGGGTCTGCGCGATCGACGAGGTGAGAGTGGGCTGATGATGAAGCGGTTGATGGCGGTGGCGGCGGCGTTCGTGGCGATCGTCGTGCTCGGGGCGCTGTCGTTCTTCTCGGGGACCGGTGTGTCGTCCGAGGGGGTGACGCTGACCCGGCAGGCGGACGGTTCGATGATCCTGGCCGACCTGGCGAGCGAGGCTCCCGTGCTGGACGTGTTCGAGGACTTCGACTGTCCCATTTGCAAGGACATGCATGCCAAGGTGGACGGCACGATCCAGAAGCTGGCGCGGGAGGGGAAGGTCAAGGTCGTCTTCCACGCCGTGACGATCTTCCAGGACGAGCCCATGCGCTCCAACTCCATCCGCGCCGCGGCGGCCGCCCGCTGCGTCCCGGAGGCGAACTGGCTGACGTTCAGGGACGAGGTGTACGCCATGCAGCCCGCGCCGCACGGCGAGGCCTCCGGGTTCACCGTCGAGGAGCTGGCCAAGGCCGCCAGGAAGGCCGGGGCCTCGGTGGACTCGTGCGTGACGTCGCAGTCGTACGCGAAGGCGCACGTGGCGGAGACGGCCAAGATCCGGCTGGAGGGCACGCCGACCGTGCTGCTCGACGGGCGGTTGCTGGGCAACGAGGCGTTCGACCCGGTGGCGCTCGAGCAGGCCATCACGGGAGGCGACGGGGTCCAGGTCTGAGGCCCAGGTGTGACGTGCGGTGTCCCAGGACGTGAGACCGGTGTGCCGAATGGTGAATTCATGTGGCAGACTGGGCGGCACCATGTTCTACGGTCTGCTCATTATCGGCAGGCGCGCTGGCTGACACAGGGACACCGCCAGCGCGCAGACCTCTCACGTCCGTGAGGGGTCTTTTTGTTTTCCCGGACACCACAAACCTTCTTCCAGAGAGAAGAGAGACTCATGGCCGACGACCGCTTCCACGTATACGACACGACGCTGCGTGACGGCGCACAACAAGAGGGACTCAACCTCACGGTCGCCGACAAGCTCGCCGTCGCGCGTCACCTGGACAGCCTGGGCGTCGGCTTCATCGAAGGGGGCTGGCCGGGCGCCAACCCCAAGGACACAGAGTTCTTCAGACGAGCTCGAACAGAGCTCGATCTGAAGCACGCGCAACTAGCCGCGTTCGGCGCGACCCGCCGGGCAGGTGTCAAGGCAGCCGACGACCCATTGGTAGCCGCGTTGCGCGAATCCGGCGCGCCGATCGTGACCCTTGTCGCCAAGAGTCACGACCGGCACGTGGAGCTGGCCCTCCGCACGACTCTCCAGGAGAACCTCGCGATGATCCGCGACACGGTCTCCCACCTCCGTGCGGAGGGACAGCGAGTCTTCCTCGACGCCGAGCACTTCTTCGACGGTTACAAGTCCAACCCAGCCTACGCGCTGGAGGTCCTCAGGACCGCGGCCGAAGCCGGGGCCGACGTCATCGCCCTGTGCGACACGAACGGCGGCATGCTCCCCGACGAGCTGGCCGAGATCGTCCTCGACGCCGTACGCACCAGCGCCCGGGTCGGCATCCACTGCCACGACGACACGGGCTGCGCCGTGGCCAACACGCTGGCCGCCGTCAAGGCGGGCGCCACGCACGTACAGGGCTGCGCCAACGGCTACGGCGAGCGCTCGGGCAACGCCAACCTCTTCACGGTCGTGGCGAACCTGCAGCTCAAGCGCGGCTTCGACCTCGTGCCCCAGGGCGCGCTGGCCGACATGACCCGCATCGCCCACGCGATCACCGAGGTCACCAACGTCACCCCCAACTCCCACGCCCCCTACGTCGGCATGTCCGCCTTCGCCCACAAGGCCGGCCTGCACGCCAGCGCCATCAAGGTCGACCCCAACCTCTACCAGCACATCGACCCCGCCCAGGTGGGCAACGACATGCGCATGCTGGTCTCCGACATGGCGGGCCGCGCGTCGGTGGAGCTCAAGGGCCGCGAGCTGGGCTACGAGCTGACCCCCGAGCACACCAAGACGCTCGTGGAGCGGGTCAAGGACCTGGAGTCGAGGGGCTTCACGTTCGAGGCCGCCGACGCCTCCTTCGAGCTGCTGCTGCGCGACACCGTCGAGGGCGAGCGCAGGCGCCACTTCGAGGTCGAGTCCTGGCGCGTCATCGTGGAGCGCACGAAGGGCGGCGAGCTGGTCAGCGAGGCCACGGTCAAGCTGCACGCCAAGGGCGAGCGCATCGTGGCCACCGGCGAGGGCAACGGCCCGGTGAACGCCCTGGACAAGGCCGTCCGCCTGGCGCTGGAGAAGCTCTACCCCGAGCTGGCGAAGCTGGAGCTGGTGGACTACAAGGTCCGCATACTCGAGGGCACGCACGGCACCGACGCCATCACCAGGGTCCTCATCACCTCCAGCGACGAGACCACGGAGTGGGCCACGGTCGGGGTGGCGGAGAACATCATCGACGCGTCGTGGCAGGCCCTGGAGCAGGCGGTCACGTACGGCCTGCTCCGCGCCGGCCGGGACTGCGGCTAGATCAGCCCGGCGGAGAAGGTCACGCCGTCCACCGTGACCTTCCCGCCCGAGCACGACACCTTGGGCGAGTCCGTCCCCGGCACGACGATCGTCAGCAGCGACTTCGCCGCCGGGGACACCACCACGTTGGTCGCCTGCTTCGACAGGTACGTCGGCGACACCCAGCCCAGCTTGCCGCCCCGCTCCACCTTCTGCCCGCCGGCCCGGTCGCACGACGTTAGCTGCAGCAGCGTGACCTTGAACTTCCCGTCCGCCAGGACCACCTTGCCGCCGCCCTTGGAGACGACCTTGAGCGACGGGGCGAACCGCCACACGTTCCGGACCTTCTTGCCGCCCGACGCGGTGTCCAGCACCGCCATCAGGTCCTCGCCGTGGTTCACCAGCACCGACCTGGTACGGCTCACCCCGTACGCCTTGTCGGTCAGCTTGAACGCCTGCCGGTCCTTGCCGTAGTCGGTCTCGACGAGCTTGCTGGCCGTGCGCGGCCTGAACCCGGCCCCCACCACGGTCGGCACGTTGTGCGCCTCGGGCGAGAGCGTCCAGTAGCGGTAGGAGCTCTTCTCGTAGGAGTGGAACCCGCCGTCCACCAGGATGTCGCGCCCCTGCGCGTAGTACGTCACGCCCAGGTGGTCCTCGTGACCGTGGAACTTCATGCCCGGCCCGAACCGGATCGAGTAGTAGGCCGACTCGGGCTTGCCCCACGCGGTGCGCCCGAAGACGTACCCGGCCCGGTAGGCCCTGACCTCCTCCTTCGGGGTGCCCGTGTCCATCTTCGGCTCGGTCTCGGCGCTGCCGTCGCCGATGGGCACCATGTAGCCGTTGGGCATGGTCGAGTGGGCGATGAAGTCCTTGAGGGCCTCCGCGCGCTCGGCGATCTCACCGGGCACCTTGCGGTCGCACGCCTTCATGTTGGTCATGGCGACCTGGAGCCGGCCGTACACGTAGACGGCGTAGCGGGGGGCCTGCTCCATCAGCGCGCCCTGCGCGTCCACGTCCAGCTTCACCGTGCCGGTCAACCGGCTGGAGGCCAGGTTCGCCCAGTCCTTGCGGCCGTACCGGCAGCCGATGCCCATGAGCGCGATGTCCTGGTCGATGCCGTGGTTGTGGCCCTTCTTGTACAGGCGGGCGTCCGAGAGGAGCTTGGCGTGCACGGCCAGGCTGTCCTTGAGCCAGCCCTCGTTCACGTGCCTGCTCAGGCAGAGCAGCGGCTGCGTGCGCAGCGAGACCGGGTGGTCCTTCCAGACGTACGGCTGCGTGCCGCGGGCGCCGTACTTGTTGCCGGCCACCCAGTCCTTGGCGATCTCGGTGGCGCGGTCGAGGTAGCGGCGCTCGCCGGTGTTCTCGTACTCGACGACGAGGGTGCCCATCCAGCGCAGCGACTGGAACACGAACTCCCACGACCGGTTCTTGTACGGGCTCGCGTCCCAGTTGATGTCTTTGCCAAGCTTGTACGCCGGCAGCCCCACCAGCGAGATCTCGCCCTTCATGACGTCCTCGGCCGTCGGCGTGCCGGGCAGCCAGTCGCCCTGGCACTCGGCGGTGCGGGCCACCTTGTCGGCCTGCGCGGGGCTCACGAAAGCGCCGAGTGCGAGCGTGAGGGCAAGAGGGATCGCGAGCCGGCGCACGCCAGTTCCTTCCGGGACAAAAAGACGAGGGCGGGACATGCTTTCGGAATCGCGATCAACTGGTCAAGTTGAGTTCCCGATTCGTTAGCCGCCCGATGCTGTGCCGCACCCCGGCTGGCGAGCGCGTGTCCGCCGCGACATGCTGGTACACGTGAGATTCGACGACCTGGTGATCCCCGACACGCCCGCCTGCCGCGGCGCGCTCGAGGTGGCCACCCGCTACCACACGCCTTCGCTGCTCAACCACTCGATCCGCGCCTACCTGTGGGCGGCGGCGTACGCGCAGGGCAACGGCATCGCGTTCGACGCGGAGCTGCTGTACGTGTCGGCCATGCTGCACGACATCGGGCTGGTGCCCGAGTTCGACAGCCACACGGTGCCCTACGAGGAGGCCGGGGGGCACGTGGCCTGGGCGTTCTGCGCCGGGGCCGGCTGGTCGCCCGAGCGGCGGTCACGCGCCTGCGAGGTGATCATCAGGCACATGTGGGAGGAGGTCCCGCTGGAGGAGGACCCCGAAGGCCACCTGCTGGAGCTCTCGACCGGCATGGACATCTCCGGCCGCCGCACCGACGAGCTCCCCGCCCTCGTGCGGGAGGAGGTGCTGGAGCGCCATCCGCGGCTGGACATCGTCAAGGAGTTCAGCGTGTGCATCGCCGACCAGGGCGCGCGCAAGGAGTCGAGCTTCGCGGCCGCGTTCGTCCGCAACGGCATCGTCGACCGCATCCTGCGCAACCCGCTCGACGGCTGAGGCCGCTACTCCTTGGGGCCGGTGCTCTCGGCGACCTCGAAGGTCCACACCTCCGAGCCCGTCGCCGCGGGCCCCTGCCCGTGCCCGTGACCCTGGGCGCCGGCGGCCTGGGCGGCCTGCGCGTGGCCGCGCCGGAAGGCCTCGCCCTCCTGCCACTTCTGGAAGTCCGCCTCGCTGCGCCAGCGCGTGTAGACGAGGTAGCGCTCGGTGCCCTCCACCGGCCGCAGCAGCTCGAACCACTCGAACCCGTCGGCCGACTCGACCATCCCGGCCCGGTTGGAGAAGCGCTTCTCGAGCTCCTCGCGCATCCCGGCGGGCACGGTCAGCACGTTGATCTTCACGACGGACAACAGAGGACCCCTCTCGTCAGCGCACGGCTCGGTGCGGTGAAGGTGCGGGCTCCAGGCTAACGCGGGCCACCGCCGGGACCTGATCCCGGTCCAGCGCGTCCCGCATGTGCGGCAGCGCCACCGTGGAGAGGTGCCGGCTGAGCTCGCCCATCGGCACCGACTCGTCGGCGACCACGCGCAGCCGTACCTCGGGGCGGGTTTGCGGGCCCACCAGGTTCGCGTCGGCGCTCAGCACGGCGGGGCTCGACTCCACGTCGGCGGCCACCGCCTGCGCCATGCCGCCCGCCGACACCTCCGTGACGCCGGTCGGGCCGTCCTCGACGCGCAGCGTCCTGCGCGTCTGCCTGCGTCCCTGCGCGAACAGCCAGCGCAACGCCAGCAGCGCGACGACCAGGGAAACCAGGGCCGCCAGCCACCAGATCCAGGGGCTGTTGCGGGCGAAGAACCCCACCACGTTGCCGTCCACGACCGGGGTCCGCGCGGCGGCCCAGTCCTGCGAGAACGCGCCCAGGCCGCGGGCCAGGGCGGAGCCTCCCAGGAGCGTCAGCACCAGGCCGACCAGGGCCAGCCCCCACCGGTTGCCCCGGCCCGTCCTCCTGTTCATCGCGTCCGCTCCTTCACGTTCACCGCCACCCGGTACGGCTCCACGAGGTCCAGCCCGGCCAGCCGGGCCAGCACGGCACCGCGTACGTCCTGGCCGAATCTGTCGGGGTCGTGCCCGTACGTGGTGGGCGTGACGGCGACCGTGTGGCCGCGCAGGGTGGCCCGGGCCGAGCGCACGCCGGGCACCTCCTCGGCCGCGTGCGCCAGGGCCCGGGTGACGCTCTTCGGGCGCAGGCCGATGATCAGGTCCGGGTCGCCGCTGCGTACCGGCACCATGCTCGGCCGCCCCGGCACCAGCGCGGTCAGCAGCAGGGCCAGCCCCACCAGCGTCACCACCAGCGAGCCCAGCAGGACCAGCGGGTCCGACCACAGCGTCGAGGAGGCCCAGGACAGCAGGCCGTCGTACGGGATCCAGCGCAGCGGCCGGCCGGCCAGCGCCGAGATCGTCTCGGCGGCCACGAGCAGGCCGAGCAGCGCGAGCAGGGCGGCGACGATGATCGCCGGCGTCCTCCGCTGGGGCCGGAACGCCCGCATCGCGGCCCGGTCGGCGGCCCTCGAACGCGGCGGCTCGACCACGGCCCGATGCGCGCCCGACGGCTCGGGCGGCACCGCGCACACCTCCTGCGCGCTCATGGCAACTCCCGGCCGGTGGGGACGACGCCTCGTCCGGACGTGGTGACGTCCAGGTCGGTCATGGTGATGTCCAGGCGGGTGACGCGCAGGCCGGTCTGGAGGGCGACGCGCCGCATCACGTGCTCCCTGAGCCGCCCCGCCACCGCGCGCAGCGGCGCCGGGTAGGCCACGCGTACGTTGAGCCGGACCACGGCCTGCCCGCCGTGCACCTCGCCGCTCGACGCGGGCGCCCACGGCAGCGCGCGCAGGTTCACCTCACGCACCTCGGGCACCTCCCTGGCGGCACAGCAGGCGATCTTCGTGACCACCCGGTCGGCGACCTCGGTGCGCCCGCGTCCCTCAGGAGCCGGCAGGGGAGCGGGGCGCTGCGCGGGAACCGTGGACAGGGCGGTCATTTCCGCCTCACGGACAGGCCCGACAGGTTGACCTCGCCGGTCTCGGCGATGCGTCCGACCAGGAAGCCGATCGCGCCGAGCACGAGGACGAGCAGGAACGGGCCCAGCCCGCCGAACGCCCCGACCAGCCCGAGCACGATGCCGACGGCCATCCCGATCAGCGGCGTCCACTGGATGTTGTTCATGATCCCTCCACGATGTCGATGGCGCCGTCGATGATGTCGTCGATGCGCACGTTGACCGGGCGGTCCCCGGCCAGGTCCGCCACGGCCCGCCGGACGCCCTCGGCGGTCTCCGGCAGCGGGCGGGCCAGCGTCGCGACGATGGCGATCTCCACCTCGCGCTCGTCCACGGACACGCCCGTAACCCGCTCGCCCGGCAGGTACGTGGCCACCGTCCCGAACGGCCCGCCGGACAGCCCGGCCACCCCCGGACACCCCCGCGCCCGCTCGGCGATCAGCCGCGCCTCACCCACGGCCCCGCCCGGCCCACCGGCGCGAGACCGCCTCCCAGTGTGGGACGGCCCTCCGGCGCGAGACCGCCCCCCGGCGTGGGACGGCCCCCCGACATGGGACGGCCCCCCGGCGCCGGGGTGGGCGCCGGCGTCGGCCGGGCCGCCTGTCATTGGACCCGGGGCTCCTGCCCCGCGTCCGTCCTCTGCCCGTCGTGCCCCCGATCTCTGTCTCTGTCCTGGTCGGGCAGGTGGACGTCGTCCACCCGGATGTTGACCTCGGTCACCTCGAGGCCGCACATCCGCTCGACCGCCCCGATCACGTTCTTCCGCACGGCGGCGGCCAGGTCCGGGATCGCGGTCCCGTACTCGGCCACCAGATCGAGATCGACGGCGGCCTGCCGCTCGCCCACCTCGACCGTCACGCCCTGGGAGACGCTCGGGTCCCCGCCGACGATGCCGCGCATGCTGCCGAGCGCCCG
This sequence comes from Nonomuraea sp. MTCD27, assembly GCF_041950495.1. Classification (NCBI taxonomy): domain Bacteria; kingdom Bacillati; phylum Actinomycetota; class Actinomycetes; order Streptosporangiales; family Streptosporangiaceae; genus Nonomuraea; species Nonomuraea sp. MTCD27. Next base: position 515,042 of record NZ_JBGNUW010000005.1, on the reverse strand, counting down.
CGCCGCGCCCGCGCCCATGGCGTACACGCCGGACACCTCCCGGGCCGCCAGCCCGGCGATCTTGGCGACGACCCCGTCGTCGATGCTCGTGGTGCCCTTGTCCGTGACCAGCGAGGTCGCCGAGCCGGCGCCCTCCTGGGTCCTGGCCCGTGGCACGGTTCCCGTCGCACCGGCTCCCGTGGGCCGATTAGACATCGTGTCCGACACGATCCGTCACCCCCTAGATGTCTCACTAGAAGGCAGATAACCGCTGCTAAACGACTGAAGCCTAACAAAACGGACTCTAGGTCCATTAATGGACGGTTCCTGACTTGTCCGGGGCAGGGGGTGCCAGAGGTGGGCGGACCGTTCCGGCGGCGGCGATAGCCTTGTCGGGTGCGTATAGCGAGGTTCTCCACAGGCGAAGGCGTCTCGTTCGGCGTGGTCGAGGGCGGCCCCGGCGAGGAGTTCATCTCCACGGTCTCCGGCCACCCGTTCGGCCAGGTGCAGTTCACGGGCGAGCGGTTCCCGCTGTCCCAGGTGAAGCTGCTGGCCCCGATGTTGCCGAGCAAGGTGGTCGCCATCGGCAGAAACTACGCCGAGCACGCGGCCGAGCTGGGCAACGAGGTGCCCGAGGAGCCGCTCATCTTCATGAAGCCGTCCACCACGGTCATCGGCCACGGCGAGAACATCGCCTACCCCACGTCGCTGTCCGACCGCGTCGACTACGAGGGCGAGCTGGCCGTGGTGATCGGCAGGCTCTGCCGGGAGGTGCCGGTCGAGCGGGTCAAGGACGTCATCTTCGGCTACACGTGCGCCAACGACGTCACGGCGCGCGACCTGCAGAAGAAGGACGTGCAGTTCACCCGGGCCAAGGGGTTCGACACGTTCTGCCCGCTCGGGCCGTGGATCCAGACCGACCTCGACGCGAGCGACCTGGCGCTGACGACCACGGTCAACGGCGAGATCCGGCAGAGCGGACGCACGAGCCAGCTCATCCACGACATCCCCGCGCTGGTCGCCCACGTCAGCGCGGTCATGACGCTGATCCCCGGCGACGTCATCCTGACCGGCACCCCGGCGGGCGTGGGCCCGCTCGAGATCGGCGACGAGGTCAGCGTCGGCATCGAAGGCATCGGCACACTCACGAACAAGGTGGTCTCCCGTGACTGACGTACGGGTGCGGTTCGCCCCGTCACCAACCGGCATGTTCCACGTGGGCAGCGCCCGCGCCGCGCTGTTCAACTGGGCTGTGGCCGAGCAGTCCAAGGGGCGGTTCATCCTGCGCATCGAGGACACCGATGCCACCCGCAACCGGCCCGAGTGGACCGAGGGCATCATCTCGGCGCTCGACTGGATCGGCATCAACGGCACCAACCCGGTCTTCGAGGGCCCCTACTTCCAGTCGGCCTACGAGCCGCAGCACCGCGAGGCCGTGGCCAAGCTGCTGGCCGACGGCAAGGCCTACTACTGCGACTGCACCCGCGAGCAGGTCCAGGAGCGCACCGGCTCGAAGGACAAGGGCTACGACGGCCACTGCCGCGAGCGCGGGCTGAGCGCGGGCGCCGTCCGGTTCCGCACGCCCGACGAGGGCGTCACGGTGGTCGAGGACCTCGTGCGCGGCCGGGTGGAGTTCCCCAACAACGCGCAGGAGGACTTCGTCATCGCGCGCAGCGACGGCTCGCCCCTCTACGTGCTGGCCAACGCCGTCGACGACATCACCCAGGGCATCACCCACGTGGCGCGCGGCGAGGAGCACCTGCCCAACGCCGCCAGACAGGAGCTGCTCTGGCCCGCGCTGGGCGCGACCCCGCCGGTCTGGGCGCACCTGCCGGTGATCGTCAACGAGCAGCGCAAGAAGCTGTCCAAGCGCCGCGACAAGGTGGCGCTGGAGGACTACCGCGCGGAGGGCTACCTGCCCGAGGCCATGGTCAACTACCTCATGCTGCTCGGCTGGGGCCCTGGCGAGGACCGCGAGATCCTGCCGTGGTCGGAGATGGTGCCGCTGTTCAGGCTGGAGGACGTCAACCCGTCCAACGCGTTCTTCGACGAGAAGAAGCTGCGCGCGTTCAACGGCGAATACATCCGGGCGCTGCCGCTGGAGACGTTCGAGGAGCGCTGCGCCTCCTACCTCGATCCTTCCTGGGACCACGAGCTGTTCAGCAAGGTCGCGGCGCTGGCCCAGACCCGCATCGCGGTGCTGTCGGAGATCCGGCAGAACGTCGACTTCCTCTTCCTGGACGAGCCGGTCTTCGACCAGGCGTCCTGGGACAAGGCGATGAAGAACGCCCCGGAGGAGATCCTCTCCGGCTACCTCGAGCGCCTCGAGGCCGTCAGCTGGGACCCGGAGTCGCTCAAGGAGGCGCTGGAGGAGGTCGGCACGGCCCACGGGCTCAAGCTCGGCAAGGCCCAGGCCCCGGTGCGGGTGGCGATCACCGGCCGGACGGTCGGCCTGCCGCTGTTCGAGTCGATCGAGGTGCTGGGCCGCGAGCGCGCCCAGGACCGCCTGCGCGCCGCCCTGGCCCGCCTGCGCGGCTGACTTTCGATCGCCGAGCCATCGCGGAACCAGACGTTCCGCGATGGCTCCTGACGTCACCGTCTTGACTTACTTGGTGACGGGAGCCACCGGCTCCGTAGGCAGGCACGTCGTCGCCCACCTCCTGCGGGCCGGCCACCGGGTACGCGCCCTGACCCGGGACCCGGCAGGGCCCGGCTGCCCCGGGAGGTCGAGGTCGTGCGGGGTGACCTCGGCCGTACCGACACCCTCGTCCCCGCCCTCCAAGGCGTCACGGGCGTGCACCTGATCGACGTCGCCGACTCCGCGTACGCGCCGCTCCAGAACTGCCGGGAGATCGTCGAGCTGGTCCGGGACGCGGGCGTGCGCAAGGTGACGCTGCTCAGCGGCTGGTCGGCGGGCACGCTGGAGCCGGCCGTGATCGGGAGCGACCTGGACTGGACGTACGTGCAGCCGACCGAGTTCATGGCCAACGCCCTGGCCTGGGCCGAGCCGGTGCGTACGCGGGGCGTGGTCGAGGAGCCGTTCGGCGCCACCAGGACCGCGATGGTGCACGAGGCCGACATCGGCGCCGTCGTCGCCACCGCCCTCACCGAGGACGGCCACCGCGGCCACTCCTACGGCCTCACCGGCCCCGAGCTGCTCGACGTGCCGGCCAAGGTCAGGATCCTGTCAGAGGCGATCGGCCGCGAGATCGCCTTCGTCGAGCTCACCGTGGACGAGATGCGCGAGCGCTACCGCGCGCAGGGCGTGCCGGAGGAGATGATCGAGTTCCAGATCGAGGTCTTCGGCAACGTGCCCGCGGACGCCTACCGGGTCACGCCCACGGTCGAGCAGGTGACGGGGCGGCCACCGCGCACGTTCGCGCAGTGGGCCGCCGAACACGTCGACCGGTTCAGCTGAGGCCGGCGAAGGACCAGCTGAGGCCGTACAGGATTCAGATGAGGCCGCGGCGGGCGAGCAGCGGCTGGATGCTCGCCTCGCGCCCCCGGAAGTTGCGGAAGGCCGTCAGCGGGTCGATGCTGCCGCCCCGGGAGAGCAGCTCGCGGCGGAAGTGGTCGCCGTTCTCCCTGGTGAGCCCGCCGTTCTCCTTGAACCACTCCACGCTCTCCGCGTCGAGCACCTCACTCCAGATGTAGGAGTAGTAGCCGGCGCTGTAGCCCCCGGAGAAGATGTGCGCGAAGTAGTTGGTCCGGTAGCGCGGCCTGACCAGCGGGAAGGCGATCTGGGCGGCCTCCAGGGCGGTCGCCTCGAACGCCTCGGGGTCGGCCACGATCTCTCCCGGGGCCAGCTTGTGCCAGGCCCAGTCGAGCAGCGTCGCGGCCAGGTATTCGACGGTCTGGAAGCCCTGGTTGAACTTCTCGGCCGCCTGCAGCTTCTCCACCAGCTCGGCGGGCATCGGCTCGCCCGTCTCGTGGTGCTTGGCGTAGTTGGCCAGGATCTCCGGCCAGGTCACCCACATCTCGTTGACCTGCGACGGGTACTCGACGAAGTCGCGCGGCACGCTGGTGCCCGACACGCGCGGGTAGCGCACCTGCGAGAACAGCCCGTGCAGCGCGTGGCCGAACTCGTGGAAGGCCGTGTTCACCTCGTCGTACGTCAGCAGCGTCGGCCCGGAGGCCGGCTTGGTGACGTTGAGATTGTTCATCACCACCGGCCGCAGCCCGAACAGGAACGACTGGTCGACCAGGTTGTTCATCCACGCGCCGCCGCGCTTGCTGTCCCTGGCGTACGGGTCGAGCACGAACAGCCCCAGCCGGCTCCCGTCCTCCTCGAACACCTCGAACACGGTCACGTCGGGGTGGTAGCCGCCCAGGTCGGGCCGCTCGGCGAAGGTGATCCCGTACAGCTTGGTGGCCGCGAAGAACACGCCGTCGCGGTAGACCCGGTTCAGCTCGAAGTACGGCCGCATCGCGGAGCCGTCGAACTCGTAGCGGGCCTGGCGCACCTTCTCGGAGTAGTAGGACCAGTCCCACGGCTCGATCGCGAACCCGGCCTGCTCCGCCAGCGCCTCGGCCTCCTTCTTGGCGTTGCGCACGGCGGGGCCGACGAGCTGGCCGAGCATCTCCTCGACCGCCTCGACGGTCTTGGCCGTCTGGTCGGCCACCGAGTAGGCCGCGTGGCTGGGGAACCCGAGCAGCGCCGCCCGCTCGGCCCGCAGCATCGCCATTCTGGCCGCCAGGTCGAAGTTGCCGGGCGCCCGGCCGACACTCAGCTCGTACAGCCGGCGGCGCACGTCACGGTCGGTCAGCTGGGCCAGGCCGGGCTGGGCGGTGTAGTTCAGCAGCGGCAGGACGTACGTGCCGTCGTCCTTGCGCAGCGACTCGATCCTGGCCTCGTCGAAGCCGTCGAGCTCCTTCGGGTCGGTCACCACCAGCGCCGACTCGGTGGACGCCTTCAGCAGGCTCTGCGCGAACTCCGTGGAGAGCTTCGACAGCTCCTCGTTGAGCGCGCGCAGCCGCTCCTGCTCCGGCTCGGACAGGTCGGCCCCGGCCCTGATGAAGTCGTCGCGGTACTTCTCCAGCAGCCACGACTCCTCGGCGTCCTCGGTGGTCACCTGTTTGATCCGGGCCCACAGCGCCCGGTTCAGCCGGATGGCGTCGCTGTGCCGGGTCAGCTGGGGAGAGATCTCCTTCTCGATCTCCATGATGCCGTCGGTCGAGTCGGACGCGGCGATGCTGAAGAAGACCGTGGCCGTGCGGTCGAGGATCCGGCCGGATCGCTCCAGCGCGGCGATCGTGTTGGCGAACGTCGGCGGCTCCGTGCCGCTCGCGATCGCGTCGACCTCGGCCAGCTGCTCGGCCATGCCGCGCTGGAACGCCGGCAGGTAGTGCTCTTCGCGGACGTCCGCGAAGGGGGGCAGCTCGTACGGCAGGTCGCTTGGTGCGAAGAACGGATTCTCGGCCAACGCTCGGGCTCCTCCACGTGGTGTTTTGTCCCCTTCAGCTTGGCACGACCGAGTGCCTCCCTGACGCGGCGGAGCGCGGGTTCAGCAATCGTTTTGGTCTTACCCCCCGAGCTGGGCTATTCTTTCGGACGTCGCCAAGCGCGCTCCGCGAGGAGATCGCAACGGTGGGGTATGGTGTAATTGGCAGCACGACTGATTCTGGTTCAGTTAGTCTAGGTTCGAGTCCTGGTACCCCAGCATTTAACGGATGTCTCCTCATGGAGGCGTCCGTTTTTTCATTTCGCCAGCCGGTCGAGGATTTCGGTGATCTGCCGATAGGTCCGGTGGGTCGGCGCGTGCGGGCCCTCCACCGTGAAGACCTTGAACCTGTTCTCCGGCGTCGCCTCGTCCGCCTCCCTGATCATGCGATCCTGCAGGGCCGGCGGGATCACCCGGTCCAGCGTCTGCTTGACATACACCCGCCGCACCCGCCCCCAGGCGTCCTTGCGGCCCCGGGCGTCCGCGCTGGAGACCTGCAGGCTCTCGTCCGGCAGCGACGAGTTGAGCATCGCGAGAAACTCCCCGTCGGTCCCCTCTGCCATGAACGCCGCCTTGGCGCCGTCCAGGAACTTCTTGTCGTTGGTACGCCAGTTGATCCGGATCGCCTTGAGCACCCGCGGATCACCGATGACACCCGGCAGGATGGCGCTCCCGAGGCTCGTCCTGCCCTCCGGCGTCTCCAGGTACGCGGCCGGCGAGCTCAGCTTCGTGCAGCAGTAGGCGCCCACGTAGACCAGGCGGTCGATCAGGTCGGGCACCTCGTCGGCCGCCTTGGTGATCGTCGAGCCGCCCAGGCTGCCGCCCACGAGGATGACCGGGCCGTACCGGGAGACCCGGCGCACGACGTCCACCGTGGCCTCCACGTAGTCGTCCAGCGTCACCCCGGCCATCGGGGAGGGGAGCGCGGCGAGCTTCGCCAGGTCCTGCGGGGCCTGGTAGGCCCGGTGGAGCTGCTCCTCGGGGCCGTGCCCCGGCAGGCTCACGCCCACGGTGCGGTGGCCGCGCAGCGACAGCTCCGAGTCCCCGGTGGCCACGCCGTTCGAGCCGGTCACGAAGACGAACGTGGTCACCTCCTTCCGCCTGGCGGCGCCGGCGACCCCGGCTGCGGTGACTGCACCGGCTGTGCCGGCGGCTCCGGCGGCGGCGAGCTGGAAGGCGGTTCTGCGGGTCAGTTCGTTCATGCCTCGATGCTCGCCGAGGCCAGGGTCGCCCCACATCGCCCGCCCGGACGGAGAAGCGGTTGACGCCGGACATCAACCGATCGGTGGATGCCGTGCCAGGCTGGACCCCATGAGCCGGCTCGACGGCCGCGAACGCTGGGCCTTCCTGGGACTCGCCTACGCCCTGCTCGCGGTCTCCTCGATCGCCGCCGCCCTCATCGAGGGGCGCGGCCCCGCCGCGCTGCGCAGCTTGGCCGACCCGATCCTCACCTGGCTGACCGACCCCACCACCGGGCCTGCTTCGGAACCCACCACAGGACCTGATGCGGGACCCGCCACGGGGATCGTTTCGCTGATCACCGGCCTGCCCTGGCCCGTACTCGCCGTGGCCGCCGCCGTATGGCTGGCCCCGATCGCCTGGCTCCACCCCCGCCGCGACACCCGAAGCGTGCTCGTCGTGGCCCACTACCTCGTCCTCATCGCCCTCGCCGGCGCGCTGACCGCCGAGAACGCGGCCTTCATCCTGTTCGCCTCGGTCGGCTACCCGCTCGCCATCGCCCTGCTCCCCGCCCGGCTGGTCATGGCCGGCGTGACGGTCACCGCCATCGTCAACGTGGCCGCCCAGTCCGCCCCTGGAGACCGCACGGCCCTGCTCACCGTGATCGCCGGCGTCGCCCTGCCGCTGATCGTGGCCGGCTGGTACGTCTCCGCCGAGCACGACAAGCGCCGCCGCCTGGTCCAGCGGCTGCGCACCGCCATGGACGAGAACGCCGACCTCAACGCCAGGCTCCTCGACCAGGCCAGGCGCGCGGGCGTGCTCGACGAGCGGCACCGCGTGGCCGGCGAGATCCACGACACGGTCGCGCAGGACCTCGTGGCGCTGATCGGCCAGCTCGACGCCGCCGGCCGCGCCACCCGGGACGAGTCCCGCCGCGGTCACCTCGACCGCGCCGCCGAACTCGCCCGTCGCGGCCTGGCAGAGACCCGCAGATCCGTACGCGCGCTGCGCCCCCGGCCGCTGGAGGACGCCAGGCTGCCGGAGGCGATCGGCCACATGGCCCGATCGTGGGCCGAGGCGGCCGGCGTGGAACTCCGGCTCGAGATCACCGGCACCCCGGTCGCCCTGTCCGCAGACGTGGAGACCGCCCTCTTCCGCGTGGCTCAGGAGGCACTGGCCAACGTCGCCAAGCACGCCAGAGCCACCAGGACGGCGCTCACCCTGTCGTACACGGACGAAAACGTCCTTCTCGACATCCGGGATGACGGAGCCGGCTTCTCCCCGCAGGAGCCCGCTGACGGCTTCGGCCTGGACGGCATGCGCCAACGACTCCGCAGCGTCGGCGGCACCCTGGAGATCGAGTCAGAACCGGGCCACGGCACCACCATCGCCGCCGCCGTACCCGCGATCCCAGCGGACGACGAGGGATGAGACGATCCCGTTCGGAGGGGGCGTCCGTTCAGAGGGGTTCAGAGGGACGCCCGTCCCGAAGGGAAGACCCGCTCAGAGGGGAAGGTTCGTTCGGAGGGGAAGGCTCGATGCCACTACGGCTCCTGATAGCCGACGATCACCCGATCGTGCGCGACGGCCTGCGCGCGGCCCTCGACGGCGAGCCGGACATCGAGGTCGTCGGAGAGGCGGCCGACGGGGAGGAAGCCGTGCGCCTGGCCGCCGAACTCACCCCCGACATCGTCCTCATGGACCTGCGCATGCCCGGCCTGGACGGGGTGAGCGCCATCCGCCGGCTCAGCGGCACCGGCCCGCGAGTGCTGGTGCTGACCACGTTCGACACCGACGTCCTGCCCGCGCTCGAAGCGGGCGCCAGCGGCTACCTGCTCAAGGACGCCCGGCCGGAGGAACTGGTCAGCGCCGTGCGCGCCACCCACCGCGGCGAGACCGTCCTCGCCCCCGCCGTAGCCGGCCGCCTGGCCGACCACCTGCGCAGGCCCGCCAGGGGCAGGCTGAGCAAGCGCGAACTGGAGGTGTTGCGCCTGGTGGCCGGAGGAGCCACGAACAAGGAGGCGGCGGCCAGCCTGTTCATCAGCGAGGCCAGCATCAAGACACATCTGCTGCACATCTACACCAAACTCGACGTCCGCGACCGGGCCGCCGCCGTCGGCGAGGCCTACCGCCGCGGCCTCCTCACCGACTAACCCCAGCCTTCAGCCCGCCCCCTGGGATCGCCAGCCGAGCCGGCGCACCCGAGTCCACCCGCTGGCTCCACCCATTGGCTCCACCCAGTGGCCCCACCCGTCTGGAGGTTGCCCTCCGCCTGAGGCCGCCTCCGCCTGAGGCTGGGCGCTTGAGGCCGGGCGCCTGTCGGACGTCGCTCGCCTGGGGGGTGCGCCCCTGCCTGTGGGGCAGAGCATCGGGTAGAGTCCCGCCGCACTTATGGCTGAATTCCGTATTCGCGCGGGCAGCTTCCCGCGCTTCCTCGCCCCGTTCATCGCCCCGCTCGTCCTGTTCTTCGCCGTCTGCCTCCTCCTGGGCGCCATCCTCACCGGCAGCACCCCGCTGGGCGCCGTCCTCGGTGCGCTGGCCACCGGCGTCCTGGTGGCCGTTCTCGCCGCCAAGCACCGCCGTCTGGCCTCGGGCACCGTCGTCCGCTTCTCCGCCGACGGCGTCGAGCTGACCGACTCGTACGGCTTCCGCGTCCGCCTCCGCTGGCCCGACATCACCAGGGTCGATGTCGTGGACACCCAGCTCGCCAACCCTCGCCGCCTCGGCCGGCCGGGTGCGATGCGGGCGCGCGTTCAGCCGTTGCGCTCCGTGGGCCTCATCGGCTGGGGCGAGCGTACGGTGCCGCCCCGGATCCCCGGCTGGATGCGCGACCGCCTGGGCCGCGTGCCCGTGGACCCCGTCACCGGCAGGCCGGAGGTGGCGATCCCGCTCGGGGAGTTCGATCCGCTCTGGGAACGCGGGCCGATGGGGGACTGGGTACGACGCTACAGAGCCGATCTGGTGGGCTGATAAGCGGTTTGGTGTGGTCTTCCGGGTGCGGTAGAGTTACCTGCGTTGCCGGGGAGGCCCGGCACACCAGCTTGTGGACAGGGTCCCGTCGTCTAGTGGCCCAGGACGCCGCCCTCTCAAGGCGGTAGCGCCGGTTCGAATCCGGTCGGGACTACCACTGTCACAAGCTTGCGAAGGTCCCGTCGTCTAGTGGCCCAGGACGCCGCCCTCTCAAGGCGGTAGCGCCGGTTCGAATCCGGTCGGGACTACGTCTGCAACTACCGCTCCGTGCGCTCCGCGCCCGGGGCGCTTTGCTTTTCCATGGGTGCTGGGACTTCCGTTTTCTCGCCTGTTGCCGGCCCTCGTGTCGCCCTGCGGGTAGTCGCCCCGCGGGTAACAGCGCTCTCGTTCCTCGCTGGTTCCCGACTCTCACGTCGTCGGCCGGCGGTGCGCACGTAACGGCGCCCGGCCCTGTGAACCGGAGGAGCGTTTCCCTGGACGGGGCCCGGCCATGTGCGGCGGGTGGGGTCGCCCGCCGTCGGCGTAAAAGCTGGACGCCCCCGCCACGAACGGCGGAGGCGTCTCACATCCGGCGCCCGACTCCCGCGCGCCAGACCCAGCGATGCAAAGCAAACCACCTAAGCGATTCAAAGCACCGCGTCACATCGAGCGGGCCTTGAACAGGGCTCGGCGGGCGGCCTTGGCCACCTGCTTGTCCGGGTGCACCTGCGAGATCAGGTCGAGCAGCTCCTCCACATGCGCGTGCGGGATCTTCCAGATCACCTCGAGCAGGCTGTTGACCATGTCCGGCCCGATGTCCCGCAGGCTGCTCACGAACTCCGAGCGACCCAGCCCGGCCGAGATCGTCCACATGTCGAGGATCAGCCAGTGCGTGTCGTCCTGCGTCGGCTCGGGCGCGCCCTCCACCCCGAGCTGGCTCAGATGCGTCGCCGCGTACGGCCGCAGCGACGCCTGCTTGAGCGCCGACTGCCAGGCCGGGACGGCGGCCTCACCCAGCGTGCCGACCACGCTGGCCGCCTGCACCCTGATCAGCGCGTCGCTCTCGTCCTCGGCGGCGGCGTCCAGCAGCTCCTCGGCGGCCTTGCTCGGCTCGCGCAGCTGCATCCACGCCGCGAACTCCGCGTCGGCCTCCTCCTCGGGCAGCTCGGCGCTCAGCGCGAGCAGCTCGTGGGCGCTCATGGACTCGATCGCCGGGCGGGCGTCGACCTCGATGTCGGCGTCGTCGACCAGGTGGACGACGCCCTCGGTGCCGAGCGGGGTGAGGCGGATGGTGCCGTCCTCGACCTCGACCATGCCGTAGCCGGTCAGCCAGTCGATCGAGGACGCCAGCGGGTCGCCCGCCGCCTCCCACGCGTCGGTCCCCAGCTCGTCGAGCTCGGCGGCGGCCTCGGACAGCTCCTGCGCCAGCTCGGCGAGGTCGCGCGAGCCGCCCGCGAGCAGCAGCCGGACGAGCAGGCCCCGGGTCAGGCCGGCCAGGGCCATCGTCAGGTCGTCGTCGTCCAGCTCCGGGTCGCCGTAGTCGACCGAGTGCAGCCCCAGCATCCAGGCGTCGAGCACGTCCTCGTCGTCGTCGAACGGCCACTCGGCGGTGTCGTCCTGCACCGCCACCGTGCCGCCCTCGCCCGGCTCCAGGAACTCCAGGTCGACGGCCAGGTTCCAGACGTTCCAGAGCTGGGGCACGGCCTCGGAGACCGGCCCGTCGGTCTCGGGCCTGGGCAGCCCGGTGGCCGTCAGCGCCTCCTCCACCTCGGCGTCGGTGAGCAGGGTGTCCTCGCCCACCCGCCGGCCGGAGCCGACCCACACGGCCAGATCGCGGGCCTTGGCCACCAACGGCACCTGGCGGGCCGCCGCGGCGAGCTCCGAGTCGGGCCGCAGCCTGATCGTGTCGAGCTCGGCCAGCTCGTCGGCGAACTGCTCGAAATCGCCGAGGTCGCCGGTCTCGTCCTCCTCCTCGTCGCCGTCAGCGTCGTCCAGCAACTCCTCCATGAGATCGACGAACTCGTCCTCGACGTCGTCGAGCTCGGCCTGCAGATCGGCGAGGGAGTCCGAGCCGTTGGCCAGCCGGCCGGTCTGGGAGAGGAACGTCAGGTACGCGTCGACGGCCGGGAGCATCCCGTCGGCGGCGGCGTCGGGATCCTCCACGACCTTGGGCATGCGGTCGAGCAGCAGGTTACGCAGGTCGGCGCGCTTCCACGTGCCGAGGTCCTGCGAGAAGGCGAGACGGTGCCACAGGGCGGCGGGCCCCACGAGCTCGGGGTCGCTTCCGGGGGCGTTCGCACGCGCCCACATGATGAACTCTTCGAGCAGGGGTCGCAGCTCAGTGGCGGCTACCTCGATGCGATCTGTCACGCACTCAGGCTAGTGCGCCCGCGAGGCACTCGGCTCCCCAAATACATCCTTTTGCTGATCATGACGTGCGACGCATCGCCTCGGTGATCCGTTCGGCCGCCGCCATGACGGGCACCGCGTGCAGCCGCCCGGGGGCCCTCGTCAGGCGTTCGATCGGCCCGGAGACGGACACGGCCGCGATCACCTTGCCACCGCTGCCCCTTATCGGCGCGGAGACGCTGGCCACCCCCTGCTCGCGCTCGCCCACGCTGTGGGCCCAGCCCCGGCGGCGTACGGAGGCCAGCGTGGCGGCGGTGAACTTGGCCCCGCGCAACCCGCGGTGCAGCCGGTCGGGCTCCTCCCACGCCAGCAGAATCTGCGCCGCCGAACCGGCCGTCATGGGCAGCGCCGATCCGACGGGAACCGTGTCACGCAGGCCGCTGGCCCGCTCCGCCGCGGCCACGCACACGCGTTCGTCGCCCTGGCGGCGGTAGAGTTGCGCACTCTCGCCGGTAAGGTCTCTGAGCTGCATCAGCACGGGTGCGGCCACCGCCAGCAGCCGGTCCTCGCCGGCCGCGGTGGACAACTCGGAAAGCCGCGGGCCCAGCACGAACCGGCCCTGCGTGTCACGACTCACAATTCGGTGGTGCTCGAGGGCGACGGCCAATCGATGGGCCGTGGGCCGGGCCAGGCCGGTCGCCTGGACGAGCTGGGCAAGTGAAGCGGGTCCCGCTTCGAGGGCATTGAGTACAAGAACTGCCTTGTCGAGTACTCCGACTCCGCTAGAGTTGTCCATACACCGATACTGCAGTCTCGACATATGAGAAAGCAAGTCGGAGGATTCTCAAGGAGGAGATCATGGGTCGCACACTGGCCGAGAAGGTCTGGGAGCAACACGTAGTCCGTCGCGCGGAGGGTGAACCGGACCTGCTCTACATCGACCTGCACCTCATTCACGAGGTGACCAGCCCTCAGGCGTTCGACGGGCTGCGGCTCGCCGGCCGGAAGGTGCGACGACCCGATCTCACCATCGCCACCGAGGACCACAACGTCCCGACCGTGCTCGGCCCGATCTCCGACCCGGTGTCGAAGACGCAGGTCGAGACGCTGCGCAAGAACGCCGCCGAGTTCGGCATCCGGCTGCACCCGATGGGTGACGCCGGCCAGGGCGTGGTGCACATCATCGGCCCGCAGTTCGGCCTGACGCAGCCCGGCATGACGATCGTCTGCGGCGACTCCCACACCTCCACGCACGGCGCGTTCGGCGGCATCGCGTTCGGCATCGGCACCTCCGAGGTCGAGCACGTGCTGGCCACGCAGACGCTGCCGGCCTACCGTCCCAAGACGATGGCCATCGAGGTCTCCGGCGAGCTGCCCCCGGGCGTCACGGCCAAGGACCTGATCCTGGCGATCATCGCCCAGATCGGCACGGGTGGCGGCCAGGGCTACATCGTGGAATACCGCGGTGAGGCGGTGCGCAAGCTCTCCATGGAGGGCCGCATGACCGTCTGCAACATGTCGATCGAGGCGGGTGCGCGGGCCGGCATGATCGCCCCGGACGAGATCACGTTCGACTACCTGAAGGGCCGCCCGCACGCGCCACAGGGCGACGCCTGGGACCAGGCGGTCGAATACTGGAAGTCGCTGCGCACCGATGACGACGCCGTGTTCGACAAGGTCGTGGAGATCGACGCCTCGACGCTGACCCCCTACGTCACGTGGGGCACCAACCCCGGCCAGGGCCTGCCGCTGGGCGAGTCCGTCCCGAGCCCCGAGTCCTTCGCCGACCCGGTCGCGCGCTCGGCCGCCGAGCGGGCACTGGAGTACATGGGCCTGACCGCCGGCACGCCGCTGCGCGAGATCGAGGTCGACACGGTGTTCGTCGGCTCGTGCACCAACGGCCGCATCGAGGACCTGCGCTCGGCCGCCGAGATCCTGCGCGGCCGCCAGGTCAGGACCCGCACGCTGATCGTGCCCGGCTCGATGCTGGTCAAGCTGCAGGCCGAGCAGGAGGGCCTGCACGAGGTGTTCAAGGCCGCGGGCGCCGAGTGGCGCGAGGCCGGCTGCTCGATGTGCCTGGGCATGAACCCCGACACGCTCCAGCCGGGCGAGCGCAGCGCCTCCACCTCCAACCGCAACTTCGAGGGCCGCCAGGGCAAGGGTGGCCGCACCCACCTGGTGTCGCCGCAGGTCGCCGCCGCGACCGCCGTCACCGGCCGCCTCACCGCCCCCGCGGACCTCTAGCGCGGTCACCGGTGAGGCGGCCAGGCCGCCGCACCGACGTGATCGCCCTATGCCGACCTGTAAGGAGACAACGCAGATGGAAGCCTTCACCACCCACACCGGTACGGCGGTGCCGCTGCGCCGCAGCAACGTCGACACCGACCAGATCATCCCGGCCGTCTGGCTCAAGCAGGTCAGCCGCACCGGTTTCGAGAAGGGCCTGTTCGCCGCCTGGCGCGAGGACCCGACCTTCGTCCTGAACGACCCCGCCTACGAGGGCGGCTCGATCCTGGTCTCCGGCCCCGACTTCGGCACCGGCTCCTCGCGCGAGCACGCCGTGTGGGCGCTGCAGCAGTACGGGTTCCGCGCCGTGATCGCCGCCCGCTTCGGCGACATCTTCCGCAACAACTCCACCAAGATGGGCCTGCTGCCGGTCGTCCTGCCCGCTGACAAGGTCGAGGCCCTGCAGGCGGCCGTCGAGGCGGACCCGAAGCTGGAAGTGACCGTCGACCTGGCCGAACGCCAGGTCCGGTGGGCCGATGAGGTCATCCCGTTCGAGATCGACGACTACACGCGCTGGCGGCTCATGGAGGGCCTCGACGACATCGGCCTGACCCTGCGTCACGCCGAGGACGTGGTGGCGTACGAGAATGGTCGGCAGCCATGGCTGCCGACGACCGTCTAGAAGACGACGAACTGGCGCGGCGGTTGCGCGAGGCGCACCGCCGCGTCCGCATGCTCCCCGCCACCGAGAAAGAACGCCTTTCGCGCCGCTATCTTGCGATCTGTGACCTGGCCAAACGCGATCCGGAAAGAGCGGCGGTACGCCTCCAGGCGTTTCTGGCCTCCCTTGACGACGCGTTCGACACGCCACGAAAGGAGGAAAACACGCTGGGTGATTGAGTTCCCCCGCGATCCCGCCTACTTTCGAGCGCGTAAGGGGTTTCTACGTCGAAGTCGTGAGCTGGAACCCCGTGCCGTAACTGGGGGAGCAGGACTTTCATGAACAAGCGAGAACTCGTCGAGGCCATCGCGGATCGGGTGGGCGACAGGAAGACGGCCACCGAGGCCGTCAACGCGGTCATCGACGCCATCCAGAAGGCCGTGGCCGGCGGCGACAAGGTCTCGATCACGGGCTTCGGCGCGTTCGAGATGGTGAACAAGCCCGCTCGCACGGCCAGGAATCCGTCGACCGGTGCGGAAATCAACGTCGCCGAGAGCTGGGCGCCCAAGTTCCGTCCCGGCTCCGATTTCAAAGAGCTGGTGAACGAGGGCGGCAAGAAAATCGGCAAGAAGAAGTAAACGCAGCGGACCAAGTGCGCCCGGGCCACGGCCCGGGCGTCCGCATTTCAGGCGTCCGGCACCGGGAAAGTCGACAGCGTGATGTAGCTGATTTCCCCTCCGGACATGCCGAGGTTGACCCGCTGGCCCGTGCGCAGCAGCCGCAGCGGGCCCGCGTCGAAGGCGGAGGTGGCGAACTCCAGCACGGTCCCGTCGTCGAGGAAGACCGTGCCCGAGCGAGTGCTCTCGTCGAAGCTGCGTACCGTCGCCTGCACGCGACCAGCCTAAACCGTTTGCCGCGCGCCGGACGAGAGCGCACGATCACGTCATGGGCCCGCGGGGGGATTTCTGGCGCTTCGCCTGGGCGAACGGGATCACCCAGCTCGGCACCCAGGTCACGGTCGTCGCCCTGCCGCTGACCGCCGTGCTGACCTTGCGGGCGGGCGCCTTCCAGCTCGGGGTGCTGTCCGCCGTCCAGATGGCCGCGTTCCTGGTGATCGGCCTGCCCGCCGGGGTCTGGGTGGACCGGTGGCGCCGCCGCCCGATCCTCGTCGGGGCCGACCTGGTCAGGGGCGCGGCCCTGCTGACGGTCCCCGTCGCCGCCTGGCTGGGCGTGCTCACCATGCCCCACCTGTACGCGGTCGCGCTGGTGCTGGGCGTGGGCACCGTGTTCTTCGACGTGGCCCAGATGAGCTTCCTGCCCGCGATCGTGCCCAAGGAGCGGCTGGAGCGGGCCAACGGGCGGCTGGAGGTCACCCGGCAGGTGTCCGTACTGGCCGGGCCCGGGCTGGGCGGCTGGCTGGTGACCGCGTTCACGGCGGCGTTCGCGCTGCTGGCCGACGCCGTGGCCTACCTCGCCTCGGGCCTGCTCCTGGCCGGCGTCCGGGCCGGGGAGCGGCCTGCCGCGCCGGCCGGCCGGGGGCGGTTGCGGGCGGAGGCGGGGGAGGGGATCGGGTTCGTGCTACGCGATCCGGTGCTGCGCCGGGTCGCGGTCGGCGGCGCGCTCACCCGCGTGGCCCTCGGCGTCTGCGCCGTCGGCTACCCGCTCTACCTCGTCGTAGACCTGGGCGTCGACGCCACCCGCTACGGCCTGCTGCTGTCGGCCTCCGCGGTCGGCGCGCTGGCCGGGGCGGTGCTGGCGGCCCGGGTGACGGCGCGCCACGGGATCGGCCCCACCCTGTACGGCTCGGCGCGCTCACCGCCGCCCTGCAACTGCCCGCCCTGGCCACCGGCCCCGGATGGCGGCTGCTGGCCTTCCCGGCCGCCTCGGCCCTGGCGGCCGCCGCCGGGACGGTCTTCAACGTGGCCCAGCTCAGCTACCGCCAGCGCATCACCCCGGAGCGCCTGCTGGGCCGCGTCAACGCCAGCATGCGCTTCCTGATGTGGGGCGCGATGCCGCTGGGCGGGCTGGCGGGCGGGCTGCTGGGGGAGTGGCTGGGCGGCTACGGGGCCTTCGCCGCCGGCGTCGCCACGCTCGGCCTGTCGTACCTCGCGGTCGTCACGGCTCCCCGCCTCGGCCGCACGCGGAGCGGCTGAGGCTCACGTGTCCGGCCACAGCTCCCTGACCACGGCGGCCGTGTGCGGGCCGAGCCCCAGCGAGATGGCCGCGCGCAGGTCGTCGGGCGTGTCCACGTCGCGCCTGACGGAGTCGATCCCCGGCACGCACAGCTCCTTGGCCCCGCCGGCCAGGTGCTTGGCCCGCGACTCGCCGCCGAACCTCGGCGTGAACGGCCTTCCGGGCAACACCCCGTAGAACGTCGTCCCCACGTCCAGCGCGTCGGGCACGAACGACTGGTCGAACTCGGCCGCCGCCTCCAGCGCGCGGGCCAGCTCGGCCGGCCGCAGGGCGGGCAGGTCCGCCTGGAGCGCGCCCACGGCGTCGCCGGGCGCCAGGCGTACGGCATGCGCGGCCCCCGTACGCAGGGCCGTGTTCAGCCCCCGGTCGGGGTCGGGCACCACGTCGGCGCCCAGTGCGGACAGCGGCCCCGCGGCGGCCGGGTCGGCCGTGACCACGATTACCCGCGCGACCCGGGGGCAGGAGAGCGCGGCCGCCACGGTGTCGCCGGCCACGGCCACGGCCAGCCGGGTGCGATGGGGGCCGGTGGCGGCGGCCAGCCGGGTCTTCGCCGCGACCAGCGTCTTCACCGGAATGACCAGGGACCAGCGGATGCTCATAGGGTAAGCATCGCGCCTCGACATCCCACGCGGCCAACCGGGAGACTTGGGGCGCATCCCGTACGTGTTGGAGGAGACCATGAGCCGCCCCACGCGACCATCGCGTTCCTGGGAAACCTTCGCTGTAGCGGTGGTGAAGCCGCTGTCCCGGCTCCTGGTCAGGAAGGACTGGCGCAACGGGGACCGCATCCCCCGCACCGGAGGGGTGATCATCGCGGCCAACCACCTGTCCTGGGCCGACCCCGTCCTGCTGTCGCACTTCCTGTACAACAACGGCCGCTGGCCGGTGATCCTGGCGAAGTCGGCCCTGTTCAGGGTGCCCTTCCTGGGCCGGGCCGTGTCGAGCCTGCTGGCGATCCCGGTCGACCGGGGCAGCAGCGAGGCCGCCAAGTCGCTGCGCATCTCGGCCGAGCGGCTCGGCGACGGATGCGCGATCCTGTTCTACCCCGAGGGCACCTGCACCCGCGATCCCCGCCTGTGGCCGATGGTGGGCAAGACGGGCGCGGCCCGGCTGGCGCTGGAGAGCGGCGCGCCGGTCATCCCGGTGGCCCACTGGGGGGCACAGGAGCTGCTGCCGTACGGTGAGAAGAAGCCCAGGCTGTTCCCGCGCAAGACGTTCCACGTGACCGTGGGGCCGCCGGTGGACCTGTCGAAATACGCGGGCCGGCCGCCGCACGGCGACGTGCTGCGCGAGGCGACCGCCGACATCATGGCGGCGGTCACCGAACAGCTCGCCGAGCTGCGGGGCGAGAAGGCCCCGGAGACTCCCTACGACCCCGCCGGACGGTGATGGCATGACAAAGGTGGCCGTTTTCGGTGCGGGCTCGTGGGGCACCACGTTCGCCATGATCCTCACGGAGGCGGGCAACCGGACCACGCTGTGGGGCCGGAGGCAGGAGGTGGTGGACGCGATCAACGACGCGAACACCAACCCCGACTACCTGCCCGGCGTGGTGCTGCCGGCCGGCCTGCGGGCGACGACCGACCCGGCCGAGGCCCTCGACGGGGCCGACTTCGTGGTGCTCGCCGTGCCGTCCCAGACGCTGCGCACCAACCTGGGGGCCTGGCGGGAGCTGATCCCGTCCGAGGCGGTGCTGGTGAGCCTGATGAAGGGCATCGAGCTCGGCACCACCAAGCGGATGAGCGAGGTGATCCGCGAGGTTGCGGAGGTGCCCGAGCAGCGGGTGGCGGTCGTCTCGGGGCCGAACCTGGTCCTGGAGATCGCCCAGCGCCAGCCCGCCGCGACCGTGGTGGCCGCCACCGACGCGTCGGTGGCCGAGCGGCTGCAGGCGATCTGTCATCTGCCGCCGTGGTTCCGCCCCTACACCAACCCCGATGTGGTCGGGGTCGAGCTGGGCGGCGCGGTGAAGAACGTGATCGCCCTGGCCGTGGGCGTCTCCGCGGGCATGGGCATGGGCGACAACGTCAGCGCCATGCTCATCACCAGGGGCCTGGCCGAGATCTCCCGTCTGGGCGCGGCTCTGGGAGCCGATCCGCACACGTTCGCGGGGCTGGCGGGCATGGGCGACCTGGTGGCGACGTGCACGTCCCCGCTGTCGCGCAACCGTACGTTCGGGGAGAACCTGGGCAGGGGCATGACCCTGGCCGAGGTCGTCGCCGCGACCAAGCAGACCGCCGAGGGCGTGAAGTCCTGCGAGTCGGTGCTCGAACTGGCCAGAAAACACGACGTCGAGATGCCGATCACCGAGGTCGTCGTCGGAGTCGTCCACGACGGCATGTCTCCGTCGGAAGCGGGCATGCTGCTCATGTCCCGCTCGCCCAAACCCGAGCGGTACGGGTTGTGAGAAAGACCTGAATACGGCGTGCTCGACTCGCTGTTGACAGGGACACCCCGGTAGATTCGGACACCATGAGCAAGCCACGCGTCGCCGTCGTTTTCGGAGGTCGCAATTCGGAGCACGCCGTGTCCCTGATGGGCGCGGGCAGCGTGCTGGATGCGATCGACAGGAGCAAGTACGAGGTGATCCCCATCGGGATCGCCCAGGACGGCAGGTGGGTGCTGGCCGCTTCCGACCAGCGGTTCGCCATCGAGGAAGGCGAGCTGCCGGTCGTCGACACCACGGGCGCGGCGCTGGCGCTGCCCTCGGGCGGCAGCTCGCTGGTGGCCTACGACCCCGGCAGCATCCCGGTGGAGCTCGGCTCGGTGGACGTGGTGTTCCCCGTGATGCACGGGCCGTTCGCGGAGGACGGCACCATCCAGGGGCTGCTGGAGATGGCCGGGGTGCGCTACGTCGGCTCCGGCGTCCTGGCCAGCGCCGTGGGCATGGACAAGGCCCACATGAAGACGGTCATGGCCGCCGCGGGGCTGCCGACGGGCCGCTACGTCGTCGTACGCGACCGCGACTGGCGCCTCAACCGCGAGTGCGTGGTCAAGGAGGCCGAAGAGCTCGGCTACCCGGTGTTCGTCAAGCCGGCCAGGGCGGGCTCCTCGCAGGGCATCTCCAAGGCCTCCGACCGGGCCGAGCTGGAGGCGGCCGTGGACTTCGCCAGGCAGCACGACCCCAAGGTGCTCATCGAGGCAGCGATCGTCGGCCGCGAGATCGAGTGCGCGGTGCTGGAGTCGCTCGGCGACGAGCCCGCGACCGCGTCGATGCCCGGTGAGGTGAAGGTCGAGGGTGGGCAGGAGTTCTTCGACTTCGAGGCGAAGTACTACCCCGACCAGATGTCGCTCACCGTGCCCGCCGACATCCCGCAGGAGACGGCCGAGGAGCTGCGGGCGATGGCCGTGCGCGCGTTCGAGGCGCTCGAATGCGAGGGCCTCGCCCGGGTCGACTTCTTCTACACCCCCGACGGCAAGGTGATCTTCAACGAGATCAACACCATGCCGGGGTTCACGTCGCTGTCGGTGGCCCCGCAGTTGTGGGCGGCCTCCGGCCTCTCCTACCCCGCCCTGGTGGACCGGCTCGTCCAGCTCGCGCTGCGGCGGTCACCGGGTCTGCGGTGAGATCTCGGCGATCGGCTTCGACAGGTCGGCCAGCACCTCGGCGGCGACGTGCTCGCCGCCGACCGTGACCTCCACGTAGGCGGTGTCGGTCACGGCCGTGAACAGCGCGGGCCTGTCGGGGTCGGCGAACCATCCCACGCCGCTGATCTCCTGGAGGGTGTCGGTGGGCGCCATCCTGACCGGACGGCCCACCCCGCAGCGCAGCGCGATGGTGCCGGAGCCCCAGACGGCCACGTACGGCGACTCGGGCGTGGACGTCCCACGCTCGTCGCCGTCGAGCGTCGAGGGCAGCAAGGTGGCCAGCTTGTCGCAGGCCGCGACCGCCTCGCCCTGCGGGACGGGCGGATCGACCTGTACGGTGCCGCCGCAACCGGCGAGTGCTAGGAGAACGAGCAGGACGGCGGCGGCACGCATGCGACGACTACCTTTAGATGTGGACGATCGGACACGTAAGAGTACGCGTGATGCCCTCCACCGCCTGAATCTGCGCGACGACCAGCTTGCCCAGCTCATCGACGTTGTTGGCCTCCGCGCGCACGATGACGTCGTAGGGCCCCGTCACGTCTTCCGCCTGTGTGACCCCCGGAATCCCGGAGATCTCGCGGGCCACGGCGGCGGCCTTGCCGACCTCGGTCTGGATAAGGATGTAGGCCTGCACCATCACGTCCTCCCGGGCGATTCGATCACGCCGAAGGGCCACCGTACCCTGTGTGCGTCAGGAGGTGCGTCATCACAGTCGGAGATCTCGGCGAATTCGGTGTGGTAAATCGTATTACCGGACGTCTGCCCCAAGGGGCCGCGGTAATGCTCGGCCCGGGTGACGACGCCGCCCTCATCGGCGCGCCCGACGGGCGCGTGGTGGTCTCAACGGACTTGCTGATCGAGGGTAGGCACTTCCGCCGCGATTGGTCCAGCGGTTATGACGTGGGCCGCAAGGCCGCCGCCCAGAACCTGTCCGACGTGGCGGCCATGGGCGCGGCGCCCACGTCCATCGTGGTCGGGCTCGGCATCCCGGCCGACCTGCCGCTGGACTGGCTGGACGCGCTGACCGACGGGTTCAGGGACGAGTGCGCGACGGTCGGCGCGAGCGTGGCCGGGGGCGACGTCACCCGCTGCGACCTGGTCGTCATCGGGGTGACCGCGCTGGGCGACCTGGGCGGGCGGGCTCCCGTCAAACGCTCCGGGGCCAGGCCGGGGCACGTGGTGGCGGTGGCGGGCCGGCTGGGGTACGCCGCCGCGGGATGGGCGCTGCTGGAGGCCGGCGTGCCGGTGGAGACGCCCGCGCTCCAGGAGGCCGTGGCCGGGCATCGGCGGCCGTGCCCGCCGTACGCGATGGGGCCCGCGGCGGCCGAGCTGGGCGCGAGCGCGATGCTGGACGTCAGCGACGGGCTGCTGCAGGACCTCGGCCACATCGCCGAGGCCAGCGGCGTACGCGTGGAGCTGGATCCCCAGGCGTTCGCGGTGGGGGAGCCGGTGGCGGCGGCGGCCAAGGAGCTGGGGGCCGACCCGCTGGAGTGGGTGCTCACGGGTGGCGAGGATCACGCCCTGGCGGCCGTGTTCCCGGCGGAGGTACGGCTGCCGGCGGCCTGGCAGGTGGTGGGCCGTGTGGTCGAAGGTGCGGGAGTTGTGGTGTATGGGCGCGAAATCGGGCAACGCGGATGGGATCACTTTCGGTGATGAGATGTCCCGATTTACGTGATATTTTCCCCGTTTGGGGTATGACTAGTGGGATTGCTGTGACAACGGCGTAGCAAAGGTGTTATGAAGATTGGCGGCCACTGTAACCGGCAGAAAGGGCAGCCATGGGCCGCCACGGCACAGGTGGATCCGACGACGGGGACGAACGGGGGAACGGCAGCGCATTCTGGGGTCCTGACGAGCCGGACGAGGCACCGGGCTGGCCTTCGCTGCCCGACCGGCCCGAGGTGACGGGCCAGTGGGCTCCGATGCCCCGGCGCACCGACGGGCCGCCGCCGCGCGCGCCGCAGTCGGAGCCGTACGAGACCACCGGGGCCTTCGCGCTGCCCACCGACTCCGCCAGCGGCTTTCCACCGGCCAACGACCCAGCGGGCGCCTTCCCGCCACCGCCGGCTCCCAGGGGTCCTGAGGCCGGGCCGTTCGAGACGACGGGCGCGTTCGCCCGCCCACCCGAGTGGGAGCAGCCCTCGGACCGCCCCTTCGGCGAACCGGGCCCCTTCAACGGCCCCGGCCCCCACAACAGCTTCTTCGACGGCCCCGCCGACCAGACGGGCTTCTTCGCCGGCCCCGCCGATCGCCCCGGCGCCTTCGACGGGCCGGGCGACCGTGGGCTGTTCGACGAGCCGGGCCGGCGCGGGCCGTACGACGGACCCGCGGACCAGACGGCGCGGTTCGACGGGCCTGCCGATCAGACGGCGCGGTTCGACGGGCCCGCCGACGGCACGGCGCGGTTCGACGCGCCCTTCGGCCGCCAGGAGCCCTTCGGCGACCCGTTCGGCCGCCCCGACTCCTTCGACGGGCCCGCGGACCGTACCGCGAGGTTCGACGCCCCCTCCGGCCCCAACCCCGTCCACGGCGTGCCGCCCGAGCCGGGCGACATCAAGGTGGCCGGCGAGCCCACGGCCGTGCAGGCCCCGGCCTGGGCGGACGCCGAGACCGGCTTCCTCGGCTCCGGCTGGTCGAACGACGGCGCGGACGAGCCGGACGAGCCCCGGGGCCGCCGCGGCCGCCGCAGGTCGGGACGCGGAGGCGGCGGCGGAGGCGGCGACGACGTGCTGGCCGCTCCCTCGGGAGCCGGCAAGGGCCGGGTGGCGCTGCTCTCGGTCGCCGCCGTGGCCGTCGTGCTCGGCGGCACCGTGGCCGGCGTCAAGTTCATGAGCTCCGGCGAGCCCGCCAAGTGCGAGGGCACGAGCTGCGCGGCCGTACAGGCGACCACCAGCCAGCCCGGTCCCAGCGTCTCCGACCCCGCCGAGGAGGAGGCGGAGGCCGCCCCCGAGGAGGAGCCGTCGGAGGAAGGCGAGGGCGATCCCGCCGCCGAGACCCCGACGCCCACGCCCACGTTCAGCGCCCGCCAGCCGAGCCGCACCGCCTCCGCCACGCCGACGCCCACCAAGACCCGGGTGAAGAAGCAGGCTGAGCCCACGGAGGACCCGACGGACGAGCCGCCGGCCGACCAGACCGCGTCGGAGGCGCCGAGCGAGGAGGCCTCGACGCTGGACGAGGACGACACGGGCGGCGCGTCGGGCACCGAGCCCACCCCGGTCCCCACCGCCACGGGCACGATCGAGTCGGCGAGCGGCGCCTCCGTCAACGTCAAGCAGACGATCCGGCAGCGCCTGACCACCTACAAGGCCGACCTCACGCTCTCCAACACCTCCGCCGAGACCCTGCCGGCCCCGACGGTCTCCGTGCCCGTGGACGGCACGGTCGTGGACGTGGACGGCGCCGAATGGACGCAGGACGGTGATCTGCTGATCCTGGACCTCACGGCGTCGGTGGCGGCCGGGGACTCGGTCCAGGTCACGTTCACGGCCACGGGGAGGGGCTCCAAGGCCCAGAACTGCGGGCTGGTCAGCGGGGAGTGCGCCGTCATCTGAGTGGTTGGATGGGGTACATGACGGTTTCGACCCCTCCACGCGTGCTGACCGTCGCCGGCTCCGACTCAGGGGGCGGCGCGGGCATCCAGGCTGATCTGAAGACCATGCTGGCCATGGGTGTCCACGGCATGAGCGTCATCGCCGCGGTGACGGCGCAGAACTCGCTGGGCGTCCAGGGCTACTGGGAGCTGCCGCCCGAGGCCGTGCGCGCGCAGCTCGACTCGGTGCTCGGCGACATCGGCGCGCAGGCGGTGAAGACCGGCATGCTGGCCTCGCCCGCGCTCGTGGAGACGGTCGCCGACGTGCTGGCCTCGTACGCGGCTCCGCTGGTCGTGGACCCGGTCGGGGTGTCCAAGCACGGTGACTCGCTGCTCGCGCCCGAGGCCGTCGAGACCGTACGGACCCGCCTGCTGCCCCTGGCCACCGTGGTGACGCCGAACCTGTGGGAGGTCGAGCAGCTCACGTCGGTGAAGGTGGAGGGCGAGGACGACCTGAGGCGGGCCGCGGACGCCGTGCTGGAGCTGGGGCCCGCGTGGGCGCTCATCAAGGGCGGGCACCTGCCGGGACCGCCGGTCGACCTGCTCACGGACGGCACCAGCGAATACCGCTTCGCCGCCGACCGCCTCGACAACCGCCACACCCACGGCACGGGTTGCACGCTCGCCTCGGCCATCGCCTCCCGTCTCGCCCAGGGCGACGACGTGCCGGAGGCGGTGGGCAAGGCCAAGGAGTACGTGACGGGCGCGATCGCCAGAGGCTTCCCCCTGGGCGCCGGCATCGGCCCGGTGGACCACGCCTGGCGCTGGCGCTGACCCCGACGGCCCCGGCCCACCACGGTCAGCAGCAGGGGCTTTGGCCGCTCGTGGTCCATCGGCCGTCCCTGCTGCCCAAGGACCTTTACCGGAATCCGGTGGGGGAGGGAGGAGCCTCCGGGCATGACGAAGGCCCGCTACTCCCTAGGGGGAGGCGGGCCTTCGTGGAAGTGAGAACTAGCGGGTGACCTTGCCCGCCTTGATGCACGAGGTGCACACGTTCAGCTTCTTCGGCGTGCCGCCGACGACCGCGCGAACCGTCTGGATGTTGGGGTTCCAACGACGGCGGGTGCGGCGGTGCGAGTGGGAAACGTTGTTGCCGAAGGTCGGCCCCTTGCGGCAGACATCGCAGACGGAAGCCACGGTATCGCTCCTTAAAACAGTCGATGTAGCCCTGTCCGCTGATGCTTTCCGGGCGGAGGGCATGCCGGGACAACCGGCCAGCCAGACGAGAATATCTGATCCACCCCGATGGGCGCGAACCAGAGCACCTGGACCGGGCCCCGAGCGGGGATATCCTCCTCGGACAACGGTAGCGCATCCGGGGCTGGAGTTCGGTCGGCCCGGTTGGCCCGGTTCGGTCGGGGAGACAGTCGGAGGGCGCAGATGAAGATCCTCGACCCACCCGCCGTGCGGCGCTGGGCCCGCCTGGCCGCCGACGCGCTCGGCCAGGCCAGGACGGAGATCGACGCACTCAACGTCTTCCCGGTGGCCGACGGCGACACCGGCACCAACCTGCACCTGACCATGCTGTCCGCGGCCGAGGCCGTCGAGTCGCTGCCCGAGGACGTGGACGTCGCCGTGGTGTGGCAGACGCTCTCGTACGGGGCGCTGGTGGGCGCGCGCGGCAACTCCGGGGTGATCGTCAGCCAGGCGCTGCGCGGCCTCGCCGAGGTGCTGAAGGACGGCCAGGACCTGCGGGCCGGGCTGCTCAGGGCGGCGCTGCTGGCCAGGGAGGCCGTCGCCAGGCCGGTCGAGGGCACGGTGCTGAGCGTGCTGGAGTCGGCGGCGCGGGCCGTGCAGGGAGTGGAGGGCGACCTGCCCGAGGTGGCGCGGCAGGCGGCGGGGGAGGCGCGGGCGGCCCTGCGCCGTACGCCCGACCAGCTGGAGGTGCTGGCCCGCAGCGGCGTCGTGGACGCGGGCGGCGCCGGGGCGGCGATCGTGCTGGAGACCCTGGCCGCGGTGATCACCGGCTCCGGCGTCGGCCACTACGACGTGCCCGCGCCGACCGCGCGGGTCTCGCCGATGACCGAGGTCGGGGCGGGTTACGAGGTGATGTACCTGCTGGACGCCGACGACCGGGCGGTGGCGGGGCTGCGCGAGGAGCTCGACGCCATGGGCGACTCGCTGGTCGTGGTCGGCGGCGAGGGGCTGTGGAACGTGCACGTCCACGTCCCCGAGGCGGGTCCGGCCGTCGAGGCGGGGATCCGGGCGGGCCGGCCGCACCGGATCAGGATCACGTACCTGGCCGAGCGCACCCACCGGGCGAGCGCGGGCCGGGGCGTGGTGGCGGTGGCCGCGGGGGACGGGATCGCGGCGCTGTTCGAGGAGTGCGGCGCGGTCGTCGTACGGCGCGCGCCCGGCACCAGTCCCACGCTCCCCGCCATGCTGGTCGCGATCAGGCAGGCGGGCACCGAGGTCGCGGTCCTGCCGAACGACGAGGGCGTCCGTTCGGTCGCCGCCGCGGCGGCGGAGGTCGCCCGCGAGGACGGGGTGGCGGTCAGCGTGCTGCCCACGAAGGCGACCGTGCAGGGCCTGGCCGCCCTGGCCGTACACGACCCGCTGCGCCGCTTCGACGACGACGTGGTGGCGATGACGGACGCGGCCGGGCACACGCGGTACGGGCATGTGACGGTGACCGACAGGGCGGCGTTCACGAGCGTCGGGGTGTGCCGGCCGGGTGACGTGCTGGGCATGATCGACGGGGACGTGGCGCTGATCGGCGGGTCGGTCGAGGGCGTGGCCGTCACGGTGGTGGACCGGATGCTGGCGGGCGGGGGCGAGATGGTCACGCTGGTCACGGGGGTGAAGGCCCCGGAGGGGCTCGCGGGTCTCGTGGAGGAGCACCTCGGGCGTACGCGGCCGGACGTGGACCTGGTCGTGTACGACGGCGAGCAGGGCGGCTACCCGCTCCTGATCGGCGTGGAGTGACGGCGCCCACCCCCATGAGCCGTGGCTCCTGAGCCGCCGCCACCCGCTCTTCGGCGACCCCGAGCGACACCGGCGGCGTCATCGGGGATTCCTGTCGGCCGCAGGCGGTAGAACTTATTGCCGTGAGCCGTTTCGACGAGCCTCTGACGAAGGCGCTCGACCCGAAGACCGCCAAGCTGCTGCACAGCGTGCTCGACCTGGAGACGGTCGGCGACCTGCTGCGCCACTACCCGCGGCGCTACGCCGAGCGCGGCGAGCTGACCTCGCTGGACGCGCTGGAGGTCGACGAGCACGTCACCGTGGTCGGCGAGGTCACCAGGCTCATGCGCAAACCCATGCGCAACCGCGGCGGCACCTGGCTGGAGGTCGAGGTCGTCGACGGCAACCGCAACAAGATCTACCTGTCGTTCTTCGGCAAGGGCTCCCACGTGGCCGAGTCGCGGCTCAAGCCGGGGCGGCGCGGGATGTTCGCCGGGAAGGTGGGGCTGTTCGGGTCGCGCACCAGCCCGCGCTGGCAGCTCGCGCACCCGGAGTTCGAGCTGTTCGAGGAGAGCGAGGCGAGCGCGGAGGAGTTCGCGTCGGCGCCGGTGCCGATCTACCCGGCGGGCAAGGACCTGACGCCGTGGGCGATCAGGCGCGCGGTCGGCGTCGTGCTCGACACGCTCGGGCCCCTGGACGATCCGCTCCCCGCGGACCTGCGGGCCCGCCACGGGCTGCAGGACCTGGGTGAGGCGCTGGTGGCCATCCACCGGCCGAAGGAGTTCGCGGAGGTGGGGCGGGCGCGGCGGCGGCTGAAGTTCGACGAGGCGTTCGTGCTGCAGGCCGTGCTGCTCCAGCGCCGCCAGGCCGCCACCGCCTGGCCCGCCAAGGCCCGTCCCCGGCGCTCCGACGGGATGCTGGCCGAGTTCGACACGCGCCTGCCGTTCTCGCTGACCGAGGGGCAGGCGCAGGTGGGCGAGGAGATCGCCGCAGACCTGGCTCTCGAGCACCCGATGCACCGGCTGCTGCAGGGCGAGGTCGGCGCGGGCAAGACGGTGGTGGCGCTGCGCGCGATGCTCCAGGTGGTCGACGCCGGAGGGCAGGCGGCGCTGCTGGCGCCCACGGAGGTGCTGGCCCAGCAGCACCACCGCTCGATCGCGAACATGCTGGGCGACCTGGCCCAGGGAGGCATGTTCGGGGGCACGGCGGTCACGCTGCTGACCGGCTCGATGGGCGCCGCGGCCCGCCGCTCGGCCCTGCTCGACGCGGCCTCGGGCACCGCGGGCATCGTCGTCGGCACGCACGCGCTGCTGCAGGAGCACGTGCAGTTCGCCGACCTGGGGCTGGTCGTGGTGGACGAGCAGCACCGGTTCGGGGTGGAGCAGCGTGACGCGCTGCGCGAGAAGGCGGGCGGGGGCCGGCCGCACGTCCTGGTCATGACCGCCACCCCGATCCCGCGCACGGTCGCCATGACGGTGTTCGGCGACCTGGAGGTCTCGACGCTGTCCCAGCTCCCGTCGGGCCGCGCGCCCATCACCACCCACGTCGTCCCGGCCGCCGAGAAGCCTCACTACCTGGAGCGCACCTGGCAGCGGGTCAGGGAGGAGGTGGCGCTGGGCCGGCAGGCGTACATCGTGTGTCCCCGCATCGGCGACCTGGAGGGTGACGAGGGAGACCTGGCGGCGGCCTCGGAGACGACGGCGGGCGAGGAGCGCAGGCCGCCGCTGGCCGTCCTCGACGTGGCCGACCTGCTGACCCAGGGCCCCTTCCACGACCTGCGGGTGGGCACGCTGCACGGCAAGCTCCCGCCGGAGGAGAAGGACGCGATCATGCGCTCGTTCACGCGGGGCGAGCTCGACGTCCTGGTGGCCACGACGGTCATCGAGGTCGGCGTGGACGTCCCCAACTCCTCCGTGATGATCATCATGGACGCCGACCGCTTCGGGGTCTCCCAGCTCCACCAGCTCCGCGGCCGCGTGGGCCGCGGCGGCCTGCCCGGCCTCTGCCTCCTGGTCTCCGACTTCCCCGAGGGCACCCCGGCCCGGGCCCGCCTCGACGCGGTGGCCGCCACGCTGGACGGGTTCGAGCTGTCGCGGGTGGACCTGGAGCAGCGGCGCGAGGGCGACGTGCTGGGGGCGGCGCAGTCGGGCAAGCGGTCGTCGTTGAAGCTGCTGCAGCTCCTCCGCGACGAGGACGTGATCGCCACGGCCCGGGACGAGGCGGCGGAGCTCCTGGCCGAGGACCCGGAGCTGACCGGGAACGCGGGACTGCGGGCGGAGATCGACCGGCTGCTGGAGGACGAGCGGGCGGAATACCTGGAGAAGACCTGACGGGCGCGGCGGAGCGCCGGGACCTCGCGGCGGGTGCGGGGCCGGTCAAGGTGGGCTCGCCAAAGAAAAATGGGCCCCAGCCGCGGGGACGGCCTCCCCCCGAATGCCGTCCCCGGCTGGGCCCACCCTCGGGTCAGGTGCCGAGGGAACCGGCGTGCGGAAGGGCTCACGATCACGCCGGTCGGCCTTCATGTGGGTCACCTTGAAGGCCGCAGACTCATCATGCGGGCCCACCGGCCCGATGTGAATCACCCTTGCGTAGTCGAGGCAGACACTTGTCCACTCTTGACCTGCGCGAACATGCGGAACAATGGGTCACATGACGCGGATCATCGCAGGCACGGCGGGTGGGCGGCGGTTGGCCGTGCCACCTGGGCGCGGCACGAGACCTACCAGCGACAGGGCGCGAGAAGGCATCTTCTTGACGCTCGACTCACTGTACGGACTCCACGAGACCCGCGTCCTCGACCTGTACGCCGGCTCGGGCGCGATCGGCCTGGAGGCGCTGTCCCGTGGCGCGGCCGAGGCCGTGCTGGTCGAGTCCGACCCCAAGGCGGTCCGCACGATCAAGGCCAACGTCCAGTCGCTCGCCCTCGAAGGCGCCCGCGTGGTGGCCGACAAGGTCGAGCGGATGCTCGGGAAGGCGCCCGACGCGCCGTACGACATCGTTTTCGCCGATCCGCCCTACGCCGTGTCCGACGACGAGGTCCAGAGGGCGCTTGAGCTGCTGCGGGACAACGGGTGGCTGGTTGATGGGGGCTTGGTGGCATTCGAGAGGGAAACCAGGGGAAAGCCGCTGATGTGGCCTGAAGGGTACGTTGAGGAGAGGGTCCGTCGATATGGCGAAGCGTCCGTTTGGTACGGTCGCGCCGCCGGGAACCCGTAGACCTGGGAGGCGTCTTGCGCCGCGTAGTCTGCCCGGGGTCGTTCGACCCCATCACCAATGGCCACCTCGACATCATCGGCCGATCAGCACGGCTGTACGACGAGGTGACCGTGGCAGTCCTCATCAACGTCGAGAAGAGCAGCTTGTTCACGGTGGACGAACGGATCGAGATCCTGCAGACCGTGACCAAGGAATTTCCGAACGTCAAGGTCCGGAAGTTCCACGGCCTGCTGGTCGATTTCTGCAGGCAGAACGGCATCCCCGCCATCGTCAAGGGCATCAGGGTGGTCAGCGACTTCGACTACGAGCTGCAGATGGCGCAGCTCAACTACCGCCTGTCCGGGGTGGAGACGCTGTTCATGCCCACGAACCCCGAATACTCGTTCCTCTCCTCCTCCCGGGTGAAAGAGATCGCCCGATACGGTGGGGACGTCTCGGGCCTCGTGCCCGATCTCGTCCACAAGCTGCTCATCGAGCGGCTCAGGGGCTGAGCGCGACCTGCTATCCTTTCATTTCGGCCTTGTAAGACGGCGATCGTTTTCGCCATGCCTAGCGAGAGCAGGATGACTCAGCACCTCGACCCCCGCTCCCCTTGGGTGATCTCGACCCACGACCTGGGAAAGCGGCCGGGGACGATGCGGCAGATGACCCTGACCCTCCCGGCACCGGCGGATCTCGGCGTCGACATGATCGGTGTCCCCAAGGACGCCGAAGTCGAGCTGGATCTCCGGCTCGAAGCAGTGATGGAAGGCGTGCTCGTGTCAGGCACGGCGCAGGCCCCGCTCGCCGGGGAGTGCGCGCGGTGTCTCGACCCGGTCACCTCGGAGATCGAGGTCGACCTGCAGGAGCTGTTCTTCTACTCCGACGAGGACGCCTCGGAGGAGGACTCACTGCTCGACGGTGAGCTGCTCGACCTCGAGCCGACGTTCCGCGACGCGGTGGTGCTGGCACTGCCGCTGAGTCCCGTGTGCCGCGAGGAATGCGCGGGGCTCTGCACGGAATGCGGGGTCAAGCTGGCCGAGGCCGGCGAAGCCCACCGGCACGAGAAGATCGACGCCCGCTGGGCGTCGTTGCAGGGTCTGATTTCCGACAAAGATAACGATCAGGAGAAGTGACGTGGCCGTCCCGAAGCGAAAGATGTCGCGGAGCAACACCCGCGCCCGTCGCTCCCAGTGGAAGACGACTGCTGTCGCCCTGGTGAGCTGCCCGCAGTGCCGTTCGCCCAAGCAGCCGCACATCGCGTGCCCCACCTGCGGCACCTACAACCGTCGTCAGGTCATCGAGCCGTCCGCCTGATCCGCCAGTTGACGTGATGCCGACCGGGTGCCAAAGTGCCTCGGTCGGCGTTACCGTCTCAGATGCGTGCGGCGCGGTTCGCCCGCGGTCGTGGTGGACGCCGGGGCTACGCGTTACCCCGACGCCCACCACGTTTTCGGGCATCATTCGCAGCCGACGCGCCATGTGAAGATGTCCGAGGAGGAAGCACGTGGGCGCAGGTCCTAAGCCGGTGGCCGTCGAGGTCGCCAGAGACGAGTTGGAGCGGGTCCTGTCGGTCGGCCTGGACTCCGACATCCTCGAGCGGGCGCTGACGCACCGCTCCTACGCGTACGAGAACGGTGGCCTGCCCACCAACGAGCGCCTGGAGTTCCTGGGCGACTCGGTGCTGGGCCTGGTGGTCACCGACACCCTCTACCGCAACCACCCCGACCTGCCCGAGGGCCAGCTGGCGAAGCTGCGCGCCGCGGTGGTCAACATGCGCGCGCTGGCCGACGTGGCCAGAGACCTGGGCCTGGGCCGGTTCCTGCGGCTGGGCAGGGGCGAGGAGGGCACCGGCGGGCGCGACAAGTCCTCCATCCTGGCCGACACCCTCGAGGCGCTGATCGGCGCGATCTACGTCGACAAGGGCCTCGACGAGGCGTTCCGGGTGGTGCACGTGCTGTTCGACCCGCTGATCGTGCGCTCCGCCTCGCTCGGCGCCGGGCTCGACTGGAAGACCTCGCTGCAGGAGCTGACCGCCTCCGAGGCGCTCGGCGTGCCCGAATACCACGTCGAGGAGAGCGGGCCCGACCACGCCAAGTCGTTCACGGCGATGGTGCGGGTCGGCGGCGAGTCCTACGGCTCCGGCACCGGCCGCAGCAAGAAAGAGGCCGAGCAGCAGGCGGCCGAGGCGGCGTGGACCCGCATCCGGGCCCGCCGGGAGCAGCGCGAGAGCCAGCCGGCGGGCTGAACGCCCGTCCGGAGACTCTGCGCGATCCCTTCGGCCGGACAGCCGGCGAAGCCGCGGAGACAGCGGTCCGGAAGTGTCCGTCAAGGGCCTTCCGGGCGGTCACGGAGGCACCGCCCGGGACGCGCGATCCCGGAAGCGGGAAGGGCCGCGGAACGTTGTCCAAAAGGTGAGATTCAGGTTCCCCCAGAGTTCTTCAGAGGGCGAGGTCCGAAGTGCCTGAGCTGCCTGAGGTCGAGGTCGTCAGGCGCGGCCTCGCGCAATGGGTGGTCGGGCGCGAGATCGCCGTCGCGGAGGTGCTGCACCCCCGCGCCATCAGGCGTCACGTGCCCGGTCCCGAGGAGTTCGCCGCGCGGCTGAAGGGCCGCGCGGTGCTGTCCGCGGAGCGCCGCGGCAAATACCTGTGGCTCCCCCTGTCCGGCGGCGAGGACGCGCTCATGGCCCACCTGGGGATGAGCGGCCAGCTCCTGGTCGTGGACTCCGACTCGCCGCTGGAGAAACACCTGCGGGTACGCCTGCGCTTCGAGGACGGCGGCCCCGACCTGCGCTTCATCGACCAGCGCACGTTCGGCCACATCATGCTCAGCCCCCTGGTGAACGGCGTGCCGGAGCCGATCGCGCACATCGCGCCCGACCCGTTCGAGGCGGTGTTCGACGAGGCCGAGTTCACCCGCAAACTCAGGGCGAAGCGCACCGAGATCAAGCGGGCACTGCTCGACCAGTCCCTGATCAGCGGCGTCGGCAACATCTACGCCGACGAGGCCCTGTGGATCGCCAGGCTGCACTGGGCCCGGCCCACCGAGACGCTCACCCGGCCCAAGGTGGCCGAGCTGCTCGCCGCCGTACGCACGGTC
The DNA here is from genome assembly GCF_041950495.1 of Nonomuraea sp. MTCD27. Classification (NCBI taxonomy): domain Bacteria; kingdom Bacillati; phylum Actinomycetota; class Actinomycetes; order Streptosporangiales; family Streptosporangiaceae; genus Nonomuraea; species Nonomuraea sp. MTCD27. The sequence continues at coordinate 481,690 of NZ_JBGNUW010000005.1, read as the reverse complement.
ATGGCGGCGGCGCTGGAGCAGGGGGGCACGTCGTTCGACAGCCTGTACGTCAACGTCAACGGCGAGAGCGGATACTTCGAGCGCTCGCTGGAAGCGTACGGCCGCCGCGACCTGCCCTGCTCCCGCTGCGGCACGGCCATCATGCGCGAGGCGTTCATGAACCGGTCGTCCTACTCCTGCCCCAGATGCCAGCGACGGCCGCGCTGAGCACCGCGAGCCCGGCACCCGTCCACATGACGGCGGAGATCGACACGCCGTCCACGATCCGGCCCCCGGCGAACGCGCCCAGCGCGATGGAGACGTTGAAGGCGCCGACGAAGAGCGCGGTGCCGAGCTCGCCCCCGCCCGCCCGCATGATCCACAGTTGCAGGGTCACGCCGACGCCGCCGTAGCCCAGCCCCCACACCACGAGCGCGGCCAGGGGCGGCAGGCCGGTCAGCGCGAGGGCGGCCGTGGCCAGCGCCATGAGCGTGGCCAGCACGATCAGCGTGGCCCGGGGGCTCCTGGCCGCCCGCGCCCCGGCGGCGAAGTTGCCCGCCACGCCCGCGGCGCCGTACAGGAGGAGCGCCGTGCCGACGAGGGCGGGGCCGGCGTGCGAGACCTGCTCCAGGAACGGGCGTACGTAGGTGTAGGCCGCGAAGTGGCCGGAGACGGTCAGGGTGGTCAGGACGAGGACGACCTTGAGCGGCCCTGAGAGCCACGAGAAGCGCTTTTCCGGCGCGGGGGACAATTCGGGCCCGGACGGCGGCCTCAACGGCGGCAGCGTGGCCGCCAGCAGCGCCAGCAGGGCGAGCGCCAGCACCCCCGTGGCCGCGAACGCGCTGCGCCACCCCGCGAACGACGACACGAACGTCGCCGCCGGCACCCCCAGCACCGACGCCACCGACACCCCGGCCAGGATGATCGACGTGGCCCGCCCCACGGACCGCCCGGGCACCAGCCGCGTCCCGATCCCGGCCGCGAAGGCCCAGAACCCGCCGATGCTCACCCCCGTCAGCACCCTGGCGGCCAGCATGACGGGGTGGTTCGGCGCGAGCGCGGCGGCCAGGTTGGCCACCGCCAGCAGCGCCATCAGCCCCAGCAGGAGGGCGCGCCGGTCGAGCCGGCGCGCGGTGACCGCCAGCGCGGGCGCGGAGACGGCGGCCACCAGCCCGGGGGCCGACATGGAAAGCCCGGCCGTGCCCGCCGACACCCCGAGGTCCGAGGCGATCGAGGTCAGCAGGCCGACCGGCAGCATCTCGCTGGTCACAACGGTGAAGGTGCCCACCGCGACCGAGGTCACGGCGAGCCAGCGCGCCCGTAGGGGGCTGGAAACGTCAGTCATGGTCATGCGGCCCAGCCTCTTGCCGGTCCCCGCGCGGGAACAATGGCGAAGGCCGAAGGCTTGGTTTAGGTGAGCTAAGCGATCGAGCCGGAGGCGGGGATGGAGTTCAGGGAGCTGGAGTGCTTCATCGTGCTCAGCGAGGAGCTGCACTTCGCGCGTACGGCCGAGCGCCTCTACCTGTCGCCCGGCCGCGTGAGTCAGCTCATGCGCTCCCTGGAGATCAGGATCGGCGGGCGGCTCGTCGACCGGACGAGCAGGCGGGTGCGGCTCACCCCGCTCGGCGAGCGTTTCCTGGCCGACCTGCGCCCCTCCTACGACGGCCTGGCGGGCGCCGTGAGCCGGGCCAAGGCGGCCGCCCGCGAGGTCACAGGGGTGCTCAGGGTCGGGTTCCTGGCCACGCCGACGGACGTCGTCACGGGCAGCGTACGCGCGTTCGAGCGCCGCAACCCCGGCTGCGCGGTCGAGCTGGTGGAGATCCCGCTCGCCGACCCCTTCAGCAGGCTGCGGGCGGGGCAGGTGGACATCGCGTTCACGCTCCTGCCGGTGGACGAGCCCGACCTGGCGACGGGCGGGGGCCTGAACCACGTCTCCCACCGGCTCGGCCTGTCCGTCCGCCATCCCCTGGCCGGCCGGGCGGGCATCGGGGTGGAGGAGCTGGCCTCCGTACCCCTGATCGGGCTGGACGGCCCGGCGCCGCGCTCGTGGCAGGAGCGGATCGCACCCTCCGTGACCCCTTCAGGACGCCCGATCCCGCTGGCGGGCAGGGTGGCCACCACTCAGGAGGGGCTGACCCAGGTGGCGCTGAACAGGGGTGGCATGCTGTTCTGCACGCCCACGGCGGCCCAGCACAGCCGGCCCGACATCAGCTTCGTGCCCGTCACCGGGTTGCCCGCGTCGATCTTCGGGCTGGCCTGGGTCAAGGGCCGGGAGACGGCCGCCGTCCGGGCGTTCAACGAGGCGGCCGTCGGGCAGGCGGCCACGGTCGAGGCCCTGGTGGCGTGAGGAGACGAGATGCCGGAGAGCGACGGGGAGAGTGCCCGGCTGACCGCCTGGGTGCGGGGCCGGGTCCAGGGGGTCGGCTTCCGCTGGTGGACCCGGGCGCGGGCGCTGGAGCTCGGCCTGACCGGGTGGGCCCGCAACACCACCGACGGCCGCGTCGAGGTGGTCGCGGAGGGGCCCCGTGAGTCGTGCGTCAAGCTGCTGGAGCTGCTCAGAGGTTGCGACACGCCGGGCAGGGTGGATGGAGTAGTGGAACGCTGGAGCGAACCACGAGGTAGTTTGGCCGGTTTTGTAGAGAGGTAGCCGCTTTCGTTAAACCGCCCAAATAGGGTATAGTTGTATGTCGGGAGTGCCCATCAGTAGGGCGCAGCGGTTCGTTCGACTTGACCGCCCACACTGCCGGTGCGACTCTTGTTAGGTACCACGCGCACCCCTCCCGCGGAATAGAAGTGCGCGAACCAGTCTGGTCACTCAGCGTGGAGGACCCTTTACCATGGCGAAGGCTCTACTCGGCCACGTCGGCGGTCCTGACCCTCGAATGGTCTCGGAGATGCGCCGCCTGCAGCAGCGTATCCGGGATCTGGAGGCAGAACTCATCCGACTTCAGGCCACCAATGACGCTCTTGCGGCGCAAACCCGCGACGAGGCGCTAAGCCGCATGCAAGAGCGCGAGCCGGCACTCACCTGAGAGTGATCGGAGCGCAAGACCCAGGGACGTCTCTGAGAGGCGTCCCTTGTTATTTGCCCTGAAAACGGAAATTCCTGGTCAAGCGTGGTCGCGACTGTAGATGCCCACGTGGGGCAGTGATGACCAGTAGGCTTTTCCGAAGTCCGTTCAGGGAGAAGGGGGTCGCGCTTGTATTTGAAGACCCTCACCCTGCGCGGCTTCAAGTCCTTCGCCTCCGCGACCGCCCTGCGGTTCGAACCGGGCATCACCTGTGTGGTGGGTCCCAACGGCTCCGGCAAGTCCAATGTCGTCGACGCCCTGGCCTGGGTCATGGGCGAGCACAGCGCCAAGTCGCTGCGCGGCGGCAAGATGGAGGACGTGATCTTCGCCGGCACCTCCTCCCGGCCGCCGCTCGGCCGCGCCGAGGTGACGCTGACCATCGACAACTCCGACGGCGCGCTGCCGATCGACTACACCGAGGTCACGATCAGCCGGCTGATGTTCAGGTCGGGGCAGAGCGAATACGCGATCAACGGCGACACCTGCCGCCTGCTCGACATCCAGGAGCTGCTGTCCGACTCGGGCATCGGCCGAGAGATGCACGTGATCGTCGGGCAGGGTCAGCTCGACGCCGTCCTGCACGCGGGCCCCGAGGACCGGCGGGCCTTCATCGAAGAGGCCGCGGGCGTCCTCAAGCACCGCAAGCGCAAGGAAAAGGCGCTGCGCAAGCTCGACGCCATGCAGGCCAACCTGACCCGGGTCCAAGACCTCGCCACCGAGCTGCGCCGCCAGCTCAAACCGCTGGGCCGCCAGGCGGAGATCGCCCGCAAGGCCGCCGTCATCCAGGCCGACCTGCGTGACGCCCGCCTGCGCCTGCTGGCCGACGACGTGTGCATCCTGCGCGCCACGCTGGAGCGCGAGGCGGCCGACGAGGCCGCGATCACGGCCAGGCGACACCAGGTCGAGACCGAGCTGGCGGAGGGGCAGCAGCGCGAGGCGGCGCTGGAGGCCGCCGAGGCCGAGACCCAGCCGCGGCTGGCGGCCGCCCAGGAGACCTACTTCAGGCTCTCGTCCCTGCGCGAGCGCATCACCGGCCTGGAGCAGCTCGCCTCGGAGCGCCACCGGCACGCTCTCGACGCCGCCGCCATCGAGCGCCGCGGCCGCGATCCCGAGGACCTCGAACGCGAGGCGGCCGAGGTGCGCGAGCGGGAGCTGATCCTCAAGGCCGAGCTGGAGCAGGCGGAGGAGCTGCTGGAGGAGGCCGTCCAGCGGCGGGCCGAGGCCGAGGCCGGGCTGAGCGCCGAGGAGCAGCGGCTCGCGCTGGCCGCCAGGGCCGCCGCCGACCGCCGCGAGGGCCTGGCCAAGCTGCGCGGCCAGGTCGATTCCGTACGCAGCCGGGCCCGGGCCGCCGAGGAGGAGATCGGGCGGCTCCAGCAGGCCGTGGCCGGCGCGGCCGAGCGCGAGCGGCGGGCCAGGGAGGACCTGGAGGCCCAGCGGCTGGAGGAGCCGGCCGTCGATCCGGCGCTGACCGAGGAGCTGGCCACCGCGCAGGCCGTGGTCGAGGAGGCCAGGGCGGCGGCCGACGAGGCGCGGGCGGCCTTGGAGGAGGCCAAGTCCGGCCTCGACGCGCCGCGCGCCGCGTTGCAGGCCGCCAAGGCGGGCGTGGGCACCGCCCGCGCCACCGACCAGGAGACGCAGCGCTCGGTGGCGGCCCTGGCCGCCCGCCGTGACGCGCTGGAGCTGGGGCTGGCCAAGGGCGACGGCGGGGCGGCGCTGCTGGAGGCCGACCTGGGCGGGGTGCTGGGGCCGCTGGCGGCCTCGATGCAGGTGACGCCCGGGGCCGAGCCCGCGGTGGCGGCCGTGCTGGGGCCCGTCGCCGAGGCGATCGCGGTCAAGACCCTCGACACCGCCGTGGAGGCCCTGGAGCTGCTCCGCACCCAGGGCTCGGGCCAGGCCACCCTCCTGGTGGCGCTCGGCGGCGGCACGGACGGTGAAGGAGGCGCGGCGGCTCCCGGCCGGGGGCAGAGCACGCGCGCGGCGGCTCCCGGCGGTGGCCGGTGGGCGGCCGACCTGGTGACGGTGCCCGACCACCTGCGTCCTGCCCTGGAGCACGTGCTGGCCGACGTCGTGGTGGTGGACGACCTGGAGACGGCCCGCACCGTCGTCGACCGCCACCCCCGGCTGCGTGCCGTCACGACGCAGGGCGACCTGGTGGGCGCCCACGTGACCACCGGCGGGTCCGAGGGCGGCACCTCCGTGCTCCAGGTGCGGGCGGCGCTCGACCAGGCCGTCAGGGACCTGGAGGAGGCCGAGGCCAGGGCCGAGGAGAGCGCCACGGCGCTGGACGAGGCGATCGCCGGCGAGCAGGCCGCGCAGACCGCCCTGGAGGCCGCCCAGGCCCACGTCAGCGAGGCACAGACGGCCGTCACCACCGCCCAGGCCGGCGTGAGCGCCGCCCAGGGCGCGCTCGACCAGGTCAGGGGCCGCCAGCGGGAGGCCGACCAGCGCAACGCGGCGGCGGCCAAGCGGCTGGCCCAGATCGAGGCCGCCGCCAACGCGGCCCGCGACGAGGGCGAGCGCCTGGCCGCGAGCGTGGCGAGGGCGGAGGAGGGGCGCGCCGAGCGGCTGGAGGAGCTGGCCGAGCTGGAGATCCGCCTGGCCGAGGCCGAATACGCCCAGGAGCTGGAGTCCGAGCCCACCACCGACCTGCGCGACGATCTGGCGAGCGCCTGCGAGGCCGCCAGGCAGCGCGAGATGGACACCCGGCTGCAGGTCCGCACCGCCGAGGAGCGCGTCAAGGGCATCGAGGGCCGCGCCGACGGCCTGCTGCGGGCCGCCAGGCGCGAGCGCGAGGAACGCGCCCAGGCGGCCGCTCAGCGCGCCAGGCGCAGGCGGCAGGCCGCCGTGGCGGAGGCCGTCAGCAAGGGCGCCAAGCAGGTGCTCGGGGCGCTCTCGGCGTCCGTCCAGCTGGCCTCCAGGGAGCGCGACGAGGCCGACCTGGCCAGGGTGGCCGTCGACGCCGAGCTCAAGCAGGTCCGCCTACGGGTGCGCGAGCTGGGCCAGGAGCTGGACAAGCTGGTCAACCGGGTGCACGGCAACGAGGTCGCCCGCACCGAGCAGCGGCTGCGGCTAGAGCAGATGGAGCAGCGGGCGCTGGAGGAGTTCGGCGTGGAGTCCGAGGCCCTCATCGCCGAATACGGCCCGGAGGCCCCGGTGCCGGGCGAGCCGCCCGTCCCGTACGTGCGCGAGGAGCAGGAGAAGCGGGCCAGGGCCGCCGAGCGGCAGATGAACCAGCTGGGCAAGGTCAACCCGCTGGCGCTGGAGGAGTTCGCGGCGCTGGAGGAGCGGCACACGTTCCTCAACTCGCAGCTGGAGGACCTCAAGAAGACCAGGCGCGACCTGCTGACCGTGGTCAAGGAGGTCGACGACCGGGTGGAGCAGATGTTCACCTCGGCCTACGAGGACGTGGCCAGGGAGTTCGAGCAGATCTTCACCAGGGTCTTCCCGGGCGGCGAGGGGCGGCTGGTGCTCACCGAGCCCTCCGACATGCTGACCACCGGCATCGAGGTCGAGGCCAGGCCGCCGGGCAAGAAGGTCAAGCGGCTGTCGCTGCTGTCGGGCGGGGAGCGCTCGCTGACGGCGGTGGCGTTCCTGATCTCGATCTTCAAGGCGCGGCCGTCGCCGTTCTACGTGATGGACGAGGTCGAGGCCGCGCTCGACGACACCAACACGCAGCGGCTGCTGAGGCTGTTCGAGGAGCTGCGGCAGAGCTCGCAGCTCATCGTGATCACCCACAACAAGCGCACGATGGAGATCGCCGACGCGCTCTACGGCGTGTCGATGCGCGGTGACGGCGTGACGCAGGTGGTCAGCCAGCGGCTCCGGGAGCGCGAGTCCGCCTGATCGGTGTGGCCTTGGGCATGAGCATGCCGGTCGATCTGGAAAACTGACATCTTGTGGATGGTTACCTCGGCGTCATCGTGATCGTGGCCGTCGTCGCCCTGTTGGCGGCCGGCGGTCTCTTCCTGCTGTTCAGGCCGGGGCGCAAGGCACCCCCGCCGGTCAAGCCGCCAGAGGCCCCCGTGCTTCCCGAGGAGGGGAAGCGGCCCGCGGGAGCGGGCGAGGAGGCCGAGGGCGCGACCACCACGCTCCCTCCGCCGGTCAAGCCCGCCGAGCCGATGGTCGTCGAGCCCGAGATCGAGGTCCCGCCGCCGTCCGCGGGCCGGATGGTCCGGCTGCGCTCGCGGCTGGCCCGCTCGCAGAGCGCGCTCGGGCGCGGGCTGCTGGAGCTGCTGTCCCGCGACCGTCTCGACGACGAGGTGTGGGACGAGATCGAGGAGAGCCTGATCACCGCCGACGTGGGCGTCGCGCCGACCCGCATGATGGTCGAGGAGCTGCGCACCAAGGTCAAGGTGCTGGGCAGCCGCACCCACCAGGAGGTTCGCGCCCTGCTGAAGGAGCAGCTCCTCGCGCAGGTCAACCCCGACCTCGACCGCACGCTGCACGTGCAGAAGCACGGCGAGCGGCCGGCGGTCGTCCTCGTCGTGGGCGTCAACGGCACCGGCAAGACCACCACCACCGGCAAGCTCGCCCGCTCGCTCATCGGCGACGGCAAGAAGGTCGTGCTGGGCGCGGCCGACACCTTCCGCGCCGCCGCCGCCGACCAGCTCCAGACCTGGGGCGAGCGGGTCGGTGCCGACACCGTGCGCGGGCCCGAGGGCGGCGACCCGGCCTCCGTGGCGTTCGACGCGGTCGCCAGGGGCATCGAGGAGAAGGTCGACGCCGTCATCGTCGACACCGCCGGCCGCCTGCACACCAAGACCGGCCTCATGGACGAGCTGGGCAAGGTCAAGCGGGTCATCGAGAAGAAGGCCACGGTCGACGAGGTGCTGCTGGTCCTCGACGCCACCACGGGCCAGAACGGCCTGCGCCAGGCCCAGGTGTTCGCCGAGGTGGTCAACATCACCGGCATCGCGCTGACCAAGCTCGACGGCACCGCCAAGGGCGGCATCGTGATCTCGGTGCAGCGGGAGCTGGGGGTGCCCGTCAAGCTGGTGGGGCTGGGTGAGGGGCCGGATGACCTGGCGCCCTTCGACCCCGAGGTGTTCGTGGACGCGATCCTGGGCGAGTAGTTCCGGTTGCGCCGTAATTACCGTTGAATTAGCCCTTACCAGATAAATGTTGATCGGCGACTTTTCAATGTGTTGACATGTATCGGTCATCAATGATCGTTCGGTCCCGCATGTACGTGAAAGGCCGCCCATGAAGAAGATCGTCGTTCACCGGCCAGGAACCGTGAAGCCGGCCGCAGCCGCGGCGCCTAGGCACAACGCCTGAACCGCCAAGGGCCGGCGTCCCCCGCGGGGCGCCGGCCGCCGCACCACGGAAGAGCAGCCCGCGTGGACACGATCATTCTTGACGCGGACCGCCGCATCGGCGGCCCCTACACGCTGGGTGCGGCACTGCTCACCCACGTGGTCCCCCCTGCGCTGGAGCGCAGGCCCGACCTGGTCGCCGCACACGACATCGAGATCCGGGCCGCCGCGCCGGGCCTGCGCGACATCGTGCCCGCCCGCCGCCGGTCGCTGGCCGACGACCTGCCCCGGGAGCAGCGCGTGCTCGTGCCGGGCGCCCGCCGCAGCCTGCGGATCGCCAACGGGCTGGCCGAGTTCGTCCACGACCACCTGGCCCGCACCGGCCCCCTCACGCTGACCGTCTCGAACCTCGGCGAGGCCGACCACACCGACGTCGAGCTGGTGACCGTGCTGCGCCGCCGGATCGACCCCGACCTCCTGACGATCGAGGAAGGGCCCTCGGCCCCCGGCACGGGATCCCTGCCGGCCGACTTCGACCGTTACCGCGACGAGGGCTTCCACCACGCCATGGCCGAGTCGGGGCTGGAGGCGCTGCGCGGGCTGGCGTACGAGGACGGGCCGGAGCGGTGGCAGCACCTGCTGCAGCGGGTCGCCGCGTCCCTGGAGGCGATCGAGCGCGAGGACGAGGCCCGCGAGCTCTACGACCGGGCCAGGCGCGTGAGCACCGATCCCAAGCACCGCGCCACCGCCGCGTACGCCACCGCGATGATCCTCGTGCGCCACCACGACCACGCCCGCCGCGACCCCGAGCAGGCCCTGGCCTGGATCAACGAGGCCATCACGATCACGTCCCTGCTGCCCGATCCCCGCGAGCGGGCCTTCCACCTCGGGTTCGACCTCAACGGCAAGGCCCTGGTCGAGGTGCGCCGGGGCCGCCACGACGCGGCCATGGACCTCGTACGGCAGGCCATCGAGCTGGCCGAGACCCACCTGCCCGACGAGCACCCGATCCACCGGCTGGTCCTGTATGCCAACAGGGGCCAGCTCCTGGCCCTGGCCGGGCGGCGGGAGGCGGCGCTGGCCGACTACACGCGGGCCATCGAGGCCGACCCCGGCTACCCCGACTACTACCTCGACCGGGGCAACCTGCTGCACGAGCTGGGCCGGTCGGAGGCGGCGCTGGCCGACTACGAGGCGGTCATGCGGCTCAGCCCGCCCTTCCCCGAGGCGTACTACAACCGCTCCGAGCTCCGCTACGCCGCCGGCGACCTGCCGGGCGCCCGCGCCGACCTGGACCACACGCTGGAGCTGGACCCGGAGTTCGCGCCCGCGTACGTCAACCGCTGCGGCCTGCACGTGGCCGCCGGCGACTACGTGCGGGCCCGGCGGGACGTGGAGCGTGGCCTGGCCCTCGCCCCCCGCGACGCCCACCTGCTGTGCGTGCTCGGGCAGGTGGAGCTGGCCGAGGGGTGCTACCCGGAGTCGCGGGTGGCCTTCGACCAGTCCCTGGAGCTCGATCCTGAGCTGGTGGCGGCCTGGGCGGGGCGGGCGGAGCTGGCCTTCGAGCGCGGTGACAACGAGGCGGCGCTGGGCGACCTGTCGCGGGCGCTGAAGCTGGAGGAGACCGCCGAGCTGCTGTTCAACCGGTCCCTGGTGTACCGGGCGGCGGGTCTGGTCCGGCAGGCCCGCCAGGACCTGCTCAGGGCCGCGGAGCTGGCCCCCGAGGACGAGGACGTCGCCCACGCCCTGTCCGAGGAATGAGCCGAGGAATGAGCCCAGGGATGCCCGGCCGGGCGCGCGGGGCCCGGCGGCTCTCGCCGAGCGGTCAGGTGCGAGGGGAGAGCGGGCCGATGGGGACGACCAGGGGAGTGCCGGCCACCGGATCGGCGATGATCTTGGCGTCCAGCTCGAACACCTCGCGCAGCAGCTCCTCGGTCAGCACCTCGTGCGGGGTGCCGGAGGCGATCACCCGGCCGGCGCGCATGGCCACGAGGCGGTCGGCGTAGCGGGCGGCCAGGTTGAGGTCGTGCAGGACCATGACGACCGTGCGGCTGGCCTCCTGGTGCAGGTGCCGGACGAGCTCCAGCACCTCCACCTGGTGAGCCAGGTCGAGGAACGTGGTCGGCTCGTCGAGCAGCAGCAGGTCCGTGCCCTGGGCCAGGGCCATGGAGATCCACGCCCGCTGCCGCTGCCCGCCCGACAGCTCCTCCAGTGGCCGCTCCGCCAGGTCGGCCAGGCCGGTCATGTCCAGCGCCGCGGCGACCGCGCCCTCGTCGTCGGAGGACCACTGCCGGTACCAGGTCTGGTGCGGATGCCGCCCCCTGGCCACCAGGTCGGCCACGGTCAGCCCCTCGGGGGCGGTGGGCGCCTGGGGGAGCACGCCGAGGATCTTGGCCACCTCGCGGGTGGGGATCTTGTCGATGCGCTTGCCGTCCAGCAGCACCTCGCCGCCCTGCGGCTTGAGCAGCCGGCCCAGGGCGCGCAGCAGCGTGGACTTGCCGCAGCCGTTCGGGCCGATGATGGTGGTCACGGTGCCCGCCTCGATGCCGAGGTCGAGTCCGTCCACGATGACGCGATCGCCATACCCGAGCTTGACGCCGGCGGCCTGCAGTCTCACTTTCGCGACCTCCAGATCAGATGGATCAGGTACGGGGCGCCCAGGACGGCCGTGACGATGCCGACGGGCAGTTCGAGCGGGGAGAACGCGGTCCTGGCGATCAGGTCGGCCGCCGTGGTGAGCACGCCGCCGATGACCGCCGAGCACAGCAGCGGCGGCTGCGCCGAGCGGGCCAGCCGCAGCGCGATCTGCGGCGAGGCCAGGGCCACGAACGCGATCGGGCCCGCCGACGCGGTCGCCACGGCGGCCAGCAGCACGGCGGCCAGGATCATCAGGGCGCGCGCCAGGTTGACCCGCACGCCGAGCGCGGTGACCGTGTCGTCGCCGAAGCGCAGGGCGTCGAGGGAGCGGGTGCCGAGCAGGGTGAGCGGCACCAGGACGATCAGGGCCAGCGCCGTGGGCGTCACGTGCTCCCAGCCGCGGCCGTTGAGCGAGCCGCTGATCCAGACCATGGCGCGGCTGGTGTCGTTCACGTCGCCGATGGTCAGGAGCCAGAACTTGACGTTCGTGAACACGGCGGCCACGCCGATGCCGACCAGCACCAGGCGGTAGCCGTCCAGGCCGCGCCGCCAGGCCAGGCCGTACACGACGGCCGCGCCGAGCAGGCCGCCGAGCAGGGCGAGCGCGGGGATGCCGAGAGTGGCCAGCAGGCCGCTGGCGCCGCCGAACACGCTGCCGGTGGCCACGACGCCGGCCACCACCGTGACCGAGGCGCCGGTGGTGACGCCGAGGATCTCGGGGCTGGCCAGGGGATTGCGCGCGATCGACTGGATGATCGCGCCCGACAGGGCCAGCGCGGCGCCGACCAGGGCGCCGGTGAGGGCGCGCGGCAGGCGCAGCTCCATGATGACGAAGTGGGCGGCGCTGTTGGCGTCGAACGTGCCGGCGACCACCTCCGGCAGCGTCATCTCGATGTCGCCGATGCGCATGTTCAGAGCCATGAGCAGGACGAGCAGGACGAGGCCGGTTGACGAGATGGCGACGCCGCGGATCCGTACCTGCCAGGACAGGCCGCCGACGCGAAGGGGGAGAGTGGTCATCACAGTCGTACGGGCTTCCTGCGGCGTACCAGGGCGACGAAGAAGGGGGCGCCCAGCAGCGCGAGCACCACGCCCACCTCCAGCTCGCCGGGCGGGGCGACCACGCGGCCGATCACGTCGGCGATCAGCAGCAGCGCCGCGCCGACCAGCCCCGAGTACGGCAGCAGCCACCGATGGTCGGTGCCCGACAGCGGGCGGGCCAGGTGCGGCACGATCAGCCCCACGAACGCCAGCGAGCCGCAGGCCGCGACGGACGCGCCCGACAGCAGCGTGACGGCGGCGACGCCGACGGTCCGGGTCAGGGGGATGTTCTGGCCGAGGCTCCTGGCCACGTCCTCGCCCAGGGAGAGCGCGTTGAGCCCGGGGGCGTTCACCATCGCGAGCACCAGCCCGACCATGATGAACGGCAGCACCTGCCACACCACGTCGGCGCCCCTGGCCGCGATCGAGCCCGCCTGCCAGAACCGGAACACGTCCATCGCCTGCTCGTCCAGCAGCACGATGGCCGAGGTCAGCGCGTACAGGAAGGCGCTCACCGCGGTCCCGGCCAGCGCCAGCGTGACCGGGGTGGGCCCGCCCCGGCCGCCCACCATCCCCAGCGCGAACACCGCCACGCTGGCCACCAGCGCGCCCGCCAGCCCGAACCAGATGTAGGCGAGCAGGCTGGAGGCGCCGAGCAGGACGATCGAGGCCACCATCGCGAACGCCGCCCCCTGCGTGACGCCGAGCAGGCCGGGGTCGGCGAGCGGGTTGCGCGTGTGGCCCTGCATGAGCGCGCCGGCCACGCCGAGCGCGACCCCGGCGAGCACTCCTAGGACGGTCCTGGGGACGCGGAGCGAGCGGATGACGATGTCGTTCTCGGTGCCGGTCGGGTCCGTGAGGGCGTGCCAGGCGTCGGCGAGCGGGACGGACTTGGAGCCGATGGTGATGCTCAGCACCACCGCGACCGCCACGGCGGCGAAAAGGACCAGCAGGACGGTGAGCCGGCGGTGCCGGATGCCATGAAGACGCGGGGCGATGGCGGTTGCGCTCACCCGTGTCCTCCTCATCGTTTGCCCGATCCTGGTGAAGTATGCCAGCTTAGGCAGGGCTAACCTAATTTAGGTTTGCCTTACTTTTTCGGGAAAGGGATCTGATGAGACCGTTGCGCACGCTGGTCGGGGCGCTCCTCGTGATGGGACTGGCCGCCTGCGGCTCGGCGGAGCCGGCGGGCGAGGCCGCCCCTTCCGCGAGCGCGGCCCCCTTCAGGACCGTCAAGCACGCGATGGGCGAGACGGTCATCCCGGCGCAGCCCAAGCGGGTGGTGGCGCTCGACCAGAGCTTCGTCGACGCGGTGCTGACGCTTGAGACGCCGGTGGTGGGCTACACCACGTACCGGTCGATCGACACCAAGCTGCCCGACTACCTCGGGACGGTCGCCCAGCAGTACGGCAAGGAGGCGACCCCGGTCGGCACGCTGGAGCAGCCGAGCCTGGAGAAGATCATGGCGCTCAAGCCTGACCTGATCGTCTCGGCGAAGGTCCGGCACGAGGCCCTGTACGACAAGCTCACGAAGATCGCGCCGACCGTCTTCAGCGAGACCACCGGGGCCATCTGGAAGGAGAACCTCCGCCTCATGGGCCAGGCCCTGGGCAAGGAGGAGCTGGCCGACACGAGGATCAAGGCGTTCGAGGAGCGGGCGGGCAAGATCGGTACGGCGATCAAGGAGAAGGACGGCGAGCTGCCGACGATCTCCATCGTGCGCTTCGCGGGTGAGCCGACGACCCGGCTGTACGTGGAGAACTCCTACTCGGGGGTGGTCATGAAGGACGTCGGCTTCCCGCGTCCCGAGGGCCAGCCGACCAAGCAGGACGCCATCGCGGTCGACGTGAGCCAGGAGCGCATCGCGGACCTGGACGCCGACCACATCTTCGTCGCGACCTACCCGGACCCCGCGTCCGAGGGGCCCAAGGAGAAGTTCGTCGGCAACCCGCTGTGGGGCACGCTCAAGGGCGAGAAGCACGAGGTCAGCGACCTGACGTGGATGAGCGCGGTGGGCATCCAGGGCGCGCACGCGATCCTGGACGACGTGGCCGGGCTGTTCGGCGTCGACCCGGCCACGCCGGCCTCCTAACCCGTCAGGAACGCGCGCAGCTCCGCCAGGTGGGGCTCGATGTCCAGGCCGTTGGCGGCCAGCCAGCCAGGGTCGCCGTAGGTGCCCTTGTAGCGGTCGCCGCGGTCGCACACCAGGGTCACGATGCTGCCCGGCTCGCCCGCCGCGCGCATCTCCGAGATGAGGTCCACGCAGGCCGCCATGTTCGTGCCCGTCGAGCCCCCGACGTCCAGGCCGGTCACCTCGCGCGTCCAGTGCATGGCCGCGATCGAGCGGGCGTCCGGCACGGCGATCATGCGGTCGATGACCATGGGCTGGAACGAGGGCTCCACGCGGGGGCGGCCGATGCCCTCGATGCGCGAGCCCGGGGCGGTGACGGAGGTGTCGCCCGCCGTCCAGCTCGGGTAGAAGGCCGAGCCCTCCGGGTCGACGACGGCCAGGCGCGTGGGGTGGCGGCGGTAGCGGATGTAGCGGCCGATCGTGGAGGAGGTGCCCCCGGTTCCGGCCCCGACCACGATCCAGGCCGGCTCCGGGTGGGGCTCCAAGGACATCTGGGAATAGATGGATTCGGCGATGTTGTTGTTGCCGCGCCAGTCGGTGGCCCGCTCCGCGTAGGTGAACTGGTCCATGAAATGGCCGCCGGTCTCGGCGGCCAGGCGGTGAGATTCGTCATAGATCGCACCGGGATCGTCGACCAGGTGACACTTCCCGCCGTAGAACTCGATGAGGTGGATCTTCTCCGGCGACGTGGACGCGGGCATCACCGCGATGAAGGGCAGGCCGAGCAGACGGGCGAAATACGCCTCGCTGACGGCGGTGGATCCGCTCGACGCCTCCACCACGGTCGTGGCCGGGCCGATCCAGCCGTTGGCCAGGCCGTACAGGAATAGGGACCGGGCAAGTCGGTGTTTCAGTGAACCTGTTGGGTGCACTGACTCGTCTTTCAGGTAGAGGTTTACTCCCCAGTGCGAGGGAAGCGGAAAGACGTGCAGATGTGTGTCGCAACTACGGTTGGCGTCGGCCTCGACCTTGCGTATGGCCTCAGCCACCCAGCGGCGTGTGCCCGTGTCGTGACGGTCCACGAAACTCATCCTCATACGCTATCCCATGTGACCCTCGCCACTATTACTGCAATATTGGGTGGGTAGTGTTATGATACTGAGACTTGTCCGGCCGTGGACGTGACCACGCACGCCGCGAGCAGATGGACGGAAGCCCCTTCTGGCCAAGACGGAACCTCCCTAACGCGTCCCTTACCTGGGTCTTGCGATGATGGAACCGCCGTCAGGCGGCTTGTGCCGAAACGGGGGATAGCGCAAGGGGGAATGAATTGATCACTATGACCGATGAGCAGCGTCAGGACTGGTTCGAGCGCGATGTCGTGCCCGTGACGTCGCAGCTGTTCGCCTCCGCCATGCGCCTGACCCGTAACACCGCCGACGCGGAGGATCTGGTTCAGGAGACGGTGGCCAAGGCGTACACCTCGTACCACCAGTTCCGTGAGGGGACCAACCTCAAGGCGTGGCTGCACCGGATCCTGACCAACAACTTCATCAACGACTATCGGAAGAAGCAGCGCTCGCCCAAGTTGTCCGCCGCCGAGGACATCGAGGACTGGCAGCTGCACGCCGCGGAGTCGCACAGCTCGACCGGCCTTCGATCGGCCGAGACCGAGGCGCTCGACCGGCTGCCCGACAGCGTCGTGATGAACGCCCTGCGCTCCCTTCCGGAGGACTTCCGCGTCGCCGTCTACCTGGCCGACGTCGAGGGGTTCGCCTACAAGGAGATCGCCGACCGCATGGGCACTCCCATCGGCACCGTGATGTCGCGGCTGCACCGTGGTCGCCGCCAGCTCCGGGTGATGCTGGAGGAGTACGCCCGCGAGGAGGGCGCCGTCCGCCTCCCCGCCCAGCGTGCCGCCTAGGCCCCCATGTCGAGATGAAGGCGGACGCGTAACACGCCGCCTTCCGTGCGCAGCTCCACGAGGTCGCAGAGCTGCCTGCTGATCCAGAGCCCGTATCCCCGTGGGGACTCGGGCTCCGGTGGTATATAGCCGGGTAAGGGGTCGTCCAGCGCGCCCCCGGGGTCGGCGATCTCGCAGATCAGCTCGCCGCCGTCCACCCACATCGCGATCGTGCCGTAGCCGGCCCCGTGCTCGACGCTGTTGGCGGCGATCTCGGACACGCTGATCACCAGCGAGGTGATGAGGTTGCGGTCCATCCCGGCGGCCCGGGCGTAGTCGCCGACGCTCTGGCGTAACCGCTTCAGCTCGCGGGCGGTGAAGCGGATCGTCTCGGCGTCCCTCCCCGGCGCGGGGAGCGGGGCGTGGTCGTCGCTCAGCACCAGCTCGTGGGGCTCGACGAAGCGGGTGCTCGTCACCTCGCCGTCCGTGCCGAGCAGCACGGGGTGGTTGACCGGCCCGAACTCCAGCACGCTCTCGGGCACGTTCCTGACGTCGTACAGGCACAGCATGATCGTGGCCGCCGCGCGGAGCGCGGCGTTGATCACGGAGTCGCAGCGGATGAGCTCCCTGACGCCCCGCTCGCTCCTGTCCGCCCAGCCGGGCTCGCCGATCACGAGGGTGCGGCGGCCGCGGGTGTACTCGTGGTAGGCGGCCAGCATCCGGTACGGGTGGTCGTACCAGGAGGTGGGGGCGCGGCTGTCGATGCGCCCGGCGTCGCGGCCCAGGGCGCCGGTCAGCAGGGCCAGCTTGGCGGGGCGGGTGATCACCAGCACCTGCCTGCCCTCGTCCAGCGCGGAACGCACGCGCGGCACGGTCAGGTCGAGAAAGGACTCATCCGAGTCGTACGGCACCGCGACGTGCTTCAACGACTCACCATCGGAACGTGCCCGGTCAGGGCGCACGGGCGAAACGTAGCAAGGCTGGAGATGCTGTGCAACGGCTATGAGCGCCACCGTGGTGAGCGCGCACGCCACGCCGGCCACCTGGACGGTCCGCGGCCGCTCCCCGGAGCATCCGCCCGCCCGGCGGGCTCTTCACCGCCGATCGCACGACGAATAAGCCGGAACGCCCACGGGATCACCCGGCGGAGTTTCATGATTACTCCATGTCTTGGACGGCTGATGCCCGTTGCTGGGTACATCCCTTGTATGCGGTGACCGCGCTGTGCGCGCACGGTGAGACGTCGGCAGGGGGTGGCGTGTGAGTGAGGCCAGAGCGGCGACGGAGAAGCTCCAGGTGGAGCTCCATGGTCTGGGCGTCACCACCGCCTACGAGGTGGGCGACGACGAGACCGTCTCGGTATGGATCGGGCTGGTCGTCCGCTATAGGGACGGGTTTTACCGGTGGCAGGAAGGACCGGTGAAACGTCGGCATCTGGGTACGGATCCGGTCGGATGTGCCATGCGCGTGGCGCGCCGCTACCAGGAATTGCAGACGGATATCCCAATCTGGTGGGACGACCTGGCCAGGGAGCTGCGGGGGGCACCGGTCCAGGATTATCCGTAGGCCCCCGCATGCGGTGTTTCGGGGGGAAGCATGCGTGTGTGGGCCTTGCCGCTGGCCCTGCTCGCCCTGGTGAGCTGTGTCACCCAGTCGGTGTCGCATCGCCAGCAGCAGTCCAAGGCGCCGGTCGTCCCGTTCAGGCCGATCGTCATCGATCCTGCCGCCCTGGCCAAACGGCTGGTGTCGATGCAGTCCGGCTGGCCGCGCAGCCGCAAGTTCGACTGCGGGCGGCTCAAATGCGTGGCCCTGACCTTCGACGACGGCCCGGGAGAGCACACCGGCCGGCTGCTCGACCTGCTGCGCAGCCGGGACGTCCGGGCCACGTTCTTCGTCATCGGGCAGATGGTGGCGGCCGACAAGGGCGGGCACACCGTCCGGCGCATCGTGGACGACGGGCACGAGATCGGCAACCACTCCTGGAGCCATCCGCCGCTCGCCGAGGTGCCGCACGACGAGCTCAAACGGCAGCTCAAGCACACCGAGGACATCGTGCGGCGGCTCACGGGGGTGCGGATGCGGGTGATGCGGCCGCCGTACGGGTCGACCGACGCCCAGGTCGAGGCCGAGACGCGGCGGGAGGGCCTGGCCCAGATCCTGTGGAACGTCGACACCCTCGACTGGCGGGACCGGGTCTCCTCGACCGTGGCCAAGCGGGCGGGGGAGGCCAAGCCCGGCTCGATCATCCTCCTGCACGACATCCACCGCACCACCGTGGACGCCGTGCCCAAGATGCTCGACACGCTCGGCAAGAAGGGCTACACGTTCGTCACGGTGTCGGAGTTGTACGGCAAGACGCCCGCGCCGGGCCGGACGTACACCGAGCGGTGATCCGCTTCACGGGTTGTCGGTGCGGCGTGGCACCCTGGTGACATGGGTTTCACCGGCTTCCCCGACGAGGCGTTCCTCTTCTACGAGGGGCTTGAGGCGGACAATTCGAAGACCTACTTCGCCCGGCACAAGCAGCTCTACGAGGACGCCGTGCGGGCGCCCATGCTGGCGCTCACCGACGAGCTGGCCGCGGAGTTCGGGGCCGCCCAGCTCTTCCGGCCCTACCGGGACGTGCGCTTCTCCAAGGACAAGTCACCGTACAAAACGCATCAGGGTGCCTTCGTGGACCTGATGCCCGCGATCGGGCTCTACGTGGAGATCAGCGCGGCGGGGTTGTTCACGGCGGGCGGCGTCTACTCGACCGCCTCCGACCAGCTGGCCCGCTACCGGGCGGCCGTGGACGAGGACCTGTCGGGCAAGCCGCTGGAGGCGATCGCGAGCACGCTGGTGGCCGAGGGATACGAGCTGGGCGGGGAGCGGCTCAAGACGCGGCCGAGGGGGTTCGAGGAGGACCATCCGCGGATCGAGCTGCTGCGGCACAAGTCGCTCTATGCCGGGATGCGGTTCGAGCCGGAGGAGTGGGTGCACACGGCGCAGGTGCGGGAGCGCGTGGAGCGCACGTGGCGGGCCTGCGGGCCGCTGGTGGAGTGGTTGTGCACCCACGTGCGGGGCAGCGAGCTGCCCCGCCGCTGAGGGCCGGGCCGCTGAGAGCCGGGCCGTCGAGAGCCGGGCCGTTGAGCGCCGGGCACGGCCGTCAGCGTTGCTGGAGGGTGGTGATCTGGTCGCCCTTCAGGATGCGGTCCACCGTCTGCCCGGCCGCCGAGGAGGCCGCCGTGGTGCCCGCCGCCAGCACCAGGGCCAGCGTCGGCGCCGCCAGGCTCCGCACGCTGCGCAGGTTGCGCACGCGCGCCCACGGCTCCCCGGCCAGGTGCATCAGGCGCCACTCCCAGAAGAGGCCGAGCCCGATGCACACCATCATCACCTGCCCCACCACGATGCCCACCACCTGCGCCTTGTCGACCGCCCCGATGTCCGGCTCCGCCAGCGTCGACAGATAGCCCGACAGCTCGGTCAGCAGGGCCGCGGCCGTCAGGTGCAGGGCCTTGGTCATCGGCTGGGTGCCGCGGACACGGGGATAGAAATAGCCGAACAGGAACCCGAAGGCGGGCAGCGTGATCAGGTAGCGCCCGTCGAAGACGAAGCTGGTCAGGTCCACGCCCTCCGGCCAGCCGTACACCAGGGCGAACGGCAGGCTCAGCAGCAGGCTGACGGTGAAGGCGTGCACGCCGTTGTGCCAGGGCGTGCACCCGGCGGCCGTGGCGAAGGCCGTCTCGGGGTGCCCGCCGTGCCGGTTCATCGCCCCTTCCAGGGCGTTGCGCTGCTGCTCGAAGTCGGCCATCGTCAGCTCGCCGGCGCCGATCCTGCCCCGCCCGATCCGGTAGAGCTCCTGCTCGGAGACGAGCAGCAGCCGCTTGTGCAGGGCGGCCCTGACGAGCCTGCGGTGCTCCTCCTGGTCGCCGGGCTCGACGACGGTCAGGCGCGGGCCGGTGAGCAGCCAGCGGGCCGTCGCCCAGGCGACCAGCGAGGTGATGGCCAGCAGGGGCAGCGGCACGTCGATGTCGGCCAGGGTCGTGCTGCCGCCGGGCGTGATGTACAGCACCATCAGCACCGCGATCATGGTGGACTCGGCCACCGGGCTGTCGATCGTGGACAGGTGCCCGCCGAGCCGGCGCAGCCGCAGCACCAGCATCACGAACCCGAGCAGCAACAGCCCCAGCACCCCGCGCACGATCGGGGTGAGGGTGAGGCTGCCGATCGCGGGCTCCGGCCGCAGGTTCGCCAGGCTCCACGACCCGGAGTCCAGCCACTCGGTCGGCCACCCCTGGACGAGCAGGCTGATGAGCACCGCGCCCACGACGGCCTGCCGCTTCCACTGCTTGGTCGCCACCGCCATCGCGGAGATCGGGATCAGGGCCCAGCTCAGCGCGAGGACCAGCCGGATGCTGTCGGGCGGGTACACCCCGCCCAGCAGCGCCCGCAGCCACAGGGCCAGGGCCAGCAGCCCGATCGCCGCCTCGGCCGACAGCACGGCCAGCCGGACGATCACCGGCCGCACGCCCAGGTCCACGCTGAACGCGATGGCCGAGCCCGCCGCGGCGACGGCGGCCACCGCCCCGCCGGCCATCAGGGCCTGGCCCGACAGCTGCCCGTGCAGCCACGACCAGATCAGCATGCCCAGCCCGACCAGCAGGCCCAGCCCGGTCACCAGCAGCAGGTCACGGCTGTTCCACGGCGGGCTGGTGGGCAGCACCCGCCCGGCGTGCCGCAGCGTGAGCAGCGGAACGGCGACGAAGAGGATGACGTACGCCACCGGCGACCAGTCCTCCGCGAACAGCGGGATGAGCAGCGTGGGCGCCGCCAGCGCCAGCCCGATGACCAGCTCCCTGTTGGGCAGCCGGGTCCACCAGCCCCGGCCGAGCGAGCGCAGCAGGAAGACGGCGAGCGCTATGGCGGTCAGCACGCCGAGCGCGGTGGCCCAGGAGAAGTCCTCCTCCACGACCACGTCGGCGAACCCGTACGAGTCCGGGGCCAGCGTCATGCTCACCGGATAGACCCCGACCGCGAACGTCAGCCGCTCCTCCTGCTCGTAGTCCGGCGTGATGCCCTCCAGCCGCAGCACGGTCCACTCGCCGGGCAGCACGGTGATCGAGCGTCCGGTCACGATCGGGGGATACGCGCCGGGCTTGCTGAAGTGCACCTTCAGCAACTCGTCCCTCTCCAGCTGCCGCAGCAGCGTCACCGTGAACCTGGCCGTGGTCACCGCACCGTCGGTGGTGAGGACGGGCGCAAGCCGCGTGGTGGGCGCCAGGCCGGTGCCGTCCACCTTGACGGCGCCGAACGCGGCGTCGACGACCTGCTGGAGCGTGCCGGGGAAACCGGCTCCCTGGCGTAACGCCTCGATGAGCGGGTCCTCGCGGCTCATCCGGAGCCGGTGCAGGACGGTGACCTTGAGCTGCCGCTGCCGGGGGTCGAGCCGCCCCTCAGGCACCGGCTCCAGGTCGTCCTCGAGCGCTCTGGTGACCGTCACCTCGGAGGCGGCCCTTCTGGCCCACTTCAGGGTCTGGTCGGCGCGGGCGGCGGCGGCCACCCAGGGGTTGGGCGCTGCGGTGCCCTTGGGCGGCGCAGGCCCCGCCACCGGTCTGGCTGCGATGGTGCACCAAACGATCGCCCCCAAAGACACCAGAGCCAGCCCGAACGCGATTGCCATCCGGAGCTTTCCCACAATTTGGATGATTCTCCGGCATACGCGATTGTTCTAATGTCGCGGGGTCACGGTGTGATTACAGCTGCTCCCATGACAAGTTTTCTTTACGGTGTGACACGGGAGAGTCCATCCATCGCACGTGGCGGAGCTGGCGGGCTTACCGCCCGTACTTACCCGAAAGCCGCGTTTTGCTCGCAAAAAGCGAGCAAACGCGGCCGGTTTGTGAAATTCCCGTCATCCACGCTTGGCGCGGGCGGCGGCGCGGCCCCGGACGGAGGCGTCGAGCACCACCTTGCGGATGCGCACGGCGTCCGGGGTGATCTCCACGCACTCGTCCTCGCGGATGAATTCGAGGGCCTGCTCCAGCGACAGGTTGCGGGGCGGGATCACCTTCTCCGTCTCCTCGGAGGTGGAGGAGCGCATGTTCGTGAGCTTCTTCTCCTTGGTGATGTTCACGTCCATGTCGTCGGACCGGGAGTTCTCGCCGACGATCATGCCCTCGTAGACCTCGGTCGTCGGGGAGACGAACAGGGTGCCACGCTCCTGCAGGTTGAGCATCGCGAACGCGGTCACCGGGCCCGACCGGTCGGCCACCAGCGAGCCGTTGTTGCGGGTGCGCAGCTCGCCGAACCAGGGCTCGTAGGAGTCGAACACGTGGTGCACCAGGCCGGTGCCGCGCGTCTCGGTCAGGAACTCGGTGCGGAAGCCGATCAGGCCGCGGGCCGGCACCACGAACTCCATCCGGATCCAGCCGGTGCCGTGGTTGGTCATGTGCTCCATGCGGCCCTTGCGCACGGCCAGGAGCTGGGTGACCGCGCCGAGGTATTCCTCCGGGCAGTCGACCGTCAGCCGCTCGACCGGCTCGTGCACCTTGCCGTCGACGACCTTCGTGACCACCTGGGGCTTGCCGACGGTCAGCTCGTAGCCCTCGCGGCGCATCTGCTCCACCAGGATGGCCAGCGCCAGCTCGCCACGGCCCTGCACCTCCCAGGCGTCGGGCCGGTCGGTGGGCAGCACGCGCAGCGAGACGTTGCCGACGAGCTCCTTCTCCAGGCGGTCCTTGACCATGCGGGCGGTGACCTTCGAGCCCTTGACCTTGCCGACCAGGGGCGAGGTGTTGGTGCCGATGGTCATGGAGATGGCCGGCTCGTCCACCGTGATCAGCGGCAGCGGGCGCGGGTCCTCGGGGTCGGCGAGCGTCTCGCCGATCATGATCTCGGGGATGCCGGCGATGGCGATGATGTCGCCGGGGCCGGCCTCCTCGGCCGGCTTGCGCTCGAGGGCGTCGGTCATCAGCAGCTCGGTGATCTTGACGCGCTGGATCGAGCCGTCCGTGCGGCACCAGGCCACCTGCTGGCCCTTGCGCATGACGCCCTGGTGGATCCGGCACAGCGCGATGCGGCCCAGGTAGGAGGAGGCGTCGAGGTTGGTGACGTGGGCCTGCAGCGGCGCGTTCGGGTCGTAGGTGGGCGCCGGGATCGTCGACTTGATGATGTCGAACAGCGGCTCGAGGTCCTCGGAGTCGGGCATCCCGCCGTCCGCCGGGCGCTCCAGGGAGGCCCGGCCGGCCTTGGCGGAGGCGTAGACGATCGGGAAGTCGATCTGCTCCTCCGTGGCGTCGAGGTCCATGAACAGCTCGTAGACCTCGTCCACGACCTCCTTGATGCGGGCGTCGGGGCGGTCGACCTTGTTGATGCACAGGATGACCGGCATCTTGGCGGCGAACGCCTTGCGCAGCACGAACCGGGTCTGCGGGAGGGGCCCCTCGGAGGCGTCGACCAGCAGCACGACGCCGTCGACCATCGACAGGCCGCGCTCGACCTCGCCGCCGAAGTCGGCGTGGCCGGGCGTGTCGATGATGTTGAGGGTCATGCCGCCGTGCTTGACCGCGGTGTTCTTCGCGAGAATGGTGATGCCCTTCTCGCGCTCGAGGTCGTTGGAGTCCATGACGCGGTCGTCGACATCCTGGTTGGCGCGGAATGCCCCGGACTGCCAGAGCATGGCGTCGACCAGCGTGGTCTTGCCATGGTCGACGTGCGCGATGATCGCGATGTTCCGCAGGTCGTCGCGGCTGTTCAAAGGCATGATGACGTCTCGCTCTGTGTCGTGGGGTCGGCCGCGCGAAGTCGCGACCTCATAAGTCTAGTTGATCCCCCCTCATGGCAGGAGCGGGGCGAGATGGCGGTGAGCGTACGCGCGGGCGTCCGCGTAGTTAAGGAGGGGCTCCTCAGGGCCGGGATCGCGCCGGGCGACGTCGTGGGCTGGCCTACATACATAGCCGGTTGCACAATTGTGCGCATGGCAATCGTGGACCGCGTCCTTAGATTGGCGGCATGACCTGGACAGAGCTGGTTATGGCTGCGGCACCGATGCAGGGCGATCAGCCGGCGGTGAGCGACGTCAGGACCGGCGAGGTGCTGTCCTACGCGGCATTCGGGAGACGGGTCACCCGGGCCGCACAGGGATTGCGTGCCCAGGGCCTGCGTTACGGCGACCCCGTTCTGGTCAACGTCCCCCTGGGCGCCACGCTGCCCGTGGCGGTGCACGCCGTGGCCTGGGCCGGCGGGGTCGCGGTGCTCGGGGCCGCCGGCGAGGCCCGCATGATGATCGCCCAGGACCACTACGATCCCGCGGCCGTGAAGGTGGACCAGGTCTTCTCCTTCCGGCCGGCGCCGGGCGCCAGGCCCTTCGCCGAGCTGTTGTCCAGCGGCGCGGTCGAGTTCGGGCCGCTGGCGGGGCCCGCGTTCACGCTCGGCGGCGAGCGGGTGTTCGACAACACCGAGCTGGCGACCGACCTGCGCAGGCTCGCCGCCCGGCTGGTGATCGGCAAGGACGACGTCGTGATCAGCGCGGTGAGCGAGCCGTTCCGTGGCCTGCGGGTGATCGATTTAGCCATGATGTCCGGCGCCCGCGTCGTGGTCGCCCATGAGCCGAGCCTGGTCGGCTGCCGCGTGCTGGCCCAGGAACGCCGGGCCACGATGGTCGTCGCACCGTATGACCTCGCCAGAAGGCTGCTCGGTGACCCCATCCTGCGCGTCGTCGACGAAAGGGCGGTCGTGAGCTCGCTTGGCCTGTGAAAAGTGCGACACTGTGGGAGAGTGTGATCCTTCCGCGACGCAGGGTGAGCACATGCCAGATTCCCCCCGGCACAACCTTCCGGCAGAGCCCAACCGGTTCGTCGGCCGCGAGCGTGATCTCGACGACCTGCACGACCTGTTCGGCGAGACGCGCGTGGTGACGCTGTGCGGGGTCGGCGGCATCGGGAAGACCCGGCTGGCCCTCCAGGTCGCCGCCAGGCTGGTGCCCGCCTTCCCGGACGGTGTCTGGCTGGTCGAGCTGGCCAGGTTCGGCCGCCCGGAGCTGGTGGAGCAGGAGATCGCCGGCGTGCTCGGCGTGCGTGAGGAGGCCGGCCGCCCCCTCCTCGACACCATGACGGCCAGGCTCCGCGACCAGCGCTGCCTGCTGCTGCTGGACAACTGCGAGCACCTGGTCGACAGGTGTGCCGAAGTGGCCGCGGCGCTGGTCGCGGCCTGCCCGTCGCTGCGCGTCCTGGCCACCAGCAGGGAGCCGCTGCGCATCGCCAGCGAGCTCATCTGGCGGGTGCCGCCGCTCGACCTGCCCGACCCGGGCACGCCGGACGCCGAGTCGGTGCAGCTGTTCATGGACCGGGCGGCGGCCGCCGGCACCCGGCTGGGCCCCGAGAGCCTGCCCGACGTGGTGCGCCTGTGCCGGGCGCTCGACGGGCTGCCGCTGGCGCTGGAGCTGGCCGCGGCCCGCACCAGCCTGCTCAGCCCCGGGCAGATCGCCGACCGCATAGACGACCGGTTCTCGCTGCTCACCACCGGCGGCCGCACCGCTCCGGTCCGGCAGCGCACGCTGCTGGCGGCCGTCGAGTGGAGCTACGACCTGCTGTCGGCGAAGGAGCAGGTGCTGCTGCGCCGGTTGTCGGTGTTCGCCGGCGATTTCGACCTCGACCTGGCCGAGCAGGTGTGCGCCGAGCGGCCGATCGGCGCGAGCGAGATCGTCGACCTGCTCGGCGGCCTGGTGGACAAGTCCCTCGTGCTGTGCGACGAGAGCCGCAGGCGCTACTGGCTGCTGGAGACGATCAAGCGTTACTCCGTCGAGCGGCTCGAACAGGCCGGCGAGCGCGAGGTCCTGCGCGAGCGGCACCTCAACGTGCTCTGCGAGCTGCAGGAGCGCCACTTCAACCGGGAGATGGTCGAGCCCGGCGTGCCGTGGTCGCGGCGGCTAGAGGCGCTGACCGCGAGCCGGGCCCTGGTCGACGACCAGCGGGTGGCGCTCGAATGGGCCGCCGAGTCCGGCAACGTGGCCCTGGGCCTGCACCTGTGCCGGACCAGCACGGGCCTGCTGCCCATCGGGGGCAACCTGACGGAGATCGTCGGCTGGATCGAGCGGCTGCTCTCGCTCGATGCCACCGGGGTGTCCGGCGATGAGGTCGCGCACGTCAAGGCCTACCTGGCCTACGGGCTGGAGGCCCGAGACGAGCTGAGCCGGTCGCTGGAGGTGGCGGAGGAGAGCCTGGCCGGGATGGCGCCGGGCAACGTGTTCCCGCGCTGCGTCATGCACAGCCTCGTGGTCGTGGTGCTGCTGCGCATGGGCCGGGCCGACGAGGCGCTGCACCACGCGGAGGAGGGCCTGGCCGCCGCCGTACGCTCCGGCGACCTGTGGAACCAGGCGGCGGGGCTGGCCGGGTTGTCGGCGGTGGCCCTGACCCGCGGCCGGTTGCGCGAGGCGCAGCGGTCCGGCGAGGAGGCGCTCGCCCGGGCGAGCGAGCACGGTCACCGCTGGCTGATGGCCAGGACCGCCGCGCAGCTCGGCTCGGTGGCCGAGGCCCGCGGCGACCTGGTGACCGCCAAGGCTCAGTACGAGCGGGCCGTGCCCTGGCTGCGCGAGCTGGGCGGCGATCTGGAGCTGGCGCGCTGCCTGGCCCGGATCGGCAGGGTGGCGGCGATGCTGCACGAGTTCGGCGTCGCGCGGGAGCGGCTGGCGGCCAGCCTCGCGCTGGGCCGGGCGACCGGTCAGCGGCAGGGCGTGGCCCGCTGCCTGGTCGGGCTGTCGGTGCTGGCCGAGTACGAAGGCGACCTGGAGGGCGCCGTGCTGGCGGCCGCGGCGGCGGCCACGCTGCGCGAGTCCATCGGCCAGCACTCCGCCACGATCAGGATCGAGGAGCTGCTCGGCCGGGCCCGGACCAAACTGGGCGACGGCCGCACGACCTCGCTGTGGTCGCGGGGCCGGGCGATGAGCCCCGACGACGCCGCCCGCCACGTGCTGGAGGGCGAGCGGCTGGCCCCGCGGACGCCCGTGGCGGCCGAGCCCGTCCGGCACACGCTGCTGACCGCCCGCGAGCTGGAGATCGCCGGTCTGCTCACCCGGGGGCTGTCCAACCGGGCCATCGCGGAGGAGCTGGTGATCAGTCCCGCCACGGTCGCCCGGCATATCGCCAACATCATGGAGAAGCTCGGCTATACCTCGCGGGCCCAGATCGCGGTCTGGGCGGCCGAGCATCCGGGCACCTCCGGGTAGGGAGCGGCACGCTTCTGCATAGGGATCTGCATATTCCGCCCCATGTGTGCACGAGACGCCCTCCTTACCGTGGGCCACATGGATGAGCGCATCGTGATGGTGGATTCGGGCACCGGCCTGAAGCTCACCGAGGAGCAGTTGGACGAGAGGTCCGCGGTCGCGGCCGTCCAGTTGCGGCGCAGGGGAGTGCGCGCTGGAGACACCGTGCTCATCTGCCTGCCCGTCGGGCCCGACCTGCTGGTGGCGACCGACGCGGTGATCGCCGCGGGCGGCGTCGTCTGGCCCCTGCCCGCCGATCTCGACGCGGCCACGCTTCGGGATCGCATCCAGGAGAGCGGCGCCCGGGTGATGGTCTCCAACGTCCGGCAGGCCCTGGACGCGGCGGACGAATCACGCGTACGGATCATCATGAGCGTCGCCGACCTGAGCGCCTCACATTCGTATCCAGCCGGTCGCTGACTCTGCACGCAAAGTGATCGCATCGGCCCGCCCGGCGGGGGAGACTTGGCGCGAAAGCTTATCCTCCCGCGAGCACCTGGGCCCCGACATGACCGTGCAAGCCCCCCACAACCTCCCCGCAGAGCCCAACCGCTTCATCGGACGCGCGCGTGACGTGTCGGAGCTGAGCGCGCTGGTCCGGGAGGAACGCGTGATCACGCTGAGCGGCGTGGGCGGCATCGGCAAGACCCGGCTGTCGTTGCGCGTGGCGGCGCAGGCGCGGCCCTGGTTCGCCGACGGCGTGTGGCTGGTGGAGCTGGCCCGCCTCGGCAGTCCCGCGCTGGTGGCCGGCGAGCTGGCCGGGGTGCTCGGCGTGCGCGACGAGATCCCGGGGCGGCTGCTCGACGGCCTGCGCGTACGCCTGCGCGACGCCAGCACGCTGATCGTGCTGGACAACTGCGAGCACCTGGTCGAGCACTGTGCCGAGCTGGTGGCCGAGCTGATCGCCGAGTGCCCGGGCCTGCGGTTCCTGCTCACCAGCCGGGAGCCGCTGCGCATCCCGGGCGAGCTGATCTGGCGGGTGCCGCCCCTGGAGCTGCCCGACGCCGACCATCCCGACGCCGAGTCGGTGCTGCTGTTCGTGGAGCGCTCGCTCGCGGCCGGGGCGCGCGGGGTGACCGGCAGCATGGACGACGTCGTACGCCTGTGCCGCGCGCTCGACGGCCTGCCGCTGGCCCTGGAGCTGGCGGCGGCCCGCACCAGCCTGCTGAGCCCCGGGCGGATCGCCGACCGCGTCGGCGACCGGTTCAGGCTGCTGACCACCGGCCCCCGCACGGCTCCCGTCAGGCAGCGCACGCTCCTGGCGGCCGTCGAGTGGAGCCACGACCTGCTCATGCCCAAGGAGCGGGTGCTGCTGCGCCGGCTGTCGGTGTTCGCGGGGCTGTTCGATCTGGAGCTGGCCGAGAGGGTGTGCGCCGACGGGGGCGTGCTGCGCCGGGCCGAGCTGCTCGACCTGCTCGCGGGCCTGGTGGACAAGTCGCTGGTGCTGCACCATGGCGGCGTCGGCCGCTACCGCCTGCTGACGACCATCCGCCAGTACGCCGCCGACCGCCTCGCCGAGGTCGACGAGGTCGCGCGCCTGCGTGACCGGCATCTGCGGGTGATCTGCGAGGAGATGGAGCGCTGCTACGAGGGCGGCTCGCTGGACCCCCGGATGCCGTGGCCGGAGCGGTTCGCGTACTTCGCCAGGGGCCGCACCCTGCTCGACGACTGCAGGGCCGCGATCGACCGGGCGGTGGAGTCCGGCAACCCGGTGCCGGGGCTGCGCCTGGCCCGCGCGGCGCTGGCGATCCTGGCCGTGCGGGGCGACCTGGCCGAGAGCGTCGGCTGGCACGAGCGGCTGCTCGCGCTGGACGTGTCGCAGGTGCCCGCCGACCTCCTGGCGGTGGCCAGGGGCGCGCTGGCGTACGGGCTGGAGGCCGGTGACGAGCTGGGCCGCGCCGAGGAGCTCATCGTGCAGGCCATCGAGGAGCAGCGGCGCCACCCGTACACGCACTGGCTGGGCATCACCTACGGCGTGGCGCTGACCGTGTTCTTCCGCACGGGGCAGAGCCGGCGGGCGCAGCTCTGCCTGGAGGAGCTGGAGGCGGCGGCCACCGCCCACGACGACCTGTTCAACCTGGCGACCGTCAGGATCGCCCAGCTCAACGTGGCGCTGTTCCACGGGCGGTTGCGCCGGGCGCAGCGCTACGGCGAGGAGGCGCTCGCCCTGGGCCGGGAGGCGGGTCACCACTGGACGCAGGCCAGGGCGCTGACCCACCTCGGCGCGGTGGCCGAGGCGGCGGGCGACCTGGAGGCCGCCATGTCCTACCACGCGGCCGCGCTGCCGCTGCTGGAGGGCATGGGCAACGTGGTCGAGCTGGCTCGCTGCCGGGCGCAGATCGGCCGGGTGGCGGCCGGGCTGGGCGACCACGCCACGGCCAGGGAGCACGTGGCCGCGAGCCTGGAGCTGAGCAGGCAGTCGGGGCAGCGCAGGGGGATCATGCGCGCGCTCATGGCCCTGTCGGCCCTGGCCCGTGCTCAGGACGACCTGGAAGGCGCCGTGCTGGCCGGTGCGGCCGCCACCGCCCTGCGGGAGTCCATCGGGCAGTTCGGCACTCCTGGGCGCGTTCAGGAGCTTCTGGCGCTCGCCCGCGGCAGGCTCGGCGCGGGCCGGGTGACGCTGCTGTGGGCCCGGGGCATGGAGTGGCCGCCGGAGGAGGTGGCCAGGCGCGTGCTGGACAGCGAGGCCGGGCAGGCGCCGCTGCCGGTCTCCGTGGCGGGCCCCCGGTACGGCGGCCTGACCGCCAGGGAGCGGGAGATCGCCGCGCTGCTCACCCGGGGCCTCAGCAACCGGGCCATCGCCCAGGAACTGGTGATCAGCCCGGCCACCGTGGCCCGGCACATCGCCAACATCATGGACAAGCTGGGCTTCGACGCGCGCTCGCAGATCGCGGTGTGGGCGGCCGAGCACGGGATCGACGCCGGGCGTATCTAAGCTCATATCCATGCCTTTCGCGCCCAACTTTCCCGTCATGCTCAGAACCGAGGACGGGGTCCGCATCGACGCCTCGCACACCCCGGCGACCCGCACGTCCGGCCGCACGGACGTGGGCATCGTCGTCGCGCACGGCTTCACCGGCTCCTGGCGGGAACGCACCGCGCGCCGCATCGTGCACGTGCTGAGCGGGTACGGCGGGGTGATCGCGTTCGACTTCCGTGGCCATGGGCGCTCCGGGGGCGAGACCACGGTGGGCGACCTGGAGATCCTCGACGTGGAGGCCGCGGTCCGGCACGCCCGCGTGATCGGCTACACCAAGGTGGCGGTCGTGGGCTTCTCCATGGGGGCGTCGGTGGCCCTGCGGCACGCGGGGCTGCGCGGCGGGGTGGACGCGGTGGTGGCGGTGAGCGGTCCGGCCCGCTGGTACTACCGGGGCACCAGGCCGATGCGCCAGGTGCACTGGGCCATCGAGCAGCCGGTCGGCCGGTTGGCGGCCAGGGTGGCCAAGCGCACGAGGATCGCGCGGGGCCGGTGGGACCCGATCCCCATGCCGCCGCACGAGGCCGCCGCGCTCATCTCGCCGACGCCGCTGCTGATCGTGCATGGGGACGCGGACACGTTCTTCCCGCTGGACCACGCCGAGCAGCTCTACGCCGGCGCGCGGGAGCCGAAGGAGCTCTGGGTGGAGCCCGGCTACGGGCACGCGGAGGCCGCGGCCACCCCCGAACTCGTCCGCCGGATCGGCAAATGGATCTCCTCGAACTTTTCCTGAAGGAAAGACGTCTACCTAGGGCGGATGGAAGGAAACCGCCGGGAGAAAGTCCCTGGGGAAGGAAACCGTCGATGCGGTGGACGTGGGACATACTGCTGTAGTCAGGCGGTTGCCCACAGTGGCCTGCGTCCAGCAGGCCGCTGCGGGCAGCGAGGTTGGCACCTAGCGTCGCGGGGGCGCGCTGGGTGGCATCCGTGCACAAAAGGGCCCCGCAGATTCTTGCGGGGCCCTTCCGTCTCAGCCCAGGCGGGCGATCGTCTTGTACTCGAGGTAGCTGCCGAGGCCCTCGGGGCCCAGCTCGCGGCCGATGCCGCTGGCCTTGAAGCCGCCGAAGGGGGCGTTGGTCTCCAGCATGAAGCAGTTCACGCCGTACGTCCCCGTGCGCACCCGGCGGGCCACGTCCATGCCGTGCTCGGTGTCGGCCGTCCACACCGTGCCGGCCAGGCCGTAGTCGCTGTCGTTGGCGATGCGTACGGCGTCCGCCTCGTCCTCGTAGGGGATCACCGACAGGACCGGCCCGAAGATCTCCTCGCGGGCGATCCGCATGTCGTTGGAGACCCCGGCGAAGACGGTGGGCGAGACGTACCAGCCGCGGTCGAACGGCCGGTCCAGGCCGCCCACGACGACCTTGGCGCCCTCGTCCATGCCGATCTTGATGTAGCCCTCGACCCGCTCCTGCTGCCGCTTGGCCACCAGCGGGCCGATGCCGGTCCCCGGGTCGGCGGGGTCGCCGACGGCCTGGGAGCTGACCATGCCCGCGATCGCGTCCACGACCTCGTCGTAGCGCCGGCGGGAGGCCAGGATGCGGGTCTGGGCCACGCACGCCTGCCCGTTGTTCATGAGGGAGGCCATCGACAGGAAGCCCATGCTGGCCGCCAGGTCGGCGTCGTCCAGGATGATCGCGGCCGACTTGCCGCCCAGTTCCAGGCTGACCCGCTTGAGCTGCTCGCCGCAGATGGCCGCGATGCGCCGGCCGGCCGCCGTCGAGCCGGTGAAGGCCACCTTGTCGACGCCCGGGTGCGAGATCAGGTGCTCGCCCACCTCGCGGCCGGCGACCACGATGTTGAGCACGCCCGCCGGCACGCCGGCCTCGGCCGCCCACTCGGCCAGCAGGTACGCGTCCAGCGGCGTCTCGGGCGCCGGCTTGAGCACGATCGTGCACCCGGCCAGGAGCGCGGGCGCGACCTTGGTCATGGTCACGAACTGCGGCACGTTCCACGGCACCACGGCCGCCACCACGCCCACCGGCTCCCTGCGCACGGTGATCGGGCCGAACAGCCCCGGCCGCTGCTCCTCCTGCTCGAACGTCCTGCCCAGCTCGGCGTAGAACTGCAGCATGCCGAGCGGCTGCGGCGCCTGCGCGAGGTTGGAGAACGTGATCGGCGAGCCCATCTCCTCCGTGATGAGCTGGGCCATCTCGGCCTGCCGCTCGTTGTAGATCGCGGCGAGCCGGCCGACGACCTCGGCCCGCTCGGCGAAGGACATCCGCGGCCAGGGCCCGTGGTCGAACGCCTCCCTCGCGGCGGCGACCGCCCGCTCCATGTCCTCGGCCGTGCCTTCCGGCACCCGCCCGACGACCTCCTCGGTGTGGGGGGAGATGACGTCGATCGTCCCGGTGCCCGCGGGGGCCACCCATTCGCCCCCGATGAACAGCGTGTCGTGCTGGCGCATGTCGTGAGCCTCCTGCTTGACCGAATGCTTGCTTGATACCGGTATGCCTCAAGGTGACCGAACCATGTTCTGTCCGGACACGCAAGAGGGGTGGGGGGGGGGGGGGGGCCGCCCCCCCCCCCCCCCCCCACCCCTCGCGGGCGTCAGCGGGAATCGCCGAGCAGGTGTTGCATGGAACGCTTGACCAGGTCCGTACGCTTGGCCAGGTCGCTCACCGTCTCGACGCCGAAGCCGAGGTAGACGGTGTCCTCCGTGACGATGCCGCCGCCCTCCTCGAAGAGCTGGTCCGTACGGAACCAGTTGTTGATCGACGGCGAGGAGCCCTCAGGCGGTGCCCCGACGGCCCAGCCGCCCAGGTCCGACTCGAACGAGGTCGACTCGGCCGCCGTGCCGTCCAGGGTGACGGCGAAGTCGTCCAGGAAGACGCCCGCGCCCTGGGTGGCCCAGTCGCTGATGTAGGAGATGGAGATCTCGACCTGCTTGCCCGCGTACGGGGTCAGGTCGATCTTCCACTGCTGCCAGCCGCCCGAGTTGCCGGAGGCCGCGTGCCACGCGCCGGAGGTGCCGGTCGGCTCGCAGTTCACGCCCTGGTAGCGCTGCGTGAACGGGTGGATCGTGCGCCAGCCGCCGCTGTTCTCGGTCAGGCAGCTGTCGCCGGCCTCCTGGGTGGTGTGCCCGTTGGCGTCCGGCAGCGTGGTCCAGTCGTCGCCGCCCGCCGTCCGGGCCTCGACCGTCAGGAAGTCCCAGGCGGCCTCGGTGTCGTACGAGGTCCAGAACGACAGGTCGCCGCTGGTCCGGCCGGTCAGGTCGATGGTCTTGGTCAGCCGCTTCCACGAGACGTCGGCGATGCCGCTGTAGACGTCCCAGGAGCCGGTGTGCGGGTCGAAGGGGCCGCCCGGGCGTGCCCACTTGACCTGGGCCGAGCTGCTGAACAGCGGGAACTGCTGGGCGGGCAGGATGGCCGAGGTCGCGACGAACGAGTTGGTGTGGCTCGGCTCGATCGTGGCGCTGAAGCCGTCGAACTTCCCGCCGCTGCCCTGCAGCGCGAACGGCTGACCGGTGGCGTGGTCGGTGCCCGCGTCGTCGAAGAAGACGTAGGCGCCCAGGTAGTACTGCTGGAAGTCGTTGAACACCGGGATGCAGGGCGGGTCGTCGTCCACCGTGCACTCGGGGTTCTCGGGCTGGTCGGGCTCGTAGTAGTAGGAGCCGTTGAAGTTGGCCGCGTACGAGGGGTACTTGCCGGCGTGCAGCAGCTTGCCGCCCTCGTTCAGGTAGTCGCGGACCGCCAGCTCGGTGTCCACGCCGCCCTTGGACGTCGTGCCCGGCACCTGGCCCTGCGACCTCGGGATGATGTCGTCGCCGGTCTCCCAGACCACCGCGTCGTAGTGGCTGAGCACGCCCAGCGGGTGCGGGGCCTTGCGGCCCATCTTGTCCATGTCGTACACGTCGGAGCTGTAGCCGGCGGCCTGGAGGGCGGCGGCGTACTCGTCGGCGTACTTGGCCTCGGTCACGCCCTGCGCCGGGCTCAGGCCGGTGACGTCCTCGGTGGCCAGGATCAGCACCTTGCCGCCGATGTCCGTGGCGACCGTGTAGGTGAAGTCGGCGCTCCTCTTGCCGATCGAGCTGAACCAGACCTTCACCTTGTCACCCGGCCGGGTGCCGGTGATCTTGCCGCGCAGGCGGTGGTAGTAGCGGTTGTAGCCCTTGCCGTACCGCTCGCCGCCCTTCCACTCGCCGGTCAGGACGGTCTTGGTCCGGCCGCCGTTGACCTGGTAGTTCAGGAAGACCGGGCCGAGCTTGCGCTTGGCGTTGACCTGGACGACCTGGTCCCGGCCGTAGCTGAACTCGAACGGGTCGAGCTCGAAGTCGGGAGTCCTGTTGCCCAGATGGGTGACCGGCTCGACCGGGTTGACCGCGGACCTGGCCACGTCGAGCGCGAACGGCAGGTTCTTCTCGAACTCCGCCTGCACCAGCGCCTCGTCGTCGGGGAAGACGAAGCCGCAGCCGTCGCAGCCCTCGTTGAGCTCGGGCGTCCACGACAGCGTCCCGTACTGGAAGTGGGCCTGGTCGTTGGTGTCGCCGTTGGTGGTGTACAGCTCGGCGCCGAGGTCGGGGTCGAAGCCGGGGACGGCCGGGTTGGCGTCGTCGCCGGTGAGCGCCTCGTAGATGGGGTTGTCCGCGGTCTCCGTGGCGATCTGCACGCCCATCGGGTAGAGCAGCAGCGGGCCGTACGAGTGGTAGTTGAGCTGCATCTCGAACTTGACCCGCCGGAGCAGGCCGTCCATGGCCTTCGTCTCCGGCTCGCTGGCCGGGCCGGTGCCGCGGTAGGTGTCGCTGCTGGGGATGCTCGACGAGCCTTCCTCGTCGTAGTGGAAGTTCGTGGGGAAGTTCCGGTTCGGGTCCACGCCGTCGCCGCGGGTGATCTGGCCGTCGCCGTTGTTGTCGCGCAGGTTCTTGCGCCACAGGCGGTTGCCCTCGGTGAAGGTGAAGTCGTACCCGTCGGGGTTGGCCACCGGCACGAACCACAGCTCGGTCTTGTTGAGCAGGTCCCTGAGCGCGCCCTTGTTCGCGACCACGTGCTTCAGCAGCCGCATGTCCACCTCGGTGGAGATCCACTCGCGGGCGTGCTGGGTGGCCGAGAAGAGGGTCGAGGGCTTGAGTCCGTCGGGCAGCAGCCTGGCGCCCGTGCTGACCTTGACGGCCAGGATGTCCTGGCCCTGCAGCGACTTGCCGATCGACTGGAGCTTGACGACGTCCTTGTTGGCCTTCGCGATGGCCTTGAGCTGGTCGGCGATGCCGCCGGGCTCGGAGTAGGACTTGAAGACGGTGTAGCCGCCGGCCGCCTGGGCCCTGGCCGCTTCGAGCTGGGTCTGGCCCTGCGGGTTGCGCACGGGCTCCGGTTTGTGGCCGAGCTTCTCCAGGACGTCGAGGTCCGCCTGGGCGGCGGTCAGCTCGATGTGCTCCTTGTCGCCCTTGGACTGCTGCTGGACGACGTCGAAGCCCTTCTCCCTGAGCGTCTGGGCGGTGCCCGGCGGGCTTTCTAGCTGGTACAGCTCGATGCGGTCGCGGGCCGGCAGGGGGTCCACGGACGCCTCGGCGGTCGTGGCCACGAGAGAGGTGCCTAAGCCGAGGATGACGGCCGCGGCGAGGGTTAATGATCGAGACACGGTCTGCCCCTTCGCAGAGACGGAATCGATCGCCATCTCAGACCTTTGGAGCGATCTATACAAGGCCCAACTTTTCGCCGCACCCCAATTTGGACAAAAGCCTAAAAACCTCACCAAAGGTGCGGCAGTTCGGGCGTTCAGATGACAGGAATCAAGATCATCTTCTATAGTTTCGGTCCGTCTATGAGGGGAGGGGACGGGTGTGAGAATCTGGCGGCTCGCCGTTCTTGTCGCCGTCCTCGCCGGGCTGGTCGCACTGCCCACCCCACCGCCCGCCGCGGCCGATCCCAGCCCTGCTGAGCTGCGCAGACTCACCAAGCAGGCGGAGCGTCTCGAGGAGCTCTACCGGGGTCAGATCCAGAGCCTGGAGGACATCAAGCTCCAGGCGAAGAAGGCCACCGACACCTCCGGCAACCTGGAGGCCCAGCTCAGGGCCGCCCAGGCCGAGGTGACCCGCATCGCCCAGACCTCCTACATGGTGGGCCCCATCGACGGCATGCAGCTCCTCGCGCCCAGCACGGACCCGTACAAGATGCTGGGGCAGGCCGCCAACATGACCTACATGGCCAACGAGCGGGCCAAACGCGTCGAGAGCATCAAGAAGCTGATCGACAAGTCCAAAGATGCGAAGGTCAACGCCAGCGAGAAGATCGAGAAGCTGCGCAAAGAGATCAAGGTCATGCAGGGCAAGCGTGACGAGATCGAGAAGCTGCTCAACAAGTACGG
Organism: Nonomuraea sp. MTCD27; assembly: GCF_041950495.1. Taxonomy (NCBI): domain Bacteria; kingdom Bacillati; phylum Actinomycetota; class Actinomycetes; order Streptosporangiales; family Streptosporangiaceae; genus Nonomuraea; species Nonomuraea sp. MTCD27. The sequence goes on along the minus strand of NZ_JBGNUW010000005.1, from coordinate 445,220 downwards.
CTTCCAGCAGCCCGGCGGCTCCGAGGGCCTGACGCCGCGCATGATCTCGGTCCGCGCGGAGATCATGCGGAACTTCCCCATGAGGTACGGCGTCGGCTGCCTGCGCCCGGGCGATCCCGGTGAGCACGGCAAGGGCCGGGCCTGCGACTTCATGATGTCCAGGGGCGGCACCGTGGCCGGCGGGGCCGACGCCGCCAACGGCGACGCGCTGGCCGCCTGGCTCATCAAGAACGGCCCCCGGCTCGGCGTGATGTACATCATCTGGAAGCAGCGCTACTACGACATCCGGTCAGGCGGCGGCTGGGACCCGATGTCGAACCGCGGCGGGGCCACCGCCAACCACTACGACCACGTTCACGTGTCGGTGTTCTGACCCTTCAGGAACTCCTTGAACCAGTGGTAGGACCGCTTCGGGGTGCGCCGCTGGGTGGCGAAGTCCACGTGCACGAGGCCGAACCGCTGGTGGTAGCCCTCGGCCCACTCGAAGTTGTCCAGCAGCGACCAGACGAAGTAGCCGCGCACGTCCACACCCTCGGCCATGGCCTGCCGCATGGCGGCGATGTGCCGGTCGAGGAAGTCGACGCGGGCCTCGTCCTCGATCGTGCCGTGCTCCGTGGGGGTGTCCGGCTGGGAGCAGCCGTTCTCCGTGATCAGGATCGGCGGGAGCGCGGCGCCGTAGCGGGACTTGAGGCCGGTCAGCAGCTCGCGCAGGCAGTCGGGGACGACCGGCCAGCCGAAGGCCGTGGTGGGGTGGCCGGTGATGCCCGCGTCGGAGAAGGGGAGCCCGTCGCCGGTGGGGGCGGCTATGCGGGTCGGGTTGTAGTAGTTGATGCCCAGGGCGTCCAGCGGGGCCGCGATGGTCGCCAGGTCGCCGTCCCGGATGAAGTCCAGGCTCGGGGTGTAAGCCGACAGGTCCGGATATCTGCCGAGAAGTATGGGGTCGTTGAACAGGCGGTTGTGCAGGACGTCGTACGCGTCGGCCGCCTTCAGGTCGGGCTCCTCCTGCGAGGCCGGCCAGACCGGCGTGCAGTTGTTGGTCAGCGCCACCTGGCGCGCGCCCGCCGCCCTGAGGGCCTGGACGGCCCGGCCGTGGGCGAGCAACTGGTGGTGGGCGGCGGGGAGGGCGTCGGTCATGAGGAACCGGCCGGGGGCGTGGACGCCCATGGCGTAGCCGAAGGCCATGTGGACGAACGGCTCGTTCAGCGTGATCCACAGCGGGACGCGGTCGGCCAGGCGGGCGGCGACCGTGGCGGCGTAGTCGGCGAAGAGCTCGCAGACGTCGCGGTTCAGCCACCCGCCGCGGTCCTCCAGGGCCTGCGGCAGGTCCCAGTGGAACAACGTGGGCACCGGCTGCACCCCGGCCGCCAGCAGGGCGTCCACCAGGCGGTCGTAGAAGTCCAGGCCCCGCTCGTTCACCTCGCCCGAGCCCAGCGGGAGGACGCGCGGCCAGGCGATCGAGAAGCGGTAGGCGTTCACGCCGAGGCCCGACATGAGCGCGACGTCCTCGCGCCAGCGGTGGTAGTGGTCGCACGCCACGTCCCCGGTGTGCCCGTCCCTGGTGCGGCCGGGCTCGCGGGCGAAGGTGTCCCAGACGGACTCGCCCCTGCCGTCCTCGCCGGTGGCCCCCTCGATCTGGTACGCGGCCGTGGCCGTACCCCACAGGAACATCCCTGGCCTCCACTGCTACGCGAGTAAGGCTCATGTTAACTGAGGTCAAAGTCCCTGACTTCAGCTCCCGGAAATGCGTCAGGATGGGGACATGACCAGTACCTTGCGCCGCCGCCCCGCTCAGCGCCGGAGTGTCGAGCGCGTCGAGCGGATGCTCGACGAGTGCGCGCTCCTGCTCGACGAGGTCGGCTACGAGGCGCTGACCACCAAGGAGGTCGCGCGCCGGGCGGAGGTGCCGATCGGCACGTTCTACCAGTTCTTCCGCGACAAGCAGGGCCTGGTGCGGGCGCTGGCGCGGCGCAACCTCGAGGCGTTCCTCCAGCGGATCATCGAACGCATCCCGCTGGCCGACCTGGGCCACTGGACCGACCTCGTCGATCTCGCCATCGACGAGTTCGTCGACATGAAGCGCACCACGCCCGGGTTCGCGGTGGTGGACTTCGGCGAGGTGCTCACCGCCCCCGGCGGGCCGAGCGTCGAGGGCAGCAAGCGGGCGCTCGACGAGACGCACGAGAACAACGTCGTGGTGGCCGAGCGCCTGCGCGCGCTGACGCTGGAGCTCCTGGACGCCCCCGTGGGCCCGGGGCTCGACCGGGCGCTGCTGGTGGCGGTCGAGGCCACGGACGCGGTGCTCAAGCTGGCCTTCCGGGCCGACCCGGGCGGCGCCCCGGAGCTCATCGCCGAGTGCAAGCTGCTGGTCCGCCGCTACCTGGCCGACCACCTTCCCTGATCGCCGCCGGCGGCGTCCGGACAGGCGGCGACCGAACAGGCGGCGTCTAACAGGCGGCGTCCATGCGGGCACGCAGCTCGGCGTCCAGCTTGAGGCCCGACGCCCCGATGGCCTCCTCCAGCTGCTCCATCGTGGACACCCCCACGATGGGCACGACCCCGCCGGCCATGAGCCAGGCCAGGACGACCTGGTTCGGGGTGGCGCCCAGCTCGTCCGCCACCTCGTGCAGGACGGCCAGGCGCCGCGTCGTGCCCGGGTGGTCGTAGATGTCGGCGATCGGCCGGTCGGGTCGCGTGTAGGCGCCGAACATCAGCGTGTTGTACGCCCACAGCGTCAGGTCCGGCTCCGCGGCCAGGTAGTCGAGCGTCTCGTCCGAGACCAGCGTGTGCCCCGCCTCGGCAGGCCTGGTGTTCGGCCGGGGACGCAGGTAGGTGTGGCGGAGCTGGAGGTAGGTGTAGGGCATCCAGCCGCGCGCGGCGGAGACGTTCCTGGCCCGCTCCAGCCGCCAGGCGGCCATGTTGCTGGCGCCGAGGCTACGGATCTTGCCCGCCCGGGCCAGCTCGTCGAACGCCCCCAGAGTCTCCTCGATCGGGACGGAACGATCCTCGATGTGCGACCAATACACATCGATGTAGTCCGTCCCCAATCTCCTGAGGCTGCCCTCCGCGCCCCTGGCGACGGTCGCCGCGGACAGCCCCTCCGCCGAGTCGAGGGTGGTGTCGCCGGGGATGGTGGGCCGGGCCCCGACCTTCGTGCTGATGAAGACCTCCTCCCGGTTGCCGCGGGCGGCCAGCCACGCGCCGATGGCCAGCTCGCTCTCGTCGCCCGAGCGGCCCGCCACCCAGAACGGGTAGTTGTTGGCCGTGTCGAGCATGGTGCCGCCGGCCTCCTGGAACCGGTCCAGGATGGCGAAGGTCTCCTGCATGCCGACGGTGGTGCCGAACGGAATCGTGCCGAGTGCGATGTTCATGGGGCCGACTCTGAGAGCTGGAGCGCACTCCATGTCAAGCCTCTCTTTCCGGTTGACCTGGAGTGCACTCCAGGTGGGATCCTGAGGGGTGTGAGCGTGTACACACCTGCGGAAGTCGTCGAGGAAACCGGCTTCAGCATCGACACCCTTCGCTACTACGAGAAGATCGGGCTGCTGGAGCGCATCGGCCGGAACGCGGCCGGACAGCGCCGGTTCAGCCAGGAGGACGTCGGCTGGCTCGGCATGGTGCGCTGCCTGCGCGACACGGGCATGCCCATCGCCACGATGTTGCGCTTCGCCGAGCTCGTACGCGCCGGCGACCACACGATCCCCGACCGCATCAAGCTCCTGGAGGAGCACGACCGGCAGGTCCAGGCCCAGATCGACAACCTCGCCGAGCGCCAGCGCTACATCCACCACAAGATTTCCTACTACCGCAGCGTCCTCTAGCCCCGCCTTTGCGGCCAGGTTGCTAAACCAAGATCCATGGCTGCATCGAGGGCGAGATGGATCAACGTCCCGCTGCTCCGCGTCGCCAGGCTGTGCGCGGCGATGCTGTTCGTGCTGCTGGCGCACGTCACCCTCATCCAGGCGTTCGGCTCGTCCGCGCTCAACGCCGACCGCAGGAACGAGCGGCCGCTGATCGACAGGTACGCCCACCCGCGCGGCGACATCCTCACCTACGACGGCACGCCCATCGCCACCAGCCTGCCGAGCGGCGGCGGCCCGTACCATTACCGGCGCGTCTACCGGCACGGCGAGCAGTACGCGGCCGTCACCGGGCACGTGTCGCTGCATCGCTCGACCGGCATCGAGCAGGCGCAGGACGGGGTGCTGTCGGGGGACGACGCCAAGGTCAAGGTCAGGTCGATGGTCCGGGAAGGAGGCGTCGAGGGGGCCGACGTCAGGCTGACGATCAGCGACCGGGCGCAGCGGGCCGCGTACGAGGGACTGGCGGCGACCGGGGTCCCTGGGGCGGCGGTGGCCATCGACCCGGCGACCGGGGCGATCCGGGCGCTGGCCACGTACCCGTCGTACGACCCGAACGGCCTGACCACGTTCGACCGGGCCCGGCTCGCCGAGGAGACCCGGCGGCTGCGGCGGGCGCCCGCGCAGCCGCTGCTCAACCGGGCGCTGAACCAGCTCTATCCGCCCGGGTCCACGTTCAAGCTGGTCACCACGGCGGCGGCGCTGGCGTCGGGCGAGTACACCCCGTCCGCCCTGGTGGACGCGCCGGCCCGGCTGCGGCTGCCGGGCACGCCCACCTACGTGCACAACGCGAGCAACTGCGGGAGCGCGCGCCCGACCCTCATGTACGCCTTCCAGATGTCCTGCGACACGGCGTTCGCCAACATCGGGCTGCAGGTCGGGCAGGACCTCCTGCGGGACCAGGCGGAGGCGTTCGGGTTCAACGCGACGGGCCTGCGGATCCCGCTGACCGCGACGCCCAGCCACTACCCGCCGACGATGGACCGGTCGCAGACGGCGCTGGCGGCCATCGGCCACCACGACAACCGGGTGACGCCGCTGATGGTGGCCATGCTGTCGGCGGCGGTGGCGAACCACGGGGTGCTGATGCGGCCGTATCTGGTGGAGGAGGTCCGGCTGGCGGACGGCTCGGTGATCAACCGGGCGGGTCCGGTGCCGTACCGGACGGCCGTGTCGCCGGAGCTGGCCCGGTATCTGGCGGCGATGATGACGATGGTGACGCACGCGGGCGGCACCGGGGCGGGGGCGGCGATCCCCGGGGTGCTGGTGGCCGCGGAGGCGGCCACGTCGCAGGCCGTGCCGGGGACGGGCGACCACGCGCTGGTCACGGCCTTCGCGCCGGCGGAGGCGCCCGAGGTGGCCGTGGGGGTGGTGCTGGAGCGGCCGGGGGAGCGGGCGGACGCGGTGTCGGCCATCGCCCGGGGGATCATCGAGGCGGAGCTGTCGTGAAGGATCAGCGGTAGGCCGTGGCCTGCAGGGTGTAGAGGTCGGCGTAGAGGCCGTCGAGGGACATCAGGGTGTCGTGGTCGCCCTGTTCGGTGATCTGGCCGTGGTCGAGGACGTAGATGCGGTCGGCGTAGCGGACGCTGGCCAGGCGGTGGGTGATGAGCAGGACGGTGCGGCCGTCGGAGTGGGCGCGGATGCGTTCGAAGAGGGCGTGTTCGGCGCGGGCGTCGAGGGCGGCGGTGGGTTCGTCGCAGATGAGCAGGGCGGCGTCGCGGTGGAAGCCGCGGGCGACGGCGATGCGCTGCCATTGGCCGCCGGACAGCTCGTGGCCGTCTTTGAAGCGGCGGTCCAGCAGGGTGCGGTAGCCGTGGGGGAGTTCGGCGATGACGTCGTCGGCGCCGGCCACGGCGGCGGCGGCGTGCAGGGCGGGTTCGCCTTTGCCGGTGCCCATGGTGATGTTGTAGCGGGCGGTGAGGGGCCAGCGGGTGTGGTCCTGGGCGATGACGGCGGTGCGCAGGCGGAGCTCTTCGGGGTTGACCTGGCGCAGGTCGGTGTCGTCCCAGCGGACGGTGCCGGTGTCGGGTTCGTAGAGGCCCGACAGGATCTTGGCGAGGGTGGTCTTGCCGGAGCCGTTCTCGCCGACGAACGCGATCACCTCGCCGCGTTTGAGCTCGATCGAGACGCCGCTGAGGGCCGGTGACTCGGCGCCGGGGTAGGTGAAGGTCACCTCTTCCGCCGTTATGCGGTCGAAGGTCTCCGGCATGGGCTCGTGGCGGTCGCAGGGGAGGCGGTGTTCGGCGTCGGCGCAGAACTCCAGGAAGTCGGTGAAGTAGAGGCCCTCCTCGTAGAGGCGGTTCGTGGCGTACATCAGGTTGCCCAGCGAGGTCTGGGCCGAGCGGATGGCCAGCACCGCGGTGCCCGCCACGGCCAGCGGGATCGCGGCGACGGCCAGCAGGACGCCCAGGGCGCCGTAGACCAGGGCCGCGCCGAGGCCGCCGAGCGCCTCCCCGGCCAGGCGGGCGAGCATCTGGCGTCTGGCCAGGCCGAGCATGACGTCCTGCTCGGCCTTCGCCACCGCGTCGTACATGCGCAGCAGGAAGCCGCGCATCGTGAACGAGCGCACCTCGGCCGCCGGCTCGCGCTCCGCCAGCAGCTCGCCGATGATCCACTTGCGGCGGTTGGCCGGGATGAGGGCGTAGAGGGTGGCGTAGCGCATCTTGGCGCTGCGGACCATGGCCCAGGCGTCGGGCAGCACGGCCAGCAGCAGGAGCGGGAGCAGCACCGGGTGCAGCACGCCGAGCACGCCCGCCACCGCGACGATGCCGACGGCGGCTGTGACGACGTCGACGGCCGCGCTCACCACCGAGTCGGCCATCATCACCCCGCGCAGCCTGGCGCGCTGCAGCGCGTCGTGGAACTCCGGGTCGTCGTAGGACACCAGGCTGACGCGGCTGGTCAGGCCGTAGAGGCGCTCCTCCGTCAGGCGGGTGACCTGCGGGTCGAGGCGCGACTGCGCCCAGCCGGCCCCGGCCTGCGTCGCCGTGCGCAGCACCGCCGCCGCGCCGACCAGCGCCAGGCTGGGCAGCGCCGCCATGACGCGGTCGGGCGTCGGGCCCTCGCTGAACAGGGCGGTCAGCACGCCGGTGGTGGCCAGCAGGCCGAACGCGGTGAACACACCGCCGAGCAGGTTGAGCACGACCGTGGCCACCGCGTCGCGCGGGCTGGCCCGCCAGGCCATGCTCATCGCCTGGCCGACCAGGGAGGGCAGCCTTCTGGCGATGGTCAGGAAGCCGACCTCGGCCAGCTTGTCCGTATGGGCGTGCCAGTCGGAGAAGGAGATCTCACCGAGCTCGAGCGGCTCATCGGCCATGCCTTGAGTGTGCCCACCGGTGCTGACACTTCTCCATCGAATATGTCTGGGCGCGGCGCGTAGTTGGTGACACACTCACAGTGATGCTGCGATCCGTGGACTTCGCCAACCTGCCGGCCGAGCCGAACACCTTCGTGGGCCGGGAGTCCGATGTGGATGAGCTCGTGCACCTGATGCGCGTCTCGCGCGCCGTGACCCTGTGCGGCGCGGGCGGCATCGGGAAGACCCGGCTGGCCCTGCGGCTCACCGCCAGGATCGCCTCCTCCCATCCGGGCGGCGCCTGCCTGATCGAGCTGGCCGACCTGGAGAAGGGCGCGCTCAGGGGGCACGTCGCCGCCGCGCTCGGCATCGCGGGCGACCTGGCCGAGACGATCGGCGACCGGCGCGTGCTGCTGCTGCTCGACAACTGCGAGCCGGTCATCGGGGAGTGCGCCGAGCTGTGCCGCGACCTGCTGAGCGCCTGCCCCGGGGTGACGGTGCTGGCGACCAGCCGCGAGCCGCTGCGGGTGCCGGGAGAGACGGTGTGGCGGGTGCCGCCGCTCTCGGTGAGCGGGCCGGAGAGCGAGGCGGTGCGGCTGTTCGTGGCCAGGGCCACCGCCGCCAGGCCCGCGTTCGAGCTGACCGAGGAGACGCGGCCGCTGGTCGTGGAGCTGTGCCAGGCACTCGACGGGCTGCCGCTGGCGATCGAGCTGGCCGCCGCCATGGTCCGGGTCCTGTCCGTGGGGCAGCTGGTCGAGCGGCTCGACGACCGGTTCAGGCTGCTGGCGGGCGGTGCCCGCACCGCTCCGGCCCGGCACCGTACGCTCAGGGCCACGGTGGACTGGAGCTACCGGCTGCTCTCCCCGCAGGAGCGGCTGCTGCTGCGCCGTACGGCCGCCTTCCGCTCCTCCTGGACCCTCGACCTGGCCGAATGGGTCTGCTCCGGCCCGGGGCTGGCGGAGGAGGAGGTGCTGCCCAGGTTGTGCGACCTGGTGGACAAGTCGCTGGTGGCCCTCGACGGGGAGGTCGCCGGGCAGGCGCGCTACCGGCTGCTGGAGACCGTCCGCGAATACGCGCTGGAGCAGCTCGTCGAGTCCGGCGAGGAGGCCGAGCTGCGGCGCCGGCACCTGACGGCGCTGGCCAGGCTGTCGGGGCGGGTCAGGGAGGCGCTGGCCCCGGGAGCGCGCACGTCGTGGCCCGTGGTCGAGCGCTACATCAACCTGTTCGACGGGCTGAAGGCCGAGGTGAGCTCCGCCTGCGACTGGTCGATCGCCATCGGCATGCCGGAGGCCGCCCTCGGCCTGCTGACCGACCTCCGCTTCCTGCTGATCGGCAGCGGTCGCAAGCTCGACATGGCCGAGCGGCTCGACCGGCTGCTCGCCCTCGACGCCCCGCAGGTGCCCCAGGCGCTGCGCGGGCAGGCCACGATCCTGCGCGGCGAGCTGGCGCTGGCCGCCGGCGACGTCGAACCGGCCCTGCGGCACGCCCGCGCCGGGCTCGACCTGTGCGCCGCCGCCAAGGACGTGTACGGCGAGGCCGTGGGCACGATCGTGCTGGCCCAGCTCACCGGTGAGCAGGAGGCGCTGAACCGCGCGCTGGAGACGGCCAGGCGGTCCGGCGACCTCATCCTGGAGTCGCTGGCCCACGGCACGAGGGCACGCTTCGGCCTGGACCAGGGACGCCTGCACGAGGCCCAGCGGGGGTTCCAGGAGGTGCTGTCGATCAGCGAGGAGCTCGACAACCACTACGGCCAGACCTTCGGCCACATCGGCCTGGCCCAGGTCGCCAGGCGGACCGGCGACCCCGCCGCCGCCAGGCGGCACTACGAGTCGGGGCTGCGCCTGCTGCGGCACGTGGACGCCAGGCAGCACATCGTGAGCTGCCTGGCCGGGCTCGGCCGGGTGGCGCTGGACCAGGGCGACCTGGTGGAGGCCAGGGCCCGGCTCACCGAGGCGCTGGTGCTGAGCCGGGACGCGGGCCTGCGCGCCGGCATCGCCAGGCGGCTGAGCACGTGGGCCGGCCTGGTCACGGCCGAGGGCGACCACCGGCGGGCGGTCCTGCTGGCGGCGGCCTCGGTGGCGCTGGGCGGGCGGCAGCCGGACGCGCGTACCGAGGACGTGCTGCGGCCCGCCAGGGAGAGTCTCGGCGAGGCCGTCGTCGGCGTGTTGTGGGCCGAGGGCACCAACCTGACCGCCGACCAGGCGGTGGCCTGCGCGCTCGACGGCGCGCTGCCCGCGCCGCCGGCCGTGCCTGTCGTGCCGGTCAACCAGGACAGCAGGCTCACGGCCCGGGAACGGGAGATCGCCGAGCTGGTGGCCAGAGGGCTCAGCAACCGGGCGATCGCCGACGAACTGGTCATCAGCCCGGCCACGGTCGCCCGCCACGTGGCCAACATCCTGGCCAAGCTGGGCTTCTCCACGCGTACACAGATCGCCGCATGGGTGATCGGCAGCCGCTGAATCACCTGCCTGTCTACACATCCCGGTTACATCGTCGAATGGCCATGTCAGCGCATGTGCCGTGGCCCTCTGCACGCCTACCGTTCTTCCTGTGATCGACCGCACCGCGCGTTCCTCGCCCCTCGCGACGGGGTCGCCGCGGCCGATCGGTCGGGGACGTCACGCGTCCATGCGGAGCCGGGCCTTCTCGGAGGGGTGGGGGCCTGGCTCCGGGCGCGTGACAGCGGGCTCGAGTCGCGCAGGGCTCGGGCCCGCCCCACCCGCGAATGCACAACCGCCTACATACATCGGTGGATGTTGCGGCCGCCCCGGCGGCCGTACCTTGTCGGGCATGAAGCCCACCGCCTCGACCACCGGCACCGTGATCCACGAAGTGTTCCGCCGGGCCTACGAGCGCGGCGACCGCCCTGCCCTCATCGATCTGCGGGGCGGCCACGTCTATGGCTACCGCAGGCTGGTGACCGAGGTGACCAGGGCGGCCTCCGGGCTCGTCCGCAGGGGCGCCCGGCGGGATCAGGTGGTCGGGGTGCACGTCTCCACGGCCGGCGCGCAGACGCTGGCGGCGCACACGGTGGTGGCCGCCGGTGGGGTGGCCACGCCGATCGATCCGGCCCTGGGCGCGGCCGAGGTGGCGGCGTGGCTCCTGGAGTGCGACGCCCGCACGCTGATCACCACGCCGGACCTCGCGGAGACGGCGATCCTGGCGGCCGAGCGGTCCCGCGTGCGCCAGGTCGTCTCGCTGGGCCCGGCGCTCGACACGATCGACTTCCGCTGCCTGCTCACGCTGGAGCCCACCGCGCTGCCCGCGCTCGACGCCAAGCGCCAGGACGCGCTCCTGCTCGCCGGCGGCCGCCGCCTGTCGCACGCCGACCTGCTGGCCAGGATGGCGGAGCTCGACCTGCCCGTACGCCTGGCCGAGTCCGACGTCGTGCTGACCACGTGGCTGCCCGACGGCGGCTGCGACCTGCTGGCCCTGGTCGGGCTCGGGGTCTCGAAGGGCGCGCTGGTGGTCGCCGCCGACGGCGGCGATCTTCCCGGCACCAGCTACGACTTCGGTGTCACCGTGGTGACGGGCCCCGGCGGGACGCTGGAGCGGCGCGGCTGAGAGCGCTCTCTACCGAAGGCGCCGAATATCCCGAATATGCGGAGCTGTTACCGCCCATCCCTTGACGACGTGCGGCGGAAAGTGGGTTGATAGCCGTTGTTGACAACGTTGTCAGAATCACCAACTTCGGGGGGCTTCGAAGGGATGGTGTGGGATGCGACGGTGGTTAGCGGCCCTATCGATCACGATGGTGAGCGTGCTGGGCCTGGCGGCCTGTGGCAGCGGCGACGGCGGTGGGCAGGCCACAGGGGCGCCCGCAGCCAGCGGCAGCGGCGAGAAACAGCAGGTTGAGGTCTTCTCCTGGTGGACGGGCCCCGGTGAGGCCGACGGCCTGCAGGCCATGAGAAAGATCTTCGAACAGCAGAATCCGAATTACACCTTCTTCGACGCCGCGGTGGCCGGTGGCTCGGGCGACAAGGCCAAGGCGCTGCTGCAGTCGAAGCTCCAGGCGAACACCCCGCCCGACACCTTCCAGGGGCACGCGGGCGCCGAGTTGCAGGGCTACATCAAGGCGGGCAATCTCGAGGACCTGACCTCGCTCTATGACGAGCTGAAGCTCAAGGACGTCTTCCCCGCGCAGCTCGTCGAGCAGATCAGCGTGGAAGGCAAGATCTACTCCGTGCCGGTGAACATCCACCGCTCGAACGTCATGTGGTTCAACCCGACCGTGCTCAAGGACGCCGGGATCACGGGCGCGCCCAAGACGATCGAGGAGTTCATCGCGGCCCTGGAGAAGGTCAAGGCCAAGGGCAAGGTCCCGCTGTCCATCGGGTCCGAGTGGACGGTCACCCACCTGCTGGAGAGCGTGCTGCTCGGCTCGCTCGGCACCGACGCCTACAACGCGCTGTTCAAGCCGGGCGCCGACTGGAACAGCCCGCAGGTGACCACGGCGCTGCAGAACTTCGCCAAGATCATGACGTACGCGGGCGACCCGCAGGACGACTGGCAGCCCGCGGCCAAGCAGGTGGCGGACGGCGAGGCGGCGTTCAACATCATGGGCGACTGGGCGTACGGCTACTTCCACAACCCGCCCGAGGGCGGCCTGGGCAAGACCTCGAAGACGGACTTCGACTGGGCGCCGTCGCCCGGCACCGAGGGCACCTACATGTGGCTGTCCGACAGCTTCACCCTGCCCAAGGGCGCGAAGAACCGCGAGGGGGCCATGGCCTGGCTGAAGGTGGCCGCCAGCAAGGAGGGCCAGGACGCCTTCAACCCGAAGAAGGGCTCCATCCCCGCCCGCAAGGACGCCGACCAGTCGCTCTACACCGACTACCTGGCCGACGCGCTGAAGGACTGGTCGGGCAACAAGCTCGCCGGGTCGATCCAGCACGGCGTGTCGGTGAACCAGCCGTGGCTGGCCTCGATCAACGAGGCGGTCGGGCTGTTCATCGGCACCAAGGACGTCAAGGCCCTGCAGCAGGGGCTGTCCGACGCCGCCACGGCCAACGCCCAGTAGATACGGCACGTAACTGCCGGGTGCGGCAGGCGCAGGAGCGCGCCTGCCGCGTCCGCGGGAGGGAATGGTTGTGAGGCGGGCGCGCACGTGGCTGCCCGGACTCCTCCTCGTCACGCCGTCGATCATCCTGATCGGCGTCTTCGTGTACGGCATGCTCGGCTGGAACTTCCGGCTGGCCATGACCGACCAGCACGATGAGGTGTCCGAGGGGAAGTTCGTGGGGCTGCAGAACTTCGTGGACATCTGGGACCTGCCCCGATGGCACCTCTCCGTGCGGCACGCGATCGTGTTCACGATCGTCTTCGTGGCGGGGGCGCTGGTGCTCGGGTGGCTGCTGGCGTTCCTCATGGAGAAGGGGATCTGGGGCGAGGGGACGTTCCGGGCCATCTACCTGTTCCCGATGGCCATCTCGTTCGTGGCGACCGGCATCGTGTGGCGGTGGCTGATGAACTCCGGGACGGAGGAGCGGGCGGTCGGGCTGAACCGGTTGCTGGACTGGTTCGGGCTGCCGCAGTGGCAGTGGTTCCGGGATCCCGACTGGGGGATGGCCGCGATGGCGCTGCCGGCGGTCTGGCAGATGTCCGGATATATCATGGCGCTTTTCCTGGCCGGGTTCCGTGGCGTGCCCGAGGAGCTGCGCGAGGCGGCCCGGGTGGACGGCTGCAACGAGTGGGGCGTCTACCGGCACGTGGTCCTGCCCCTGCTCAGGCCGGTCACGTTGTCCGCGCTGATCATCCTGGGGCACATCTCGCTCAAGGTGTTCGACCTGATCGTCGCCGTGTCGGGGAAGGCGATCGTCACGGACGTGCCCGCGGTGTTCATGTGGGTGGCGGTGTTCGACTCGCACGATCCCGCCAAGGGCGCCACGATCGCGTCCTACATCGTGCTCAGCGTGGCGATCTTCGTGATCCCGTACCTGGTCTGGTCGGTGCGTAAGGAGAGGCGTTCATGACGGCGGTGGCCGGGCGCAGGTCGGTGGGCTTCGCGTGGGCCCGGTTCGTGCTGCTGATCCTCTTCGTGGTGGTCTTCCTCATCCCGATCTACGTGTTGCTGGCGACCAGCTTCAAGCCGCTCACCGAGGCGGATCCGGGCCAGGCCTGGAACCTGCCGCGGACGTGGACGACCGAGGCGTGGCGGGTGGCCTGGGAGAAGCTGGCCCCCGGCCTGTGGAACAGCGTGCTGCTGGCGGTCCCCGGGTCGCTGCTGTCGTGCGTGCTGGGCTCCATGAACGGCTACGTGCTGTCCAAGTGGCGCTTCCCCGGGGCGGACGTGCTGTTCACGCTGTTCCTGTTCGGGATGTTCATCCCCTACCAGGGGGTGATGATCCCTCTGGTGCAGCTCCTCGTGGGGCTGAACGAGCTGACCGGGCTGCAGGGCGTCTTCTACGGCGGCATCCCGGGGCTGGTGCTGGCGCACGTGGTGTACGGCATCCCGATCTGCACGCTGATCTTCCGCAACTACTACGTGACGATCCCCGACGAGCTGATCGAGGCGTCGCGGGTGGACGGCGCCGGCATGTTGCGGGCGTACTGGTCGGTGGTCCTGCCGGTGTCCGGGCCCGCGATCGCCGTGGTGATCATCTGGCAGTTCACCTCGTTGTGGAACGACTTCCTGTTCGCCGTCTTCCTGACCGGGCCGACGAGCTGGCCCACGACCGTGATGCTGAACAACATCGCGGGCGCGCAGGCCACCCCGTACAGCCAGCAGATGGCGGCGGCCATCCTCGCCTCGATCCCGACGATGGTGATCTACGTCGTGCTGGGGCGGTTCTTCATGCGGGGGCTGATGGCGGGGGCGCTCAAGGGGTAGCCACATGGGCGAGCGGCTCGCCGCGTACGTAGCGGGCCACGTCCGCGGCCACGATCGAGGCCGCCTTCATCGCCGTCTCCTTGCTGGCCCCGGCCAGGTGCGGGGTCATGACCAGGTTCGGCGTCGTGAGCAGGCGCGAGCCCGGCGGGATCGGCTCCTCCGGGAAGACGTCCACCGCGGCGCCGAACAGGTGGCCCGAGTCGAGCGCGTCGCACATGGCGTCGTAGTCGAGCAGCGCGCCCCGGGCGCAGTTGACCAGGACCGAGCCCCGTGGCATGGCGGCGAGCTCGGCGGCGCCGATCATGCCGGCGGTCTCCGGGGTGGCGCGGGCGTGCAGGGAGACGAACCGGGAGCGTTCGAGCAGCTCGGGCAGCTCGACCCGGCCCGGCACGTCCACGTACGGGTCGTGCACCAGGACGTTCGCGCCGAAGCCCGCCAGCATGCGGGCCACGCGGCGGCCGATCGCGCCGTAGCCGACCAGGCCCACCGTGCTGCCCTCCAGCTCGGGCCCGACGTTGTCGTAGGTGTAGTAGTCGCCCCGCCACACGCCCCCGGCCAGGTCGGCGTGCGTCCGGGGGATGCGGCGGGTGGCGGCCAGCAGCATGGCGAGGGTGTGCTCGGCGGTGGCCACGGCGTTGCGGCCCGGCGCGTACGTCACCGCTACCCCCGCCCGCGCGGCCGCCTCCAGGTTCGCGTTGACCGGCCCGCCCCTGCTCACGCAGAACAGCCGCAGGTCGGGCGAGGCGTCCAGGACGCGCTTGGTCAGCGGCGCCATCTGGGTGACGCAGACCTCGACCCCGCGCAGCGCCTCGATCAGCTCGTCCTCCACGTCGGAAGCCTCGTCCACCTCGCCCACGCGGCCGAACGGCTCGACCGGCCACGGCAGCGTCAGCTCGCGGATGTCCACCTCGCCGGGGACCTCGCGCCTGAGCGCGTCGACGAACAGGCGGTTCTGGACGAAGTGGTCGCCTGCGGCAAGGACTTGGATGGTCAACGAACGGCTCCAATCGGAGAGTTGTACTGCAGCATGGCCACCTGTCCGGCGTCGGGTCCCGTCAGGCGCAACTCGGTCAGGGCGCAGTTGTCCAGGCGCGGGAACAGCCGCCGGTACTCGCCCAGCGGCACCCCGATGAGCCGGCACAGCGCGAGCCTGATGGCGGTCGTGTGCGCGACCACCAGCACGCGGGCGTCGGGGTGCGCGGCGGAGACGTCCCGCAGCGCGGCGACGAAGCGGGCGGCGGCCGCGTACGGGTCCTCGCCGCCGGGCAGCGGATGCGCGGCGGGGTCGGCCTCGAAGGCGGCGCGGGCCTCGGGGAAGCGGGCCTTCATCTCCGCGGAGGTGAGGCCGTCGCCCTGGCCGAAGTCGAGCTCGCGGAGGCGGGCGTCGGTTCGCACGGGCAGGCCCGCCTTGGTGGCGGCGGTCTCGGCGGTGATCCGCGCACGGTTGAGCGTGGAGGCCCACACGGCGTCGAGGCCGGCCTGCTCGGCCCAGCCCGCCAGCTGGGCGGCCTGGTCGTGGCCGCGCGGGGTCAGCTCGATGTCGCTGATCCCGGCGTAGCGGTTCTCGGCGTGCCAGACGGTCTCGCCGTGGCGGACGAGCACGAGGTCGGTCATGTGGCGGTCCTCTCGCGGGCGTGTTCCGCGGCTCTCGTGTCGAGCCAGCCGCGCCCCTCCAACTCGGCGACGAAGCGCAGGTACGGCTCCCGCAGGTCGGCCCCGGACGGCTCCACGACCGCGCGGGTCCTGATCATGCGGGCCGGGTCGCCGCCCGCCAGCACGGCCATGCCCAGGGCGGGCTCGGCGTTCTCGCGCAGGGTCACGGGGCGCTCCAGGACGTCGGCCCGGAGCCGGGTCCAGTACGCGCTCCTGGTGGCGCCGCCGGTCAGGATGATCTCGCCGGTCACGGGTGCGCCGAGGAGGTCGAGGTAGTCGAAGCAGAGGCGCTCGACGAAGGCCGCGCCGAGCAGGATGGCGGCGTAGCGCTCGACGTCGTCGGCCGGCTCGCCCAGCGTGAACCGCTCGGCGCCGGGGGCGGCGAACGGGAACCGCTCGCCCCGGGAGACGAGGGGGTAGGTGACGGCGGGGGGCACGCGCACGCGGCCGGGCCCCAGGCGGTAGCGTGCCGCGGCCTCCGTGCTCAGCGCGTCGAGGTCGCGGTCCGGCAGGTCGCCGGTCAGGACGCCCGCGCCCGTGCTCGACGCCCCGCCGGGCAACCACGAGCCGTCGGGGGCGCGGTGCGAGTACACCACGCCCAGAGGGTCGTGGATCAGCTCCTTCGTGACGCCCTTCAGCACCAGCGTCGTGCCCAGCACCGAGTTCCAGCTCCCGACCCGCTGGGCGCCCGCGCCGAGCTGGGCCGCGCAGCCGTCCGTGGTGCCGGCGATCACCGGGGTGCCGGCCGGGATCCCGGTCTCCTCGGCCGCCGCCGCGCAGATCACGCCGAGGCGGGTCCCGGGCCGGACGACCTCGGGCAGGAGGCCGGCGGGCACGCCCAGCGCGTCGAACACGTCGGCGGGCCAGCGCTCCTCGATCAGGTCCACGCCGGTCTTGAGCGCGTTGCTCAGGTCGGTGGCCACCTCGTGCCCGGTGAGGCGCCGGTTGACGAAGTCGCTCTGGTGGGCCAGGCGGGCGCCCGCCGGGGCGTCGCGCAGCAGCCACAGCAGCTTGGGCAGCGCCCAGTTGGGCTGCATGCGCCGGTAGCCGAGCCGCTCCCACACGTGCGCGCCGGCCTCGTTCACCCGGCCGGCGTCGGCGCGGCGGTCGTCGTACATGAGGGCGGGGGTCAAAGCACGGCCGGAGGCGTCCGTGAGCAGGACCGTTCCAGATGTGGCGGCCACCGCGACGCCCTCGACGCGCTCGCCGGCGGGCAGGTCGCGCAGTGCCGACCGGGTGGCGGCGGCCAGCTCGCGCCACCACTGCTCGGGGTCCTGCTCGTGGCGGGGCCCTTCGCGGTGGCTGGTCAGCGGGCGGCTCCCGGTGCCGAGCACCCGGCCGTCGCCGGTGACGGCCAGCGCGCGCACGCTCTGCGTGCCGAGGTCGATGCCGATCCACCCGCTCATGTACGACCTCTCATGGCGCCGAGCAGCGGCCAGGCGCCGGCGTCGGTCGCGCGCAGGGCGAGGAAGTCCTCGAACCAGCGGTCATAGAACCCGCGGCGGGCGGGGTCGGGCTCGACCGCGTCGCGCAGGCGTACGTGCCGGCCGGCCGCCGCGGCGATGGACGGCTCCGCACCGGTCGCGGCCAGCCCCACCAGGTACGCCCCCCGCGCCCCCACCTCGGCGTCGGCCGACCGGCGTACCGGCAGCCCCGTGACGTCGGCGATCAGCCCGAGCCAGGTGGCGCTGGCCGAGCCGCCCCCGCACACCCGCAGCTCCGTCGGCGCGGCACCGGTGGCCACCAGGCAGTCGCGGATGACCATCGTGAGCCCTTCGAGCACCGCCCTGGCGACGTGCTCGCGGCCGTGCTCGAACGACATGCCGAGCAGCGCCCCCCTGGCCAGCGGATCGGAGAACGGCGCCCGCTCCCCGGCCGGCGACAGGTACGGCAGGAACGCCAGCCCGCCCGCGCCCGGCTCGCTCAGCAGGGCCAGCTCGCCCAGCTCGGCCGGATCGCCCAGCCCCAGCAGGCGGCACGTCCACTGCACCACCTCCGTGCCCGCGAACGTGGGGAAGGCCCGCAGGTAGCCGCCGGGCAACGCGATCGTGATGCCGGTCGGTGAGCCCTCCAGGTCGGGGGACTCGACGACGACCTCGGTGCAGAGCGTGGTGCCGAGGATGCCGCACGCCTGCCCGGCCGCCACCGCGCCCGCGCCCAGCGCCGTGGCGGCGATGTCGTAGGGGGCCATCACGACCGGCGTCCCGGCGGCCAGCCCCAGCTCGGCGGCGGCGTGCGGGGTCAGCTCGGCGACGGGGCAGGGCCGGACCGGGGGCAGCAGCCCCTCGGCCCACTCCAGGCCGAACAGCCCCAGCAGCTCCGGCGAGTACGCCCGCGCCCGCAGGTCCATGAACGGCGCCGAGGCGTCGGACTCGTCGGCCACCAGCTCCCCGGTCAGCCGGGAGAAGATCCAGCCGCCGCAGGTCAGCATCGCGGTCGACCGGTCGAGGCGGGCGGGGTCGTTGGCGCGCAGCCAGGTCAGGATGGCATGCGGCAGCCCGGAGGCCGCCGAGGAGCCGTTGCGGCGGAAGGCCGCCGCCGCGAGCCCCGACTGGGTCCAGTCGTCCACCGTGGCGGCCGCCCTGGCGTCGTTCCAGAGGATCGCGGGGCCGGTCGGCGCGCCGGCGGCGTCGACCAGCCAGCAGCCGTCGCCCTGTGCCGTGACCGCCACGAACTCGGCGCCGCCCACCTGGGCCGCGACCTCGCGCACGGTGGCCGCGACCGCGTCCCAGACCGCGCCCATGTCCTGCTCGGCGTGCCCCGGCGCGGGCCTGGACACCCCCGTCTCGCGCCGGGCGACGGCGGTCTCCGCGCCCGAGGAGTCGTACCCGACCGCCTTGATGACCGTGGTCCCCGCGTCCACGCAGATGATCGCCATCAGGCCCTGCCGTGGGAGGTCCTCGACCGGCGCGACACGGAGTCGACGATCACGGCGAGCAGCAGCACGGCCCCGGTGACCACGAACCGGATCGAGGAGTCCAGGTTGAGCAGGGTCAGGCCGCTGGAGATCGACTGGATCACGATGATCCCGAGCAGCGCGCCGAACGCCGTGCCGCGCCCGCCGAACAGGCTCGTCCCGCCGATCACGGCCGCGGCGATCGCGTTGAGGTTGACGTCGCCCGCGCCGCTGCTCTGGTTGGCCGCCGCCAGCCGGGCCGCGGCCAGGATGCCGCCGACCGCGGCGAATGTCGAGCAGAGCACGAACACGGAGGTGTAGATCGCCTTGACGTTGATGCCCGCCCGCCGCGCGGCCTCCACGTTGCCGCCCACGGCGTAGACGGCCCGGCCCCACTTCGTCCGCGACAGCAGGTAGTGCATGATCAGCACCAGCGCCACGAAGAAGACGAACATCCAGCCGACGCCGCGGGTCTGGCCGAGGTACCAGACCACGAACGCCAGCACCACCAGCAGCGCCACGCTCCTGACGGCCAGCGTGGTGACGCTCCTCGCCGACAGCCCCGCCCTGCGCCGCCCCCGTGCGTGCAGGAAACCGCTGGCGAACAACCAGACGGCCGCGACCACCGCGAACGTGTACGACAACCACGCCGGTACGAAGTCGAGCTGCGCGAAGTTCACCAGCCCCGAGTCGAACGGCAGGTTGATCGACCCCTTGGTGCCCAGCACGTACAGCTGCAGCCCGAGGAAGGCCAGCAGCCCGGCCAGCGTGATCACGAAGCTGGGCACCCCGAAGCGGTTGAAGAGCTGCCCGTACACCCACCCGATGACCGCGCCCATGACCACCGAGGCCGCGATCGCCAGCCAGACCGGCAGGCCCTCGCTCACGAACAGCACCGCGAGCACCGCCCCCGACAGGCCGCTGACCGAGCCGACGGACAGGTCGATCTGCCCCACCAGCAGCACGCACACGATGCCGAGCGCGATGATGCCGACGGCGGCGGACTCCAGCGTGAGGTTCACCAGGTTCGCGCTGGACAGGAAGATCGGGTTCAGGATCTGCAGCACCGTCCAGATGACCACGAGCCCGACCACGACCGGGATGACACCCAGGTCGCCGCCGCGGGCCCGCTCGACGATGTCGGCGAGCGCGCCGCGCAGCCCGTCGCGGTTCTGCAGCCGCTCGTCCTGGCGGTCGGTCGTCATTGCGGTCACGACTGTCCTTCCTGCCCGCGCGCCGCCCGCCTGGACACCACGTTGTCGGTGGCGCCGGTGATGGCGGCGATGATGTCCTCGGTGGAGACCTGGTCCACGTCGAACACTCCGTTGTTGCGGCCGAGCCGCAGCACCGCCACGGTGTCGGCGACGGCCTTCACGTCCGCCATGTTGTGGCTGATCATGATCACGCCCAGGCCGTTCTCGCGCAGCCGCTCGACCAGGTTGAGCACCTCGGCCGTCTGGGCCACGCCCAGCGCGGCGGTGGGCTCGTCCAGGATGATGACCTTCGGGTCGCCGAGCAGCGACCGGGCGATCGCCACCGTCTGCCGCTGGCCGCCCGACAGCGCCGCCACCGGCACCCGCACGCTGGGGATCTTGGCGGAGAGCTGGCGGAGC
The DNA here is from genome assembly GCF_041950495.1 of Nonomuraea sp. MTCD27. Taxonomy (NCBI): domain Bacteria; kingdom Bacillati; phylum Actinomycetota; class Actinomycetes; order Streptosporangiales; family Streptosporangiaceae; genus Nonomuraea; species Nonomuraea sp. MTCD27. The sequence continues at coordinate 425,077 of NZ_JBGNUW010000005.1, read as the reverse complement.
AGCTCCCACGAGCGGGTCTCCATGGCCACGTCGTTCAGCCGCAGCGGGCGGATCTCCTGGCCGAGGAAGAGGTTCTGGATGACGTTGAGGTTCTCGCAGAGCGCCAGGTCCTGGAAGACGGTGGCGATGCCCAGCTTGTGGGCGGCGGCCGGGGTCGGGATCTCCACGTCGCGGCCCTCGAACGTGATCGTGCCCGAGTCCGGCGGGTGCACGCCCGAAAGGATCTTGACCAGCGTCGACTTGCCCGCGCCGTTGTCGCCCACCACGGCGACGACCTGGCCGGCGTCGACGTCGAGCTCGATGTCGGTGAGCGCGGCCACCGCCCCGAAGGTCTTGTTGATGCCGCGCAGGGAAAGGACGCTCATTACTTGATTCCGAGCTCTTCGCAGCCCTTGGCGTACTCACCCGTGCACACGTCGGCGGCCTTCATGATGCCGCTGTCGAACAGCACTTCCTTGATGTTCTCCTTGGTCACGACCGTGGGGACGAACAGCTCGGACGGCGTGTTGTACAGCGTGGCCTTGCCGGCGGGCTTCTTGCCCTGCATGAACTCCCAGGCCACGTTCGCCGACGCCTCGGCCACGATCTTGATGGGCTTGGAGATCGTGTTGTACTGGTCGCCCGAGACGATGCGCTGGGCGGCGGCGATCTCGGCGTCGTTGCCGGTGACCGGCGGCACCTTCACGCCGGCGGCCTTGAACGCGGCGATCGAGCCGCCGCCGGTGCCGTCGTTGGCCGCGACCACGCCGACGATCTGGTCCTTGAACTGGGTGATCTGGCCGCTGACCCAGGTCTGCGCCTTCTCCGGCTGCCAGTCGGGGGTGTCGTACTCGGCCAGCAGCTTGAACCCGCTGGGGTCCACCGCGCTGTGGATGCCCTTCTTGATCAGCCCGGCCGCCGCGTCCGTGGGCGAGCCGTTGACCTGGAGGATGCCGCCCTCGGCCTGCTCGGCCTTGAGGTGGTCGACCAGGGACTGGGCGATCATGGAGCCGATCTTCTCGTTGTCGAACGAGATGTAGTAGTCGGCGGGCGTGGCCGGGATCGGGCGGTCGTAGGCGATGACCGGGACCTGCTGCGACTGGGCCGTCTTGACGATGGTGGCCGCGGCGGCGGAGTCGACCGGGTCGAGCACGATGGCCTTGACCCCCTGGGCGAGCGCGCTGTTGGCCTGCTGCTGCTGCTTGGCCGCGTCGGAGTCGGCGTTCTGGTAGATGACCTCGCAGCTCGGGCAGAGCTGCTTCATCCTGGCCTCGAACAGCGGCTTGTCCTGCAGCTCGTAGCGGGTCGAGGCGAGGTCGGGCATGAGGAAGGCGACCTTTGCGCCCTGCAGGTCGCCGCCGCCGGGGTTGCCGCCGGTGTCCCCGCTGGTGGAGCCGGATCCTGAGCCGCACGCGGCCAGCACCGAGCCGGCGAGCACTGCCACTGCGGCGAACGCGGTGGTCCGCATCTGAGCTCTGTTCACGGGTTCATTCCTCACTCGCTGATCAATGACGCTCGCTGCCCCCGAGACAGGGACATGCCCTCACAGGAGGGCACGTCCTGTGGTGCGGCTCACGTTAGCGCGCGGTCAGAAACTTTGTCCAGCAAAAGTGTTCAGAGCTGGTGGGCGGCTGCGACCAGGCCCTCCGCGGTGGGGGTGTCGGTGACGAGCTGGTTGAAGTAGCCGCCCCTGGCCCCGGCGACGATCGAGAGCACCTTCTCCGCGCCGACCGCGACGGCGATCGTGTGCGGGATGCGGCGCAACTCCTCCAGCTTCGTGGCGACCAGGCGCTCGCTGCCCGGGTACGTGATGGGGGCCCCGTCGCGGTCGTAGACCCGCATGCACACGTCGCCCACGGCCTGGCGCAGGCTGTCGGCGTCGCGCGGCATGAGGGAGGGCACCATCTGCCGCATCAGCGGCGCCGAGCCGACGCCCACGATCGCGCACTTGGCGTGCGCCCACAGGTCCATGACCCGCCGCACGGACGGCTCGTGCTGCAGCGAGTAGAACAGCTCGGGGCCGGGCAGGGCCGGCGCGTAGAGGTAGGCGGGCACGCCGCCGGAGCGTTCGGCCAGGATGCGGGTGGTCTCGTTGGTCTGGAACCAGGGCTGGGGCTCCTCCTGGCCGCCCACGGCCGGCGCGATCGTGACGCCCGGATACTGGCCCAGGCCCTGGCGGGCGCACTCGTAGACCGTGGTGCCCGAGGAGACCAGCACGACGTCGCCCGACTCCAGGCCGACGGCGGCCAGCGCGCGGGTCACGCCGGGTGCCAGCCAGGGGCCCAGCGCCGGGCCGCTGACCTTGGGGACCAGGTAGACGCGCTCCAGGTTGAGCGCCTGGGCCACCTCGGCGGCCAGCGGGCCGTCCTCCAGAGTGGCCGGGCGGTGCACCTTGATCTCGACGATGCCCTGCCTGCGGGCCTCGGTGAGCAGGCGGCTCACGGTCGCCCGGCTGACGCCGAGCCGCTTGGCGATGTCGCCCTGGGTGGCGTCCTCCATGTAGTACTGCTGGGCCGCCGCGTACATCAGCTCATGGGGGAACCTGGCCTGCGCCTCTGGTGCGACGTCGGCGGCATTCATGCGCGCGCTCCTGGTTGCGTTGCGTGAACAAAGTTGCAGAACTGATGCGCAAAGACTACACCGGTGTGCTCGTCCCTCCCCGTCGTACGTCGCCGGAGGTCCACGAGGGAGGCGAGAGACGGCGTCAGCCGCCGAGCAGGGCGTCGCCCAAGGGGGTGCGGGTGTACAGGACGCTGCGGCCGGTGCGGGTGCCGGTGATGAGGCCGGTCCTGCGCAGGGCGGAGACGTGGCCGCCCGTCGTGCCCAGGCTCTGCCCGAGCAGGGCGGCGAGCTGGGTGGTGGTGGCGGGTTCGGCCAGCTCGGCGAGGATGCGGGCACGGCTGCGGCCGATCAGCGCCGCCAAGTCCGCGCCGGGCGCGGGCACCGGGACCGCGGTGCCCCGGGCTGGGTAGATCATCGCGTACGGCCAGGCGTCCTCCAGGTAGGTGCCGATGTTGTCCAGGAACGCCGAGGGCAGGAAGAGCAGCCCCTTGCCGTCGAGCCGGTGGATCCGGCCGGTGGACATCATGTCGATCTCGATCCGGCCGCCGGCCCGCCAGTGCACGCGCGGGCTGAGGTCCTCCAGCGCCGCCTGCCACCCGTACGCGGCCAGCCGCCCCGCCCGCTGCGCCACGTCACGCTGCAGGATCGCGCGGAACCGCGGCCACTCGTGGGACAGGACGTACGTCCACAACGCCTCGTACGCGTCCGCGAACCGCGCCACGACCTCCGGCCCCAGCAGCAGGTCCCTGACCCATCCGGCCACGGGCGGGCGCTTGGCCAGCACCCGCGCGATCTCGGCGTGCGCCTGCTCCAGCGGCGTCGCGCGCATGGCGGCCAGCTCCGCCTCGAACGGCACGTCCACGGCCGTGGGGGGCGGCGCGATGAAGTCGACGTTGGCGTCCCCCTTGTTGCCGCTGATCGCGGCGGCCGCCCTCAGCGCGGGGTGCTCGCGCACCAGCCCCTCGTACGTCTCCCGCCACCGCGCCACCCACGGCCCGTTCACGCCCGCCCGGTAGCGGCCCGCGAGCACCCACTGCGCGTGCATGGTCTCGATGAGCGGCGAGATCGCGAACCTGCTCGCCATCAGGTCCTGCGGGACGACCTCGATCGTCACCATCATCTTTCGGTTATATCCGAAAGAGTCGCCCCGATGCGGGACCGGGCCACACCATCGGGACCGTGAAGGGCGCGACGTTCGGCGAGGTGTTCGCCGTCAAGGAGTTCCGGGTGCTGTTCGGCAGCTTCGTGCTGCTGGTGGGCGCCGACGGGATCAAGATGCTGGCCCTGTCCGTGCTGGTGTACGCGCGGACCGGGTCGCCCGGGCTCTCGGCCGCCGCGTACATGGCCGGGTGGCTCCCGTACATCGCGGGCGGGCTGTTCCTGCTCTCGCTGGCCGACCGGATGTCGCCGCGGGCGCTGATGGTGGTGGGGGAACTGGTCAGGGCGGTCACCTGCCTGCTGCTGGCCTACGCCGGGCTGCCGGTGTGGGGGTTGCTGGTCCTGGTGCTGGTCACGGGGTTGTTCTCGCCGGTGTTCTTCGCGGCTCGGGCGGCGATGCTGCCTGAGGTGCTGCCGGGGGACGCGTTCGTGCTGGGGCGTTCGGTGCTCAACGTGGCCTCGGCGGGCGCGCAGATCGCGGGGCTGGCGGTCGGGGGCGCCTTCCTGGCCGTCACCGGTCCGTCGGGCGCGCTGGCCGCCACGGCCGGGTTGTCCGTGGTGGCGGCGGTGGTGCTGCGGTTCGGGCTGCCCTACCGGCCGGCGCGGGGTGCGGACGGCCCGGGCGGGGCGGGGGCGGTGCGGCAGACGTTGCGGGTCAACCGGCTCTTGCTGGCCGACGGCCGGGTGCGCGGGCTGCTGCTGGCCGCATGGCTGCCGTGCGTGTGCTTGGCGGGGGCGGAGGCCATGGTGGTGCCCTACATGGGCGGGCAGGGGCAGGCCGGGGTGGTGCTCGCGGCGGCGGCCGGCGGGATGGCGGTCGGGGAGTTCGCGGTCGGGCGCTTCGCGGCGCCGGAGCTGCGCGAGCGGCTGTCGTTGCCGCTGGCGGTGCTGCTGGGGGTGCCGTGGCTGGCGTTCGCGTTCACGCCGGGGGTGGTCTGGGCGGCCGTGCTCGCGGCGGTGGCGGCGGCCGGGCTGTCGTACCAGCTCGGGTTGCAGCGGCGGTTCGTGGACGTGGTGCCCGAGGAGGTGCGGGGGCAGGCGTTCGGGCTGCAGTCGGCGGGGCTGATGACGGGGCAGGCCGCCGGTGCGGCGCTGGTCGGGGTGCTGGGCGAGGTGATCGCGCCCTCGTACGCGATCGCGGCGGCCGGTGGTGCGGGCATCCTGGTGGCGCTCGCGCTGGCGGGCGTGCTGCGGCCCGCCCGGGCCCAGGTCCGGACCTAGCCCGTCAGGGTCTCGCCCGAGCCGCGGGCGATGAGGCGTACCGGGAGCTCGATGTGCTCGGGCGGGCCCGAGTCGCCGCGCAGGCGGCGGAACAGCAGCTCGGCCGCCACCCGCCCCATCCAGTACGGGTCCTGCGCGACCACGCTCACCCCCGGGTCGAGCAGGTCGGCCAGCTCGAAGTCGTCGAACCCGACCAGCGCCGGCCGCCGCCCCGCCAGCGCCCGCAGGGTGGTCACGGTGTAGCGGCCGTTGCCGGTGAACAGCGCCGTCGGCGGGTCGTCGAGGGCGAGCATGCGCTCCAGGTCGGCGCGGACCGACTCCAGGGCCGGCGGCCGCATCGCCACCAGGCGCTCGTCGAAGAGCCCGCCCAGCTCCGCCCGGTAGCCGCGCAGCCGCTCGGCCGCCGTGAAGATCGCCGGGTCGTCGCCGAGGAAGGCGATCCTGCGGTGGCCGTGGACCAGAAGGTGGCGTACGGCCTGCCGGGCGCCGCCCACGTTGTCGGTGAGCACGGTGTCCACGTCGATCCCCGCCCCCGGCGGCCGGTCCGCGAACACCACGGGCGTCCCCGCCTCCAGCTCGGACCGCAGGTAGGTGTGGTCGTCGCCGGCGGGCACCACGATCAGCCCGTCCACCCTGCGCGCGCAGAACGTCTCGACCAGCTCGCGCTCCCTGCCGGGCTCCTCCCCGGACGAGCCGCTCAGCAGCAGGCAGCCGTGGTCGATCACGACGGCCTCCACGGCCCTGCTCAAACCCGAGTAGAACGGGTCCGCGACGTCCTCGATGACCAGCCCGATCGTGGCGGTCGTGCCCCTGCGCAGCACCCGGGCGCTCTCGTTGCGGCTGTAGCCCAGCCGGTCGATGGCCGTGCGTACCCGCTCGGCGGTGGCCGGGTGCACGCCCGGCTCGCCGTTCACGACGCGCGAGACGGTCTTCAGCGCCACGCCCGCCGCCGAGGCGACGTCCTTCATGGTCGGTCTCACGCCAGGATCATTTCCTAATCGGGAGGGGTAGACAACGTTGTCAAGGGCTTGTGCGAGAGTGGTCCTCTATGTCGTTGAGATCCGCCTTGCTGGTCATCGGATTCGCGCTGGCCGCGCTCAACCTGCGCCCCGCCATCGCGGGGGTCTCCCCGCTCCTCGACGAGATCATGAACGACGTGGGCCTCTCGCCCGCGGGCGGCGGCGCGATCACCACCGTCATGGTGGTCTGCCTGGGCGTATTCGGTCCGCTCACGCCGATGCTCGCCCGGCGCGTGGGCCTCGACCGCACGCTGCTGGCGGGCCTGCTGGTCATCGCGGCGGGCCTCGCGCTGCGCGGACTCGACGGCGCTCCCGTGCTCTACCTCGGCTCGGCCCTGGCCGCCACCGCGATCGCCGTGATGAACGTTTCCATGCCCGGCATCGTCAAGCAGCACTTCCCCACTCAGGTCAACCTCATGACCGGCGTCTACGTCTCCTGCGTGGTGGCGGGCGCGGCGGCCGCCTCCGCGCTGGTGATCCCGCTCGAACACGCCACCGGGTACGGCTGGCGCGGCGTCTCGGCCCTCCTGGCCGTCCCCGCGCTGCTGGCGGCGCTGCTCTGGCTGCCGCAGGCGCTGCGCAAGCAGCCTGGCGGGCCGACCGGGCCCAGACCCTTCCGCACGGTGCTGCGCAGCCGGGTCACCTGGTACGTCACCGCGCTCATGGGCCTGCAGTCGCTCACCTTCTACGTCATGCTGGCCTGGCTGCCGACGATCTACCTGGAGGCCGGCCTCCCCGCCGACCAGGCCGGCTACCTGCTCAGCCTGACGAACCTGGTCCAGGTCGGCACCTCGCTCGCGGTCCCCGTGCTGGCCGGGCGGCGCGCCTCGCAGGTGCCGTACGTGGTCGGGGCCGGCGTCCTGACCGTGCTCGGCTACCTGGGCGTGCTGCTGGCCCCGACGACCCTCCCATGGTTGTGGATGGTCGTGCTCGGCATCGGCCAGGGGGCCTCGTTCGCGCTGGCGCTGCTGATCATCGCGCTGCGGCCGGCCGATCCCGCCACGGTGACCGCTCTGTCGGCCGTGGCGCAGTCCGTGGGGTACGTGATCGCGGCGCTCGGGCCGCTGCTGTTCGGGTTCCTCAGGCAGGTGTCGGGCGGCTGGACGGTGCCGCTGGCGACGGGGCTGGGAGTGATCGCGGCGCAGATCGTGGCTGGGTGGTTCGCCGGTCGCCCTGCTACTTTAGGTAAGGCTAACCTTTAGATTTCCCGGGAGTTCCAGCGTGTTGACCGAGACCCTCCAGCGTGTTGCCGACGGGCGTGGCGGGGTGTTCGGGGTGGAGCCCGGCCTGGTCGTCGAGCCCGACGAGAGCTGGACGCCGGTCGGCGAGCTGGTGCGGGAGCCGTACACGTTGTTGTGCCGGCTCATCGACGAGACGGCCGCGCGCTGGAACGCGCCACGGCACGTCGGCGCGGCGCTGTTCTGGAAGACGTTCGGATACTGGCACACGCTGCCGATGGCGCTCGGGTGGGCGCTGGACGGGCGGGTGCCGGTCATGCGGCTCGCGGACACGTACTTCAAGGTGTCGGACGCCGGGGTGACGCTCGCGGCCACGCGGGTGAGCTGGGGCACCGGCGCCTCCGCGATCGCCGGGGCGCTGGAGGAGGCGCAGCGGCCGCTGGTCGAGGCCATCGGCTCCGTCGCCAAGGTGGGTGAGCGGACGCTGTGGGGCTCCACGGCGGAGGCGATCGCCCACCCGCTGGTCTCGATCGTGCCCGGCGACTACATGAGCCTGCTGAAGGAGGTCGGCCGGCCGGTCGACGGGCTCGTCGAGCCCGCCGACGACGGCTTCTTCCGCAGGACGTGCTGCCTGTGGATCACGCTGCCGGACGTCGAGCCGTGCGGAACCTGCTGCGTGCTCAGGCCACGGAGCCGATCGGGTCGTCCATAGGCCGCAGCTCGTCGGCGTAGCTCACCGACACGCGGCGCATGACGCCGCTCGGGTCGATCGAGTACTGGCCGAGCCGCCACAGCGGCGGCGAGTAGGCGTGGATCGAGACGCTCTCGTCCACCGCGCCGGTGAGCCGGTGGATGTGGTCGGGCCCGAACGAGAACGACTGCCCCTCCGGCACCACGGTCTCCAGGTGCTCGCCGCCGATGCGCGGGTTGCACTCCCGCAGCGCCCCCCGCACCACGTGCACGGCTCCCGAGGAGATGTCGTGGTCGTGCCAACCCGTGTCGTCCTCTGGGCGCCAGCACAGCAGCCAGACGTCCACGTACGCGTCGCGGTAGAGCGAGGCGTAGTGGCGCCCGCCGTCCGCCGGGAAGTCCACCTGGTCACGCCACTCCTCCGGGCGGGCGGCCAGCTCGTCCACCAGGTCGCGCAGCTCACGGCGGTCGAGAGTGCGCTCCGGGAGCCCCGCACAGGTGCCCCCGTCCTGGATCTGCTCAGTGGTGCTCACGTACGAGTCTCCTTCCCTGCTCATGGCCTCACTCCGTTCGGCGGGCCCGGTCGCCACATTCCCCCGCCTTCTCCCGCTCCGGTCGCTTCGCTCCCGCCGCTCCTCCAGTCGGCGGCACTCCCGCGCAGTAGCCGGCGGGGGTTGACGACCGTGATGGCGTGGCCGGCGGCCGCGCCGAGTCCGGGGTCGGGGGCGGTGGCGTAGGGGGCGTCGGAGCCGTTGACCACGACGTCGATGCCGAGCTCGCGGACGATGGCGTCGATGGCGCGCGGGCCGTACGAGGAGGTCTCCACGAAGAAGTCCCGGTCGACCAGGCCGCGCCCGCCGCCGCCCCGGGTGATCAGACGCTCCGAGTGCAGCGGCGCCAGCCCCGCGAGGAGCGCGAAGCAGACCCGCAGCCGCGGATGCCGGGGCCGGACGACGGCGTGGAAGTAGTGCCAGGCCGCGTGCATCTGCTGCACGTACGGCACCAGCGCCGGCCACCACGGCGGCGCGCCGGCCATGGGGGCGGCCGGACCGGGGTGCACGAACAGCGGCAGGTCCCTGGCGGTCAGCACCTCCAGCAGCCGGTCGTCGGGCTCGGCCGTGGCGGGGATCTGCAGGCCCGCGAAACCGCGGTCGAGATCCTTGGCCAGGCGGTCCGGGTCGGGCTCGCTGTGGCAGGTGGCCGCCCACGCCCCGAAGGGCTCGCCCAGCGCCAGGGCCCCGTCGTGATAGGCGTCGATCAGCGGCCGGCCTTCTTCGGGAGGCAGGAACTCGATGCCCAGCGGGCTCGACAGCGACACCAGCGCCAGCTCCAGGCCGGTGGTGTCGCGGTGCTCGTGGTCGGCGGGATCCACCTCGTACGGCGGCTCGCCGTCGAGGATCAGCGTCCAGCCGTCGAGGCGGGGAGGGGAGGTGCGGGCGCGCAGGGCATCGACGAACGCGCCTGTCCACAGGTGCTGATGCACGTCGACGCTCATGGTCGCGGCCCTCCTTCCGCTATTTCCTACTCACAATACATGTAAACGCCTCACGCTGTGATGTCTCCCTTGTGAAACGCTTCAGTGATACGGTTCAGTGAACCGCTTCACTTGGCGCTTGTCAACGGGTGTCGCCCTGCCGGACGGTGACGCGCCCGGCGAGTCCCCCACCGCGTGGCGAACCCGACAGGATCGTGGCGGGAAATCGGCGTCTGTCGGTGCTACGCAATAGGCTGGCGTAATGCCTCGCAAGAGAGCGACGATCCGTGAGGTGGCCCAGGCCACAGGCCTGTCACCGGCGGCCGTCTCCTACGCGCTACGCGGCCTGCAGGTGTCGGAGGAGACGATGGAGCGCGTGCGTGCCGCGGCCGCCGAGCTCGGCTACGAGGCCGATCCCATCGCCAGAGCTCTGGCCAGCGGGCGCACCGGCATGATCGGCCTGCTGTGCGGCTCGCTGGAGGACCTCTGGCAGCAGTCCCTGGCGGTCGGCATCAGCAGGGGCCTGCGGGAGAAGGATCGCTACGCCCTGATCCTCGACGCGGTCGGCGACCCGGCCAGGGAGCGGGCCATGGCCCAGCAGCTCCGTGACCAGCGCGTGGACGGGATGATCGTGCAGCCGATCGACCCGGCGGCCGCGTTCTGGCCCGAGCTGTGCGAGTCGGTTCCGGTGGTCGCGATCGGAGACTCGATCTCCGGCACGGCCGGCGAGGTCGTCTTCGACAACCGGCGCGGGGTGACGCTGGCCCTGGAGCACCTGCGGGCCCTGGGCCACCGCAGCATCGCCGTCCTCACCCCGACCCGGGCCAGCACGCCCGACCGGCCCGCCGACGTGCACGTCACGGCCGAGGCCGAGCGGCTGGGCCTGGACATCGAGGTCACCACCGCCCCTCACGGGCTGGCGGGGGCCACGGCGGCGGCCCACGAGCTGCTGAGCGGCAACAAGCCGAGCGCGGTGTTCTGCTTCGCCGACTCCATCGCCTACGGGGTCTACGCGGCGGCGCAGGAGCTCGGTATGTCCGTGCCCGGCGACGTGTCCGTCATGGGCTACGACGATCATCCGATGTCGGGCCTGCTCACGCCGGGGCTCACGACCGTCGACTGGGACATCGACGGCATCGTGCGGGCGGCGGTGCGGCTGATCGCGGCGGCCGCGGACGGTGGCACCCGGCGGCGGCGCGTCGTGCAGAAGCCCACGCTCAGGGAGCGCGGCTCGGTCGCCCAGGCGTCATAGCCGGTGCGGCGGGTGCCGTGACAGGGCGCGGCGGGATTCCTCCAGGTCTTCGGTGAGCGGGCGGTCGGGCGTGGCCAGGTGGAGTGCGCGGGCGGCGGCGGTGCGCTCGCAGGCCAGCACGACCTCCAGGGGCTCCAGGCAGCGCAGGGTGTGGCGGGCGGCCTGGGTGGCGAAGCCGGCGTGGTCCTCCGCGCCCCGCGAGATCACCGCCGTGCCCGTCGTCACCGGGGTCGCCAGGTGGCGGAGGTCGGACAGGGCGTCCTGGGCCACGTACTCGAGGATCAGGGCTCCCGAGGCGCCGGGGCTGTCGGCGAGGAAGGGGAGATGACCGGTGTAGGCCGGGTCCATGAGGGTGGCCAGGCGGGCCGTGCTGAGCTGGGCCGTCTGCACGAGCGCGGCCCGCAGCGCGTCGAGGGCCAGGGCCACGGGGGCCGAATGGAAGTTGCCGTTGTGCCAGGCCAGGCCGCCGGCGATGAGGGGGTTCTCGGTGGGGGAGTTGAGGTCGACCTCGATCGTGGCGACGGCTCTCGCGAGGGCGTCCAGGGCGGCGCCGTGCACCTGGGCGAAGGCGCGGAAGCCGTACGGGTCCTGGATGCGGGTGGTGGGCTCGTGGGAGAGCAGGCCGCGCAGCCGGGCGGCCACCGCGGCCTGGCCGGGATGCGGCCGGGCCTCCTGCACGGCGGCGGCCAGCGGCTCGGCCGAGGCGTCCACGGCGGTGAACGACATCGCGGCCACGTCGACGGCGGCGTCGAGGAGGAGGCGCAGGCGGTGACCGGCGATGGCGGCGTCGGCCAGGGTGGCCGCTCCCGAGCTGATGAACGGCAGCGCGTCGCCCGGGACGAAGTCGTGGCGGGGCGGGTCCGCGGGGGCTCGCTGGGGGTCGCGGTGCCAGGGGAGCTCGCCCAGGAGGCACAGGGCCGTGGTGGCCAGCGCCGTGAGGTCGCCGGTGCCGATGGCGCCGTACGTGCGCAGCGGCGGGGTGTAGCCGTGCTCGATCGCGTACGCCAGCGCCCGGCAGACGGCCGGATCGACGCCGGAGCCGCCCGCGAGGAGCTGGTTGAGCCGGACCACGAGCATCGCCCTGGCCCGGGCGGGCCCGATCGGCGGGCCGGCGCCGCACGCGTGGCTGCGCAGCAGGCCGAGGCCCGCTCCCTCCAGCATGACGTCCCGGTTCGCCCCCACCCCCGTGCTCTTGCCGTACACGGGGCCGGTCAGCTCCTGAGCGGTGGCCCACGCGGCCCGGGCCCGATCCAGGGAGGCGATCGTGACCCGGGCCCCGTCGTACGCGGCGTGGTGAACCTGCGCGCAGGTCAGGCCGGCGCCGTCGAGCTCCATAGGGAAGGGTCAGTCGTTGTCGGGGATGAACAGGCCGAGCAGCCAGCTCACGACGCTGATGATGATCGCCCCCCAGAACGCGGCCGGGTAGAAGTTGTCGACATGGAAGGGGATGTCCAGCTCGCCGGCGATCCAGCTCGTCAGCAGCAGCATGGCCGCGTTGATGACGAGCAGGAACAGTCCCAGTGTCAGCACGATGATCGCGCAGCCGAGCGCCTTCACGATGGGCTTGACGATGGCGTTGATGACACCGAAGATCAGGGCCACGAGCAGCAGGACGCCCCAGTATCTGGCCGTGTTGGTGGGGGCGTCCACATCGATGCCGTCGATGAACTGGATAGCCACCCACAGGGCCACTGCCGCGGCGATGGTTCTGATGATGAATCTCACGCTGGTTGATCCTCCCACTTGTGATCGGCGCTGCGATAGGGGCGCAGTCACTACGATGCCCTTCGGTCACTGTCGGTAGTCGCCGGTTATCGTCGGTCCAACGGGGGGAAGAGGCGTGCAGGGGAGGGATCGAGATGGACGCGAACGCGAACGGGCTCGAGTCGCTGCCGGCCGACGAGTTGCACGATCGGGCGGTGCGTTACGCCGTGCGCCATGGGGACCTGGGGTTCCTGTGGGAGTTGCTTAAGGTGATCCCGGCGGCGGAGGCCGCCAGCGGTCATTCCAACGAGACCGCCAACGACCTCAGCAAGGTCTCCGCGCTGCTCAGCGACGCCATCGCGGCGGGTGAGGGCAAGCTCGGCGAGGCACTGCGGCCGATCTACATCGAATATCTGCGCAAACATCCCGACGCCTAGCGTCGCCGCTTCGAGGGAGGACTTCGCGCATACGTCTTCGGGTCGGTCTTCAGGGCCAGGGTTCTGCGGCGGGTGCCGGTCCCGATGGCCGGGGTCGGCCCACCGCGGGGCCCCGGCCGGCCCCGCCGGATCGGCGGGCCGGCTCGTGGGGCGCGCCTGCTTGGAGCTGAGGAACGCGGTGCGGCACGCCGGGCTGGGCGGGCTGGGCGGCCTGGCGGTGTCGGTGGTGGGCGGGTCAGCCGGCCAGGCGGGTTTGGGCGGTGCTGTAGCGGGCGAAGCCGGGGGTGGTGAGCTCCTGGCCGTCGTGGGTGACGATCATGGTCTCGTACGGGCCCGAGCGGGCCAGGTCGGTGGCGAAGCGGCGGCCCGGCAGGGGGCCCATGGCGTAGATCGCGGTGGCGTAGGCGTCGGCCAGGCCGAGGTCGGGGCCGATCACCGTGACCCAGCCCAGCCCGGTCTGGACCTCTCCGGTGTGCGGGTTGACGATGGGCGCGCCGCCGGAGGTGGCCAGGCCCAGGTCGTGGGCGAAGACGACCTTGCGTACGGTGTCGTCGCGCGGATCGCGCACCCCGACGCGCCAGCGTTCGCCCGGGGCGGCCGAGCCGCGCACCCTGATGTCGTTGCCCGCGGTGATGCGGTGGTCGCCGGCGCCGGCGTTGGACAGCGCCCGCGACAGCCGCTCCAGCGCCCAGCCCTTGATGTAGCCGGAGGGGTCGATCACGCCGTTGATGCGGGCCTCGAACCAGCCGCCGGTGGCCTCGCTGAGCTCGTCGCAGCGGTGCAGGACCTCGACGAGCTCGGGGATCTGCCTGATCGTCTGGCCGCGGTTGAGCCGGCCGATCTGGCTGTCCTCCTTGGTCGGGCTGAAGGTGTCGTCCACCCATCTCAGCCAGGCGAACGCGTTGTCCAGCAGGGGGATGAGCTCGCGTGCCGGGAGGGCGGTGCGGATGTCCACGCTCACCGGCATGCCCATGACCATCTCGACACGGGCGCTGCCGGGGAAGGTCATCATCGCGGCCTCGGCGATATCAGAAGTCGTCGCGGACTCGGCGATGTCAGAAGTCGTCACCTTGCCTCCTTGCCTGTCGCCTACGCTTTCAGACGGGGCCCACGCTTCCAGACCGGGCGTATGGTAGGCCTAAACCCTTTGCCCGGATTTGAAATGAATCTGTGACCTCGGGACAGCAAGGCGTGACAAGGCTCCGGCGACGTACCGCTTGAACGGCCGCGGGCCCGCCACCAGCACCTCGCGCTCGGCGATGTCCGGGATCTCCCGGCTCAGGCCGGAGGCGCTCACCCGCTCCTTGACCCGGGGATCGTGCTCGGCGCCCACGACGAGGATGAGGTCGTAGCGGGCCGCGAGGTCGCGCAGCTCGTCGGTGACGCGCTCGGTGCGGTAGACGGCCACCGTGTCCGTCGCGCTCGCCAGCCGCTCGCGCAGCGCGGCCGGGTCGAGGCCGGTCGCGATCAGGAGCGCCGGTCTGGTCGTGTGGGGCACCCGGTGGCTCCAGACCGCCATCACCGCCGCCATCGCGTAGAGCAGCAGCGAGCCGGCCCGGCTGAGGCCGGTCACGTAGGCGGTGGAGCTGAACTGGTGTGCCACCAGCAGCGCCCCGGCCAGGTAGCCGCCGAGCCGCAGGCGTTGCCTGGCCTCCTCGGTGCGCAGGTAGTCGGCGGCCTTCACGCTGAGGAAGCCGAGTGCCACGAGCAGCGCCGCGGCGGCGTAGGCGGTCGGAGTCCACGGGTAGCCGTAACTCGGCTGGATCGCACCGAACTCGGCGACCGCGACTCCGCACCAGAAGAGGATCGGGCCCTGATCAGCATTCGCCTCGCTAGCCATGGCTCCACGATCCTGAACGAACATTAAAGGTTTCTGAGTAGGGTCTGAAACATGGCTAACGTGCGTGTCGAGCGGACTGAAGAGGGCGGATTCCGGGCTACCAACGCCCGTGGCGCCGAGGTTCTGATCGGGGGCGGCGACGAGGACGGGGTGTTCACTCCGGTCGAGTTGCTGCTGGCGGCGGTGGGCGGGTGCAACATCGTCACCGTCGAGCCGCTCACCGCCAAGCGGGGGCACCGGCTGGTGCGGCTGGCGATGACGGTGGGTGCGGAGAAGGTCGAGTCGAACAAGCTCGGCCCGGTGACCATCACGTACGACGTGGAGCTGCCGTCCGAGGAGGCCGACGAGGTGTTCCGGGCGGTCGCCGGTCGGGTGCACGAGAAGTACTGCACGGTGAGCAGGTCGCTGCAAGAGGGGACGGAGGTTCGGTTGGAGCTTCCGTAGGTGGATTAAACAGATATTCGACCCCGTTATGACGCGACCGTTGCATTCGTCTCGGTAGCGTTGGAGCAGGTCAGGAGCACTGCAACTGACCGAAGGACCTTCACCGATGCGGACGCGGAGGGGGACCGCGGTTCGCAAGTGCGGGACCGCCGGCGTTTTTGGGGGAAAGCGCCGGCCTGGACCGCCGCCGATCGGGCCGGGCAGCTTTGGGGGAACTGCCCGGCCCGATCCATGCGTATCCTCCGGACGTGAAGAAAGTTCTCATTGATTGCGATCCCGGCATTGACGACGCGCTCGCGCTGGCCCTGGCCGCCGGCTCCACCGGCTCCCTCGACCTCGTCGGCGTCACCACGGTGGGCGGGAACGTCGATCTCCCGCTGACCACGGCGAACGCGCTGGCGTTGCGGGAGTTCCTCCAGATGGGCGACGTGCCGGTGACGCCGGGCAGCGCCGGCGCCCTGATGCGGCGGACGGTCAGGGCCACCGCCGTGCACGGGCTTACCGGGCTCGGCGACGTGGTGTTGCCGGCACCGGTGCGGGGGCCGTCGGAGGGGCACGCGGTCGACTTCATCGTGGAGACGCTGCGGGCCGCGCCCGGTGAGATCACGCTGGTGGCCGTGGGACCGCTGACGAACATCGCCCTCGCCGTACGCCGCGAGCCGCGCGTCGTCGAGTGGGCCCGCGACCTGGTCATCATGGGCGGCTCCTACACCCGCGGCAACCACAACCCGGCCGCCGAGTTCAACATGCTGGCCGATCCCGAGGCGGCCGCGATCGTGTTCGAGGCCGGCTGGACGGTCAAGATGCTGGGGCTCGACGTGACGCTGTCGGCCGTGGTGACCTCGGCGGTGCTGGAGCGGATGCGGCCGCTCGGCCGGCTGGCCGACCTGCTGGTGCCCGCCGCGCAGTTCTACGGGGTGGTGTCGGCCGAGGGCGGGCCGGCCATCCATGACGCGTGCGCGGTGGCGTACCTGCTGGATCCCGGTCTCTTCACCTGCGTGCCGGCCGTGGTGAACGTGGAGACGGCCGGGCAGTACACGAGGGGCATGACCGTGACGGACTTCAGGATCGGCGACCGGGAGGCGAACGCGCTGGTGGCGACCTCCCTGGACGTGAAGGGCTTCTGGGACCTTGTGGTGGGGACGTACGAGAGGCTGGCCGTCCGGCTGGGCTGACACGGGCGCGGGCACTGGCCGGCGGCTGATAGAGTTACTTCTGTTGCGCCGCTAGCTCAGTTGGTCAGAGCAGCTGACTCTTAATCAGCGGGTCCGGGGTTCGAGTCCCTGGCGGCGCACCATCACAGCGAAACGGGCACTGTCCACCGGACAGTGCCCGTCGTCGTTTCTCAGGCCGGTCGCTCGTCCACGCCGACGGC
Organism: Nonomuraea sp. MTCD27; assembly: GCF_041950495.1. NCBI lineage: Bacteria > Bacillati > Actinomycetota > Actinomycetes > Streptosporangiales > Streptosporangiaceae > Nonomuraea > Nonomuraea sp. MTCD27. The sequence goes on along the minus strand of NZ_JBGNUW010000005.1, from coordinate 408,744 downwards.
GCCGACGCCGCTGGTGAAGATGCCGCCGCAGTAGCCCTGGGACTGACCGGAGCCGCCCGGTGGGAGCGTCACCCACTCGCCCACCACGTCCGGCGCCCGCCCGCAGACCACCACGGCCCGGAAGATCCAGGTCCGGTCCGTGGGGTTCTGGCAGGAGGCGATGCCGAGGTCGCGGTCGTTGGCGTGTACGAAGGTGTCGCAGTCGAGGATCGTGGCCGCCGCCGAGGCGGACGGCGCCGGCCACGCCGACAGGAGCGCGAAGGACCCGGCCACGGCCGCCGCGATGCGCATTCCCTTGAACATTTGCCCCTCCAGGACCAGAGATCGACCATCACTTTCCGCAGTCGATCGTATGCAAGGAGTGGCGAAGCTGAAAGCGGTTATTCAGCGGTAGTAGCCCTCGACGGGTACGCGTGCCTCCTCGTACAGGGCGGGGCCCTCGGACGGAGGGTCGGTGAAGGAGCTGCCGGGCGGCTTGAGGCCGTCGAGCTGCTCGCCGGACAGCGCGTACACCACCTTGCCCAGGCCCGAGCGGGCGATGGCGCCCGCGCACATGCCGCAGGGCTGGCAGCTGGTGTACATCGTGGTCGTGGCCGCGGCGGCGGGATCGAGCTCGCGGGCGGCCCAGCGGGCCAGCTTCAGCTCGGGATGGGCGGTGATGTCCCGGTCGGTGAGGGAGCTGTTGCGCTCCTCGGCCAGGATGGTGCCGTCGGGGCCGGCCAGCAGCGAGCCGAACGGCGGATTGCCGCCGGCCCGGGCCTCGGCGGCCAGGGCGATCGCCCGGCGCAGCAGTTTCTCCGCGTCATATGTCACTGTGGCTCCTGGAGTCTTTCCGGGTTGATGGTCACGAGTCCTGAAGGCGGCGGATCATGGCCTGCTTGGCCGTCGCGAACTCCTCGTCCGTCAGCACGCCCGAGCGGTGCAGCTCGCCGAGCTCGCCCAGCCGGCGCAGCACCGCGTCGTGCACGTCGTCGGAGACCGGCGCCGGGGAGGCAGGGGGCGGCTCGGGCGCGTCACGCGGGAGGCGGGCGAGCACGGCCGCGGCTACCAGGGCCGTCGCGCCGCCGAAGCGCTGGATGCCCCAGGACACGCAGCGCAGGTCCTTCTGCGGCGGCCTGGAGCTCGGGCCCTCGCCCTTGATCCGGAAGCGCAGCGTGCCGTAGCTCATGCCGGACTGCGGCCGCCACTCCACGCCGGAGATGTCCGGGAGCGGGAACTCCTGCGGGCCCGCCTTCTCCTTCTCCGTGCTGGCCCAGCCGGTCCACTCCAGCCGCACCCGCTCCCCGTCGAAGAACGCGGTGCCGTCGCCGGCCGTGGCCGAGATGGGCACGTTCGGGACCGGGAGCAGGTAGTCGTCGCAGGGGGCGCTGGGGGTCTGGTAGACGAGCAGGGTGTCGCGGATCTCGTCGGCGAAGTATTCGGCGGCGCCCGCCCGGGTCTTCGGGACCGCCAGCCGGTAGGGGTCGGCGGGCGCGGTCAGCGTGCCGGCGGCGGCGTCGGACAGCGCGTCGGCTCCCTTCCGCAGCCGCAGGCGCAGGTGGCCGCCCTTGCGCGAGGGCTCGAACGCCACGCCGGCGATCGCCTCCAGCGGCACCATCACCTCGCCGAGGGTCCTGCGCAGCTCGTCCACGTCCTTGCCGCTGCCCGGGACGATTCGCAGCATTTCCCCATTGAACGTCCACGACCCATCGGCGACAGCGATCTCGGCCATATTCTCACCCTAAGACACGCTCGCGGCACGATCACCTACGAAGGAGCGGGATGGAGATCTTCACCGGCTGGCCGTCCTGGGCGCATGCGGAAGGTCCGCTGCGCGCGGCGCTGCCGCCGGCCACCGTGGGCGCCCTGCGCGAGGCCCTGGCCTTCGCCGGGCGCAAGCACGGGGTGCAGCAGCGGCCCACCGGGCGGCCCTACCTGGAGCATCTGCTCGAGGCGCTGGAGGTGGCCGTGTCCGGCGCCGGGGTGAGCGACAGGGACGTGCTGGTCGCGATCGTGCTGCACGACGTGCTGGAGGACACCTCCTGCACGGAGGGTGACCTCGCGCGGCGGTTCGGCCCCGAGGTGGCGGCGCTCGTGCGGTGGGTGACCAAGCCCCCCGGCGGGGTCAAGGCCGACTATCTGGCCTCGCTGGTCAAGGCGCCGCACAAGGCCGTGCTGGTCAAGCTCGCCGACCGGGTGAGCAACGTGCAGGAGCTGCAGCGGATGCCGTGGCGGTTCCAGCGGCGCTACTACCTGGAGACCGTCGCGTACATCATGCCGCTGGCCGGGGCCCACCCGTGGTTCGCGGAGTGGTTCGGGGAGTGGCGCCGCAGGTGGCGGCGGGTGGAGAGGTGGCCGGGCTAGGTTTTGATCTTCGCGACGCGGTTGCGTACGCCCTCGAAGTGCGCGTGTACGGCGGCCACGGCGGCGGCCCGGTCGCCGGCCAGGACGGCGGTGTGGATGTCGCGGTGCCGTTTGGCGACGTCGGCCGAGGGCTCGTCGGGTGCGCCCAGGGCGTCGCGGAGCTGGTAGTAGACGTCCCAGAACGCGCCGAGGAGCTGGCTCACCAAGGGGTTGCCGAGCGGGCGGTAGAGCAGGTCGTGGAAGAGGCGGTCGGTCTCGGGGGAGACCGGGCCGGCCTCGGCCTCGGTCTCCATCCTGGCCATGACGGCGGCGACGGGCGCCAGGTCGACCTCCGGGCCCAGCTCGATCAGGCGCTCGACGAGGCCGCTCTCCAGGATCTCGCGGATCTCGATCAGGTGGGCGAGGTGGTTGGCGCCGTTCTGCAGGGTGATGCGGCTGTGGAAGGTCAGCTCGTTGACCAGGCCGGCCAGGGACATGCGGCCGACGAACATGCCGAAGCCGTGGCGGATGTCGACGATGCCCACCGCCTGCAAGGCCTTCAGCGCCTCCCGGATGGAGTTGCGGCTGACCTGGAGCTCTTCCATGAGCTCCGACTCCGTGGGGAGGGGATCCCCGGCCACCAGCCCGCGCCTGACGATGAGGTCCTTGACGCCCTCCTGGGCCTCGGCGGCGCGGCTGGGGCGCGCCGGACGCGGGACTGTGGTCATGAAAAATCCTTTCGCCGTAGGTAACATTCCGGAAATCTTCTGTTGACCTCAAGCAGCGGCTGCGTTTAGCGTCCACTTTACGCACAAGATAGGACATGGGATGTCCCACGTTCCATATCCCCTCCAGGAGGCATCCGTGAGCTCTGAGTTCAGTCGCCGCGACTTCCTGCGTTACAGCGGGGCGACGGGTGCGGCGGCGTTCGTCGCGGCCACGCTCTCCGCTTGTTCCGGAGGCCCGGCCTCGACCGGTTCGGTCGGCGCGGGATCGAACAAAGACCTGATCACCGCCGTCATCGGGTACGGCAACGACCAGAGCTGGGATCCGACCCAGACGGCGTCGGCGTTCGCGATGGCCGGGATCAGCCATGTCTACGAAGGGCTGCTCGACACCGACCCGGTCACCCGCGAGCCGTACCCGGCGCTGGCCACCGCGCTGCCGGCCGACCTGAACGCCACCACCTGGCGGTTCACCCTCAGGGACGGCGCCAAGTGGCACGACGGGCAGCCGGTCACGGTCGACGACGTGATCTTCACCTTCGACCGGATCCTGGGCCCCGACAACGTCCTGACCGGCAACTTCTTCAAGTCCTGGCTGCAGGAGGTGAAGAAGGTGGACGAGCGGAACGTGGAGCTGGTCTTCAAGTTCCCCTTCCCCGACGCGGCGCCCCGGCTGACGATCGCGAAGATCATGCCGAAGCACGTGTTCAGCCAGGCGGGGGCATGGGACCAGGCCAAGGGCGGCAAGGCGGTGGGTTCGGGGCCGTACAAGCTGGCGGCGCACAACCCCAAGTCCAACACCTCGTTCGAGGCGTTCGACGGCTACAACGGGCCCCGGCCGGCCACGGTCAAGAAGATGAACTGGCTGACGATCGTGGACGCCGCCGCCCGCGTGGCCAAGATCTCCGGCGGGTCCGCCGAGGCGCAGATCGCCGACAACATCCCGTACGCCAACGTCGAGCAGCTCAAGCAGCAGGGGCTGACGGTCGAGGGCGGCAAGGGCATGAACCACATGTTCCTGATGTTCAACACCGGCACGAAACCGTTCGACGACGTACGGGTGCGCCAGGCCCTGCACTACGCCATCGACAAGCAGAAGATGATCGACGTGGCGCTCAAGGGCCACGGCACCGCCTCCAGCTCCTTCCTCAACGAGGGGCACCCCGACCACAAGCGCGCCTCGGTCGTCTACGACCACGACCCCGAGAAGGCGAAGGCGCTGCTGAAGGAGGCCGGGGTCAGCAACCTGACGATCAACCTCATGGCCGTCAACGTGAGCTGGATCGCGGACTGCCTGCCCACCATCGCCGCCTCCTGGGAGGCCATCGGCGTCAAGACCACGCTGGAGCCGCAGGACACGGCCGCGCTGTTCACCAAGATGGACCAGTTCCAGGACTATCAGGTGGTCGCCGCGGCCTCGAACCCCAACCAGTTCGGCATGGACGCCGACCTGATCCTGCACTACAACTACGTGCCCGGCGGCCTGTGGATGAAGTACAGCCACTGGGACGGCACCAAGGACGCCGAGAAGCTGTTCGCGATGATGGACGAGGCCGGCAAGGAGACGGACAAGGCCAAACGGACCGAGCTGATCCACGAATATCTGGACTTCGTGGCTGAGCAGGCCATCCTCTACCCGGTCGTGCACAACGAGCTGATGACGGCCTGGGACCCGAAGAAGATCTCCGGCATCCGCGCCCAGCCGTACCCGGGCATCAACCTGCTGCAGGCCAAGAGGACATGACCCTCGTCGCCCGGATGCTGCTGCGGCGGCTCCTCATCCTGATCCCGCTGGTGCTCGGCGTGGTCGCGTTCGTGTTCATCGTCATGCGCTTCTCCGGCAGCAAGCCGGAGTACGCCTACTTCCAGGGCGCGAACCCGACCCCCGAGCAGATCCACCAGTTCCAGCTCGAGAACGGCCTGCTGGACCCGCTCCCCCTGCGCTATGTCCGCTTCGTCGCCGACCTCGCGCAGGGCGACATGGGCACCAGCGTGCTCACGAAGAAGCCGGTCATCGAGTCGGTGACGACCGCGCTGCCGCTGACGTTGCAGCTCACGTTCCTCGGCCTGGCCGTGGCGGTGGTGCTGTCGCTGGTCTTCGGCGTGACGGCGGCGATCTTCCGCGACCGCTGGCCCGACCAGGTGATCCGCATGGTCTCGCTGATCGGGGTGGCGGCGCCGGCGTTCTGGCTGGCCCTGCTGATGATCCAGTGGCTGGCGGTGGGGGAGGGGCTGTTCCCGACCGGCGGCTACATCAACCCGGCCGACTCGCTGGCCGGCTGGCTGCAGTCGATGACGCTGCCCGCGCTGTCGCTGTCGCTCCCGATCGCCGCCCAGCTCACCCGCATCATCCGCACGTCGATGGTGGAGGAGCTGGACCGCGACTACGTTCGCACCGCGGTCGGCAGCGGCCTGCCGCCGATCGTGGTCGTCGGCCGGAACGTCCTGCGCAACGCCCTGATCAACCCGCTGACCGTGCTGGGCCTGCGCATCGGCTACCTGATCGGCGGCACCGTGGTCATCGAGACGATCTACGGGCTGCCCGGCATGGGCCAGCTCATGATCAACGCCGTGCGCGACGGCGATCCGGCCGTCGTCCAGGGCGTGGTGCTGACCATCGCGGTCGGCTTCATGGTCGTCAACCTGGTCGTCGACGTCCTGTATCTGCTGGTCAACCCCCGCCTCAGGAGCGCCACATGAGACAGTTCCAGCTGCGGCGGGGACTGGCGGAGCGCCTGTCCCGGCCCGGCATCGGGTTCCGCCGGATGAAGCCGCTGTCGTGGCTGTCGGTGGGCATCATCGCGGTGGTCGTGCTGGCCGCGCTGCTGGCACCGTGGATCGCGCCGCACTCGCCGTACTTCCAGGAGGCCGCCGGCGGCGGCCCGTCCGCCGCGCACTGGATGGGGCTCGACAGCGCCAACCGCGACATCCTGTCCAGGCTCCTGTACGGCGCCCGCTGGTCGCTGATCATCGGCCTGGGCGCCACCGGGCTGGCCCTGGTCACCGGGGCGATCATCGGCGCCGTCGCGGCCACCTCGCGCCGGGCCGTGGACGAGACCCTCATGCGGCTGCTCGACGTCATCATGGCCTTCCCCGGCATCGCGCTGGCCGCGGTGCTCGTGGCGGTGTTCGGTGGCAGCATCCCCGTGCTGGTCATGGCGATGGCCTTCCTCTACATGCCGTCGGTGGCCAGGGTCGTCCGGGCCAACGTGATCGCCCAGTACGGCGAGGACTACGTCGCGGCCGAGCGCATCATCGGCGCCCGCACGCCGCACATCCTCGTCAAGCACGTCGCGATCAACTGCGCCGCGCCGGTGCTGGTGTTCTGCACGGTGATGGTGGCCGACGCGATCGTGTTCGAGGCGTCGCTGTCGTTCATCGGCGCCGGCGTACGCCCGCCGAACCCCTCCTGGGGCAGCGTCATCGCCGACGGCAAGAACCTGGTGCTGCTCGGCGGCTGGTGGGCCACGGTCTTCCCCGGCCTGCTGATCCTGATCACCGTGCTCGCCCTGAACATCCTGGCCGAGGGCATCTCCGACGCCTGGGCCGCCCCGGCCGCGCGCAAGGCCCAGGTGCGCAAGGACGACGCGTTCGAGCAGGCCAAGCCTGGCTCCGGCGAGGTCGTCGAGCTGCCCGGCCTGGCCGAGGCCGCGCGCCGGCTGGCCGAGCGGGCCCGCCCGCTGCCGCAGGGCCCGCCGATCCTGGCGGTGGAGCGGCTGCGGATCGGATTCCCCAGAAGGGCCGGCAGCGTCGCGGACCCGGCGACTGTGGACGTCGTGGACGGCATCGGCTTCGAGGTGCGTCCCGGGGAGGTGCTCGGCCTGGTCGGCGAGTCCGGCTGCGGCAAGTCCCTGACCGCGCTGACCATCATGGGCCTGCAGCCCCGCGACGCCCGCGTCAGCGGCCACGTCCGGTTCGACCAGCGGGAGCTGCTGGCCGAGTCGAAGCGGGCCCGGCGCCGCCTGCTCGGCCACGAGATGGCGATGATCTACCAGGACGCCCTCTCCTCGCTGAACCCGGCCATGACCATCAAGGCCCAGCTCAAGCAGCTCACCCGGCGCGGCGGCCGGCGCAGCCCCACCGAGCTGCTGGAGCTCGTCGGCCTGGAGGCCCGCCGCACCCTGTCGGCGTACCCGCACGAGCTGTCGGGCGGTCAGCGGCAGCGGGTGCTGATCGCGATGGCGCTGTCGCGCGAGCCCAAGCTGATCGTCGCCGACGAGCCCACGACGGCGCTCGACGTGACCGTGCAGGCGCAGGTCATCGAGCTGCTGCTGAGGTTGCGCGAGGAGCTGGGGTTCGCGCTGATCCTCGTCTCGCACGACCTCGCGCTGGTGGCCGACGTGACCGACCGCGTGGTGGTCATGTACGGCGGCCAGATCGTCGAGACCGGCGTCACGGCGACCCTGGTCGGCAACCCCGCCCACCACTACGCCCGGGGCCTGCTGGGCTCGGTGCTGTCGCTGGAGTCGGGGGCCGAGCGGCTCACGCAGATCCGCGGCGTGGTGCCGGCCCCGGCCGACTTCCCGCCCGGTTGCCGGTTCGCCGACCGGTGCCCGATGGCCACGGACGTGTGCCGTACCGAGCGGCCGGTGCTGGAAGGCGACGCCGAGCACGCGGTGGCCTGCCATCACCCGGCCCGTGTGGAGAGTGAGCAGCATGCTTGAGCTGAAGGACGTGCACGTCGTGCACAAGGCCCGCTCGGGCGGCGTGTTCTCGCGCGACCGCGTCCACGCGCTGACCGAGGCGAACTTCGCGATCGGCCCCGGCGAGACGGTCGGCGTCGTGGGGGAGTCGGGGTGCGGCAAGTCCACGCTGGCCAAGGTGCTGGTGGGCCTGCAGCGGCCGACCTCGGGCACCGTCACGTTCCGCGGCCGGGAGCTGTGGGGGCTGAAGGAGCCGGAGCGGCGCCGGCTGATCGGGTCGAACGTGGGGATGATCTTCCAGGATCCGTCCACGGCGCTCAACCGGCGGCTGCCGATCCGGCAGGTGCTGCGTGACCCGCTCAACGTGCACGGCCGCGGCACCCCGGCCCAGCGCGAGGCCCGCGTGCGGGAGCTGCTCGACCTTGTGGGGCTGCCCGCGAGCGCGGCCGACGCGCTGCCGAGCCAGCTGTCCGGCGGGCAGCGCCAGCGCGTGGCCGTCGCCAGGGCGCTGGCGCTGGAGCCCGAGCTGGTGGTGGCCGACGAGCCGACCAGCGCGCTCGACGTGTCGGTGCGGGCGCAGATCCTCAACCTGCTGCTCGATCTGAAGGAGCGGCTCGGGCTGGCGCTGGTGTTCGTCTCGCACGACATCCAGACGGTACGCAGGATGAGCGACCGTGTGGTCACCATGTACCTCGGGCGGATCGTCGAGCAGACCCCGGCGCAGGCGGTGCCGCTGGGCGCGCGGCACCCGTACACGCGGGCGCTGTTCTCGGCCACGCCCGGGCTGATCTCGCCGATCAACCCGATCCCGCTGGTGGGCGCCGTGCCGTCGGCGACCAGACCGCCCAGCGGATGCCCGTTCCGCACGCGGTGCTGGCGGGCAGATGACCTCTGTGCGGCCGAGTGGCCGGCGGCGGAGATCGAGGACGACCACCTCTTCCACTGCCACCACCCGGTGGCCGCGGGAGCGACCGATCTTGAACTGATCCAGGAGCGCGTATGACGTCTTCCCACATCGCCGGGTCCGCGACGCTGACCGGTGTCATCCCGCCGGTCTGCACGCCGATGACCCCCGAGTACGAGGTGGACACCGCCTCGCTCGTCCGGCTGATCGATCACCTGCTCGACGGGGGCGTGGACGCGCTGTTCGTGCTCGGGTCGTCGTCGGAGGTGGCGTACCTGACGGACGCGCAGCGGCGGACGGTGCTGGACACCGTGGTCGGGCACGCGGGCGGGCAGGTGCCGGTGCTGGCCGGGGTGATCGACATGACCACGCCGCGGGTGCTGGAGCACGCGCGGGTCGCGGCCGGGGCCGGGGCGTCGGGGCTGGTGGTGACGGCGCCGTTCTACACGCGTACGCATCCGGAGGAGATCCGCACCCACTTCAGGACCGTCGCCGCGCGGACCGGGCTGCCGGTCTACGCCTACGACCTGCCGGTCTCCGTGCACACCAAGCTGAGCGCCGGCCTGCTGCTGGAGCTGGCCGCCGAGGGCGCGCTGGCCGGGGTGAAGGACTCCAGCGGCGACGACGGCGGGCTGCGCGAGGTCATCCTGGGCCGCGAGGCGCCGTTCAGCGTGCTGACCGGGTCCGAGGTGACCGTGGACTCCGCGCTGTGGATGGGCGCCGACGGCGTGGTGCCGGGGCTGGGCAACGTGGACCCGCAGGGGTACGCCGAGCTGTACCGCTGCGCCTCCCGCGGCGACTGGGAGGCGGCCAGGGCGGAGCAGGAGCGCCTGGTCAGGCTGTTCGAGATCGTCCGCGTCGGCGGCGCGCGCATGGGCGGCAGCTCGTCCGGCCTCGGGGCGTTCAAGGCCGCACTTCACCTGCGCGGCGTCATCGACTGCCCGATCACCGCGCTCCCGCAGATCCCGCTGAACGACGACGAGGTCGGGCGGATCGGCAAGCTCCTGGCGAGCGCCGGGCTATTGTGATCTGCCCACCGGGCTCGCCATCTGGGCCACGTCCTCCGCGCCGTCCTCGATCAGCTTCGACGCCAGCTCCGACAGCGCCCGCCCGACGGCCAGCTCGTCCCCGATCCCCGGCACCGGCCGGTCGTCCGGATTGCGGCGGGCGTGTGCCACGCTCTCGTGCCGCTTTCCGTCCGGGGTGAACAGGACCGCCGTGGCCGTGGTCAAGGCGTCGTCGTCGTCCTCGCTGATCCAGATCTGCACGTTCCACTGCTTGTACTCCATGACGACCACCTCCCTACGTCCAGCCTCCTCCCGGGAGGGGCGGACGTAAAGGTGAGCGGGTCGGCCTTCGGCGTGGCCGGCCCGCTCGTCGCTCTCTAGCGGCTCACGCCGTCGGCGGGGCTCCGCAGCAGGTCCAGGTCGGCTCGCCGGGGCAGGCTCTCCCAGTCGCCCTGCGAGGTCACCGCGAACGCCCCGGCCGCGCACGCGGTGCCGAGCCGCTGCCCGGGCTCCGCCCCGGCCAGCCAGTCCGCCAGCCAGCCGGCCGCGAACGCGTCCCCTGCCCCGACGGAGTCGACCTCGGTCACCCGGTACGGCTCCGCCCGGCGTACGACGCCGTCGGACAGCTCCATGGCCCCCCGCGCCCCGAACTTGACCAGCACGTGCCGCGGCCCCAGCGCCGCCAGCGCCCTGGCCAGCTCCTCGGCCCCCGCGACGTCGGCGATCAGCCGGCCCTCGGCCTCGGTCGCGAACAGCACGTCCACGTCGCCGGCCGTGTCGCGCAGCCAGGCCCCGGCCTCCTCCGGCGTCCACAGCGCCCGCCGGTAGTTGACGTCGAGCGAGACCGGCACCCCGGCGGCCCGCGCCTCGGCGATGGCGTGGCGGACGGCCTCCCGCGCCGACGCCGAGAGCGCGGGCGTGATGGCCGAGACGTGCAGCACCCGGGCCGACCTGATGAGCTCCGGGTCCAGGTCGGCGGCGCAGAGCCGCGAGCCCGCGCTGTCCTTGCGGTAGTAACGCACGTCGATGAGGTCGGCCGTGCGCCTGCCCTTGATCATCAGGCCGGTGGGCGCGCCGGGGTCGGGGATCGCGTGCACGTCCACGCCCTCGCCCGCGAGCGTCGCCCGGATCAGGTCGCCGAACTCGTCGGCCCCCACCCGGCCCACCCACGCCGCGCGGTGGCCGAGCCGGGACACGCCGATCGCGACGTTGGACTCGGCGCCGCCCAGGCCGAGGTCGAAGTCGCGGGCGAAGCGCAGCGGCCCCGTGCGGCGGGCGGCGAACAGCGCCATGGTCTCGCCGAAGGTCACCAGATCGGTCGTCGGTCGCGTCATCGGCTCCGGCCACCCAGCTTTCTCGATATCCGGGCCGCCGCCCCGGCCACCAGCGGCCCCAGCTCGCGCACCCGCGCGGCGGTGATCCGCGAGGTGAGGCCGGAGACGGAGACGGCCGCGGTGACGGCGTCGTCGTGGTTGAAGATCGGCGCCGCGACGCAGCGCACCTCGGGCTCGTTCTCGCGGTCGTCCACCGCGTAGCCGCGGCGCCTGATGTGCGCCAGCTCCGCGCGCAGCCGCTCGACGTCGGTGATCGTGCGCCTGGTCCTGGGCTCCAGGACCAGCTCAGCCAGGATCTCCTCGGGCTGCCAGGCCAGGATGGCCTTGCCGACCGCGGTGGAGTGGAGGGGGCCGCGGCTGCCGATGCGCGAGGCCATGCGGACGTTGGCCTCGTTCTCCACCTTGTCGATGTAGACCACGTGCGGCGGGTCGTAGACGACGAGGTGGACGGTCTCGCGCACCTCGCTCATCAGCCGGTGCGACTCCTCGGCGGCCACGGCCCGCAGATCGAGGGTGGCGAGGTAGGCCTGCCCGAGGCGGAGCGTGCCGTGGCCCAGCCGGTAGGTGCCGGTTCTGCGGTCACGGTCGAGCAGCCTGGCCTCGACGAGGGGCACGGTCAGGCGCAACACCGTGCTCTTGGACAGGCCCACCGCCTCGGAGAGCTGCGTCAGCGACAGCCCCGAGTGCCCGCGCACGTGGTCCAGCACGGTCAGGGCGCCTGAGCGAGGCGGACCGGTTGCGTTCCTGCACGGTGCCCAACCTACCGATGAAACCGCAGTGCAACATGTTGTTCTGCACTGCACAACAGGCCGGGCCGAGGGGCGGCGGCCGGTGTCAGGACTTGGAAGGGCCGTCGAAGACTGAAATTTCATGCTTGTCGCCCGGGGCGAGGAACTCCAGCAGCCGCCGGGCCTCCTCCTCGACCTCGTCCAGGGCCTTGATCGGCTCCCACTGGTGGAGGTTGAGGGTGGAGGTCCCCTTGGTCCGCGTGACCGTCCAGTCGCCGGCCGTGACCCCGTCCACCAGGATGGCGCGCGGCATCACGTTGGTGCCCATGAAGCCCCGGAGCGCCGCGAACCCGGTCTCGGTGATCACCCTTGACCGGTCGGCGTGGGAGAGGAAGAGGTTGTCGAAGTCGTACATGAGGCGCGGGGGCGCCGGGGCTTCCTCGGCGGGGCGTACGGCGTCGGGCAGGTCGTACAGGGTCCTGCCGCTGTCGTCCCTGAACCTGACCAGGTCCATTGACTCCACCACCTCGCCCAGCCGGGTCAGCCCCGACCAGGTCTGCACGTCCATCACCGACGCCGGCCCGAACGCCGCCAGATAGCGCCGCACCAGCTCGGCCGGCGTCATCGGCGGCGTCGCCCGCCGGGCCTCGGCGCCGAGCCAGGACTCCGCACTGGTGTGCGCGACCGGCCCGCTCCTGCCCCACAGGCCGCGCGGCGGCACCTGCACCAGCGGCACCAGCCAGCGCACCCCCTGGCCCAGCGCGTGCGGGTCGTTGTCCGGCCACCGCTCGGCCAGCGCCCGCCCCAGGTCGGCGAACGTCATCGGCCGCTCCGCCAGCAGCGCCCGCCCGGTCGCCGCCAGCTCGTCCAGATCCACCCCCGCCAGCCGCTTGCCGAACGTCGTCCGCGTCATGCGCTCGGTGACCTGCTGCAGCAGCGGCCGCATGGCCAGGCAGTCGCGCCCGCTGACCAGGTGGATGGTGGAGCGCTGCAGCGCGATGCGGACGAGCTCCCTGGAGAGCAGCAGGGCGGCGGCGTCGTCGGGCGCGAAGCCTTCGACGCGGTTCCAGAGCCCGACGTACCAGGTGTGCGGGGTCTGTGCCTGGAGCCCGCCCAGGCGCTCCACGACCTCGACGACGGAGAGGCCGGTGCGGCGCAGCAGGTGCTGTCTGTCCAGCGTGGCCCGATTGAGCGCCCTGCGGCTGATGAGGGGATCCATGGCACAAAGGTAGGGGCTATTGCGGCCGGTCCCGGGCCGCAATAGCCCCAGCGGCGCCGGCGGATCGCCGGCATGTGGCCTCCTAACGCCTGATGGTACGCGCGTTCGCGTAATCTCTGAGGAATTCGTCCCACTCTGTGTGCTGGGCGAGCTGGAGGTCCGCGTAGAAGCGCGAGATCGTGCGCTCCATCGGGAAGTACGCGCTGATCCCGCCGCACGCCTCCACCTTGTCGCCCTGGTGTGCCTCGTTGACCACGAAGCCGCCGGGCATCTGGACGGCCAGCAGCTTGTCGGCCACCGAGGCCAGCGTCGGGTCGGTCCGCGAGTCCGCCACCAGCGCCAGGCAGACCGTCCGCAGGTCCACCAGCGACCGGTCGAAGTGGAAGCGGGTGGCCACCGACTGGACGCTGTCCACCACGGACCGGTTGGCACGCACCTGCTGCCGCAGACCGGCCGCCAGCGACTGGAACTCGCCCATGAACTCCTCGATCCGCGTCGCGTCGACCGCGCACTGCGTGACGGTCTGGTGCGTGCCGCGGTAGGACCTGACGTACTCCTCCACCACGATCCGCCCGAGCTCCCGCGCGTCCATGCGCGGGTTGGCCGCCATGGCGGCCAGGATCTCGGTGTACGGCCAGCCCTCGTTGGGCTCCAGCTCCTCCGAGCCCACCACGACGGCGGCGTGCTCGCGGAGCTCGTAGCAGACCTCGAGGTTGCTCATCAGGCAGGCGTCCATGCCCAGCAGGTCGATCGGCCGGCCGAGCTCCTCGTGGACGCGCCGCATGACGTTGCGCAGCTCGATGGTGTCGAGGGAGTGCAGCGTGCCGTCGTCGCTGGCGATCGCGCGGTCCTGCCCGGTGGGCAGCTTGAGCACCTCGCCCAGCGACGTCGTGAACACGGCCTTGGTGATCTCCGGGGTCTCCGTCAGCCTGGCCAGCTCGGAGAAGGCGGGCTCGCCCTCGGCCATGGCCATGCGCGGGGCCCGCCGCACGTATCCCGTCTCGATGTCATGCCGGACCGTGCGGCCCCTGACCTGGGTGTAGATCTGGTCGAGGTCGTCCGGGGTCCAGCCGCCTCCGTGGTTCCAGACCACGAGCGCGTACCGCCTGGCGGGGGCCTGGCGGGCGGCCCAGCGGACGAAGTCCAGGAGGGTCTGCGGGTGGCCGGAGTCGACGGGCGGCTGCAGCTCCTCGATCAGGTCGGGGGCGCCGCCGGCGCTGATCTCCATGTGCTGGGCCCGGCCGCCGGCGTCCTGCCGCTTCACGAACGCGGTGACCCGGACGCCGTTGTACGACTGGACGGCACGCAGCTCCTCCAGGTCCCGTCCCGCGGCGTCGGACAGGTTGTTGTTGCCGGCCATGTAGACCATGAAGTTCCACTCGGCCGGTTCGTCCGAGTGCGTGCGGCGTTCCTCGGTCATGGCCCGGGTCCGGCCGAGCGCCCGCCACGTGCCCGGGCCGGCCACGCCGTCGGCGGGCAGGCCCTCGCGCTGCTGGAGGCTCAGCACGGCGCCGTAGGTGGCGCCGCCGAAGTACCCGTCGGCCTGTACGCGGTAGCCGCGGGCGCGCAGCGACTCCTGGAGCCGCCTGACCTCTTCCCCTCTGCTGCCGAGTCGCAGCGTGGGCCCGGCCATCAGTCGGCGGCCCAGTGGAAGTTGAGGCACTTGCCGTCGGGCGACAGGTCGCCGATCGGGATGACGTACATCGGCGTGTGCTCGCCGAACATCCTGGCCTTCCACAGCACGATGGCGCCGCCGGCCTGCACGGACCTGGACTCGAAGGTGGCGTACCGGTCGCCGTCGGTCTCGACGAAGCAGATCTGCCGGTGGGTCTCGTCGGTGACCTGGATGCCCTTCCACCACATGGAGTGGGGGGCCAGGCTGAGGCGGACCTCGGTGGTGCCGGGGGGCGCGGGGGTCTCGGTCAGGTGGAGGACGTCGCCGTCGCGCAGGCGGTGGGCGCCGGCCAGGTCGCTCCTGCTGATCCTCATGAGCTGGATCGGGTCGCGGCCGGGCATGCGCTCGTACCTGATGGGCGTGCGCTGGTCACCGTGCACGATGGCGAGCAGGTCGGGCAGCTGGGCGATGATCGCGGGCAGCGTGGCCTGCACGATGGGACCGAAGTAGCGCTGGTTGAGCTCGCGGTCGGTGACGCGTACGGGGTGCTCGGAGCGGTTGCCGTGCATGGTCTGCAGCAGGCCGGGGAGCACCTGCATCATGATCGGCGCGATGGTGCCGATGAGCTGCGGTACGAACTGGAGGAAGCGCTCCTCCTCGTTCTGGTCGGTGTCGGCCTTGGGCGGGCCGAAGGAGAGGAGCTGCTCCACGAGCGGCGGGATGATGGCCTGCACGACCGGCATGAGGACGGCGGCGACGTCCATGAACGAGCGGTCGGCGGCGAGCTGGGCGTAGGCCTCGGGGAGGGCGTACCGCTGCTGTTGCTGCTGGTACTCGACGGGCCGGTGCTCCATCCGCGGCCCCATCGGCAGCAGGTGTTGCTGGTGCGGACGTGCGCCGAACTGGTCTGCTGCCTGGTGGGTCAGCTGGAGGCCCTGGAGGATCGTGGGGAACAGCACGTTGAGAATCCGTGCCTCCGCTCCCCGCTGCTCCTCTGCGATGTAGGACGGCATGATGTTCTCCCGGCATTTGGGGGCATTCGTCCACGTTGGACGCTATGAACGCTCTGTGCCGCGAGCATCAGGGAACGCCCTGGGGATAACCCCGGGGCGTTTCCCTAATGACCGAAAGAGCTGACTCGGGTCAACGGGACACTGGACGGTTGTCGGAGCAAGGCACACGATGAACTTTGGCCTGGCGACTCCGGCGAGGGGGTGAGACCGATGGCGACGCGCGCCCTTCGCAGCGGCCCCGAGCGCTCCCGGGACGAACAGTTCGTCGGCCGCTGCCGCGAACTCGCGGTGCTCCACGCTCAGCTCGGTCGCGTCTGCGAGGGGCGGTCCGGCCTCGTCGTGCTGGAGGGACCGGCCGGGATCGGGAAGACCGCGCTGGCCGGGGAGTTCCTGTGCGCCATCGAGAACGCGGTCGTGCTGGAGATCAGCGGGGACGAGGGCGAGTCCGAGCTGCCGTACGGCGTGCTGGGGCAGCTCGGGGCGCAGGTGCAGCAACTCCCGGACGCGCTGGCCGGGCTGGCGGGGCCCGGGGCGCAGCTGCGGCCGCTTCCTGACACGCCGGTGGGGCGCGGGACTCAGGCGCAGCAGCTCCCGGACGCGCCGGTGGGGCGCGGGGCCCAGGCGCAGCGGCTCCCGGACGCGCCGGTGGGGCGCGGGGCCCAGGCGCAGCGGCTCCCGGACGCGCCGGTGGGGCGCGGGGCCCAGGCGCAGCGACTCCCGGACGCGCCGGTGGGGCGCGGGGCGCACGTGCAGCGGCTCCCTGACGCGCTGGCGGGGTTGGCCGGGCCCGGGATGTTCGTGTGGCCCGATCCGCTGGTGGTCGGGGCCGGGCTGCTGGAGCTGCTGGCCAGGCTGCAGCAGAGCGCGCCCGTGGTCGTCGCGATCGACGGGGCCGACTGGGCGGATCTGCCGTCGTTGCAGGCGCTGACGTTCGCGCTGCGGCGGCTGCGTACCGATCGGGTGCTGGCCATCGTGATCGTCAGGGAGGACGACCACCCGCGGCTGCCGGACGGGCTGCGGCGGCTGCTGCGCAGCGGCGCGGCGCTCCGGCTGCCGATCGGCGGGCTCAGCGCGCGCGAGCTCCAGGCGCTCAGCGCCCGGCTGGGGCCCGTACGGCTGACGCCCCAGGCCGCCGAACGGCTGCACGAGCACACCAAGGGCGTGCCGCTGCACGCGCGGGCGCTGCTCCAGCAGGTACGCGCCGAGACCCTGGCCGACGTGGACGCCCCGCTGCCGGCGCCGCGGGCGTACACGACGCTGGTGCTGGGGCGGCTCGGGCAGTGCGACCCGGCGGCGCAGCGGCTGCTGACGGCGGCCGCCGTGCTCGGGACGTCCGCGCCGCTGCACCTGGTGGCCCGGATGGCCGAGCTCGCCGAGCCGCTGCCGGTGCTGGAGCAGGTGACGGGCGCGGGGCTGCTCGTGGAGTGGCGTACGGGGGCCGGGGTTTCGGTGGGCTTCCCGAACCCGCTGGTCAGGGCCGCCATCTACCACGACCTCGGACCCGCGACACGGCGGCGGCTGCACCTGCTGGCCGCCGAGCTGGTGGGCGACGTCGTGCACCGGCTGCACCACCGGCTCGCCGCCGCCGACCAGGTGGACGGGGAGCTGGTGCGGGAGGTGGCGCTGGTGGGCCGGCGACAGGCGGCGGCGGGGCGCTGGTCGAGCGCGTGCGGGTGCCTGACGCGGGCGGTGCAGCTCACGGGGGAGGGCCCGGAACGGGACCGGCTGATCGCCGAGGCTGTGGAGGCGCTGCTGGCCGCCGGTCGGCCGGTGGACGCCGGCGCGCTGGCCGGGCAGGTGGCGCCGGGCGGTGATCCGGCGGTGCGCGACTACGTGCTGGGGTCGGTGGCGTTGGTGGCGGGGCGGGTGGGGGAGGCGGTGCGGCGGCTGGACCACGCGTGGTCGCAGGCCAAGGGCGACGGGCGGCTGAGGACGGGGGTGGCGGCGCGCCAGGCGATGGCCGCCCTGCTGCGGGGCCGCGGCCCGGACGCCGCCCACTGGGCCGAACGCGCCCTCACCACCCCACCCCCCGCTCCCCTCCCGCCGGACGGTGACCGACCCTCGGGGGGTGACGGGCTTTCGGAGGGCGACCGGCTTCTGGAAGGGGACCAGCCGTCGGACGGACACCGGCCTGTGGAGGGTGACCGGCCTTCGGGGAGTGCCCGGCCTTTGGACGGTGTCCCACCTTCGGGAGGGGGCCGGCCTTTGGACGGTGTCCCGCCTTCGGGGGGCGAGCCGTCGCGCTCGGCGGGATCGCCGTCGGGCGGGGTCCCGGGGGATGGGCGCGCGTCTTCTGCGCAAGGCGAGCTCCTGGGGGGCGGGGTGGCACTGCCGGAGGGCGGCCCGTTGCCGGGGGCGGAGGGCGGGCACTCCGCGGGCACGCTGCCGTCCCACGGTGGGCGGTCTTCGCGCGACGCGCTGCCTTCGGCGGGGGAGTCGCGTTCGGTGGCGCCGCCGTCGGGCGGGGGAGCGGTGGGTGGGTGTGCGGGGTCGTTCGAGGGTGGGCACGGGGTTGGTGGGGAGCTTGGGAGGTTTGCGTGGCTTGTGGGGTTGGGGTTGGCGGGGCGGGTCGAGGAGGGGGTGGCGGCTTGCGGTGAGTTGCCGGTGCCGGGTCAGGCGTCGGCGGGGGAGCTCGGTGCGTTGCTGGGCCGGGGCGTGTTGCGGCTCTGGGCGGACGATCTCGCCGGTGCCCACGCGGACCTGCTCGGACTGCTCGCCGCCGGGGCCGATCGGTCGGCGCCCTTCCAGCTCCTGGTGGCCGTCGCGCTCGCCCAGGCCGAGTACCGGCTCGGCCGCTGGGACGAGGCGGTCGGGCACGCCGAGGTCGGCGTCTCGACCGCCGACGACTTCGGCCAGACGTGGCTGGCGAGCTACGCCCACGCCGTGGCCGCCCTGGTGCCGGCCGCCCGGGGCGAGTGGGAGCGGGCCACCACGCACGTACGGGCCGCCCGCGCCGCCTGCTCGCCCGACAACACCTCCGCCCAGGTCAGTACGGCCGCCGCCGAGGCACTGGTCGCCACGGCACGCGGCGACCACGACGCGGCCGTCACCGCCCTCATGCCGCTCACCCGCACGAACCTCCCCGACGAGCCGGTCGTCGTGCTCTGGCGTACGCTGCTGGCCGACGCCCTGGTCAACGCCGGGCGGCCGGAGGAGGCCGACGCGGTCCTGGTGCCGTGCGAGCTGCTGGCCCTGGACAAGGAGCGGCGCAGCGTCCTGGCCGCCGCCGCCCGCGCCAGAGCCGGGCTGCACGCCGCCAGGCACGAGCCGGTCGAGGCGGAGACCTGTTACCAGGTGGCCCTGGAGCACACCGCCAAGGTCGACATGCCGTTCGAGGAGGCCAGGATCCAGCTGGCGTACGGAACGTTCCTGCGCCGCAGGGGCCGCAGGTCGGCGGCCGCCGAGCAGCTCGAGGCGGCCCAGCTCACGCTGTCCCGGCTGGGCGCGCTGCCGTACCTGGAGCAGTGCGATCTGGAGCTGGCCGCGAGCGGGCGCGCGGTGCTGCGCCCGCAGGACACCGCCAGGCTGGGGCTGACGCCGCAGGAGCACACGGTGGCGGTGCTGATCAGCAGGGGGCTCACCAACCGGCAGGCGGCGCGGAAGCTCGTGCTGAGCGTCAAGACCGTCGAGTACCACCTCAGCCACATCTACACCAAGCTCGGCATCACCTCCCGTACGGCGCTCATCGGGAGGTTGAGCGATCTCGGCGAGTAGGACACCCTGGCCTCCTCGTGATCGAACGAAAGGAAACGTTCAGAACGAAGCTAGGATCGGGACCACCATCCCGAAGGAGCTTCCGTGTCCGTCGATCAGCGCCACAGGCTCATCCTCAGCCGGGTACGCGACCGCGGCTCGGCCCGGCTGGCCGACCTGGCCGAGGAGCTGGGCGTCTCGGCCGTCACCCTGCGCAGGGACGTCGAGCACCTCGCCACCCGCGGCCTGCTCACCCGCGTGCACGGCGGCGTCACGCTCCCGGCCGAGGCCCGCACGCCCGCCCTGGCCGGCCCGCCCCCGACCATCGGCATGCTCGTCCCCACCGCCCACTACTACTACCCGGGCGTGATCAAGGGGGCCCAGGAGCAGGCGGCCAGGGCGGGGGCACGGCTGGTGCTCGCCATCTCCCGCTACGAGGCCGCCGAGGAGCGCGCCCTGGTGCGCCAGCTCGTCGAGGAGGGCGCCGACGGCCTGCTGCTGACCCCCAGCGGGGAGCCCGGCGCGGCGCGGGCGCCATGGCCGGCCGGGCTGGGCGTGCCCGCCGTGCTGGTGGAGCGGCGGGCCGAGCCGGCCGGACCGGAGTCCCACCTCGACTCCGTCGCCTCCGACCACGCCCACGGCGCCTACCTGGCCGTACGCCACCTGGCCGACCTGGGCCACCGCAGGCTGGCCGTCGTGGCCGCCCCGAGCCCCACCGCGCCGGGGATCAAGGCGGGCGCGCGGGCGGGCGCCGCGGCCCTGGGCCTGAACGCCCCGGGGCACCTCGCCATCGACCGCGCGCGGCCGCCGGAGCAGCTGGTGGCCGACGTGCTGCGGCTGGTGCGCGAGGGCGGCGCGACCGGCCTGCTCGTGCACAATGACGAGGACGCGCTCTCCCTGGTCAGGCACCTGAGCGCGGCGGGGGTGGACATCCCGGGCGAGGTGTCGCTGATCGCGTACGACGACGAGGTGGCGGCGTTCTGCTCACCCTCGCTCACGGCCGTGGCGCCGCCCAAGGAGGAGGTCGGCCGGTGCGCGGTGGACCTGCTGCTCCGGCGGCTGGCGGAGGGCCCCGGCGCGGTGGTCCACCACCTGTCCCTCCTGCCCGAGCTACGCGTACGCGAGTCGACGGCGTAGCTTTCGTTATGATCGAATTGATCGTATTGACCTTCGGGGGAGCGAAATGACGGAGAACCGGCCGAAGACCCTGCTCGCGATGGGGCCCGAGATCGCCTCCCGGCTCGTCACCGGCCCGGTGCGCGAGCGGCTGGTCGCCGTCGCCGACGTGGACCCCGGCCTGGTGGCCGCCGACTTCGCGGACCCGGCCGTGGCCGGCGCGCTGGCCGAGGCGGAGGTGCTCTACACGAGCTGGTACTGCCCGCCCGTCACGGAAGAGGTGCTGGCCCGGGCGCCCAGGCTGCGGGCGATCGTGCACGCGGCCGGCAGCGTCAAGCACCACGTCACCGAGGCGTGCTGGCGGCGCGGCCTGCTCGTCTCCTCCGCGGCGGCGGCCAACGCCGAGCCCGTCGCCGAGTACACGCTGGCCGCCATCCTGTTCACCAACAAGCGGGTGCCGGACATCGCCCGGCTCTACCGGGAGCGGCGGGCGCCGCTGGACCTGGACGGTCTCTTCCCGGGGTTCGGCAACTACCGGCGCACGGTGGGCGTCATCGGGGCGTCCAAGATCGGGCGGCGGGTGATCGAGCTGCTGCGGCCGTTCGAGCTGGACGTACTGGTCGCGGACCCGTACCTGACCGAGGATCTGGGCGTGCCGCACGTCGAGCTGGACGAGCTGTTCGAGCGGTGCGAAGTGATCAGCGTGCACGCGCCCGCGCTGCCGGAGACCCGGCACCTCGTGAACGCCGCCCGCCTCGCGCGCATGCGCGACGGCGCCACGCTGATCAACACGGCCCGCGGCGCGCTCGTCGACCAGGACGCGCTCATCGCCGAGCTGGCCTCCGGGCGGCTGTACGCGGTGCTCGACGTCACCGAGCCCGACCTGCTGCCCCCCGGCTCACCCCTCTACGACCTGCCGAACGTGCTGCTCACCCCGCACATCGCCGGATCCCTCGGCGGCGAGCTGGCCCGCATCGCCGACCTGGCCGTGGACGAGCTGGCCAGGTACGCCGCGGGCCTGCCCTTCGCGCACGGCGTGGCGGTCGAGGAGCTCGCCACCATCGCCTGATCAACGCTCTGATGACGGGGGCCCCGGATCGGCCCTACGCTGCTCTGCATGCACAAACGGGTGATCGACGGGCGCTTCGAGCTCGCGGAGCGGCTCGGTGGCGGGGGCATGGGCCTGGTGTGGCGGGCCTGGGACGTGGCCCTGCACCGCGAGGTCGCGCTCAAGGAAGTACGCCCGCCGGACCCCTCGATGGACGAGCAGGACCCGGCCGGCGCGCGCGAGTTGCGGGCCAGGGTGCTGCGCGAGGCCCGCGCCCTGGCCCGGCTGAACCATCCGCACGTGGCCACGATCCACCACATCGTGGACCCGGGCGAGCAGGGTTACCCGTGGATCGTCATGGAGCTGGTCACCGGCGGCTCGCTGCAGGACCGCATCCAGCGCGGCCCCATGACCCCCATGGAGGCGGCCCGGCTCGGCCGTGAGGTCCTGTCCGCGTTACGGGCGGCGCACGCGGTCGGCATCCAGCACCGTGACGTCAAACCCGCCAACGTCCTGCTGCGCGAGGACGGCCGGTCGGTGCTGACCGACTTCGGCATCGCCGCCGTACGCGAGTCCACGAGCCTCACGGCCACCGGGTCGTTCATCGGCTCGCCCGAGTACATGGCGCCCGAGCGCATCAACGGCGTCGAGGGCGACCCGGCCTCCGACCTGTGGTCGCTGGGCATGATGTTGTACGTGGCGGTGGAGGGGCGGCATCCGCTGCGCCGGAGCACCACGCTGGCGACGCTGGCGGCCGTGCTCAACCAGGAGGTGCCGCCGCCGGAGCACGCCGGGCCGCTCGGCCCCGTGCTGTCGGCCCTGCTCACGAAGGACCCGGCGGGCAGGCCGGACGCCGAGACCCTGGACCGGATGCTGGCGGCGGCCGGCGAACCGGGGGCCGTCGCGCCCCCGATGCCCCAGGCGGGGCCGTACGCGCCCGGCCCCGCGATGACCCCGCCCCCACCGCACCTGGCCCCGGGCCCGATGGGCTCCGGTCGGATGGGCTCCGCGCAGATGGGGCCGGGCGCGGTCGGGGCCGGGCCGATGGGCGCGGGTCCGGGCGGATCCGGGCCGTCCGGGCCGGTGCCGCCTGCGCACACCGTGCCACCGGGGCATAGCGGGCAACCGGGGCCTGGCGGGCAACCGGGGCCTGGCGGGCAACCGGGTTACGGTGGGCAACCGGGGTACGGCGGGCAGCAGGGGTACGGCGGGCAGCCCCCTTACGCCGGGCCGCCGGCCGCCGGGCACACGGTGCCGCCCG
Source organism: Nonomuraea sp. MTCD27 (assembly GCF_041950495.1). Lineage (NCBI taxonomy): Bacteria > Bacillati > Actinomycetota > Actinomycetes > Streptosporangiales > Streptosporangiaceae > Nonomuraea > Nonomuraea sp. MTCD27. Next base: position 386,116 of record NZ_JBGNUW010000005.1, on the reverse strand, counting down.
GTTACGGGGGAGCGCCCCCGTGGGGCAAGGAGCCGGTCTCGCATGCGGGCACCCTCAACACCCGCCGCTCCCGGCGCAAGGGCGTCAGGGGAGCGGGGCTGGCCGTGTCCCTCTCGGCGGTCGTGGTGGCGGGTGTGCTGGTGTGGCGGCTGCTTCCCCCCTCCGGGGACGACGGCGGCGAGCCCCAGACCAACCGGCTGACGATGACCGACGTGCCCGCCGCCACCGGGACCCCGCGCGCCTCCGCCACCGGCGAACCCACGGACGCCACCGGGGAACCCACGGACGACACCGGGGAACCCGCCGAGGAGAACCTGCTCACCCCCGCCGGGATCCGGAGCATGATCGCCAAGGTGAAGCCGGCCATCGGCGGCACCAAGATCGTCAAGATGACGGTGTACCCGACCTACGCCTCCATCGACGCCCCGCTCAAGCGAGACCCGGAGCTCTACGACAGCTACGACTACCGCGACGGCGCGGTCTCCGGCTCGCGGACCGGCGGCAAGGTGGACACGCCCCTGGTGGATCTGGCCAAGTTCAACTGGGACGCCCTCCCCGCGCTGATCAAGAGGGCGAACAAGGACCTCGGCGTGCCCAAGCCCACCTCGCGCTACGTCATCGTGGACCCCGACTACTCGTTCGCCTCGACGCGGCAGGTGCTCCTGGTCTACGTCTCCGACGACTACCACCGGGGCGGCTACCTGGTGGCCAGCCCGCAGGGCAAGGTGCTCAAGCTCTACCCGGACAGCTAGGCACCCGCCGGTCAGCAGACGTCCTGGTAGCCGCTCTCCGGGATCAGCCGCGACCACTCCGCCCTGCTCAGCTGGCCGCCCGCCCTGGCGCACACCTCCTGCGCGGTCAGCGCGGGGTCGACCGCGATCTCGCGTACGGTGCCGTCGAGCGCCACGCCGCGCAGCCGCCGGCCGTCCTGGCTGAAGGCCGGCCCGGCGGCCCACGAACCGACCTGGCCGACCTCGCGCAGCGACCTGGTGTCCCACAGCGAGGTACGGGTGGCGTCGATGGCCAGCAGGCCGCCGTCCGGGGAGAAGCGCAGCTCGTCCACCGGGGCCGTGCCGGTCTCGATCGTGCCCAGCGGCACGCGCTCGCGTACGTCCCACAGCAGCACCCGGCCGCCCTCCAGCCCGAACGCCAGCCTGCGCCCGTCCGGCGAGAAGGCCAGCGCGGTCGCGGCCGCCCCGTCGCCGGCCCTGGCCGCCAGGACCAGCGGGGTGACCTGGCCGGTACGCAGGTCGAGCAGCTTGGCGCCGGCCGCCAGCGTCGAGCCGTCCGGGCTGAAGGCCAGCGCCAGGTCGCCCGCGCCCTCGTACACCTTGATCCGCCGCCCCGTGCGCACGTCCCACGTCTCCAGGGTGTGGCCGCGCGCGGTGGCCACCGTGCCGCCGTCAGGGGAGAGCGCCACGGCCGGTACGTCGCCGCCCGCCTCGATGGTGGTCACCTGCCTGCCGCCGGTCACCTCCCACACGGTCACCGGGTCGCCCGCCACGGCCAGCAGCCGGCCCGCCGCGTCGAAGGCCAGGTCGCCGGCGGCGGTGACGCGGCCCAGCTTCCTGCGCTCCTCGGTGTCGGTGAGCTCGATGGTGTTGCCGACCTCCTTGGCCGCGACGCGCCCGTTGCCGGAGAAGGCGGCGATGTGGCCGTCGTCGGACGGGACCGGCAGGCCGGCGACGTCGAGCGAGACCACCGAGCCGATGCCGCTGAGGTAGCGGAGGGAGTGGCCGTCGGTGGAGAACGCCAGGCCGTGGCCGGGGTCCTTCAGGGGGTAGGAGCCTGCCAGGCGGCGCTCGGCCACGTTCCAGACCCGTACCTCGCCCTCGCCGGGGAGGGCGAGCAGGTGGCCGTCGGGGCTGAAGACGAGCGGGCCGGCCGACGAGCCCGGGGTGGCCTCCAGCCCGTCCACGACCTCCACACCCCAGGCCCGATCCTTCGGCTCCCCGGGGTCGCGCCCTGCGGACCGTCCTGCCTCCGGCTCGCCACTGCCCGGCCGCCCCACCTGCGGCTCCCGCGTCTTCCCGCCGACGGCCCCGATCCTGTTGCCGTCGGCTCGGGTGGCGCTGTCGGCCCCGGTGGCCCGTCCGTCGACTCCGGTCACACCGCTGTCGGGTCCGGTCGGGTGGCTGTCCGCCGAGGCCGGGTGGCTGGCGTCTCCGGTCGGGCGGGTGTCCGCCCCGGTCGGGTGGCTGTCCGCCGACGTTCGGTGGCTGTCGGCCGAAGTCGGGCGGGTGTCGGGTCCGGTGGCGCGGCCGTCGGAGCGGGTCGGCCCCGTGGTGCCGGTCGGGCGGGTTCGCCCGGTCGTGGGGGCGGGGCCGCGGGTGTCCGCGATGGTGGTGCGCGTCTCCGGTGGTCCCGCGTCGGCGGACGGGCCGCCCTTCACGCGGAAGGTCCGCACACGGTCCGAGCCGGTGGCGGCGGGCACCCAGGTGTCGGCGGTCTGCGGTGCGGTAGCGCGCGGGCCCTGGGACGCTCCCGGGGTCGGCATGGCGACCACCCCGGAGCTCGGCGGCGCACCCGTGGCGGCGTCCGGGGCCTGGGACGCGGCGGTGGCGCCAGGGTTCTGGGACGCGGCGGTGGCGCCAGGGTTCTGGGACGCGGCCGGCCGGGCCGCCGTGTCGGGGGGTGGTGTCGGGAGGCCGTTGGCCAGCACGTCGTTCGTGCCGGGGGGAGCGGGCGTGCCGGCCGGGTCGGGGGCGTCGAGGGTGTTCGCCCGTCCCGTGCGGGCCGCGTCCCTGGGGCCCACGAGCGTGACCCCGTCGCGCCCCGCCACCGCCAGCGTGACCCCGTCGGGACTGAACGCAAGGGCGGGCGCCGCCGCGTCCGCACCTGTGAGCGGCTCGACCTTCACGACCCCCGTCCTGACCCGGCGCGGCGCCAGCTCCCAGAGCTCGACCCGCCCGTTCAGGCCGGAGAGGGCCGCCCGGGTCCCGTCGGGAGACAGGGCCACCTTCCGGTCGGTCACGTCGAACAGCACCCGCGTGCCCCGGTAGACCCGGGTCCGGTTCCCCCGGCTGATCGCGTAGACGGTCTCGGCGGGGGCCTGCCCGGTGGTCACGTCGAACGTCCGGCCGGCGGTCAGCTCGGCGTAGCGGCCGTCGTCGCTCAGCGCCGTGCTTCCCGCGGGCAGCGCGTACGAGGCCACCTGCCGACCCCCGGCGACGTCCCACACGGTGACGGAACCGGTGTCCCACCGGACCAGCTCGTCCCCGCGCAGCAGGTAACGCGCCCGCGCGTCCGCCCCGGGGTCGGTGAACACGCCCAGCTCCGGCTGCACCAGCGACGCCTGCAACGCCGCCCGCGCCTCGAACACCGGCGACATCCGCCAGGCGGCCACGCTCAGCCGCATCGCCGTGCGCGGATCGGACGTCCGCATCGCCTCCGCCCGGGCGGCCACGGCGCGGGCGTCGGCGTCGATCAGTCGGCCGCGCAGGTCGTTCTGGCCGTGCACGGACACGACCGTCATCGTCACCGCGACCGCCAGCACGCCCGCCACCGTCGCCAGCGAGGGGATCAGGAGCTTCCTGCGCTGCTTGGACAGGGCCACGCTGTCGTTGAGGAAGTCGCGTTCGAGCTGGTTGAGACGTACGTGGCGGCGCTTGGTCGCGGCCCAGCCGAGCGCCGTGTCGAGCTCCCGCCCCCGGAAGAGGTGGCTCCGGCCGCGCCGGTGTTCGGACCAGTGCCGGGCGGCCTCGCGGATGCGCCGGTGCACCGGCATGCCCTCGCGCTCGTCGGCCACCCAGCCGCGCAGCCGGGGCCAGGCCCGGTAGAGCGCGGCGCTGGCCGGGGCCACCCGGCTGTCGCTGACGGCCACGAGCTTGCCCACGGCGGTCTCGGCGGGCGGCACGCGTACGCTGCGGCGTACCAGCAGGCCGGCCTCCATGAGCGGGCCGAGCACGTCGCCCTCGTCGTGCGGGCTGTCGCCGTCGAGCAGGCGCAGCAGCAGCCCCGGCACCTCCTCCTGCTGGCGGGGCGTGAGGGAGAGGTAGGCCGCCTCGGCCACCTCGCCGAGCGACCGCGTCCGCGCGTACGCCTCGGGCGGCCGCAGCCCGGCCTCGCTCTCGACCAGCAGCTCGGCCGCCGCGGGCCGGTCGGCGGGATCCTTGGCCAGCGCCCGCCCCACCAGCTCGCACAGCGGGTCCGGCAGGCAGCTCAGATCGGGGTCGACGGTCAGCAGCCGGTGCATGATCCCGCCGAGGCTGTCACCGCGGAACGGATCGCGCCCGGTGGCCGCGAACAGCACCACCGCGCCCCACGCGAACACGTCGGCCGCCGCCTCGGCGGCCTGCCCGGTCAGGACCTCGGGAGCCAGGTAGGTGCACGTCCCGCCCACCGGTGCCGCGGCCGGCAGCCCCAGCTCGATCACCTTGGGCCCGTCGTCGGCCAGCAGCACGCTCTCCGGGTTCAGCCCCCGATGGGTCAGCTTGGCCTCGTGCAACGCGGCCAGCGCGACCGCCAGCGCGCCGGCCAGCGCGACCAGCTCGTCACCCGCGTACGGCCCGTTCAGCTCGACCGCCTGCCGCAGGTCGGGCCCGTTCACGTACTCGCTCACCACGTAGGGGACGCCCTCGTCGGACCCGACGGCGACCACCTCCGCCAGGTGGCGACAGGTCACCCGCTCGAACCGGCGCCCGACCTCGCCCCGCGGCACGGTGACGGCGAACCTTCGGCCCTCGTCGTCGTAGGCGTCGTAGACGATGCCGCGCCCGCCCGCGCCGAGCCTGGCCGACAGCCAGTAGCCGCCGAGCCTCTCGGGGTCACCGGGCACCAAGCGCATCGTCACTGATGCTTAGATGCACGACACCGCCCATTGGTTGTCCGGAATGACGCCACAGGTCCCCCGCGCGCCTCGGGGGACCCATGTGTCATGATCATTATGCCAGGCTCCGGGATCTCGCCTGCCACTCCGGCCGGAGCACGGCCATGAGCACGGAGTCGTGCCACTCGCCGTCCCACAGCAGCGCGTCGCGCTCGACGCCCTCCTCGACGAAGCCGACCTTCTTGTAGACGTGCCGCGCCCGGTCGTTGAAGGCGTAGACGCCCAGCCGGATCCGGTGCAGCGGCGTCGTGCCGAAGGCGTGGTCGAGGAGCAGCTCGATCGCCTCGGTGCCGTAGCCCTTGCCGAAGGCCCGCGGGCCGATCAGCGCGATGCGCAGGTTGCAGGACAGGTTGCCGGCGTCGAGCTCGTTGAGCACGATCTCGCCGACGAACTCGCCGTCCGCCGTGATCGCCAGGTCGAGGCGGTCGGCGTGGTCGCCGCGGGTGGCGTACCACCGGCGCAGCCGCGCCTCGTCGAACTCCCCGTGCGAGCCGGTCAGCCGGTGCACCTCCGGGTCGGAGACGAGCTCGATGAGGCCCGCGAGGTGCTCGGGGCCGACCGGGCACAGCGTCACGCGCTCACCCTTCAGGGTGGGTTTCTCGGCGAACATCCCCTCTGGCTATCAGTCGCGATCAACCTCGGGCAAACCCATTTTCCGCAGCACCGCGTCCCGCACCTGCTCGGGGCTCATCACGCCGACGTCGCAGACCAGGTCCGCCACCTCCCGGAAGTACGGCTCGCGGCGGGCCCGCATCGCCGCCGGGGCGTACTCCGGCCGGTGCGTGCTGGTGCGCATCCGCTCGGCCAGCACCTCGTCGGCAGCGTCCACCCAGACCACGAACGCGCCGCCCAGCGCCTCGCGCACCTGAGGGCTCTCGACCGTGCTGGCCGCCGCCGCGATCACCTTCGGCTCGCCCGCCAGCCCGTCGAGCACGTGCTCGGCCTCGTACCGGTGCAGCGCCTCCTTCCCCTCCTTGGCGGCGATCGGCGCGGAGGTGCCGCCGTGCCTCTCCTCGAGGTACTGGTCGCTGTCGGTGAACGGCAGCCCGAGAGCCTCGGCGATCAGGCGGCCGGAGGTCGTCTTGCCGGAGCCCATGAGTCCGATCATCACGACTGGTTTGTTTTTCGACATGTGGATAGAGGTTCCTTCGTGTCAAGGAGGTAAATCTGATGACCATCGCCGGAAGCATCATCCTCATCATGCTCGGTGCGATCCTCACCTGGGCCGTCGAGTTCGACCTCGCCGGTCTCGACATCAACGTAGTGGGCGTCATCCTCATGCTCGGTGGTCTGGCCGGACTCCTGTTCGGCATATACAGGATCAGCGTCACCCGCAGGGCGGTCGGCCCCATCGACGAGCCGGTCCACCGCCACGAGGTCTACGAAGAGCCTGAGACCCGCCGGACCGCCGTGTACGAGGAGCGCCGCCACTACGACGAACCACCGCTGTAGGAGGTGAATCGACATGCCAGCCGTTGAAGAGCTGCCGTCGACCATCAAGCGTTCGCCCAAGAAGGCGCAGAACACGTGGATCAAGGCGCACGACTCGGCCGTCAAGGAGTACGGCGAGGGGCGGCGCGCGCACATGACCGCGTTCGCCGCGCTCAAGCACTCCTTCGAGAAGGTGGGCGACCACTGGGAGCCGAAGGCGCAGAAGGGGCCCTCGGACAAGGGCGCGACCGACCGGTCCGGCCGGACGGCCGAGGGCGTGGACGCCAACGCCAGCAAGGAACACCTGCAGGGCGTGGCCGCCAAGCTCGGCGTGCGCGGCCGGTCGAAGATGACCAAGCAGGAGCTGGTGGGTGCCATCAAGAAGGCGAACAGGAAGGCCACGGCGAAGTCCCGCTGACCGTCGCGCGGCCCGCCGCGCGTACCGTGGCAGGGACCATGGCGCGGACCGTCGCGCTGATCAGAGGGCCGGCGAGCTTCGTCGGCCCTCATCCATGCCCGCCCGACGTCACTTCCGCGGAAATCACGGGGGAAGTCACAGCAGGGGAAGTCACCGCACGGGAAACCACCGTAGGGGAAGCCACCGTAGGGGAAGTCACAGCAGCCGCTTGACGGCCTCGGCGATGGCGGTGCGGTCGATGCGGGCGTCGGCGAGCTGCTCCTCCGGGGTCGCCGATCCGGGCAGCCCCGTCACGGCCAGCTTCACCACCCGCGGCCCCAGCTCGCTCACCGCGTCCATCACCGCGTCGCCCAGCCCGCCCTCGATCCGGTGGTCCTCGACCGTGATGAGGTTGCCCGTGGTGGTGGCCGCCTCGACCAGCACGGCCGTGTCGACGGGCTTGATCGAGTACAGGTCGATCACCCCCACCGGGATCCCGGACTCGTGCAGCGCGTCGGCCGCGGCCAGCGCCTCGTGCACGGTCACGCCGGCGGCCACGATCGTGGCCCGGTCGCCGGGCGTGTGCCGCAGCACCCGCGACCCGCCCACCGCGAACCGCTCACCCGGCTGGTAGATCACCGGCGTGTCGCCCCGCGTGGTCCGCAGGTACGACACGCCCTCCAGGTCGGCCATCTCGGCGATCAGGGCGGCCGTCTGGTTGGCGTCGCACGGGTAGAGCACGGTGCTGCCGTGCACGGTCCGCAACATGGCCAGATCCTCCAGGCCCATCTGCGACGGGCCGTCCTCGCCGATCGCCACCCCGGCGTGCGAGCCGACCAGCCGGATGGAGGCCCGGCTCACGCCGGCCATCCTGATGAAGTCGTGCGCCCGGGTCAGGAACGCCGCGAACGTGGCCGCGTACGGCTTCCAGCCCCGCACCTGCAGCCCGATGGCGGCCGCCACGAGCTGCTGCTCGGCGATGTACATCTCGAAGAACCGCTCGGGGAACTCCTTGCCGAACGTCTCGGTCTTCGTCGAGTCCGCCACCTCGCCGTCCAGCGCCACGACGTCCCCCCGGGCGGCGCCGAGCGCCGCCAGCGCCTCCCCGTACGCCGTGCGCGTGGCGACCTTCTCGCCCACCGGGTAGGAGGGCAGCTCCATCCCGTTGCTCTCGAACCGGTACGGCGCGGAACCCTGCTCGGGCCCGTGCACCTCGACCCGCACGGTCCGGGCCCCGCCCAGTTCCTCCACCGCCTTGTCCGGATCCTTCAGCGCCTTGCCGTGGGCGCCCTCGCGGTTCTCGACCTCGAGCACCCCTTCGCCCTTGCGGGTCTTGGCCAGGATCACGGTCGGCCGCCGGCGCGTGTTGCGGGCGTCGCTGAGCGCGTAGTCGATCTGCCCGGGATCGTGCCCGTCGATCTCGATCGTGTGCCAGCCGAACGCCCCGAACCTGCGCGCGTAGGCCCCCGTGTCCCATCCGTGCCGGGTGGGTCCCCGCTGCCCGAGCCGGTTGACGTCCACGATCGCCGTCAGGTTGGCCAGCCCCTCGTCGCCCGCGTGCTCGGCGGCCTCCCAGATGGATCCCTCGGCCAGCTCGCTGTCACCGCACAACACCCAGACCCGGTACGGCACCCGCTCCAGCCGCCCGGCCATCGCCACCCCCACTCCCACCGGCAGCCCCTGCCCCAGCGAACCGGTGGCCACGTCCACCCAGGGCAGCCGGGGCGTGGGATGGCCCTCCAGACGGCTGCCTCTTCGCCGGAACGACAGCAACTCCTCGTCGCTGATCACGCCGGCCGCCTTGTAGAGGGAGTAGAGCAGGGGAGAGGCGTGCCCCTTGGAGAAGATCAGATGGTCGTTGGCGGGGTTGTCAGGGTCGTCGAAGTCGTAGCGGAGGTGGCAGGCGAACAGCACCGCCATCAGGTCGGCGGCGGACATGGACGAGGTCGGATGGCCGGAACCGGCCTCGGCGGCGGCACGTACGGAATCGACGCGCAACTGCGCCGCCAGTTCGGCCAGGTACTGAAGATCGCGTTCAGGCATCATGACCTCCTCGAGACGGTTTCTGCCCCGCCTACCCCGACGCCCGCGCTTAACTCGGCGCGGACGTCCCGGGAGAAGGGGGTCAGGAGCGCCTGAGGCGGCGCAGGGCGGCGACGCCGGCCGCCGCCGCGCCCCCGGCCAGCGACAGGAGGACCGGGCGGCGGTGCTGGGAGAGCCAGAGCTGGGGGCTGCGGGCGTGCGAGCGGTGGTCGAACGAGCCGTGGGCGCCGTAGTCCGCGGACTCGTCGGCCGGCTCCCACAGGTTCGACACGCCGCTGGGCTCCTTCTCGTCCGTGAGCTGGGACTGCACGCCGGTCCTGGCCAGGTAGCGGTCCACCAGGGCCGGGGCCACGCGCTGCGCCAGGAGGGTGGCCGCCGTGCTGATGCCCACCCAGTACTCCTTGCGCTCCGGGTGCTCGGCGGCGTACACGATGGCCCTGGCCGCCACCTCCGGCTGGTAGATCGGGGGGACGGGCTGGGGGTGCCGGCGGAGCTTGGACAGGACCCAGTCGAACTGCGGGGTGTTGACCGCGGGGAGTTGTACGAGGGTGACCCGGACGTTGCTGCCGTCGCCCATGAGCTCCGTGCGGACCGACTCGGAGAAGCCCTTGATCGCGTGTTTGGCGCCGCAGTAGGCCGACTGCAGCGGGATGCCGCGGTGTGACAGGGCCGAGCCCGTCTGGACGATCGCGCCGGCGTTGCGCGGGCGCATGAGGTCCAGGGCCACCTTGGTGCCCCAGACGTAGCCCAGGTAGGTGACGGCGGTGGTGCGTTCGTACTCGTCTGGGGATATGTCGGTGAATTTCGCGAACACGGAGGAGAAGGCGGTGTTTATCCAGACGGATATCGGGCCCATCTCCGTCTCGATGCGCTCGGCCGCGTGCCGTACCTGCTCGTAGTCGGCCACGTCGGCCTCGTATACCTTGCCGGTCCCGCCCTCCGTCCCGACGTCCACGGCGGCGGCGCCCAGGCCGGTCGTGCCCCGGGCGATCAGGGCCACCTTGGCACCCCGCGCGCCCAGCTCGCGGGCGACCGCGCGCCCGACCCCGCCGCTCGCTCCTGTCACCACGACTACCCGCCCTCGAAGTGGTGCCATGCCGAGATCAGCCCGCCTCTCCGTCGTGGCGCCGCTTCTGGCGGCGTACGGCCAGTGTGATGTCGACCACCGTGGCGATGCCCAGCAGGATGGCGATGCCCGCCAGGACGGGCGCCCCGGTGATGAGCCCCAGTACCGTGAACGCGAACAGGAACACCAGGATGAACGACCCCACCCTGATGTGCACCACGTCGCTCGGGGTGGCGGGCACCATGGCATGGCCCTGGCGGTCCCGCTCCTCGTGCCACTCTCCTTTGTCAACCATGCCGCTCACCTGCCCGTCCCGTTTGGTGCCTAACGTCCTGGGTAGCGCCCCTCCGTGCCCGAGCCAGATCCCCACGCGGCGTCGCCGGCCGGCGACCCCTGCGTCGACCTGCGCCCGAGCGACCAGAGCGAGCCCGGCATCGCGCGCCGCCGGCGCGGGCGCGGTTTCAGCTACACCGGGCCCGACGGCCGCCCGGTGCGCGACCCCGCCACGCTCGCGCGGATCAAGGCGCTGGCCATCCCGCCGGCCTGGCAGGACGTGTGGATCTGCACGTCGCCCGACGGGCACCTGCAGGCCGTGGGGACGGACACCGCGGGGCGCCGGCAGTACCGCTACCACGACGTGTGGCGCGAGCAGCAGGACCGCGCCAAGTTCGACCGGGTGCTGGAGGTGGCCGAGCGGCTGCCCGCGTTCAGGAAGGCCGTGGACGACCAGCTCAAGGGGCGCGGGCTGACCCGGCAGCGGGTGCTGGCCGCCGCCGCCCGGCTGCTCGACATCGGCTTCTTCCGCATCGGCGGCGAGAGCTACGACACCTACGGGCTGGCCACGCTCAGGATGGAGCACGTGACCTGCGCCGGAGGCATCGTCACGTGCTCCTACCAGGCCAAGGGCGACGTGGAGCGCGAGGTCGAGGTGGCCGATCCGGGGGCGTGCAAGGTGCTCAGGGCGCTCAAGGCGCTGGGCGAGCAGGGCGAGCTGCTGCGTTACCGGCACGCGGGCGGGTGGAGCGACATCAGGAGCGAGGACATCAACGAGTACCTGCGCGAGATCATCGGGTACGAGGTCACCGCCAAGGACTTCCGCACCTGGCACGCCACCGTCCTGGCGGCCGTGGGGCTGGCGGTGTCCCGGCCGGCCCGGCACGCGGGGCGGACGGGCAAGCAGCGGGCCGTCACCCGGGTGATGCGCGAGGTCGCCGAATACCTGGGCAACACGCCCAGCGTGGCCAGGGCGTCGTACGTGGACCCGCGCGTGGTGGAGGCGTACGACCAGGACAGGACCATCGCGGCGGCGCTGACCGAGCTGGGAGCGGACGCCGACTTCGGGCAGCTCGCCACGGCGGGCCCGGTGGAACGCGCGGTCATTGAGCTGATACGTGCCGTTTGAGCTGTTCATACCCGGGCATGCGGCGACAGAAGAAGGAGGCGAGCGATGGAAGCTCCGCAGTACGTCGCGGCCCGTGTCCAGCAGGCGCTGGCCGAGGACGGACGCACCCACGAGCTCGGAATCCGCGTCGACATAAGAGGCGACCAGCTGTTCCTACGCGGTCAGGTGAGCGGTCCCGAGCAGCGCGAGCGGCTCGGCCAGGTGGCGCACGAGGCCGCGCCCGAGCTCCACGTGCACAACGAGATCAACGTGGTGGACCTCACCGAGCCAGGGGAGGATGAGCATCTTGACTGACCTTCGCATTGCGGCCGTGGGTGACATTCACCTGGGCGAGGACGTCAAAGGCCAGTACAGGAAGAGGCTCGAGGGCATCGAGGACCGCGCGGACGTGTTCATGCTGGCGGGAGACCTGACCCGGCACGGCACGCTGGAGGAGGGCCGGGTGGTGGCCGACGAGCTGCGCGGCCTGCCGATACCGGTGGTCGCGGTGCTCGGCAACCACGACTACCACTCCGACCTGCAGTACGAGATCGCCGCCGAGCTGCGCGACGCCGGCGTCATCGTGCTCGACGACGACGGCGTCGTGGTGCAGTGCGGCGACAAGAAGCTGGGCGTCGTCGGCGGGAAGGGGTTCGGCGGCGGGTACGCGGGCAAGTGCGCGAGCGAGTTCGGCGAGCGCGAGATCAAGAACTTCGTCTCCCACACGCGCTACATCGCCGAGGCGTGGAAGGTCGCGCTGAAGGAGATCGTGGCCGACGAGCGCGTCGTGCTCTCGCACTACTCCCCGATCAAGGAGACGCTGGAGGGCGAGCCGCACGAGATCTACCCCTTCCTCGGCAGCTACCTGCTGGCCGAGGCGGTCGACACGGCCGGGGCCGACCTGATCCTGCACGGGCACGCGCACAAGGGCAGCGAGAAGGGCATGACGCCGGGCGGCATCAGGGTCCGTAACGTCGCGCTGCCGGTGCTCGGCAAGGCCTACGCCGTCTACTGCCTCGAGTGCGAGGACGGCTATCGCGGCGAGGGCGGCTGACCATCCCCACGAGCGAGGGCGGCTAGAGCACCCGTACGGCGAGGACGCACACATCGTCCTCGGCCGCCTCGCCTCCCAGACGCTTGAGCAGGCAGGCGATCACTTCCTCCGGATCGTCGCCGCAGCAGAAGTGCGCGGCCTGGATCAGCGCGTCCATACGGGCCGCCATGTCCTGCCCGCGCCGCTCGACGATCCCGTCGGTGTAGAGGATGAGGAAGTCGCCGGGCTCCAGCCGGGTCGTGGTCAGGTCGTACTCGGTGACGTCGAAGGCCCCCAGCATGAGCCCCGGCGCCGGGTCCAGCAGCCGCGCCCGGCCGTCCCTGATCAGCACAGGAGCCGGATGGCCGGCGTTCGTCCAGCGGTACGTGCGCTCCGCCGGGTCGAAGTGGCCGATGATCGCGGTGCCGGTCACGGTGACGCCCTGGTTGGAGTGCACGATGAGGTCGTTCAGCCAGGTGGCGAGCTGGTCCGCGGACGCCCCCGTGTAGGCCAGCCCGGCCAGGCCCGCCCGCATCTGGATCATGAGGCTGGCCGCCGTCAGCCCGTGCCCCATCGCGTCCCCGATCGCCAGCAGCACCCGGCCGTCGGGCAGGTGGCGGGCCTTGAACCAGTCGCCGCCCAGCCGGATGAGCTCCTCGCCGGGCAGGTAGCGCACCCCGATCGTCAGCCCCGGCATCTGGATGAGCCCGCGGCGGAACGGCAGGATCGTGTCCTGCAGCCGGACGGTGACGTCGTGCTCCTCCTCGGCCCGCCGACGCTGCGAGAGCGCCTGCTCGTGCGCCACGGCCAGGGCCCGCTCCCTGCGCCGGTTCCTGGTCACGTCCTGGACCAGGAAGCGCACCTTGACCGGCACTCCGTCGGTGTCGAGGATCGGCTCGCCGTACACGCAGAGGTGCCGCACGCCGTGCCGGTGCTGGATCCTGAACTCGTTCTCGACCGCCTCCCGGTGTTCCAGCAGCGAGCGAAGGTGCTCCTCGACGATCGGCAGGTCGTCGGGCACCACCGAGGCCGGCAGCTCCTCCAGCGACATGGGCCCGTCGGAGCGGTCGCGGCCGAGCATCTCGTACATCTGCGGCGTCCACAGCGTGCGCTCCGTGGCCAGGTTCCACTCGCCCCAGCCCAGCTCGGCCAGGCGCTGGGCGCGTTCCCAGCCGGAGACGAGCAACTCCTCGTCGTCGAGTGGCCGCCAGCTCACCAGCAGCCCGTCATCCACCCGGGCCGCGCGCACGCTGAGCGTGGCCGGCCAGAGCAGGTGGTCCAGCACCTCCACGAACTCCAGCGCCTCCCGGTGCACGGGCTCGCCGCTCTCGTAGACCGCGATGCAGTCGTCGAGCAGCCCCGAGCCGGCCACCCCCGGGCTCGCCGTCATGAGCCGCCGCCCCGCCAGCTCCGCGGCCGTACGGCCGGCCACGGTCCTGGCGTGCCGGTTGGCCGCGAGGATCAGGAAGTCCACGACGCGGCCCGTGGCGTCGTGGACGGGGGTGAGGTAGAGGGCGGAGGCGTGGACGGCCTCCAGCATGCCGCGCACCCGGACGGGCACGTCGAGCGGGCCGACGGCCTCCTCGGACGGGCGCTCGATGCCCCTGGCGACCTCGATCGGGGCCAGCCCGCTGTGCCGGGCCATCCTGGCGAGCTGCTCGGCCGCCTCGACCGGGCGGATGTTCAGCTCGGTCGCGAGGCGGGCGGTGGCCTCGTCCAGGATGGCCTGGTCGCGCATCTGATGACGCAGCCGCAGGAGCTGGTCACGGACTCTCGCCGAGGCAGCCCCGGTCTCGTAGCGGCTGAACGGCGGATATTGGCTCACCCGCTCCTCATTCCCCTGGAAGGGGAAAGGAGGGGCGTCACTACGGATATTTCGACAAAACTAGTGCACCGCCGGACCGTTCTCGGGGATCGGCCCGGCGGCGAAACGGGTGGGGAACCGGGTGAATGGTCCCCTTAGACATTGAAGATGCTGACCCCGCCCGGGCCGACCAGGAATCCGAGGACGATGAGAACGATCCCCCAGAGCAGGTCGCGCCTGGCCAGGATCACGTAGATCCCGGAGATGACGAGAATAACCGCGATGATCCAGAGCAAAGTAGCCATGGGCCTGCAACTGCCCCCAGGAACGAGCGCTTAACATGTTTCCCCCCGGGGCGACGGGCAGGGGAAAAGTTATGACGACCTTCGGTTATTTCCTGTCGTGCGAGGAACACGGCCCGAAAGAGCTGGTACGCCAGGCCAAGGCCGCCGAGCGCGCCGGCTTCGAGGCCCTCTGGATATCCGACCACTTCCATCCCTGGCTGGACGAGCAGGGGCAGTCCCCGTTCGTCTGGTCCGTGATCGGCGCGCTGGCCGAGGCCACGTCCCTGCCCATCACCACCGCGGTGACGTGCCCCCTGATCCGTACCCATCCGGTGGTCATCGCCCAGGCCACGGCCACCACGGCGGCGCTGACCGGCGGCCGCTTCCGGCTCGGCGTGGGCACCGGCGAGGCGCTCAACGAGCACGTGATCGAGTCCCGCTGGCCCCCGCTCAGCGAGCGGCTGGAGATGCTGGAGGAGGCCGTCGAGCTGATGCGGGAGCTGTTCACCGGCAAGCTGGTGACCCACCGGGGCCGCCACTACCAGGTGGACACCGCCCGGCTCTACACGCTGCCGGAGGAGCCGGCGCCCATCCTCATGTCGGGGCTGGGCCGGAAGTCGACGGAGCTGGCCGGCCGCCTGGCCGACGGTTACGTCTCGACCGCGCCGGACGCCGACTCCGTACGGGCCTTCCGCGAGGCGGGCGGCGCCGGCAAGCCGGCGCTCGGCGGGCTCAAGGCCTGCTACGCCGCCGACGAGGGCTCGGCCCGCAAGACCGTGCACCGCCTGTGGCCCACGCAGGGCATCAAGGGCGAGGCCTCCCAGATCCTGCCGCTGCCCCGCCACTTCGAGCAGCTCGCCGAGTCGGTCACCGAGGACGAGGCCGTGAACGGCAGCCCGGTCGGCCCCGACCCCGAGGTCCACGCCCGCGCCATCCGGCAGTACGTGGACGCCGGGTTCGACGAGGTCTACGTCAACCAGATCGGCCCGGAGCAGGACGCGTTCTTCGACTTCTACGAGCGCGAGGTCCTGCCACGGGTCCGGTGACCGGGGACTACTCGGCCGACTTCATCAGCTTCGCGTAGGCGAGCTGCAGCCAGTCCGAGATCGCCACCGCCGTCATGGTCGCGCCCACGAGCCGGGTGACACGGGGAGCCAGCACGAGGCCTGCGGCGTACCCGGTGGCCACCCACTGCGCCAGGCAGAACGGGCAGGCGAGCAGCTCGCCCAGCGCCCCGCGCGGCTTCTCCTGAACCTCGGAGGGGCCGCCGGGGCCTTCGTACTGCGTGAACGGCGCGCGCAGCGGGCTGGTCACGGGATCCTTGGCCAGGCGGCGCGACACCTTGTGCGTGCACGCGGCCATCAGCAGCAGGTCCATCACCCCGACGTGGTCGGGGAGCCGCCGCCCGGCCAGCAGCGCCGCGACGGTGGCCACGCCGACAGTCCCGCCGTACGCGCTGAGAATCCCGGCGTAACCGCCCAGCGGCCGGTCATGATCGCCTTTGTAGGACTGTTCGGTCTTCTCGAGGATTTCGGTCATAGGTTCAGGCGCTACCCGGAAGGCCTCGCATCCAACGTCTAGCCGACCATCGTTCGGGTAGCCCGTTCACATGAGTAGCCACGGCCACGCGGTCACCGACGCCATCCTCGACACGCTCAAGCGCGCGAGTTCGGGGCTCAAGGACGCCGGGGTCAAGTTCGCGCTGGCCGGCGGATGCGCCGCGTACGCGCGGGGGGCAGCCCCTTCGCTGCACGACGTGGACTTCGTCCTCACCGAGCACGACGTGCCCGCCGCGTTGGAGGCGCTGCGCGGGCTGGGTTTCCAGACGGCCAAGCCGCCGGAGGACTGGCTGGTCAAGGCGTACGACGAGGGGCGGCTGGTGGACCTCATCTTCCGGGTGTCCGACCTGCCCATCACCGACGAGCTGCTCGACCGGGCCGAGCCGCTGAAGGCGTCGGCGGTGATCGTCCCCGTGCTGGAGGCCACCGACCTGGTCATCTCCTGGCTGCTGCCGCTGTCGGAGCACGCCTGCGACTACGGCGCGCTGCTGGCGCAGGTGCGCGCGCTGCGGGAGCAGGTGGACTGGCCGAGGGTGGCAGCCGTGACGGCCAAGTCGCCGTACGCGACCACGTTCATCACGCTGCTGGAGAGGCTGGGCGTGCTGGACGGGCCCGTCGTGGCGTGCGGCGAGCCCAAGTGGCCCTGATCAGCTGATCAGCCGCGGCGGGTCGCGGCGGTGACCCGCTTGAGGATGCGGTCCCACTCCGTGCCGAACGGGTTGTCCTGCACGAGGTACGTCCAGGTCGCCGTCGGCCGCTTGAGATCCGGCTCCGGAGCCTCGAACGACTCCAGCGAGCGCCGCTCCACCTCGGCCAGCAGCGATTTGTACTCCGCCACCGCCTCCCGGTGGAACTCGTCGATCGGGCTCATCCGGCCCAGCGCCCGCAGGTGGATGCCCTCGCGCAGGTCGGTCAGGAACGCCAGGTGCTCGGTCCAGCAGCGGTCGATGGCGTGCAGCACGATCTGGCGGGCCGTCTCGTCCCTGGTGTCCTCCGGCATGGCCGCCCAGCGCTCGGGGTCGGCGGTCTCGAGGGCCTTGGCGGCGGCGTCGCCGTGCAGGACCTTGTCCCGCCATTCGAGGATCAGCTCGCGCTGGTGCTCCAGCAGCCGGGTGTAGCGCCACGTGTTGCGGTGGATCTCCAGGTTGACGCCCTCGGCGACGCGCTGGGCGTGGCCGACGAGGTAGGCGCCGCGCCGGTGACGGACCAGGCCGTCGGCGTCGGCGGCGGGCGGGCGCTCGTCGGGGACGAACTGGGTGATCAGATCATCCTTCATGCTGACGAAGAAGACCGAGCCGCCGGGGTCGCCCTGGCGGCCGGCGCGGCCCCGGAGCTGGTCGTCCAGGCGGCTGCTGGCGTGGCGGCCCGAGCCGATCACGTAGAGGCCGCCGAGCTCGGCCACGCCCTCGCCGAGGCGGATGTCGGTGCCGCGCCCGGCCATCTGGGTGGAGACGGTGATGGCGTCGCGCTCGCCCGCCCGGGCGATGATCGCGGCCTCTTCCGCGTCGTTCTTGGCGTTGAGCACGACCGGCTCCAGGCCGCGCCGCTGCAGCAGCTTGGCGAGGTTCTCCGACTCGGCGACGTCGAGCGTGCCGATGAGGATGGGCCGGCCGCTCTCGTGGACCGTCTGGATCTCCTCGACCAGCGCCGCGTCCTTGTCGGGGACGGTCGGGTAGACGCGGTCCGGCTCGTCGGTGCGCACGCACGGCCGGTTGGGCGGGATCACCGCGACCTTGAGCCCGTAGAACTCGCCGAGCTGCTCGCTGACGGCCACGGCCGTGCCGGTCATGCCGCAGATGTGCGGATAGCGGCGGATCAGGCCCTGGACGGTGATCGAGTCGAGGATCTCGCCCTTCTGGCTCGGCGGCAGCGCCTCCTTGGCCTCCACGGCCGCCTGGAGGCCGTTGGGCCAGCGCTGCAGCAGCGCCACCCGGCCGCGCGAGGGGTTGATGAGCTGCACCTTGCCGTCGCGCACGATGTAGTCGACGTCGCGGGCCAGCAGCGCGTGGGCGTGCAGGGCCAGGTTGAGCTCGATCAGCGCGCCGGGCTCGTGCTCGTCGTAGAGCTCGACGCCCAGGAGGTTCTCCACGCTGTCGGCGCCCTTGGGGGTGAGGTAGACGTTGCGCGCCTGCTCGTCGATCTCGTAGTGGTAGCCGCGGACCAGCTGCCTGACCAGCGCCGCCATCTCCGGCACCGCGCTGCCCGGGTCGGCGGCCCCGGCCATGACCAGCGGCACGCGGGCCTCGTCCACCAGCACCGAGTCGGCCTCGTCGATCAGCGCGACCTCGGGCGCGGGCACGATGATCTCGGCCGCGTCGGTGCGCAGGCGGTCGCGCAGCACGTCGAACCCGATCTCGCTGACCGGCCCGTAGGTCACGCTCTTCGCGTACGCCTCGCGCCGCTCCTCGGGCGAGGAGTTCTGGTCGATCCAGCCCACGCTGACGCCGAGCGCCTCGTAGAACGGGCCCATCCACTCGGCGTCGCGCCGCGCCAGGTAGTCGTTGACCGAGATGACGTGCACGCGCTTGCCCTGCAGGGCGTAGCCGGCCGCCGCCATGGCCCCGGAGAGGGTCTTGCCCTCGCCGGTGGCCATCTCGGCGACCTTGCCGTCGAGCAGGGCCAGCGTCCCCAGCAACTGCACGTCGTAGGGTCGCAGGCCCAACGTCCGGTCGGCGGCCTCGCGCGCGACGGCACAGAACTCGGCAAGGTCGCTCATGTCCGGCGCCGGCAGCTCGTCGAGCCCGCGGATGCGGTCGGCCCGGGCGTCCGCCGCCTTGACGATCTTCTGATAGGGCGTGAGCGGGACGCCTCCCGGACGATCCAGGAGGTTCCTCATTATTCCCTTGAGCGAGGCCACAGTTCCTCCAACGCACGCATCGCCGACACCGTTCCCGCTGCCAGAGGAGGGGTGCGGAGCGACGATTCGGCAAGCGTCGCCGTACCGGACCTTAACTCATCCGGCCGCCCGCGCCGTCACATCACGCCGCTTCGGCACGTGCGGCGAGTACCGCGACGGCGGCGAGCAGCAGCACGCACCCCGACCAGGCGAGCGGGGTGAGCCGCTCGCCGAACAGGACCACGCCGAGCAGCGCGGCGCCGACGGCCTCGCCGAGCGAGATGATCGACACCGTGGTGGCCCGCAGGGCGGTCAGCGCGCGGAAGAACAGCCCGTACGCCAGCGCGGTCGGCACCGCGCCCAGGTAGACCAGCAGTGCCACGGACGTCCAGGTCACCTCCGGCACCACCCCTTCGGCCAGCGCGAACGGCGCCAGGCAGGCCGCGCCGACGACGAACCCGCCGATCGCCATGGCCTGCGGGTCGCCGTCCCGGTGCCGCCGGGAGTAGAGCGTGACCCCGGCGTACCCGGCGGCCGAGGCCAGGGCGAAGGCGATGCCGGCGACGGAGGACATGCGGGCCTGCGCAACGGTCTCGGCCGTGAGCAGGACGAGCCCGGCCAGCGCGACGGCCAGCGCGACGAGGGCGACCCGGCCGAGACGCTCGCGGAGCAGGAAGCGGCTGCCCAGGGCGGTGAAGACGGGGGTGGCGCCCATCGTCACCACGGTGGCCACGGCCACGCCGGAGTGGGCGATGGCGGCGAAGTAGGCGGTCTGGTAGACGGCCATCCCGGCGCCGACGACCAGGACACGCCCGTTGAGGTGCCCGCCGAGACCTCCGGCCGCGCGGGCGCCGCCGGAGATGCGGGCAGCGGTGCGGGCAGCGGTGCGGGCCGCGGTGCGGCCGTTGGCGAGGAGCAGGAGGAAGGCGGCGCCGAGGAGGTAGCGCCACAGGGACACGCCGACGGGGCCGAGCCCGCCCGTCTCGAAGAGCAGGGATCCGGCGGCGCCGCCGGTGCCCCAGGCGGTCGCGGCCACGGACACGTAAACGGCGCCCCGCCGGGCGGAGACATGGGTCATGACAGGAGTTCTCCGGATGGAGTGGTCGGAATGGGCCCGGTGTGCGGGCAGCAACCACCCCCGGATCGGTCAGACCCGGAATCTCAGGAAAGGCCGCCCGCTAGCGGGCCGGCGGCGGGGAGCAGATGAGACGTCGCGGCATGGGCCTCACCCTATCGGGCGCCGGACCGGGGCCGCCTCACGGTTTCCGCGCGACCCCGCCCAGCAGCACCTCTTCCCAGGAGGTGAGCGGGCCGGGGATGCGCTCGTCCGGATGCCATTCGGGGAAGTGCACCACGCCCGGCTCCACCAGCACCAGCCCGTCGAAGAACCGCGCGATGGCGGCCCTGTCACGGAAGTGGCCGGTGCCCATGGTGGCCTGCAGCATCACCTCCAGCGCCTTGGCCTTGGGGTTGTCCGAGGCCAGGAAGTTGGAGGCGGCCAGGTGGCTGCCCGGCGCCAGCGCGTCCATGTAGCGCCGCATCAGCGCGTGCGGGTCCTCCTTGTCGGAGAACAGGTGCAGCAGCCCGACCGCCAGGATCGCGGTGGGCTGCGACAGGTCGATCAGGCGGCGCAGGGACGGGTGGCCGAGCACGGCGTCCACGTCGCGCGCGTCGGCGGTGATGGCGTCGGCGTACGGGTTGCCGCTGAGTATGGCCTTGGCGTGCGGCTCCACCATCGGGTCGATGTCCACGTAGACGACCCTGGAGCGGGGGTCGGCGAAGTGCGCGACCTCATGGGTGTTCTCGACCGTGGGCAGCCCGGCGCCGAGGTCGATGATCTGCCGGATGCCCGTCTCGCGGATCAGGTAGTCGACGACCCGCCCGATGAAGGCGCGGTTGCACCAGACGAGGTCGACGACTTCCGGCACCGCGGCCTTGAGCTTGCGCGCGACGGAACGGTCGGAGGCGAAGTTCTCCACGCCGCCGAGGAGGGCATCGTGCACCCGGGCCACACTCGGTCGTTCCCGATCGACCCCTGGGGGAGCCCACTCCTGCTCGGCGCTGAGACCCATCCGGCCTCCCTCTCGCAGTCCGTGCGCGGATCGTATCCAGACCTGGGGCTCCTACGCCCGACCTGGCGAGGGGTTGTCAGGAAAGTCACGTCAGCCTGTCGGGCTCCCCACCGGCGGCGCGGCGTGCGCGGGCTGCCGCTTCGACAGCAGCCGCTTGAGCCAGGGCGCGAGCGGCCGCTCCACGAACCGGTGCACCAGGTACGCCGCCCCCAGCATGACCGCGATCACCCCCACGAGCAGCACGTACTTGTTGACCATGCCCTCCAGGCGGGCGAACAGGATGAACCCGACGTGCGCGTGCAGCAGGTACAGCGGGTACGTGAGCGCCCCCGCGGTCACCAGCCACGGCCGGGCCAGCACGTTCGTGACCCGCAGCGCCACGAACGTCATGATCAGGAAGATCACCACGACCACGGCGGTGATGACCACCGGCGAGTACGTCACCGAATACCGCTCGCCGACCGCCTCGGCGTACCCGATGGCCCGGTAGACCGCGTTGCCCAGGCAGATCGGCACCAGCAGCGCGATCTGCCAGTCCAGCCCGAACCGGTAGAGCATGAACAGCGCCATCCCGGCGATGAAGTAGTGCGAGAACTCGGACTGGACGACCAGGTCCGCGATCCCGGGCAGCACTCCCACCTCGACCAGGAGCGTCAGCGCCAGCCAGCCCCACAGGCCGGCCATGATCCGGCCCCGTGTCATCCCGATCCAGGTGAAGACCAGTATGAGCAGGTAGAACCGCATCTCGGCCCACAACGTCCAGTAGACGACGTCCACGTTCTCGATGTTCGGTATGGCCTGGAACATCGTCAGATTGGCCAGCACCTGCGGCAACGACACCTGGAACAGGCCCTGCCCCAGCGCCACGGTCACCACGGCGGTGACCGCGATGCCCACCCAGTACGCGGGATAGAGCCGGACGATCCGCGACACCACGAACTGCCTGGGGGTCCTGCCCCAGGCGCTCATCAGCACCACGAAGCCACTGATCAGGAAGAACAGGTCCACGCCGAGATAGCCGTACTTGGCCCACGCGCTCTCCGTGACGAACGTCACGGTGGTCTTCCCGCCGGCCCAGCCGGAGAAGACGTAGTGGTACAGCACCACGCACAGTGCCGCCAGCAGGCGCAGCCCGTCGATCTCGTATAACCGTTCTGCCCTGGTTCGCATGGCTTGCTCCCTTCCGTAGTCAAGAGGGTGGCGGCATCAGCTTGAAGGATGGTTAAGGATCGTCAAACGCATTGTTACGGGTTTACACGAAAATCCACGGGTAGTTGATGGCTTGCCCGAGAAAAGACGGAAGAGAGAGGAAGAGCCCGATGGAGCTCTGGAACTATCGTCCTGACGTCTATGACCGCGGGCACGCCCTGGACCTCGTGGGCTACCACGTCCAGGCGACCGACGGGAAGATCGGGTCCGTCGATGAGGCGACGTACGAGGTCGGCGAGAGCTACGTGATCGTCGACACCGGTCCTTGGATCTTCGGTAAGAAGGTCATGCTCCCGGCCCAGGTGATCACGAACATCGATCCCCAGGAACGCAACGTGTTCGTGGCCCGTACCAAGGCCGAGATCAAGGACGCGCCCGAATTCGACGAGGGCACGTTCAAGGAGCCCGAGTACCGTACGCGGCTGGGGGACTATTACGGCCGCTTCCCCGGGTGACTCACGTGTCGCAAGAGGAGGGCCGCGCCGATCGGGCGCGGCCCTTCTTGCGTTCCTGACAGAAGATGGCAGGTATGCCTGGCAGGCTCGACGGCATGACAACGAAAGCGAAGCTGCTGGCCTTCACCATCGACTGCTCCGACCCCCGGGCGCTGGCCACGTTCTACTCCGAGGTCACCGGGATGGAGATCACGTACGCCGAGGACGAGTACGCCGCCATCACCGACGGCACCACGAGCATCTACTTCGGCCGCGTCGCGGAGCGCGAGCCGGTCGTGTGGCCGAGCCCCGACAAGCAGTTCCACCTCGACTTCCGGGTGCCGGACATCGAGAAGGCGGCGAAGGAGTACGTCGCGCTGGGGGCCACCAGGCCGGAGTTCCAGCCCGGCGTCACGGACGAGGGCACCCGCTGGATCGTGCTGCGGGACCCGCAGGGGCACCTGTTCTGCGTCTGCCCCGAGCAGTCGTGATCGCGGTAACCGATCGGTCCGGTACCTCAGCTCGGCATCAAGGATGCGCCACATGTCCGTGCTGGTCAGAGCGGCCTTAAGGCCATTTATCAGCCTAAAGGATGACTCTGGGGCTTCGCTGGGCTCTTAAGCTGGAGCAATGCTCCTGAAAGGATCCCTGCTCCTGCGTGGGCCGCGATGACGTGGGTCGGCATGCTCATCGCCCTGGCAGGGGCGCTGGGATACGCGTTCGGCGCCGCGCTGCAGCAGTACGAGGTGGTGGCCGAGGGCGCTTCGCTGAGCCTCGTGAAACGCCCTCGCTGGTGGGTCGGCGGCATCATCTCCTTCACCGGCGCCTGCCTGCACGCCGTGGCCCTGAGCTTCGCGCCGCTGGTCGCCGTGCAGCCGATCAGCGTCGCCACGCTCGTGTTCGCGGTGCCGCTGGCCGCGTTCATGTACGGCCGCAAGCCGTACCGCGCGGAGATCCTCGGCTCGATCGCCGTGGCGGTCGGCCTGCTCTGGCTCATGCTGCTGGTGCCCACGCACAACGTGACGCCCAGGCTGAGCGATGGCGCCGCGCTCGGGTTCGTGGCCGTGATCGCGGTGGTCACGCTGGTCACGCAGGTGCTCGCCAGCCGGGTCCACGGCGCGTCCAAGGCGCTGCTGCTCTCCGTGGGGGCGGGCGCCGTGACCGCGAGCGTGTCCACGTTCGTGCGCGTGGTGGGCGGCGGGATGGAGGGGGACTGGGGGCGGCTGCTCCACTGGTTCACCCTGGCCGTGCCCGTGCTGCTGGTCTGCGCGGTGGTGCTGCTGCAGCGCTCGTACGCGGTGGGCTACTTCGGCATCGCCTACGCCGGCGTACAGGTCATCGACCCCATCACCTCCGTGATGGCCGGGGCGATCCTGCTCGGCGAGCCGCTGCCCACCTCTCCCTCGACGGCCGTGCCGGCCCTGATGGCCGGTGCGCTGACCATCGCCGGCACGATCACGCTGGGCCGCCTGGCCCCCGATCACCACGCCAAACCGGCGACCCCCGCCCCCGCCATCGCCCCCGCTCCCGCCCCGGCGCCCGTGGCGGTGGAGCGCACGGTCACCGTCCAGGCTCCGCCGGTGGACGCCACCGCAACATCTCGTCCATCGACCGCAACATCAGATCTGGGCTGAGCCGGGCCGCGGCCGACAGGCCGAGATCGCGCAGCCGCACCGCCAGCGGGTTGCGCAGCATGGTCATCCGGCACAGCGTCATCGACCGCCGCACGATCTTCATGGTCCGCTCCCTGCGGGCGGCGCTGTAGGCGGCCAGGTCGCCGCCGGCCAGGTGCGCCAGCACGACCCCGTCCTCGATCGCCTGGCAGGCGCCCTGCCCGAGGTTCGGCGTCATCGCGTGGGCCGCGTCGCCGACCAGCGCCACCCGGCCCTGGTGGTAGGCGGGCAGCGGCTCGGCGTAGGAGTAGATGTCGTTCCGGATGATCCTGGCCGGGTCGGCCGCCGCCAGCAGCGCCGGGATGGGCTCGTGCCAGTCCCCGAACCTGCGCAGCAGCTCCGCGCGCTCGTCCGCGTACACGGTCCCGGCGGGCAGCACGTCGGTGGCGTAGACGTAGACGACGTCGCCGGCCAGCGGGTGGATGCCGAACACCGTGCCGCGGCCCCAGCTCTCCGACCGGGGGATCGCCAGGCCGCCGCGCGGGACGAGGGCGCGCCACGCCGTCACCCCCGAGTACGCGGGCCCGGGATGCTCCGGGAACAACGCGCGCCGGGTGGCCGAATGGATGCCGTCGGCCGCCACGACCAGGTCGGCGTCCAGATCACCGGCCGCCGTGCGGACCACGCCCTTCTCGGCGTCCACCCCGGACACGGCCGTGTCCAGGCGCAGGCGGTCCCGGCCGAGGGCGTCCATGAGCACCTCCATGAGCGTGGCCCGCAGCATGACCACCACCGAGTCGCCGTACCTGTCGCCCGCCGCTGCCTCCGTGGTGTGCGTGAGCCAGCTCCCGTTCGACCGGCGCAACCCGAAGGGCCCCTCCGCCGTGGCGAGCCCGCGGATCCGGTCGCCCAGGTCGAGGGAGTCGAGGGCCTTCAGCGCGTTGGCGGCGATCGCCAGCCCCGAGCCGACGGGCTCGATCTGCGGCACGCGCTCCAGCACGGTGACGTCCCACCCCTTGCGGCGCAGCGCCACCCCGGCGGTCAGCCCGCCGACACCCCCGCCGATCACCACAGCCCTGGCCATGGCCGCCTCCCCTTCAACTACGTCTGTAGTGCCACCCTACTACGCCTGTAGTGAGGTCTCACTACCGCTGTAGTATCAGGCTCCGTGAAGCGCGCTGACCTGGTCGCCGACACGGCCATCACCCTGCTGGCCGAGCGCGGCATGCGCGGCCTGACCCACCGGGCCGTGGACGAGGCCGCCGACCTGCCGCCCGGCTCCACCTCCAACCTGGCCCGCACCCGGGCGGCGCTGCTGGAGCTGACCCTGTCACGGCTCACCGACCTGGAGATGCGCGCCCTGTCCGGTGCGTACGGGGGGCCGTACGACCTGGCGGCCCTGCCCGCGCGCATGGCGGAGGCGCTGCACACCCAGCTCTCCGACCGCCGCCGCACCCTGGCCCGCTACGAGCTGGCCCTGGAGGCGACCCGCCGGCCCGAGCTGCGCGAGATCTACGACCAGGCCGGACGGCGCTTCCGCGACCCGGCCGTCGCCATCCTGACGGCCCTCGGCTCCCCGGACCCGGTCCGGCACGCGCGCAACCTGGTGGCGTTCGGCGAGGGACTGATGTTCGACGCCATCGCCGGCGCCGGCACCGTCCCCACCCTCCAGGACCTCAAGGACGCCCTGAACGAACTCCTGACCGGCATGCTCGGCGGCCCCGCGCGACAAGGGGACCCACCAGCAGGATCGTCGCCCGTCGCGACCTGAAGCTCGGCCACCGCGTCCATGACCTTCCGCATCCTGAGCGGCGACCCTGGGCCACGGCAGCGCATCTCGCCCTCCGGGACTTGTCCCGAGCCGGTCAGAGCGTCACGGGACCGTACCGCCCGGACAACACGGCGGTCAGGCCCGGCCGGGAGGCCTCGTCGAGGTCGAGCCGTACGTCCACGGCCGCCAGGTCCCGCCGCACCGCCCCGGGGTCGGGGTGCGCGCCGCGCAGCGACACCAGCTCGACCGCCGGCAGCCCGCTCTCCGCCGGGTGCCGCGTGGCGCCCCAGTCGATCAGGAACGGCACCAGCCCCTCGTGGCCGGCCCGCTGCGGCGGGGTGAGCCGCCAGCTCAGCAGGTCGCCGGAGGCCGTGCGCCGCGACATGTCCGCCGGGTCGCCGGGGTCGTAGCCTCGCTCCCGCGCGCGGGCGGTCACCGCGTCGATGCCCGTCACCGCCACCGCCCAGTTCACCAGCGCCGGCGCCGCCAGCGAGTCGATCCGGAACCACCGGGGCCCGGCCGGCGCCTCCTGCTCGGGATCGGGCCCGACGATCTCCAGATAGCTCCGGCCGCCCAGCGCGAGCAGGTGGTTACGGGTGCCCAGGCCCAGGTGGCGCCCGCCCACGGCGGCTCGCACGCCCAGCAGCCGCTCCAGGTCGGCCACGGTCTGCCGCAGATCGGGGGTGGCATAGACGAGATGGTCCACAGTCATGCCGTGCATTGTGCCGGGCGCGTCAGCACGCCTCGCGATAGGGCACCTCCGGCAGGTGCTCGCGCCACTCCTCCGGCGAGAGCGGCCCGTAGTGCTCGCACACCCACGCGCCCGGGTCGGCGGGAGCGGCCGGCCGCGCCAGGTCGATGGTGAGGACCGTGCCCCGTCCGGCCAGCACGCGCAGCCACCGGCCGTCCCCGGACAGCGCCGCCTGCGCCGGCCGGTCGGCGGACGCCGGGACCTGCCGGTCGGCCAGCAGCGTCCCCTCCGCCAGCCGCCAGACCCGCACGCGGTCGCTGTCGGTGCTGACCAGCAGCCGCCCGTCCGGGCTGAAGCGCAGGTGGCCGGGGGAGGGGCGCAGCCTGGTGTAGCGGGCCGGGACGCCGTCGAGGCCGTAGACCTGGATGCCGGTCTCCTCGGCGATGGCCACCCGCTCCCCGTCGGGCGCGAACGTCGTGTACTCCCACGGCATCCGGTCCAGCCAGGGCGCGGGCGACGACCGGCCGGCCCGCCTGATCTCCGACCGTTTCCCGTCGAACACCAGCGCCACCCGGTCGCCCGGGCCGACCACGGCGTACTCGCCCACGTACGCGGCCCGCCCCGCCCGCAGGTCCCAGGCCCACCGCTCGCCCGACTGCCGGGCGGCCGCGAACAGCAGGCCGCCGCCCGGGCTGAACCACGCCGACTGCTCCCCGGGCGCGCCGAGTCCCCGGCCGAAGGGGCGGCCCAGGGTACGGGTGCGCAGGTCGTACAGGTAGGACCGGTCGACCCCGACCAGTGCCAGCGTGCGTCCGTCGGGTGACCAGGCCATCGCGCGCACGCTCTGCACCGGCCCCGCCGTGGTGGTGAGCGTCCGGCCCGACGCGAGGTCGTACAGGCGCAGCGTGCCCTCCTCCAGGGCGGCGAGCACGGACCCGTCGTCGGTGACGGCGTGCAGCGTGCGCGGCCCCGCGTGCGGGTCGGCGAACACCCCCACCGCCGCGTCCTGGACCGCCAGCGCCCGCCGGGTCTCGGGGATCGGCGCCAGCCGCCACGCGGCCAGGCTCAGCTTGCGCGCGGTCACCGGGTCGGCCGGTCGCAGCACCTCCGCCCGGGACGCCGCCACCCTGGCCATCGCCTCGTCCAGCCGCCCGTCGGCGACGCCGCGCTGCCACAGCGCGAGCAGCGCGGCCACCATCGCCACCGACAGCAGCCCCGCCATGGCGGTACGCCGCCGGCGCGCCCGCCGCCGCACCGTGGCGATCCCCGCGTCGAGGAACCGCTGCTCGCCCGCGTTCAACGTCACCCGCCGCCGCCCGCCGGCCGCCCACGCCAGCGCCCGGTCCAGCGGCTCCCCCCGGAAGAGCCGCCCCTCCGGCCGTCCGCCCGCCTCCCACCGCCGCGCCGCCGCCACCAGCTCCCGGTGCACGGCCAGCCCTTCGCGCTCGCCGTCCAGCCACTCGTGCAGCCGCGGCCAGGCCCGCAACAACGCCGCGTGCGCGATGGCGGGTGCGGCCCGGTCGCTCAGGAGCCCCGCCTCCCGGTACGCCGCCAGCACCCCGTCGATCGCGGCCACCACGTCGGCGCCCCGCCCGGCGACCAGCTCGTCCCTGGAGGCGCTCACGACGGTGTCGGCGCCGTCGGAGTCGAGGCCCACCAGCCGCAGGAACACCTCCGGCACCACGTCCTGCTCCGCCGGGCTGAGCTTCAGGTAGACGGCCTCGGCGCGGGCTCCGAGCGGCGGGTCGTCGACGGGTTCGGGGGGAAGCAGCCGGCCCTGCTGGGACTGGGGCGCGTCGAGCAGGGACATCAGGAGCTGGCGGGCGTTCGGGCGGCGGTCGGGATCGCGGTCGAGGGCGGCGGCCACGAGCCCGCGTAACGGGCGGTCCAGCCGCTCGCCGCCGCCTAATCGTTCGTCGTCGCCGTAGGCGGCGAAGACCAGCAGCCGCCCCCAGGCGTGTACGTCGTCCGGCGGCCCGCCACCCCCGCCCGCCAGCCCCAGCCCGACCAGCCGGGGCCCCTCGGACCCCAGGACGACCTTGTCCGGCGTGAGCGCCCCGTGCGCCGCGCCCGCCTCGTGCACCGCCGCCAGCGCGGTGGCGGTGGCGGCGGCCAGCCGGTAGAGGTCGTCGCCGGTGTACGGGCCGTGCCGGTCCACGACCTGGCGCAGGGTCGGGCCCTCGATGTACTCGCTGACCAGGTAGGGAGGGTCGCCGTCCAGGCACGCCTCGGTCAGCTTGGCGACCGACAGCGAGCGGACGTGCCCGGCGGCCGCGGCAGAGGCGGCGAGCCGGGCCCTGGCCCCGTCGTCCAGCAGGCACGGCACGCCCAGCGCGTGGCGGGTGCCGGACTCGTCGTACGCCTCGCGCACGACGACCTGCCCGCCGCCGTCGAGCCGGGCGCCGAGCCAGTAGCCCCCCAGCCGATCAGTCATGCGGGATGAGACTCCGCCCTTCTAGGAAAGGTTCGAGCGGCCCCCCAACCGGCTACGGTGCTCCGGCCACTCCTCTTCGAGGATGCCGAAATAGACGGTGTCGCGCCAGGTGCCGTCCGGCCTCTTGCGGTGGCGGCGCAGCGTGCCCTCGTGCAGGCCGCCGATGCGCTTGATGGCGTTCTGCGACCTGAGGTTGAGATTGTCCGTCTTGAGCAGCACCCGGTTGTAGCCGAGCGAGAAGGCGTGGTCGATGAGCAGCAGCTTGCAGCTCGTGTTCACGGCTGTGCGCCAGACCGCCCGGCCGTACCAGGTCCAGCCGATCTCCACGCTGGCCTCGAAGCCGGGCACGTCGGCGTACGTGGTCCAGCCGACCGCCCGCCCGCTGTCCTTCAGCACCACCGCGAACGGCACGTGCACGGAGTCGTCGATCAGCCCTCGGGCGACCTTCCCCAGCTCCTGCTCCGAACGCGGGGCGGCGCTGGGCAGCCAGCGCCAGACGTCCTCGTCCCCGCCGCCGGCGGCGAACAGGTCGGGCACGTGGTCCATGGTGAGCGGCTCGAGCCGGACGACGTCGTTCTCGAGCACCACGGGAAAGGGCAGCTTCGCGGTCATGGCGGCAACCCTATGAGGCCACTCGGGTCACGTTCATGGCCACCTGCACCCTTTTACGGGGAACCACCTGTCTTTACGGGGAACCACCTGTCGACACTCATACCGGCCGGTCGGTAGGCTCTCGGCATGGACTTCGCCTTCGACAAAGTCACCGAGGACCTGCGGGAGCGACTGCTCCGCTTCATGGACGACTGCGTCTACCCCGCCGAGCCCGCTTTCGAGGAACAGGCCGCGGCAAGCGGATGGAGCCCGCCGCCGCTGCTGGAGGACCTGAAGGACGAGGCCAGGCAGCGCGGCCTGTGGAACCTGTTCCTGCCCGGCGACCACGGCGCGGGGCTGACCAACCTCCAGTACGCACCCCTGGCCGAGATCATGGGCCGGAGTCCGGCCATCGCCCCCACGGCCACCAACTGCGCGGCACCCGACACGGGCAACATGGAAGTGCTGTCCATGTTCGGCAGCGAGTGGCAGCGCAAGGAGTGGCTGCGGCCGCTGCTCGACGGGGAGATCCGCTCGGCGTTCGCGATGACCGAGCCCGACGTGGCCTCCTCCGACGCCACGAACATCGCGACCTCCATCGTCCGCGACGGCGACGAGTACGTCATCAACGGCCGCAAGTGGTTCATCTCCGGCGCGATGAACCCCAACTGCAAGATCTTCATCGTCATGGGCAAGACGAACCCCGACGCGCCCAAGCACCGCCAGCAGAGCATGATCCTCGTCCCCCGCGACACCCCCGGCCTGCACATCAAGCGCGGCATGCACGTGTTCGGCTACACCGACGCCGACCACGGCGGGCACGCCGAGATCGTGTTCGAGGACGTACGCGTGCCGGCGGAGAACCTCATCGGCGAGGACGGCGGCGGCTTCGCCATCGCGCAGGCCAGGCTCGGCCCCGGCCGCATCCACCACTGCATGCGCCTGATCGGCATGGCCGAGCGCGCGGTCGAGCTGATGTGCCGCCGGGCCCTGGCCAGGACCACGTTCGGCAAGCCCGTCGCCCAGCAGGGCGTGATCCAGGACTGGATCGCCGAGTCCCGCATCAAGATCGAGCAGGCCCGCCTGCTCGTGCTCAAGACCGCCTGGCTCATGGACACGGTGGGCAACCAGGGCGCCCACACCGAGATCCAGGCCATCAAGATCTCCACTCCGATCACCGTGGAGTGGATCCTCGACAAGGCCGTCCAGGTGCACGGCGCCGGCGGTGTCTCCCAGGACTTCCCGCTGGCCGCGCTCTGGGCGGGGGCCCGCTCGCTGCGCCTGGCGGACGGCCCCGACGAGGTGCACAAGCGGTCCCTGGCCTATCGCGAGTTGAAGAGGTACATGTGAACGAAGCGGAGATCAAGGAGCGCGTGGCGGCGTTCCTCGGCGAGCACGATCCGAGCGGGGACCGGCTGGAGTTCCTGCGGGCCAGGTTCGATGCCGGGCTGGCCTGGGTGTGGTTCCCCGAGGGGCTCGGCGGCCTCGGCACCTCCAGGGAGCTGCAGCAGGTCGTCGAGCGGGAGCTGGCGGACACGCCGCAGATCAACGGCGGGGTCCAGGGCATCGGCCTGGGGATGGCGGCGCCGACGATCCTGGCGTTCGGCACGGAGGAGCAGAAGCGCCGGTTCCTGCGGCCGCTGTGGACCGGTGAGGAGATCTGGTGCCAGCTCTTCAGCGAGCCCGGCGCCGGGTCCGACCTGGCCACGCTGGCGACCCGGGCGGTCAGGGACGGTGACGAGTGGGTGGTGGACGGCCAGAAGGTGTGGACGTCCGGCGCCCACCACTCCAGGTGGGCCATCCTGGTCACCCGTACCGACCCGGACGTGCCGAAACACCGGGGGATGACGTACTTCATCTGTGACATGCACGCGCCCGGCGTGGAGGTGCGGCCGTTGCGGCAGATCACCGGTGAGGCGGAGTTCAACGAGGTGTTCCTGACCGGCGTGCGGCTCTCCGACGACCTGCGGCTCGGTGAGGTGGGCGACGGCTGGCGGGTCGCGCAGACCACGCTGATGAACGAGCGGGTCGCGATCGGCGGCGCGCCGACGCGGCGGGGTGGTGGCGCGGTGGCGGCCGCGCTCGCGGCCTGGCGGGAGCAGCCCGAGCTGCGCACCCACGACCTGCACCAGCGGCTGCTGTCGCTGTGGGTGGAGGCCGAGGTGACCCGCCTGTCCGGGGCGCGCCTGCGCGAGCAGCTCGTCGCCGGGCAGCCGGGGCCGGAGGGCTCGGGGATGAAGTTGTCGTTCGCCCGGCTCAACCAGGCGCTGACGGGCTTCGACGTCGAGTTCCGGCGGGATCTCGGCTACGACGACTGGACGTTCCGCCGCTCGGAGAACGTCGACTTCTACGGTCGCGGCCCCGGCTATCGCTATCTGCGGGCCAAGGGCAACTCCATCGAGGGCGGCACCTCCGAGATCCTGCGCAACATCATCTCCGAACGGGTGCTCGGCCTGCCCTCTGAACCCCGTGTCGACAAGGACGTGCCCTGGAAGGACCTGCCGCGATGACGCTGCTCTATTCCGAGGTCGAGGAGGAGCTCAGGTCCGCCGTGCGCGGGCTGCTCGCCGACCGCTGCCCGCCCGCCGCGGTGCTGAAGCGGATCGAGTCCGTGAACTCCGTGTACGACCTGGACCTGTGGAAGACGCTGGCCGGCGAGATCGGGGTGGCCGGGCTGCTCGTCCCCGAGGAGCTGGGCGGGGCCGGGGCGTCGGCCAGCGAGGTGGCCGTGGTGCTGGAGGAGCTGGGCCGGGCGGTGGCGCCGGTGCCGTTCTTCACCAGCTCGGTGCTGGCCACGCAGGCGCTGCTGCCGACCCGCGACGCGCTGCTCGGCGAGCTGGCCGAGGGGCGCAGCACGGCCGCGCTCGCCGTGTCGTTCGCCGCGTCGCCCTACCGGCCGGACCGGGGCTCGTCCGTGAGCGTGGACGACCAGGGGCGGCTGTCCGGCACCCTCACCGGTGTGGCCGGCGCCGAGGTGGCCGACGTGCTGCTGGTGCCGGTGGCCGGCGACCTGTACGCGGTGGAGGGCGCCTCGGTCGAGGTCGTGCCCTCGCTCGACCTGACCAGGCCGGTGGCCACCGTCACGTTCGCGCGTACGCCGGCCCGCCGCGTGGGCGCGTGCGACCTGGCCGGGGTGTTGCGGTTCGGGGCCGGGCTGCTGGCCTCCGAGCAGCTCGGGGTGGCCGAGTGGTGTCTCGACACGACGCTGGCCTACGTCAAGGAGCGCCACCAGTTCGCCCGGCCGGTCGGCTCGTTCCAGGCGATCAAGCACCGGCTGGCCGACCTGTGGCTGGACGTGGTCAGGGCTCGGGCCGCCGCGCGGAACGCGGTCGCCGACAGCTCGTCGGTCTCCGTGGCCGTGGCCCAGTCGTGGAACGCCGGGGTGGCCGTGCACGCGGCCGAGGAGGCCCTGCAGCTCCACGGCGGGATCGGGATGACGTGGGAGCACCCCGTACATCTCTATCTCAAGCGCGCCAAGGCCACCGAGATCGCGCTGGGCACGCCCGGCGACCACCGGGAGGCGCTGGCCTCACTCGTCGGAGTCCCCGGCCCCGAGTGAGGCGAGCAGCAGGTCGGCGAAGTGCCTGCCCACCTGGGCGCCGGTCAGCGGGCCGTCCGCGTGGAACCACGTGCCCAGGTGGTGCACCGAGCCGAAGAAGTAGTCGACGACCAGCTCCGCGGGGACGCGGTCGCTGAAGATGCCCGAGCGTTGCCCCTCGGCCACGAGCGCGCGGAAGCGCTCGTGGTAGCGGCGGCGCTCGGCGCGCACGGTCTTCTGCGTCTCGGGAGCGAGCAGGTGGATCGACCGGAAGAAGATCTTCGAGTCGTCGAGGTTCGCGGCCGTGGTCTCCACGACGTCGGCCGCCGCCCGGTGCAGGCGCTGCCGCAGCGTGCCCGGGCCGTCGGCGATCTGCGCCAGCCGGTCCATCTGCATGCGCAGCACCCGGGCGTAGATCTCGTGGAGCAGATCGTCCTTGGAGTCGAAGTAGTGGTACATGGCGCCCTTGGTGACGCCGGCGGCCATCACGACCTCCTGCACCGAGGTGCTCTCGAAGCCACGCTCTGCGAACAGCCGCGTCGCCTCGGCCAGCAGTCGCTGCCTGACCGGTTCCTCTTTCACATGGTCCCCCTTGGTCACCGCCTTAGCATACCGACTGGTCGGTTGATGGGCTTGCGGGTACTAATTCCGTCACCTTAGGCTCGCCTTGGTTGAAGAGCGGGTATCTCTTGATCGGCGAGGGATCTTCGGCGTGGCAGATCCTGCACAACATCTACTCTTTCGGGGAGTTTGCCGTGCCCGGTGGCTCTATCTACGTGCAGCCCAACGAGAAATACACTGGCTCATCCCCGCAGTGGTGGTACGAGAAGTTCTGGCGCGAGGATGCTCCGACCCGGCGCAAGTTCAGGTACGCCAAGGCCGCTGTGGGGTTCGTGATCGGCGTGGCGGTGGCGCTGAGGTTCGACGCGGCAGGTGCGTCCGTCCTGTTCGGCCTGCTGCTGGCGGGGATCGTGGCCGGGGGTGACTGGTTCCTCTACTGGCACGCCTTCCACAAGACCGCCGTGTGGCGCGGGGCGCGCCGCGGCGAGGCGATCACGGGGCGCATCCTGCGCCGGTCGCTCGGCCGGCACGGCTACAGCGTCCTCGACGGCCGGGCCATCCGCGGCCAGGCCTCCATCGACCACCTCGTGATCGGCCCGGGCGGCGTCTGGATCATCGACAACGAGTCCTGGAGCCCGGACACCGAGATCGCCTGCTACGCCGGGCGGCTGTTCTTCGGCGAGAAGTACGGCAGCAAGGTCGCCAAGCCGCTGGTGGAGCGGGCCGAGGCGTTCGCCGAGCTGCTGACGCGGGAGACCGGCGTCCCGGTGGCCATCACGCCCGTGCTCGTGGTGCACTGCGGGCTGCTGCCCAAGGGCGGCATGGTGATGGCCGAGGGGCTCACGCTCCTCAAGCCGGGGCTGGCGGCCAGGCTGATCAAGGACTCCGACGGCGGCGTGCTGAACGAGGCCCAGATCGAGCTCCTGGCCCGCACCGCGGCCCGCGAGCTGCAGAAGGTCTGATACGGCGTCTGACGTCGTCGCCGGATCCGCGACTTCTGATGTCGCCGGGTCCGCGACTCATGCAAGAGTCTCGATGAACGCGGTGAGCTGGGCGACGTTGCGGCACTCGTACATGGGGACGATCGTGCCGTAGTCGCTCGCGATCGAGTCTCCCGTGTCCCACTGCGGCTTCGGCTCGGGGTTGAGCCAGTAGGCGTGGCGGGACCTGGACACCAGTGACTTGAGCACGTCCAGGGCGGTCGGCTGGTAGTTGGAGCGGGCGTCGCCCAGGATCAGCAGGGACGTCTTGGGGCCGATCGCGTCGGCGTACCGTTCGGCGAAGCGCTCCAGGGAGTGCCCGTAGTTGGTACGCCCGAAGCGGACCATGTCGGCCTCGTTCGCCAGCCTGGTCATGGCCTCGACCACGTCCGAGCCCGGCAGGAAGAACCGGGTGATCTCGTCCACGGTGTCCACGAAGCCGAACGCCCGCACCTTCGTGAACTGCTCCCGCAGCGCGTACGTGAGCAGCAGCGTGAAGTGCGCGAACGACGAGACCGAGTCGCTGGTGTCGCAGAGGATGACCAGCTCGGGCTTGTGCGGCCGGGGCGGCTTGAAGTGCGTGGTCAGCGGCACGCCGCCGCTCTGCAGCGAGGCCCGCATGGTCCGGCGGAAGTCGAGGCGGCCCCGCCGGCCCTTCCTGTGCTTGATGGTCAGCCGCGCGGCCAGGCGCCGGGCCAGCGGGTGGACCTCCCTGCGCAGCCTGGCCAGGTCGGCCTTGGTGACGCGGAGGAAGTCGATCTGATCGAGCGGGGGGCGTACGGCGGAGCGGGCGATGCGCTCGATCCCGGAGTCCTCGGCGATGCGGCGGCGCACGTCGGTGGCGACGGCGTCCTCGAAGCGCCTGAGCCCGGACGTGACGCGCTGGCGGACGGTCTTCTCCGCCAGCCCGCCGCGCTCGCGGCCCTGAAGGACCTCGCGCAGGATGCCCGCCATCAGGGTCTCGGGCGACAGGGCCCGCATGACGCTGTAGGAGAACCAGTTCTGCCGGCCGGGCCCGGCCTCCTGCCGGCCGAAGCGCTCGACCATGGCCCGGGCGAACTCGCGCATCTCCTGCTCGGAGGAGCCGGTCAGGAGCCCCGCCAGATGCGCGCGCAGCTCCTTGACCTCGGCCTTGTCCAGGTCGATCCCGCCGCGCGGCCGCGCGAGGGACAGCCCGCTGGTGGACGGCGGGAACCACAGGTCGAACAGCACGTCGAACCCCGGCCGGTAGGCGGGCTTCTTGACCAGCGTCGCCGCGTACGCCGCGCGCAGCGACTCCCGATCGGCCAGCTCGATCACCCGCATGGCGTTCGCCGCGTCCAGCCCCTCGGCCACCGACACCGGCACCCCGGCCTCCCTCAGCGCGTGCACGAAGCCGACGTGCCGGTCGACCAGCGACCCGCGCTCAGGCATCGGGCAGCCCCAGCTCCTTGACCGCGCGCACGTGGTCGGAGGCGTGCTTGAGCACCACGCCGAGCGTCCCGGCCACGGTGGCCTCGTCCAGCTCCTCCCGCCCGAGGGCCAGCAGCGTGTTGGCCCAGTCGACGGTCTCGGCCACCGACGGCGCCTTCTTCAGCTCCAGCGCCCGCAGCGTGGCCACGGTCCTGGCGAGCTGCTCGGCCAGCTCGGCCCGGATGGTCGGCACCTGGGCCAGCACGATGTCCCGCTCGCGCTCGGGGGTCGGGTATTCGATGTGCAGGTAGAGGCAGCGCCGCTTGAGCGCCTCCGACAGCTCGCGGGTGGCGTTGGAGGTCAGCACCACGTACGGCCTGCGCGTCGCGGCGATGGTGCCCAGCTCGGGGATCGTCACCTGGAAGTCGGACAGCAGCTCCAGCAGCAGCCCCTCGACCTCGACGTCGGCCTTGTCGGTCTCGTCGATCAGCAGCACGGTCGGCCGCTCGGACCTGATGGCCTTGAGCAGCGGCCGCTCCAGCAGGAACTCCTCGCTGAAGATGTCGTCGTCGGCGCTGGTGGCCTGGATTCGCAGGAGCTGCTTCTTGTAGTTCCACTCGTACAGGGCCCGGGCCTCGTCGAGCCCCTCGTAACACTGGAGCCTGATCAGGTCGGCGCCGGTCGCCTGGGCCACCGCCTTGGCGAGCTGGGTCTTGCCGACCCCGGCCGGCCCTTCGACCAGCAGCGGCTTGCCCAGCGCGGCGGCCAGGAACACCGAGGTGGAGATGGCGTCGTCGGAGAGGTAGTCCACGGCGGCGAGCCGCTCCGTCACGTCGGCTGGCGTGTCGAACATCGATGCTCCTGTCTGAAGGCCGAACTTTATTCTAGCGGGTCGTGTCCAGCTGATTCCGATTCGACCAGGATGCGGATCACCGGTATATTCCTTCCTGCCAGCGCCGCTAGCTCAGTTGGTTAGAGCAGCTGACTCTTAATCAGCGGGTCCGGGGTTCGAGTCCCTGGCGGCGCACCGGCATCCGGGCATCCTCGCGAGACGCGGGGATGCCCGGAGTCGTTTCCGGGCCGGATCAGCGAGGGCCGATCCCGTCCAGGGTGAGGTTCCTGTTCCAGTCCCGCACCCATGCGCGGCCGAAGCCCTCTTTGCCGCGCCGGAGTTCAATGGTTTGACTGTCGGCCGCGCCTGCTATCCATGGCCTGACACGTTGACGACCACGAACGATGGAGCCGCGACATGGCCACGGTCACCTTCAGGGACGAGAGCGCCACCGGTAAGCCGTTGGACGAGTTCACGCTGCCCGACCTGCCGGAGCGCATCTCGGCGCGCGAGCTCGTCCGCCTGCGCGTCCGCGAGGAGGTCGCCCGCTACAACGCGGTCCCGACCGCCCGGTTCCGCGGGCTGGTGCGGCCGGTGGGCGCCGAGGTGGAGCTGAACGGCTACCGCATGGGCGCCACCCGGAGCATCGACTGGGAGCGCCAGGCCGACATCGCCGAGCGGGCGTTCCAGAGCAACGGATTCCTGCTGCTGGTGGGGGATCGGCAGGTCGACGACCTGGCCGAGTCGATCGACCTCACCGTGGATCCGGTCGTGTCGTTCGTCAAGCTCGTGCCGCTGGTCGGCGGCTGACGCGAGCGCCGGGCGCGGCTTCCCCGGCGGCTACGTCGTGCGGCGGGGTCGGCGCAGGCGCAGGCCGATGGCCGCGGCCAGCACGACCACGAGGCCGGTCACCATCACCGCCCGCCCGTCCGGCCCGGCCTCCCCGCCGCCACCCGTGGACACCCCGCCGGACGGGGTGTCGGTGGTCTCCGGGTCCTCGGTGGCCTCCGGGTCCGAGGTCTCGGGGTCCGAGGTTTCCGTGCCGGTGCCGTCCGGGCTGGGGCTGTCGTCGGCGGTGGGGGTGCCGCCGCCGGCGCCGACGACGGTGAGGGGATACTCCGTCAGGGCGTCCTTGTTCTTGACCTCGCACTCGATCAGGCGCTCCTGAGGGCGGGGGCCGAAGTTGATGGAAGCCGCGTGCACCGTGCCCTCGTCCGCCTTCCGCGGCGTCGTCTTCAGCTGGGCCGTCTCGGGGAGCGGGACGGTCTCCCCGGGGATGACCGTGCCGAGGGGCGCGACTCCCGTGGCGGAGGTCAGGTCCTCGATGCCGCTGATGCCCGCGTACACGTACATGTTGATCTCGCCCTCCAGGCCCGTGGCGGGGACGATCAGCTCGGCGCCGGTGACATAGGTGCCGCGCCAGCCGATCGTCATCTCCTCGTCCACCGTGGCCTGGGCGGGCACCGTCAGCACGACGTCGATGTTGACGTCCAGCTTCTCGCCCGTGGCGGTGGTGGTGCACTGATATCCCACGACGTCGGCGGCGGCGGGAGCCGCGGGAAGGACGACGCACGACAGGATCGCGGCGGCTAAGACGGCCGGCTTGGCGCGCATGGCGGCTCCCTTGCGGCGGATGGTGCACAAGAGGAGACGGTGCTGGAGGACACCTGGTTGACACGATTGTCCACTTCGGCCGGGTAAGAAGATAGTCATGACCACAGGTGTTCGACTCATTCGCAACGACCAGCTGACCCAGCGGGTCGAATACGCGTACGCGGCGGCTGTCGAGGTGCCCCTCCGCTCGATCTGGGTGGCGGGCGCCTGCCCGCTCGACCTCGACGGCGAGACGGTGGCCGTCGGCGACTACGCCGGGCAGACCCATCAGGTGATGAACAACCTCATCACCGCCCTGGAAGGCGCGGGCGCGTCACTGACCGACGTCGTCAAGACCACCGTGTACGTCGCCTCCGGCAAGCAGGCCGACCTGGGGACGGCCTGGGAGGTGTACCGGGAGTACATGGGCGCCCACGACGTGCCCAGCACGCTGCTCGGCGTCACCGTGCTCGGCTACACCGACCAGCTCGTCGAGGTCGAGGCCGTCGCGGTGATCACCGGGGCCGGCCGGGCGGGGTCATGATCGGCTCGTGTTCTTCCAGTCCAGCTCTCCCTTGACGACGCGGGGCCGCCAGCCGCGGATCGGCTTGCCGGTCTCCAGCGATCTCGCCGTCGCCCTGAGCAGGGCCAGGTAGGAGGGCCACACCGGATCGCCCTCGAAGGTCAGGCCGGTCTCGTTGAAGTATTCGCCGGTCTTGCCCGTGTCGGGGTCGATGAACAGGTTCCCGCCGTCGTGGGCGGTCGCGAACGGGATCAGGCGGCCGTGCCACCAGTCGATGGCCAGCTCCGGTTCGTGCACCACCAGGCCGCACATCATCTTCCAGTCCGAGCGGATGGCCTTGACCGACATCAGCGCGTAGAACGGGGCGGGGCCGAAGCCCCAGGAGCCGCCGCCGTCGTGGCGGAGCAGCGAGGCGCGCAGGTCGTCGGGGAAACGTGCCCCGATGGCGGCCTCCGCCCGGGCGATCGCCGCCGGGTCGGCCGGGGGCCGCAGCAGCTCGTACGTGCGGGGCGCCCTGCGGGCGAGCCAGCGTTCGATGCGCCGCCAGACCGCGCCGACCTCGGCGGTGACGCGCGGGCCCGGCACGCGTACGACGGGCTTCTTACGGGCGGGACGGCAACCGGTGGCGCTGATCTCCTCGGCGGTGGGCGGCTCCGGGGTCGGCTCGGCCGTGGGGGTCGGCGTGGGGCGGGGGCCGCCGGCGCAGCCCGTACGCGGTTCGGCGGGCTCCTCGGCCCAGCGCAGCTCGCAGCCGACGGTCACCGTAGGGTACCAGTCGCGCAGCGCGGTCCCGCTCTCCAGGGCGCCGGCCATGGCTTCCAGCATCGCCACGTACGAGGGCCAGCCCATGGGGCCGTCGTAGCGGAGGCGCTCGCCGGACTCGGCCTCGCCGATCCGGCCCGTACGGGGATCGACGACGAGCTCCTGGCCGCGCCCGGTGGAGGCGATCGGCAGCAGGCTGCCGTGCCAGACGCCGTCCTCGGGGTCGGCCAGCTCCATGTCGCCCGCCAGCACCACCTCGTGGCAGTTGCCCCAGTTCAGGTAGG
This sequence comes from Nonomuraea sp. MTCD27, assembly GCF_041950495.1. Classification (NCBI taxonomy): domain Bacteria; kingdom Bacillati; phylum Actinomycetota; class Actinomycetes; order Streptosporangiales; family Streptosporangiaceae; genus Nonomuraea; species Nonomuraea sp. MTCD27. The sequence continues at coordinate 346,174 of NZ_JBGNUW010000005.1, read as the reverse complement.
AGATGGTGGACAGATCGGTCAGGCCGTACGCGCCGGGCAGCTGGAACCCCGAGCCCAGGTTGCCGTCGGCGCCGTCGTGGCGCAGGAAGGACGCGTACAGGTCGTCGGGCAGCCGGCGCTCCTGGTAGTGCTCCCACTCGGCCACGCGATCGGGCTCGATGCCGAACTGGAGCTTGCGCAGCGTGGCCGAGGCGTGCGCGCCGAGCCACTTCTCGATGCGGTCCCAGGCACGTCCGACCCGGGCGGCGACGGCGGCGTCGGGGGAGCGGGTCGCGTACGTGGGAGCGGGGTACGGCTCCGGCTCGGCCGCCACGTCCTCGTCGCCCCAGGTGAGCGGGGGGCAGCCGATGGAGCGGGCCTCCGCGTCCGTCATCGCCTGGGCCTTCATCTCCGCCTCGAACGCGGGGTCGCCGCAGGAGATCGAGGAGTTGACGAAGGAGCACATGTGATATTCGGCGGCCGCCGGCGCGCTGGCAGCCAGGCCGCCCATCAGGAGGATCGCCACCAGGCCCAGTCGTACGGGAGGCAGCCGACGTAAGCCGATCATGCGCGGCACCCTATGGCATGGTTCCGACAAATCCCGGACGGCGGTCAATAGGGTGCCGGTATGTCGTTCACCGTCACCACGGGCGCCACCGGCCGGCTCGGCGGCCGGGTCGCCGCGCTGCTCGCCTCAGCCGGTGTCGAGCAGCGGCTCGTCTCCCGGCACGCCACCGACCAGGCCCCCCGCCTCGACCGCGCCACCGCCGTCGACGCCGGCTACGGCGACCGCGCGGCCATGCGGCGGGCGCTCGAAGGGGCTTCGACCGTGCTGTTCGTCTCGGCGTCGGAGAGCTCCGACCGTCTCGAACAGCACCGCACGTTCGTCGCCGCCGCCCGCGACGCCGGCGTCGCGCACCTGGTGTACATCTCCTTCTACGGCGCGGCCCCGGCGGCGACGTTCACGCTCGCCCGCGACCACTGGGCCACCGAGCAGTACATCCGCGACAGCGGCCTGCCCTTCACCTTCCTGCGCGACAACCTGTACGCCGACTTCCTGCCCGGCATGGCCGGCGACGACGGCGTGATCCGCGGGCCGGCCGGGCAGGGGCGGGTGGCGGCCGTGGCCCAGGACGACATCGCGGAGGCGGCCGCGGCCGTGCTGCTGCGGCCCGGCGAGCACGAGGGGGTGACGTACGACCTCACCGGTCCCCAGGCGCTCACGCTGGACGAGGTCGCCGCCACGCTGAGCAGGGCGACGGGACGCACGATCACCTACCACCCCGAGACGGAGGCGGAGGCGTACGAGTCCCGCCGGGTCTACGGCGCGCCCGGATGGCAGGTGGAGGCGTGGGTGTCCACCTATCTCGCGATCGCCGCCGGGGAGCTCGAAGGGGTCACCGACGCCATTCCCCTCCTCACCGGGCACCCCGCCACGAGCCTGGAGGAATTGCTCAAGCGCTGATGAAATCCGAAGAGAAGGTCATTGTTTCCGTCGTTTCGGTTCCCGCGGAAAATCAATCCGCCGCCCAAGAACGGGAACATATGGCTCGACATCGAGGTTTTCCCGGCGAAATAGGCTAGCTCCGGGCCGGTGGGACCACCCGTATCCCGAAACCGTGGGCGCCGATGGCGCCGGCGATCCCCAGGAAGAGCAGGCTGTAGTGCTCCTGGCCCCGCGCCGTGGCGATGCCTCCCAGGTCGAGCAGCGACTTCGCGGGCCAGCCCAGGTCGTTCAGCAGATCGCCGACCGTACGCTTGGCCTCGGCGTCATCCCCTGACAGGAAGATCGTGCTCGGGCCCTCCAGCGAGTCCGGCGCGACCATGAGCTCCGAGTCGATGGTGCAGAGCGTCTTGACGACCGTCGTGTCCGGGAAGGTGCGCTGGATCTCCTCGCCGAGGCTCTCTCCGGGATGGGAGAGCGCGCCGTCCTCCGTGAAGCCGACCGCCACGTCGAGCAGCACCTTCCCGGCCAGGGCCGGCGTGCCCATCTCGGCGAGCAGCGGCACGGACGCCGTGCCGGGCGTCGCGTTGACCACCACGTCGGCGCCCGCGACGGCTGAGGACACGTCCACGACCGGCACGGCCTCTCCGAGCGCGGCCGCCAGTTCGGCCCGCAGTTCCGTGTCGTCCGGCCGCCGCGATCCCAGGACGACGTCATGGCCCGCACCGGCCCAGCCGGCGGCCAGCGCCCGTCCTACGTTCCCCGTTCCGAGAATTCCGATCTTCATGGTGTCGACGCTATGGCGGTCGCGCCCGTCGCCGCCTCCTGCCACGGCCGGGTGCGCCCTCCGCCATTGGTCGTAGGACCGGGCGCGGACCTCTGCCGCCCGGCCTAGACGGCGAACACCTGCGCGTCGTCAGCGAACGCCTTGAACTCCAGCGCGTTGCCCGCCGGGTCGAGCAGGAACATCGTCCACTGCTCGCCGGGGAGCCCCTCGAAGCGGAGGTACGGCTCGATGACGAACGTGGTGCCCGCCTCGCGGAATCGCTCGGCCAGCTGATGAAATTCCGGAATTGTCAGGATCAGTCCGAAATGGGGGACCGGCACGTCGTGGCCGTCCACGGGGTTGTGCGCCCTTTCCCGGCGGGCGGGGGCCAGGTGGGTGACGAACTGGTGGCCGTACAGGTTCCAGTCGATCCACCGCTCCGAGCTGCGGCCCTGGGCGCAGCCGATGAGCTTGCCGTAGAAGTGGCGGGCGGCGTCCAGGTCGTCCACCGGGACGGCGAGGTGGAAGCGGGGGAGGCGGGCCTCGGTCATGTGGGGATTCCTTCCGGGGTCGTACGGTGATCGTTAGGTACCCGGAAGCCCTCCCCTGAATCCGGGCCCGCCGGGTCACCAGCCCTTGTCGAAGTCGCAGATGTTCACCGTGACGCTCTTCTGGCTGCGGACGGGCGTGATCACCTCGAAGACCACGCGATACGTGCCGGCCCGCTTCCATGTGATGGAGGGCAGCAGGGGCCTGGAGGAGGAGGTGCCCGCCTGCCTGCCCTGGTTCTGCCCGTCGACCAGCCAGCGGTAGCTGTAGGGGCCGGTGGCGGAGACCCTGGCCCAGATGTTCATGTCGTAGCGCCAGCAGTCGCCCAGCCTGATGCCCTCGTACGTGAACGCCACCGACTTCACACCGCCTCCGCCGCTGGTCGTGGTGGGTTTCGGGGTCGGCTGTCCGGTCGGCGTCCTGGTGGGGGAGGCGCTGGGCCCGGCGGTCGGTGTGGTGGTGGGCCCGGCCGTCCCGGTGGGCTCGGTCGTCGTGGTGCGCTCGGCCGTCGTGGTGGGGCGCAGGGCTCTCGCCGACCCCTTCGCGCGGCTCGGCGGGCGGGTCGTGGCCGGGCCGGAGGTGGTGGCCCGCGTGGTGACGGTGGCGGTGGCGGTGCTGGTCTCGCCGCGCGAGGCGGGCAGCCACAGCCAGGCGGCGGTCAGGGCCCCGGCCACGACGATCGCCGCGCCTCCGGCCAGGAGCGCGATGGCCGGCCGGTTGCGGGACGCCGCCCGGGCGGGGCCGGTCCGCATGACGTGCCCGGGGGCCGGACGTGGTGGGGGCGGGCCGCCGATGAGCTGGAAGAGGACGTCCTGCATGGCGGGGCGGGCGGCGGGGTCCTTGGACAGGCAGGCGTACACGATCGAGCGCAGCGGCTCGGGGAGGTTCCCGAGGCGCGGCTCGTCGTACTGGATCCTTCTGATCACCGCCGGCAGGGAGTCGTTGCCGAACGGCGGGGCGCCGGTGGCGGCGTACACGATCACGGATCCCCACGCGAACACGTCCACGGCCGGCCCGGCGGGCGCGCCCAGGAACTGCTCGGGCGCCATGTACGCGGGCGTCCCCACGATGCTGCTGGTACGGGTCACCGCGTCGTCCATGGCCCGTGCGATGCCGAAGTCGATGACGCGCGGCCCGTCGCGGCCGAGCAGGACGTTCGCGGGCTTGAAGTCGCGGTGGACGACCCCGGCGCGGTGGATGGCGGCCAGGGCGGTGGCGGTGGCGACGGCCAGGCGTTGCAGGTCCGCCCCGGTGTGCGGGCCCGCCTGCTGGAGGGAGGGGCCCTCGACGTACTCGGTCACGATGTACGGCCGCGCGCCCAGCGAGGCGTCCAGCACCTGCGCGACGCAGAACGGCTCCACCCGCCGGGCGGCGGCGATCTCCTTGGCGAAGCGGCCGTCACCGGCGACCCCCTCGCGCAGCACCTTGACGGCCACGGGGGTGCCGTCGGGGGAGGAGCCCAGGTACACGACTCCCTGGCCGCCCTCCCCGAGCTGCTCGACGATCCGGTAGGGGCCGATGGCCTCGGGTGTCATTGGTAGTCGTCCAGGTCGCAGACGTTGATCGAGATGCTCTTGCGCGCGGCGGAGGGCGCGGTGACACGCAGGGCTATGGTGTGGCTGCCGGCGTCCAGCATGTACTGTCCGGCGGTCACGAACGCCGTGTAGTCGTCCTCCGGCACCCAGGACTTCCTGCTCTCGCGGGTCCTGCCGTCCACCTCCCACGCGTACGAGATCCACACGCCGGGGCGGCTCGACTCCACCCTGGTCTGGAAGTGCACCGGGGGCATGTAGCAGCCGCTCGACTCGGACTGTCCGGGGCCGCCGGACAGCTCGATCGCCAGAATGCTCACCCTGGCCGCCACGGCCGGCTTCCTGGTGGGGGTGGGGGTGGGGGTGGGGCGTTTCGTGGTAGGGGTGGGGGTCACGGTCGGCTTCTGAGTCTCGCGAGGGGTCCTGCGAGGGGTCTTGCGGGGCTTCGGCGTCGTCGGCTTGTGTGCGGTCTCCTCGGCGGTGGTGGGGGCGGAGCTGGGGGAGGCGGCGGCAAGCGGTGCCGAGCCCGGCCTGCCGGACCACGGGGCAAGCCAGACGACCCCGCCGACCAGCGCGACCACCAGGACACCGGACACCCCGGCAACCACCGGCACGCCGACCCGCCCCCAACGCCCCGACCCCGGCCCTGGTCCCGGCCTCAGTCCCGGTCCTGGCCCCGGTCCCGGCCCCGGTCCCGGTCCTGCCATCGGTCCGGGTCCTGGCCCCCGCGCCGCACCGGCCGTCGCCCCCTGCCACACTCCGGGAGCCGGCCCGAGCCCCGTCCCCGGAGCCGGGTTGTGGCCGCTGAGCAGGCGCAGGATCACGTCCCGCATGGTCGGCCGGGCCCGTGGATCCTTGGCCAGGCAGGCGTACACGATCGAGCGCAGCGGCTGGGGCAGGTCGCCGAGCTGGGGTTCGTTGTGCAGGATGCGGTTGATGATCGCCGGCAGCGTGTCCTGCCCGAACGGCGGCGTCTCCGTGGCCGCCCACACGATGACCGACGCCCACGCGAACACGTCCGCCGCCGGCCCCACCGGCTGCCCCGCGAACTGCTCGGGTGCCATGTACGCGGGCGTGCCCACGATGCCGCTGGTGTGGGTGACGGCGTCGTCCATGGCCCGCGCGATGCCGAAGTCGATGACGCGCGGGCCGCCGGGTCCGAGCAGGACGTTCGCGGGCTTGAAGTCCCGGTGCACGATGCCCGCCTGGTGGATGGCGGCCAGCGCCGTGGCCGTGGCGACCGCCAGCCGCTGCAGATCGGCCCCTGTGTGGCGCCCGGCCTGCTGGAGCGAGGGCCCGTCGACGTATTCGGTCACGATGTACGGCCGCGCGCCCGGCGAGGCGTCCAGCACCTGCGCGATGCAGAACGGCTCCACCCGCCGCGCCGCCTCGATCTCCTTGGCGAACCGTTCGTCGAACCCCGGACCGCCCCGCAGCACCTTGACCGCCACCGCCCGCCCGTCGGGCGCCTGCCCGAGGTACACGGTGCCCTGCCCGCCCGAGCCGAGCCGGCCGAGCAGCCGGTACGCCCCCACCGTCGCCGGATCGTCCTCCCGCAGCGGTTCGACATGCGCCATGAGAGAAGTGACTCCTGAGGTTGATTTGGTGGATGTTGCGTACGATAGCGACCCACATCCACATATGTAGGGAACTTTCGAATCTCTCGAACCCTTGCCGGCTGCCCGTAGAGTGGCGAGATCATGGAACTGACCACGGACGCCGAGCTGGAACGGTCGACGGTCGTCGCCAACCGCCTGATGAACCGCGAGCGCCGCCTCACCAGCTACGGTCGCGAACTCGGCATCGACATCGCCGCCGTCCTGCGCGCCGCCGGCACCAGGCCCGCCCGCTGGCTCGATCTGTGCTGCGGGGCCGCGTACGCCCTCGGCGAGGCCACCCACCTGCTCGGGGACGACGCCGAGATCGTCGGCGTGGACCTGGTCGGCTACTTCGCCTGCCCGCCGGACCCCCCACGCCTGCGCCTGGTCACCGCCTCCGCCCTCACCTGGCGTCCGGACGCCCCGTTCGACCTCATCACCTGTGTACACGGCCTGCACTACATCGGCGACAAGCTCGCCCTGCTGGCCAGGATCCCCGGCTGGCTCACCGAAGGCGGGCTCTTCGCCGCGAACTTCGACGTCCGCAGCATCCGCCTGCCGGACGGCACCCCGGCGGGCCGCCGCCTGACCTCCGCGCTGCGGTCGCAGGGATTCCTGTACGACGCCCGTACCAGGCGGATCCGCCACACCGGCCGCCGCGCCGTCGACCTCCCGTACCGCTACCTCGGCGCGAACGACCAGGCCGGCCCCAACTACACCGGCCAGCCCGCCGTCGACTCCTACTACGCGGCACAGGGAAAACCCGTCGCGCCCCCGAGCACCGGCGACCTATCGTGACCTTCGTCCACCCCGGACCCGAGGAGGCCACCATGCACCGCGACGAGATGTCCTTTTGAGCCGACCAGCAAGCGCCGACGGGGGTTCCCTCTAGCGAGACCCACGTCAAGCGGGGCGACCGGCGCGCCGGCCGCGACAAGGAGCTGATCGAGAAGCTCGGCGGCAACGACCCGTGCCCCTGCGGCTCCGGACGCCGCTTTCCGCCGCTGCTGCCGCTCCAGCGGCCGCTACGACGACACACTCGGCCACTACTACGTCCGCGACCGCGACACCTGACCCCCCGGGCCCGCACGAGGGCGCCTTCGCCGGCGCGTCCCTCGTGATCGCGGCCCCTTGGGAACGTCGCCAGCGGGCGGCACGCGGTTTTGTCGGTGGTGCCTGCCATGGTGGCTTCCTGATCTCCGAGTCCTGAACCCCCGGCAAAGGCGCGACGGCCGGGGGCAGGCTCCGCCGCGGTGCCCGGCGAGCGCCACCGCCTCCGGGTGCGGTGCCACCACCGGAACCGACCGGCCAGTGGCGACGGAGGACGGTCATCCGTCAGGCGGGCAAACGTCAAGGAAAGGGGTGTGCGCCATCTTCTCGCCACTGGCGATCCGGGACTTTCGCCGCTACTACCTGGGCCAGACGGCCTCCGCGTTCGGTGACTCACTAACCCCGCTCGCCATCGCGTTCGCCGTCCTGCACCTCACCGGATCCCTGGTGGACCTCGGGATCGTGGTCCTCAGCACCCGCCTGCCCGTCATCGTGCTGACCCTGGTGGGCGGCGCGGCGGGCGACCGTTTCGCGCGCCGTACGGTCATGCTGCTGGCCGACCTGGTCCGGTTCGGGGCACATGGCGTCACGGCCGTGCTGCTGCTCACCGGCACGGCGCAGATCTGGACGCTGGTGGTCCTGCAACTCGTCGCCGGTGCGGGATCGGCCTTCTTCAATCCGGCCGCCGTGGGACTTGTCGGCTCGCTGGCCGGCAAGAAGCACCTGCAGGCGGCCAACTCGCTGGTCTCGATCTCCCGGAGCGCGGCCTCGATCCTGGCGCTGGGTGCCGCAGGGGCGCTGGTGGCGCTGGTCGGGCCCGGGTGGGCGGTGTTGATCGACGCGCTGACGTTCCTGGTGAGCGCGGCGTTCCTCGCCCTGCTGCCCCGGGTCCCCGCCCGCGAGAGGCCGCAGTCGGGCAGTGATGAGCGGTCGCACTCGGGCAGAGGCGGGCGGTCGCAGTGGGTCGGTGGTGGCGGGTTGGTGGCGAGTATCGGGGATGGGCTCGTGGAGGTGCGGAAGCGCCCGTGGTTGTGGGTGTGGGTCATCCACGTCGCGCTCGCCAACGTGATCGTGGTCTCCCCGATCCTGGTGCTCGGGCCGTACGTTGCCGACCGGGAGCTCGGCGGGGCACCGGCCTGGTCGGCGATCGGCATCGCGTACGCCGTCGGTGGCCTGGCCGGGGGCCTGCTCGGTGCCCGATGGCGGCCCGCGCGTCCCATCGTGGCGGCCGTGCTGTTCTTCCTGCTGATGGCGCCGCTCCCGGCGCTGCTCGCGCTGCCCGCCGACCTCTGGTTGCTGGCGCTCGCGGGTGCAGCGGCCGGGATGCAGCTTGTCGTCCACAACGTGCTGCAGACCACCGTCGTCCAGCAGAACGTGCCGGAACAGTACGTGGCGCGGGTGACGTCCGTGGTGATGGTTGGCTCGCTGGTGGCCGCGCCGCTCGGCATGGGGTTGGCGGGTCCGGTGGCGGCGGCGCTCGGCACCCGTCCCGTCCTGGTGGGGTGTGCCGCCTTCGCCATACTTCTGACCGCCGCCGTGCTGCTGGTGCCGGCGGTGTGGCGAGTCCGTGGCCACCGCCGACGGCCAACCGCCCCCGATCCGGGTCCCGATCTGGCGTCCGGCTCGTCCTCCGACCCGGCTCGGCGCCTGTCGTGAGGCGGGAGCGGTGAGCGCATCTCTATATGCACCTATATATAAGGAAAGACATGATGCATGTGCTCCTGGAGCGCCGGCCCGCCGACGGCACCTTCCTGCTGTCCGGTCAGACGGTTCCCGACGACCTCGGCGGGGTGATCCTGGCCGGCCGGGTCCACGACACCCTGCGCGGGCTGATCGGGAACGGCGGTCAGTAGTCCCGGGCGCGGGGCAGGGCGACGGCGACGATGAGCCCGCCGCCCTCCCGGGGCCGTGCCCGGACGTCCCCGCCGTGCGCCATCGCCACCGACCGCACGATCGACAGCCCCAGCCCGGCGCTCGTCCCCGTCACCGTGCGGTCGGACGCCTGCCGGTGGAACGGCTTGAACAGCAGCGGGATGTCGTACGGCGGCACGGCCGGCCCGGTGTTGCTGACCTCCACCTCGACCTTCCCCCCGGACACGGTACGGCTCACGACCCGCACCCACCCGCTGCCGTCGTCCACGTTGTACCGGATGCCGTTCTCCACCAGGTTGTGCACGAGCCGTTCGAGCAGCAGCGCGTCCCCGGTGGTCGGGGCGGGCGCGGTGACCTCGTAGACCATGACCTTGGCGTCGGAGGCGTCCCCGGCGATCTGCGCGGCCACGTGCGTCACCACGTCGGCCAGGTCCACCGGCGACCGGTCCGCGATCTCCTGCTCGGACCTGGCCAGCAGCAGCAGGCCGCTGATGAGGCGCTCGTGGCGGGTATTGATCTCCAGCAGGCTCTCGCCCAGCTCCTTGACGTCGGCCGAGGCGGTACGCCGGTGCATGGCCAGCTCGACCAGCGCCCGGTTCAGCGTCAGCGGCGTACGCAGCTCGTGCGAGGCGTTGGCCACGAACCGGCGCTGCCCGTCGAAGGAGTGGTCGAGCCGCTCCACCATGGTGTCGAACGTGTCGGCCAGGTCCTTGACCTCGTCCGCCGGCCCGTCCAGCGCGATCCGCTCGGACAGGCCGCGCTCGGCCATGGGGGCGGCGGCGATCCGGCGCGCGGTGTCGGTGACCAGGTTGAGCGGGGCCAGCACCCGGCCCGCCACCACCCAGCCCAGCGCCACGGCCCCGCCACCGACCACGACGAGCGCGATGGCGCCCTGGGCGAGCAGTGAGGTGATGGCGGCGCTGCGCAGCTCCAGCTCCTGCTGCCGCATCCACTCGACGGCGGCGTCGCCGTACACCGTGACGCCGTCCTTCATCAGGAAGAGTTGCTTGGTCCGGCCGGGCTCGGGCTTGAACCGGTCCTCGAAGGTCTGGTTGAGCTGCTGGTTGAACAGGAGATACGTGACGGCGAGCAAGGTCAGGCCGGCGAGGAAGAACAGGGCGCCGTACACGAAGGTGAGCCGGACCCGCAGTGTGGGCCGCACCCCGCGTGGCAACGGCGGCAGCAGGTTCATGCGATCCGGTACCCCACTCCCGCCACGGTCTCCACGACCGGCGGGTCAGCGAGCTTGCGGCGCAGCTTGAGTATGGTGAGCCGGACCGCGCCCGTGAACGGGTCCGCGTGCTCGTCCCACGCCTTCTCCAGGAGCTGCTCGGCCGAGACGACGTTGCCGTCGGCCCGCATCAGCTCGGTCAGCACCGCGAACTCCTTCTTCGACAGCGGCACGAATCGCCCGTTCCGGAAGACCTCCCTGCGCGCCGGGTCGAGCGTGATCCCGGCCCGCCGCAGCACGGGCGGTACGGCCGGCCGCGAGCGCCGGCCCAGCGCCAGGACGCGGGCGGCCAGCTCGGGGAAGGCGAACGGCTTCGGCAGGTAGTCGTCGGCCCCCAGGGACAACCCGGTGATCCGGTCGTCGAGCTGGGCGGCGGCGGTGAGCATCAGCACCCGAGCGTCGCAGTCGGAGGCCACCATCTCCCGGCAGACCTCGTCGCCGTGCACGCGCGGCAGGTCGCGATCCAGCACGACCACGTCATAGTCGTTCACCGCGATGCGTTCCAGCGCGGCCGCGCCGTCGTGCGCCAGGTCGACCGCGTGGGTCTCCTCCCGCAGCCACTCGGCAATCGCGTCGGCGAGCATCGGCTCGTCCTCAACCACCAGCACCCGCATGACTTACCTCAGGCCCTTCTATCCGCTTACAGAGCCGAGTGTGACCTAGGGGGCATTTGCTGCAAATAAGCCGCCGACGGAAACGCTGAGGAAACAGCGGGCCCTATTGCATCTCCCCTCGACGACGTTCATCAGACGGTTCGTACGACGGAGGAGATCTTTCATGCGAGGACGAATCCTCAGTGCCCTGGTCACAGCGCCGTTCGCGCTCACCCTGGCCCTGACCGGCTGCGGCTCGGACGCCGGGGGCGGAACAGGGGTGGCCTCGGTCAGCGGAGGGACCGGCACCCAGGCCGCGGCCAGCGCCAAGCCGAGCGAGGACCCGCAGGCCAAGGGGCTCAAGTTCGCCCAGTGCATGCGCGAGAACGGGATCGATGTGCCGGACCCCGACTCGAGCGGCAAATTCATGATGAAGTTCGACAAGAACACCCCGCAGGAGAAGGTCCAGGCGGCCCAGGAGGCGTGCAAGCAGTACGCCCCCAGCGGCACGCGCCAGGGCGGCGGCGACCCGAAGATGGCCGAGAACCTGCGCAAGCTCGCCCAGTGCATGCGCGACAACGGCGTCGAGAGCTACCCCGACCCCGAGGGCGGCATGATGCGCATCACCCCCGAGGTCGGCGAGGACCCCGACTTCAAGTCGGCGCAGGAGAAGTGCCAGAAGGAGTCCGCTGAGGCCGGTATGGGAGGTTCTTGATGGGCCCAGTGAAGGACGGGACCACCCTGGACGGGCGGGCCGAGCCGGAGACGGCGCCGTCCCGGCCGCGACGCCGGCGCGGCCGGGGGAAACTGGTGGCCGGGCTCCTCGTCGTGGTGGCCGCCGCGGGAGGCGGGTTCGTCGCGGTGAACAGCACGGGCATGCTGGACGGGGGCGCCGGCCCGACCCGGTCGGCCAGCGCCGTCCCCCCGGCCACCACCACGGTGAACAGGCAGACCCTCAACGAGACCACGGACGCCGACGGGGAGCTCGGCTACGGCCCGGTGACCACGGCCGTGAGCCGGCAGCCGGGCACGATCACCTGGCTGCCCGAGAGCGGCGCGACCATCAGCCGCGGGAAGTCGCTGTACCGCGTGGACAACAAGCCGGTCACGCTCATGTACGGCGACACACCCGCCTACCGCGACCTCAAGAACGGCTTGGAGGGCAAGGACGTCGAGAACCTGGAGCGCAACCTCAGCAAGCTCGGCTACGACGGCTTCACGGTCGACGACGAGTTCACCTGGGACACGGCCGAGGCCGTCATGGAATGGCAGGACGACCGCGGCCTGGACGAGACCGGCGTGGTGGAGCTGGGCCGGGTCGTCTTCGCCCCGAACAAGGTGCGCGTGGAGAGCCTCGACAGCGAGGAGGGCCAGCCGGCGCAACCCGGCCAGAAGGTCCTGACCTACACGGGCACGAACAAGGTCATCACGGTGCAGCTCGATGCCGAGGACCAGCGGATGGCCAAGAAGGGCGCCAAGGTCGAGGTCACGCTGCCGGACGGTAAGAGCGTCGATGGCAAGATCACCGAGGTGGCCACGGTCATCGTCCCGGGCGAGAGCCAGAACGCCGAGCCGGAGACGCGGGTGGAGGCACTGGTCTCGATCGGGAACGCCAAGTCCGCCCGCGGGCTCGACAAGGCCTCGGTGGACGTGACGTTCACCGCCTCGCAGCGCAAGAACGTCCTGACCGTGCCGGTCGCGGCGCTCGTGGCGCTGCAGGAGGGCGGGTACGGCCTGGAGGTCGTCGAAGGCGGCACCTCCCGGTACATCGCGGTGGAGACCGGGATGTTCGCCGGGGGCCGGGTCGAGGTCTCCGGGGGCGGGCTCACCGAGGGCATGACCGTGGGGATACCGAAATGACGTACCCCATGATCGCCCTGACGGACGTGTCCAGGACGTACCCGGGCGGGGTGGCGGCGCTGAAGTCGGTGTCGCTGCGGATCGACCACGGCGAGCTCATCGCCATCGTCGGCCCGTCCGGGTCGGGGAAGTCGACCATGCTCAACGTGGTCGGCACCCTCGACCGGCCGTCGTCCGGATCGATCCACATCGACGGGTACGACGTCTCGAAGCTGTCCGACAACCAGCTCTCGGCGCTGCGGGCGACCACGATCGGGTTCGTCTTCCAGTCCTTCCACCTGGCCGCGAAGGTCCCCGCGCTGGACAACGTGGCCGACGGCCTCGTCTACACCGGCCTGAGCAGGGCCGAGCGGCGCCGCCGCGCGGCCGCGGCGCTCAAGCGGGTGGGGCTGGAGCACCGCCTGGACCACGAGCCGCACGAGCTGTCCGGCGGCGAGCGGCAGCGCGTGGCCATCGCCCGGGCGGTCGCGGGCGACCCGCCGCTGCTCCTGGCCGACGAGCCCACCGGCGCCCTGGACTCGGTCTCGGGCAACGGGGTGATGGAGCTGCTGCACGAGCTGAACGCGAGCGGCACCACCATCGTGATCATCACGCACGACCGGGAGATCGCCGCCAGCCTGCCCAGGCAGGTACGGATGCGCGACGGCGAGATCATCTCCGACTCCGCCGACGGCTCCCGCGGGGAGCCCTGGCCCGAACCCATGGAATCCGGGGTGGCGTGATGGCGGTCATCGAGGTGCCGCGGCCGAAGCTGGCGCCGGCCAGGATGCGGCCGCGCGACGTGATGCGGGTCGGCGCGGTCGGCCTGCGTACGCGCCCGCTGCGGGCGTTCCTGTCCGCGCTGGGCATCGCCATCGGCATCGCGGCCATGGTCGGCGTGGTCGGGCTCTCGTCCTCCTCGGGCGCCGAGCTCGACCGCCAGCTCTCCGCGCTGGGCACGAACCTGCTCACGGTGTCGTCGGGCACCACGCTCATGGGCGAGGCCGCCCAGATGCCGGTGGACGCGGAGGCGATGATCGAGCGGATCGGCCCGGTCGAGTCGGTCTCGTCGATCGGGAAGGTCGCCGAGGCCAAGGTGTACCGCTCGGAGCAGATCCCCGAGGCCCAGACCGGCGGCATCAACACCTACGCCGCCCGCCTCGACCTGCCCGCCACGGTGGGCGCGACCCTGCGCAGCGGGACGTGGCTCAACGCGGCCACCGAACGTTTCCCGGCCGCCGTGCTCGGCTGGGCCGCCGCCCAGCGGCTCGGCATCGGGTCGGCCGGCCCGGACACCCAGATCGTCGTCGGCGGCATCCGCTTCACGGTCGTGGGCATCCTGGAGCCCGTGGCGCTGGCCACGGACCTGGACAGCGGCGTCATGGTCGGCTGGCCGGTGGCGGAGAAGGAGCTCGACTTCGACGGGCACCCGACCACGCTCTACACCCGGTCGGACGAGGCCCAGCTGGAGGCGGTACGCCAGGTGCTGGCCGGCACGGCCAACCCGGAGGCGCCGAACGAGGTGGACATCTCCCGCCCGTCCGACGCGCTGGCCGCCAAGCAGGCGACCAGCCAGGCGTTCGCCAACCTGCTCCTGGGCGTGGGCGCGGTGGCCCTGCTCGTGGGCGGGGTCGGTGTGGCCAACACGATGGTCATCTCGGTCCTGGAGCGCCGCGCGGAGATCGGCCTGCGCCGCTCGCTGGGTGCGACCCGGGGCCAGATCCGCACGCAGTTCCTGGCGGAGTCGCTGCTGCTGTCCGCGATGGGCGGCCTCGGCGGCATCCTGCTCGGGACGGGGGTCACGATGGGGTACGCGTTCTACAGCGGGTGGCCCTCGGTCGTGCCCGCGTGGGCCACGATCGGCGGCCTGGCCGCGACCCTGGGCATCGGCGCCGTGGCCGGCCTCTACCCGGCCATCCGCGCCTCGCGCCTGTCCCCGACGGAGGCGCTGTCCACACCGTAGGGAGGACGCGCGCCTACCCGGGCGCGTAGCAGATCGTCCTACCCACGACCTGGACCCCGGGCTCGTCCCCGGAGAGCACCGTCAGCTCGAACGTCACCCGCGTCCGCGGATTGCGCAACACCGCCACGGCCTGGGCCTCATCCCGCAGGTCCAGGTCGTCGACGACCTTGTGGTAGCCCATGGCCTGCAACCGCTCCAGCAGCCCGTCCGTGGCGTCCACGAGGTCGCTCTCCGCCCGGAAGAAGTGCCGTGCCCGTCCCTGCCCGCACGCGTCGTCCGCCACCGACTCCACCGCCGACAGGTGCAGCTCCGCGGCGCTGAGCAGGCTGGTGGCGTCGGTGTCGAGCTGCCGGGCGGCCTCTTCGAGGGTGGGCGGCTCGGCCGCCGCCGCGCAGGCCGTCACCGCCACGACACAGAAGAGCACCGCGGAAAAGGCGTGACGGCGGGCGCGCACGACCGGACCTTATCGAAGGTCTCCACCGGCTAACGGGCAAATCACACAAAAGGCACAAACGTGTGCGGCGCGTGGCCGCGGCGGGCCTCAGCATAAAGCCGTCTTTTGCGGGCAGATCATGACGGTGTACGGCAGGCGCCCCCAACCGGAGCCGGATGACCTTCGAAACTGACGACAAGGCACGCGTCACCCTCGTTGCGCACCCGTTCGGCCTGCGTATCACCGGCGAGATCGACCGCGGCAACCGCCACCTGCTCGGCGACGCCCTCGACTGGGCGATCAACGCGGGCAGCAACGACATCCGGCTCGACCTGTCCGGCCTGACGTTCATCGACGTGGCGGGGATGCGCCTGATCGTCGCCGCTGCCGCGCGATTATCCTCGGAGCGGGAGATCGTCCTCGACCCGGTCTCGCGCACGGTGCGCCGCGTGCTCGAGGTGACCGGCTGGGCGGACGCGCCGGGCCTGCGGGTGGGTCACTGATCCCCCGGCTCGGTGAGGAGCTGGACGGCCAGCGTCCGATACACCCACTCCTCATACCGCTCGGGTGACCAGCCCCGTTCCGCCACCAGCAGCAGGAAGAGCTCGGGGCTGAGCAGTGCGAACAGCACGTCGGCCGCCACCTCCACCGGCACGTCCGGCCGCGCGCCCGGCTTGGCCATCAGCGAGGCGGCCGTGGTGCTCTGCACGACGTGGCGCGGATCGGTGCCCAGCGGCCAGAGCGCCGACACCTCGGGGTCCATCGCCACCGCCGTGTCCAGCACCTTGATGATCGGCGCCACCCGCTCGAGCACCGGCCGCGTGCCGCGCACGTGGGCCCGCAGGTGCGTCCCGGCGTCCCCGGTCGCCATGGCCGCCTGGAACCAGGGCCGGTCCAAGGTCGCGACCGGCTCGTCGTCACCCGCGACGGTGACGTCCACCAGCTCCTTCAGCAGCGTGCGCTTGTTGCCGAAGACGAAGTAGATGGTCTGCACGGCCACGCCCGCCAGCTCCGCGATGTCCTGCAGGTTCGTGGTGCCGTAGCCGTCGCGGACGAACAGCTCCCCGGCCGCCTTCAGGATCCGCGCCCGGGTCTCGCGGGCCTTCTGGGTGCGCTTGCTGACCCTCTTGACATCGCTCATAGCTAGAGTTTAACTCTAGTCATCGTTACTAGATGCCAACTCTAGAGATGGAGTCCAGTCATGGCCTACCTCCGCATCATGAGCTACACCGCCGACCCCTCCGACGCCGAGCTGCTCCTCGCCAGGCGCGCCGCGCTCATCGCCGCGGTCCGCGCCAAGCTCCCCGGTCTCATCGAGACCAGGATGGTCAGGGTCGACGACCGCACGTGGACCGACTCCTGGCGCTGGGAGTCGAAGGCCACCTTGGAGGCCGCCGTCGCGGCCGCGCACTCCATGCCGGAGACCGAGCCGGCGTTCGCGCTGGTCAAGGACATCACCAGCCAGGAGGGCGAGATCGTCGACGAGCGATGAGCCGGGGCGGCCCTGGGAGCGCGCCTCCCTAGGGCCGCCATCGGCGCAGGTCCGTGTCCTTCTCGTACGGCTGCGCGTCCGGATAGGTCAGCAGCTCCACCGTCCCGCCCCAGGGCGTCCGGCAGTAGGCGAACCGGTTGCGCTCGCCCGCCTCCGGCCCCGGCAGCGGCACCGGCTCGGACAGCTCGGTCCCGCCCGCCTCGGTGACCAGCCGCAGCGCGGCCTCCAGGTCGTCCACGTACAGGGCGACGTGCTGCCAGCCCAGGTCGCACGGCACCACCGCGTCGGCCTGCCGCGGCCCGCTGAACTCGAACAGCTCGATCCCGGGCCCGTTCGGCAGGCGCAACATGCGCACCGCGACCTCGACGGTTCCCTGGGGCACGCCGAGCCGCCGCTCGGTCGCCCATCCGCCCTTGGGTCCCTGCTCCCGGGGAAGGGTGTCGTAGAGCACCTCGGCCCCGAAGGCGCGGGCGAAGAACTTCGTCGCCGCGTCGAGGTCGGGCACGGTCACCCCGACGTGGTCGATGCCGCGGACGGTCATGGACTGCCTCCTGTTCTGGACAGCGCGTCGAGCTTGCGTTCGATGCGGTCGAGCCGGGTGTGCAGCTCCTGGACGTCGCCGCGCTCGGCGGTCTCCTCCTCGGGGCGCAGCCGGACGAGGACGGCGCCGCCCGGCTCCAGGCGTACCAGGCTCGTGTCGGCCACGGTCGTACCGCCTCTGAGCTGGATCGTCACGTCCAGGTCGGCCTGCCGCACGCCGAGCCGCCGCAGCGCCGAGGTCAGGTAGCGCCCGTCGCGGGCCAGCACCACCGGGTTGCCCTCGACGAGCCTGCCGACCATGGGCACCGCCGCGGCGAACCGCACCACCACCGCGTTGACCGCCATCAGGATCACCACCCCGGCCAGGCCGCCGGCCAGGGAGTTGTCGGGTCCGATGATCGCGTTCTGCACGACGTTGCTCATCAGCAGCATGACGACGAAGTCGAAGTTGTTGAGCTGCGCGATGCCGCGCTTGCCGCCGATCCGCAGCAGCGCCGCCACGGTCAGGTAGACGGCGACGGTCCTGATGGCCTTGTCGGCGAGTGAGACCCCGGTGTGGAAGAGGTCGTCCGTCATGTACGGCCGCCCCGGAACCTCCCGATCAGTCCCAGCTCGTCCACGCACCTGCCCAGCCCGAGCGCCACGCACTCCAGCGGGCGCTCCGCCCGGTGCACCGGCATGCACAGCGCCTCGCGCAGCCGCCGGCCCAGCCCGCGCAGCAGCGCCCCGCCGCCGACCAGTACCGCGCCGCGAACCCCGAGGTCGGCGGCCAGCTCGGCCGGGCACCGCTCGACGGTCTCCTCCGCCGCCCGCGCGATGGACTCGATCGGCTGCGCGGTGACCTCGAAGATCCGCTGGACGGGCAGCGCCAGGTCGCGCTCCCGGCCGGTGTCCGGATCGCGGGCCCGCACCACGACCTCCGCCTCCCCGCCGCCCGCGCGCCGCTTGGCCGACTCGGCCTCGGCGTCGTCGAGCTGCAGCCCGTGCTCGCGCTCGACGTAGCGGGCGATGGCCCTGCTCACGGCCCGCCCCCCGTACGGGACGGAGCCGGCTGCCACCACGGACTCGCCGGACAGCACCGCGATCCGGGCGGAGTCCCGCCCGATGTCGATCACCATGTGGCCGGTGCAGTCCGTGAGCGACAGGCCCGCGCCGAGCGCCGCCGCCAGCGGGTGCGGGATCAGCCGCACGGTCCTGGCGTCGGCCTCGTACGCCACGTCGCGCAGCGCGGCCCGGTCGATCGGGGTGGAGTCGCCGGGCAGCGCCAGGACCAGGCGCGGCCGGGCGTACGGGTGCCAGTGCACCTTGCGCAGGAAATGGCGGATCATGCGCCGGGCGAGCTCGGCGTCGGCCGGGAGCCCGCCGCTGACCGGCCAGCACGTCCGGCCGCCGGCGCCCAGGGCGGCGGCTTCCGCGCCGTACCCGATGACCTTGCCGGTGCGGCCGTCGCACATGACGGCGGAGGGCTCGTCGAGCACGATGCCCTTGCGCTTGGCGTAGATGCGCGTGCTCGCGGCCCCCAGATCTATCGCCAGGTCACGACCGAGGAGACTCATCGCGGGATCTATTTCCTGGGTCGCTCCAACACAACACCAGGAACAGAGCCAGTCCCCTTTACCGTTGGCCGGTCAGCGCCGCCTGAGGTCGGCCACGGTCTCGTCGGCCCACTGGATGACGGTCCTGGCCTGGGCCAGGCCCAGGTCGAGCGCGTACCGGCCGAACTCGCCCGCCGGCTTGCAGCCGAGCACCGCCAGCCGCTTCTGGTAGCGGGCCTTGATCCGCTCGACCACCTCGACCGCCCGGTCCCGCTCCATCAGCGGCAGCAGGAACGCCATGAGCGCGACCTCGCTGCGGGGTGTCACCGACGGCGTGTGCTCGCCCATCCACTCGTCCAGCTCGCGCGCCCCCTCCGGGGTGATCGCGTAGATCTTGCGCCCCCGGGCGCCCTCCGACTCGACCTGTACGAGCCCGTCGGCCGCCATCTTCACCAGCTCCGGATAGATCTGCGTGTGCCCGGCCTGCCAGACGTGGTTGAGCGAGTGCTCGAACTTCTTGGCCAGGTCGTAGCCGCTCGCGGGGCCGACGGCAGAGAGCAACCCGAGCAGTGCGATCCGTAGGGACATGAGGGCCAGCATATCGAAGCCTTGACATGTCAGAAGTTACATATAAGTTCTCACATGTGAAAACTGACACTAAGGCGCGGGGCAATGGGCTGGTGCTCCTGGCCGTGCTCGGCGGGATGTTCCTGGCGATGCTGGACCAGACGATCGTGGGCACGGCGCTGCCCCGCATCACGGCGGAGCTGGGCGGCAGCGGGCTCTACACCTGGGTGGTGACCGCCTATCTGCTCACCTCCACGGTGACCGTGCCGCTCTACGGCAGGCTGTCCGACCAGCACGGCAGGAAGCCGCTGCTGCTCATCGGCATGGTGGTGTTCGTGCTGGGCTCGGCGCTGTGCGGGGTGGCTCAGGACATGGTGCAGCTCATCGTGTTCCGCGCGGTGCAGGGGCTCGGCGCGGGCGCGCTGCTGCCGCTGTCGATCGCGTTGATGATGGAGATGTTCCCGCCGGGGTCGAACGGCGCCCGGGCGCAGGGGGCGATCGGCGGGGTGATGGGGCTGACGTTCCTGGCGGGGCCGTTCCTGGGCGGGTTGTTCACCGACCACGCGAGCTGGCGCTGGGCCTTCTACGTGAACGTGCCCCTCGGGGCCGTGCTGATCGCCATCGTCGCGCTGCGCCTGCCGAGGCGGCCCGGAACGGGCGGCGGGCGCCCCGACTACGCGGGCATCGCCGTCTTCACCGTGGCCATCAGTGCGCTGCTGCTGGGGCTGACCGAGAAGGGCCTGGACGGCCACACGTGGACGGACGCCGCCGTGGCCGGGCCGATCCTGCTCGCGCTGGTGCTGCTGGCGGTGTTCGTGGCCGTCGAGCGGCGGGCGGCGAGCCCGATCATGCCCATGGGCCTGTTCGCCAACCGCACGTACACGCTGGTGAACCTGACCTCGTTCTGCACCGCGTTCTGCATGTACGCCGGGGTCGTCTTCCTGCCGCGCTATTTCCAGGAGGCGCTGGGTGTCAGCGCCACCGAGTCAGGGCTGCGGATCTACCCGATGACGCTGGCCATGGTGGCGGGCAGCGTGCTGATGGGCACGCTGATGTCCAGGACCAGGGTGTACAAGCCGTGGCTGGTCGCCTCGCCGTTCCTGCTGGTCACCGGCGCGGTGCTGTGCCTCGGCCTGACGCCGGCCACCGGCGGCCTGGCGCTGGCGCTGTGGATGTTGCCGCTGGGGCTGGGGATGGGCCCGATGCTGTCCGGGCTGACGGTGGCGGCACAGCAGTCGGTCGAGCCGCGGCACCTCGGCGTGGCCTCGGCCAACCTGACCTTCTTCCGGCAGATCGGCGGCTCGGTGGCGCTGGCCGTCGGCGGCACCCTCTACACCGCGGAGGTCGCCGCGAGCGCGCCCGCGCACGGGATGGCCGCCGCGCACGCCTCCGCGGCGGCCGTGGTCATCCCGTCGCTGGGAGTGGTGGGGGCGATGATCGCCCTGGTGGCGCTGGTGGCCATGCCGAACAAGCGGCTGGAGGCGCCGTCCGTGCCGCAACACAAGGTTGAGGCCGGTTTCGCGTCATAAGCGGCTCCATGCGAAGCTGTGATTGTCCCCAACACCATGGAGGTCCTCATGGCGGATACACCGGAGCCGGAAGTCAGCGAAACTCCCGAGGACGAGATGAAGCGCAAGTTCCGCGAGGCGCTGGAGCGCAAGCGCGACCAGGCCGCGGGCTCAGGCGCCGGTGGCAGGGGCGTCGACCCATCGAAGATCCACGGGGCGCACGGTCCGGCTACGAGTAAGAGATCGTTCAGGCGCAAGAGCGGCGGCTGAGGCTGGATTTCTCAGGGGGTACGGCATGCCGTGCCCCCTTTCTCTTTACCTTCGAAGGTAGATCTTCGACTCTTTCATACGATTCGTTTGCGTTTGTCCGAATCGGTAGTTAGAGTAATCGCCATTACCAGCCGGTGACCTAGTCCTTACCCAAGATGGACCACCGGTTGGCGCCGAATCCCGAACCATCGGGAACCGGGGAACCACCTCACTGGGGTGAATCCGGCCGCGTGCCGGTAGGGCATCTCCACGCCCGAACCCGTCAGCTAACCCGGTAGGCGTGATGGAGAGGAAACATTACCCCATGCACCACCGCGTCGTACCCCCAGACAGCGCCGTGCCGGCCGCCCACTGAGCGGTCCCCTTCCTCAAGGCTCGTATTTTGCGCTCCGCGCAGCATCGTCAGGTGCTCTAGCTCCGCTGCGCGTGCTCCCCCTGTGAGCGCAACTCCCTGTCCCCTCGCGAAGGGTTTCACTTTTTCATGTCTGCTCGATTTGGCCTGCGTTCCTTCACCCTCCTCACCACCTCCGCCATCGCAGCGCTGACCATCGTCGGCACTCCCGCCCACGCCGACACCGACACAGACGAGAAGGTCCTGCTCAAGGGCTCCACCACGGCGTCGTACTTCTGGGACGACTCCTCCGGCCGCGCCGGCGACACCGGCCTGCCCGCCAGCGGCAAGCCCATGCAGAAGGGGCTGGCCGCCAGCCCGAGCTGGCCGCTGCTGACCGAGGGCTACGTGGTCTACAAGGGCAAGAAGATGCCCTTCTTCGTGGGTGACCGCGGCCCCGGCGCTCCCTCCAACCGCGGCATCATGCTCGACCTCGACGCCAAGACGTTCGCCGAGCTGACCGGCGGCGAGTTCAACTCCGACACCCTGGGAGTGGACGGCGTCGGCGGCCAGGGGCACATCGAGGTCGACTACGTCATCACCAAGTGGGGTGACGGCGTGGGCAAGAAGAACTACCCGGTCGCGTTCTCGACCGGCGCCTGGGCCGAGCGTGACCGTAACCCGGCCACCCCGCCGCAGGCGGAGGAGTCCTCGTCGCAGGGCGGCGTGCTCCTCTCGGGCCCCGTTCCCGCCGAGCACTGACTTTACGCGGGCTGACCAGAATGTCATTCTGGTCGTCGTGACCACGCGCGTAGCCGCAAACGGCATCGAAATCGCCTACGAGAGCTTCGGCTCACCGTCGGGACGTCCCCTGCTCCTCATCATGGGGCTCGGCGCCCAGCTCATCCAATGGGACGAAGGGCTCTGCGAGCTGCTCGCGGAGCAGGGACATCACGTCGTACGGTTCGACAACCGCGACGTCGGCCTGTCGACGCACTTCCACGACCTGGGGGTGCCCGCGATGGGCACGCCCTCGCCGTACCTGCTGGACGACCTGGCCGACGACACCGCGGGCCTCATGGACGCCCTCGGCTGGCCGGCCGCCCACGTGGTGGGAGCCTCGATGGGCGGGATGATCGCCCAGACGCTGGCCATCCGGCATCCGGCGCGGGTGCTGACCCTGACCTCGATCATGTCCACGCCCGGCCCCTCCGTCGCCCCGCCCACGGAGGCCGCGTCCGCGGTGCTGATGGGCCGGCCGGCCGCCGACCGCGAGGCGGTGCTGGCGCAGGCCGTGCAGACCTGGTCCGTCATCGGCTCGCCCGGCTACGAGCTGGACCGGGAGAGGATCGCCGCGATGGCCGGGCTGGCCTACGACCGCTGCTTCGACCCGGCCGGCACGGCCCGGCAACTGGCCGCCATCATGAGGTCGGGGGACCGTACGGAGCTGCTGGCCTCGGTGGCGGTGCCCGCGCTGGTGCTGCACGGGGAGGCCGACCCGCTGGTCCCGGTGGCCGGCGGTCGCGCGACGGCGGCGGCCATCCCGGGGGCGCGGCTGGTGACGTACCCGGGGATGGGGCACGACCTGCCGCGCGCGCTCTGGCCCGACTTCGTCACCGAGATCACCAAGCTGACCTCCGCCTGACGCTCGCCGGTGGCCCCCCCCGCCGGGGAGCGGGCCACCATGAGGGCGGTCAGACCTCCAGCTTCCCCTCGATGCCCTTGAGCTGGTGCCGGGCCAGCGCCAGGTTGGCGCGCCCGCGGTCGAGCGCCAGGTAGAGGAACAGCCCCTTGCCGCCGCGCCCGGTGATCGGGCGGATGATGTGGTACTGCCCGCTCAGCGTGATCAGGATGTCCTCGATGGCGTCCTTGAGGCCCAGCGAGTCCATCGTGCGGAGTTTGGCCTTGACCACCTCCGTGTTGCCCGCCGCGGCGACCTGGAGATCCAGGTCCTTGGAGCCGCCGAGCGTGCCCAGCGCCATGCCGCTGCCGTGATCGACGATCGCGGCTCCGATCGAGCCGTCGATCTGCATCATCTCCTTGAGAGAGACGTCCATGCCGGCCATGCTTCCTCCTCCTTCTCAGCGGGGCTGGATCAGTGCTTCCGTGCTGCGACGGCGGCCACTCCGGCGGCCGTCTTCCTGCCCTCCAGCCGAAGCAGCCCGACGTTCGCGCCGGGTCCGGCCAGGACCGTGAGGACGATGGTGGGGCCGGCGGCGTAGAAGGCCACGAATCCGGCGGAGCCGGAGACGAGCGTCTCCTCGAACGCCCCCTGGCCGGTCATGCTCAGCATCCGCCTGCTCATCGCGACCAGCGCCGCCGACAGCGCCGCCGCCTGCTCGCCCGTCTTCCCTTCGAGGTCGCAGGCGATCGGCAGGCCGTCCACCGTGCAGGCGACGCTCCCGTTCACGTCCGGGGTGCGCTCACGCAGGAGCGCCATCTCCTCCAGAACCTCTTGTCGTAGCTCCACCGGTGGCCTCCTCCTGAGTGAGGGGAACCTCACGACAGTTCCTCCAGCGCCTTCTTCAGCCGCATCAGCAGTGCCAGGTCGGTCGGGTTCCCGGTCACGGGCGGTCCCAGCGGCAGGGCCGCGGCCTTGGGGTCGTGCGGCGGGTGCTCCGCGGCCGGTTGCCGCCCGCGCTTGGGCAGTCCGGGAGCGGGGGCCGGGTCCGGCTCGGCGAGCAGGCCCGAGGCCGCCAGCCGCCGGACGGCCAGCAGCACCGGGTACGCCGGCCGCCCGATCTGCTTGGCCAGCTCCAGGGGCGTCGCCTTGTGGTCGGCCCGGACGAGGACCTCCCACTGGACCCGGCTCAGCGTCACCGCGTGCCCCGGCAGCCGCCCCAGCGGCCGCACCGGGAGGGTGTCCACGTCGGCGGACGGCCAGGCCTGGGCGAGCTGCGCCCGCCGGCGCGCGCACTCCCGCACCAGCCCCGGCACGTCGAAGAACCACTGCCCGCCCAGCCAGTGCCGTTCCCCGGGGCGGAACTTGGGCCGCGACCCGCTGATCGGCAGCAGGAAGAAGGCCGCGTCGAGGACCCCGCCGAGCACCGCGTACTGCAGCTCGCCCGCCGTGACCGGCCCCTCGGCGAGCAGCCGCTCGCAGCCGCCGTCGGCCTGCAGCCCGCGCAGCGCCGCCTCCGTCGTCAGCCCCCTGGCGGCGAGCAGCCGCTCGACGCTGGGGGCCTGGGCGCACTCCATGTACGTCACGCGCCCGTCCGCGAGGAAGATCGTGCCGTTCCTGCCGACCCGGAGCGCGCCCGTGGAGCGCTCGCGGGCGAGCCCGGCCAGGAGTGTGTCGAGCCGCGTCATGGGTCACGTCGTCAGGAGGCCGGAGAGGGACCGCAGGCGGTGCCTGGCCAGGGCCAGGTTGGATCGCTCCAGGTCAAGGCGGACGTACAGAACGAGAGGGCCCTCGAACACCGTCTCCATCATCCGGAGCAGGTGGTGGCCCTTGTCCGTGGTGACGAGCATGTCGTCGATGCGTACGACCTCGCCCGGGCACGAGCGGGCCAGGCCGTCGGTGGTGGCGCGCAGGGCCTCGGTCAGCGCGGCGGCCGACCGGTCGGCGTCCACACCTGACGCGCTGCTGAAGGCCACCGCCATACCGCTCGTGTGGTCCACCAGCATGGCGTCCAGCGCCCCCGGTATGGACATGACCTCTGCCAGGCAGGTGTCGATTCCGAGCACGTGACCTCCCTCGCCGTCTTGGGACGGGGACAGCGTAGGGGGGTGGGATCACACCGGAGAGGCCGCCGAAGGCGGGCGTTGAGCTTTTATACGGCTACGAAGTAGAAAAACAACACCGTTGCGCATAACTGTACGATTTATGAATACTTTTCGCGGCAACGAAGAATCTCGTTCACGTTCTGCTCCGCCCACGTGGCCACCACGGAGATCGGGTCGTGCAGCGACCGGCCCAGGTCCGTCAGCGTGTACTCCACCCGCGGCGGCACCTCCGCGAACACCTCCCGCGTCAGGAGCCCGTCCTGCTCCATGGCGCGCAGCGTCTGGGTCAGCACCTTGGGCGTGACCCCGCCGATCCGCGCCCTGAGCTGGGTGAAGCGCATCGGCCCGGCGATGAGGCAGAGCAGCACAAGGACCGACCATTTGTCGCCGATCCGATCGAGAACCACCCTGGTCGGACAGTTCGGGTCGAAGACATCACCGGTATCCATAAGGTACTTATAGCACGATGAAGTAACCAGTATCCGATGGATACTCTTGGCGACATGAAGATCCTTCTCTTTGGCGCGACCGGCATGATCGGGCAGCGCATCGCCGCCGAACTCGCCTCCCGCGGCCACGAGGTGACCGGCGTCAGCCGCAGGGGCCCCGTCAAGGGCGACGTCGGTGACGCCGCCACGCTCGCCGAGGGTCATGACGCCGTCATCTCCGCCATCGCCCCGCCGCGCGACGGCACCGAGCCGGAGGCCCCCTTCCTCGCCGCCAACCGCGCGCTCATCGACGGCGTGCGCGCCTCCGGCGTGCGCAGGCTGATCGTCGTGGGCGGGGCCGGCAGCCTGCAGGTGGCCCCCGGCCAGGACCTGGTCGACACGCCCGGCTTCCCGGAGATCTACAAGAAGGAGTCCCTCGCCGGGCGGGCGGCGCTGCGGCTCTACCAGGAGGTCGAGGACCTCGACTGGACGTTCGTCTCGCCGGCGGCGGAGATCGCGCCGGGGGAGCGGACGGGCAGCTACCGGCTCGGCGGCGACACGCTGATGAGCGACCCCGAGGGGCGCAGTTTCATCACCGCCGAGGACTACGCGGTCGCGATCGCGGACGAGGTGGAGCGCAACGCCCATCCGCGCCGGCGCATCTCCGTGGCTTACTGAACGGGCTCGTCGGGCAGGAGCGCCCGCTCGTCGGGCTTGTGCACCAGCACGTTGTTCACGTACGACTTCACCGCCGTGGTCAGCCCGACGTCGGCGCCCTCCTGCTCCGACAGGTACCAGCGGTGGTCGAGGATCTCGTGGAAGAGCTGCGCGGGCTCCAGCTTCCCGCGCAGGTCCGCGGGGATGGCCTCGACCGTCGGCTGGAACACCTCCGCCAGCCACCGGTGCGCCACTATGGCCTCGTCCTCGTGCCGCAGCCCCTTGGCCACCCGGAACCCGTCGAGGTCGTTGAGCAGCCGCCGCGCCTGGTTCTCCTCCACGTCGAGACCGGTCAGCCGGAGCAGGCGCCGCTGGTGGTGCCCGGAGTCCACGACCTTGGGCCGTACGATCAGCCGCCCGGTGCCGACCTTGCGCCGCACCATCATCTCGGCCACGTCGAAGCCCAGCAGGTTCAGCCGCCTGATGCGCTGCTCCACGCGGTGCCAGTCGACCTCCTCGATGATCTCGCTCTCGTTGATCTCGTTCCACAGGCGGTGGTAGCGGGCCACGACGTCCTCGGCGGTCTCCATGGGGTCGATCGACGGGTGCAGCAGCCCGCCGGCCTCCAGGTCGAGCATCTCGCCGAAGATGTTCGTGTGCGCGGTGTCGATGTCGCCCAGCCGCTGCCCCTCGCTGATCATCGGGTGCA
Source organism: Nonomuraea sp. MTCD27 (assembly GCF_041950495.1). NCBI lineage: Bacteria > Bacillati > Actinomycetota > Actinomycetes > Streptosporangiales > Streptosporangiaceae > Nonomuraea > Nonomuraea sp. MTCD27. The sequence continues at coordinate 319,562 of NZ_JBGNUW010000005.1, read as the reverse complement.
TCTCACCGGTCTCGGCGTCCACCAGGTACGCCGCGAACGCCCCCGCATCGCGGCGGAACAACGTGTTGGACAGCGAGCAGTCACCCCAGTAGAAGCCGTTCAGGTGCAGCCGCACCAGCAGCACGGCCAGCGCGTCCAGCAGCCGGGTGAGCGTGTCGGGGCGCAGGGTGCCCGACATGACCGCGCGGTAGGGGAGTGAGAACTGCAGGTGCCGGGTGATCAGCGCCGCGTCGAGCCCGTCCTCGCGGCCGGTGACGTACGCGACCGGCTCCACGGCGGGCGCGTCCAGCCTGGCCAGGTCCCACAGGAGCTGATACTCCCGCTTGGCGTAGCGCTCGCTGATCTCCTTGATCGCGTACACCTTCCCGGACAGCCGGGCGAAGCGCACGACGTGCCGCGAGATGCCCCGCGGCAGGTCCACCAGATGGTGCTGGGGCCAGTCTTGAAGGGGGACCTCCCAGGGGAGGCGGATCAGGTCAGGGTCGCCTAGCGCGCCAGTGATCTGCAGGGGCATTTGCTCAGGATATGGTGCATCGGTGGACGAGTTTCTCAAGTGGTACTTTTCCGACCGTCCCGTCGTCGCCGCCTCCCTCGGGGCCGACGGTTACGATCACACCCTCGGCGATTTCACCGCCTCCGGCTGGGAGGCCCGCGAGCGCGAGCAGGCCCTCTGGTACGACCGCCTCTCGGCCACCGAGGCCCCGTCGCCGGACGACGCGATCGACAGGGACCTCGTCCTGTCGCAGCTCAAGGGCTCGATCGTGCTCGCGTCCTGGCCCGAGTGGCGGCGCGACCCGAGCGTCTACCTCGGCGCCGTCTTCACCTCGCTGTACACGCCCTTCCAGCGCCGGCTCAAGCCCGAGCCCGAGCTGGTCGCCTCCGCCCTGTCCCGCCTGGCCGAGGTGCCCGGCGTGCTGGCGGCCTGCCGGGCGAACCTGGACCCCGACCTGGCCGCCCCGCTCCTGGTCACCCGGGGGCTGGGCCAGGCGCGCACCGGCCGCAACTTCCTGACCCGCACGATCCCGTCCATGGTCGAGGACGCCGAGCTGCGTGCCCGGCTGGCCGCGGCGGCCGAGCCGGCCGCGCGGGCGTTCGACGACCTCGTCGCCTTCCTGGAGGGCTTCGAGTGCGGCGGCACCTGGCGCATGGGGGAGCGGCTCTACTCCACGCTGCTGCGCGAGCGCGAGCTGCTCGGGTACGGCGCCGCCGAGCTGCACGAGAAGGGCAAGGCCGCCTGGGCGGAGCTGGACGCGCGCATGCGCGAGGTCGCTGTCCGGGTCAACGGCACCCAGGACTGGCGGGCGGCCATGGAGTTCCTCATGGACGACCACCCGCCGACCCTCGACGACATGCGGGCCGAGTACGAGGCGGAGACCCTGCGGGCCCGCGAGTTCGTCCGCGAGCGGGACCTCGTCACGTTCGCCGGCGGCGAGGAGTGCCACGTGCTGCCGTCGGCCGAGTACACCCGGCCCGTCCTGTCGGTGGCCCACTACCTGTCCCCGCCGCCGCTCAGCACCTCGCGGACCGGCATCTTCTTCGTCCCGTACACGCCCGACGACTTCACCCCCGAGCAGGTACGCCAGCGCCTGCGCACCAACTCGCGGGCCCAGATGCCGTCGATCGCCGTCCACGAGGCCTACCCCGGGCACCACTGGCACCTGTCGTACATGGCGGGCAATCCGCGTACGGTGCGCAAGGTCTTCCGGACCCCGTACTTCACCGAGGGCTGGGCCCTGTACGTCGAGAAGCTGCTGCACGAGCAGGGCTACTTCGACACCCCCGCCACCGAGCTGGCCCACCTGGACTGCCGCATCTTCCGCGCCGCCAGGATCGTCGTCGACACGGCCCTGCACTGCGAGGACATGTCCATCGAAGAGGCCGAGACGTTCATGGCCACCAAGGCGTCGCTGTCGCCCGGCACGGCCCAGGGCGAGGTCAACCGCTACTGCGCCTGGCCCACCCAGGCCCCGTCCTACCTCACCGGCGCCATCGAGATCGACCGCATCCGGGAGTCGTTCCATGGCCCGCTGAAGGAGTTCCACGACCGGATCGCGGGATCCGGCGGGCTGCCCCTCGGGCTGGCCGAGCAGGCCGCACTCTCATAGCCGGGGGAACTCCGGGGGGTTGAGAGCCCGGTCCACCACGGCGGCGAGCTGCTCATCCGTCAGGACGGTCGGCTTGCCGACGCCGAGCCCCCGGACGTACACCTCGCAGAGCCACTCCAGCAGCCGGGTGAGCTCGAACGCCTCCTCCAGCGTCCCCCCGATGGTCACCCCGCCGTGGTTGGCCATCAGGGCGGCGCGCTTGCCCTCCAGGGCGGCACGCACGTTCGCGGCCAGCTCGGGCGTGCCGTACGTGGCGTACTCGGCGACCTTGACCACCCCGCCCAGCATGAGCGCGTTGTAGTGCACGGGCGGCAGCTCGGTCATCGTCGTGGCCACCACCGTCCCGAACACCGAGTGCGTGTGCACGATGGCCCGCGCGTCCGTGGTGCCGTAGACGGCCAGGTGCATGGGGGTCTCGCTGGACGGCTGGAGATCGCCCTCCACGAGGTGGCCCGCCACGTCCACGACCGGGCACATCTCGGGCGTCAGCCGGTCGAGCGCCACCCCCGACGGCGTCACGGCGACCAGGTCACCCTCGCGCACGCTGAGGTTGCCCGAGGTGCCGATCACCAGGCCGAGGTCGACGGCGCGGCGGCCGTACTCGCACAACTGCTCACGGGGGCTCATATGTGTGGAATGTAGTCCATCACAGGCGATCAACGGCGCGCAGCATGATCCGCTCGACGTCCGCGCGGGTCAGGCGGCCGGGGTAGAGCATCAGGTGCAGGCTGAGGCCGTCGACGAGGGCGAGCAGGTGCTCGGTGACGTCGTCGAGGTCGTCGTCCGTCCGCAGCTCGCCGGCCGCGCGGGCCCGGCCGAGCAGGTCGCGTACGGCGGCGCGCAGCTCGCCCGCCTCCGCCCGCTGCACCTCGGCCAGCCGCTCCGAGGCCAGGCTGCGGCTCCAGAAGCTGACCTCCAGCCGGGTCTCCTGGCTGCGCTCGCCGTCCAGCGGCAGGTTGTCCAGCAGCACCTCGCGCAGCGCGGCCAGGCCGCTGACGCCGTCCACCTTGCGGGTCAGCCGGGTGCGGATGCGCTGGTGGGACTGACGCAGCGCGGACAGCAGGATCTCGTCCTTGTCGGCGAAGTAGTGGGCGAGCACCCCGTTGGAGTAGCCCGCCTCCTTGGCGATGGCGCGGGTGGTGGCGGCGTCGATGCCGTCCCTGACGATCACCCGGCGCGCCGCTGACAGGACCTCGCGCCTGCGCTCGTCGTGATCGACGATCTTCGGCATCGAATCCTCCGTTGACTTTTTATTCGGACGTCTGTCTATTTAGACTATGACCGTCGTCACCGTCGGCGTCCACATCGTCGACATCCTCACCAGGCCCGTCGAGCACATCCCCGAGGGCCAGGACACCGTGCTGGTCGACCAGATCCGCCTCACCGCCGCGGGAGCCGCCGCGGGCACGGCGGTGGACCTGGTCAAGCTGGGCAACGACGTGGTCACCATGGGCGCCATCGGCGACGACGAGCTCGGCGACTTCCTGCTCATGGTGCTGGCCAAGCGCGGCGTGGACGCCACGCGGCTGGTCCGCAGGGCGGGGGAGCAGACGGCGGCCTCGATCCTGCCCATCAGGCCGGACGGCGGGCGCCCCAGCTTCCACGTGCCCGGGGCGAACCTGACCGTCGCCTACCCCGACCTGGACACGGACGTGCTGCGCTCGGCCCGCGCGATCCACCTGGGCGGCATGGACGTCACGTTCGGCCTCGGCGATCCGGCCTTCTTCGCCCTCCTCGACGCGGTCCGGTCCGCCGGCACCATCGTCACGATGGACCTGCTGTCGGAGATGCCCGACCTGCTGGGCATGGCCCGCGCGTTCCTGCCCCACGTGGACTACGTGCTGCCGAACGAGTCCCAGGCGCTGCTCATGACCGGCGCCCAGGACGTCGAGGCCGCCGCGCGGGCGCTGCTCGCCGACGGGCCGCGCGGCGTGCTGGTCACCCTGGGCGCGGCCGGCAGCCTGGTCGTGACCCCGGACGGCCCGGATCACGTGTCAGAGCACGTGCCGGCGCTGAAGACGGAGGTCTCCGACACCACGGGCTGCGGCGACGCCTACTGCGCCGGCTTCCTCACCGGCCTGCTCCACGACCGGGACGTCCTGACCGCCGCCCGCTGGGGCACGGCCGCCGCCGCCCGCGTCGCCACCGGCCTCGGCTCCGACGCCGGGCTGACCGACCTCGACTCCACCCTCAGCCTCCTCTCCCACTAGGACTTCCCTCCATGACCACCGACGCAGAACTCCGTCAGCGGGCCGCCAAGGTCGTGCCCGGCGGCATGTACGGCCACCTCAACGCCGCCCTCTTCGCCCCCGGCTTCCCCCAGTTCTTCGAGCGCGGCGACGGCTGCCGCCAGTGGGACGTGAACGGCCGCGCGTACATCGACTTCATGTGCAGCTGGGGCCCCGTGGTGCTCGGGCACCGGCACCCGCGCGTGGAGGAGGCCGCCGCCCGCCAGGCCGCGCTCGGCGACTGCCTCAACGGCCCGGGGCCGATCATGGTGGAGCTGGCGGAGCTGCTGGTGGACACCGTGCCGAGCGCGGACTGGGCGATGTTCTCCAAGAACGGCACCGACGCCACCACGCAGGCGCTCATGGTCGCCAGGGCCGCGACGGGGCGGACGAAGGTGCTGATGGCCCACGGGGCCTACCACGGGGCCGACCCCTGGTGCACGCCGTCCCTGTCGGGGACGACGCCGAACGAGCGGGCCGACCTGGTGGAGTTCACCTACAACTCCCTGGAGTCCCTGGAGGCCGCGGCGGCGACCGTGGAGGGTGACGTGGCGGCGATCATCGTCACGCCCTTCAGGCACGACTCGTTCGAGGACCAGGAGCTGGTGGAGCCCGCCTTCGCGCGGGGCGCCCGGGCGCTGGCCGACCGGCTCGGCGCGGCCCTGGTGATCGACGACGTGCGCGCCGGGTTCCGCATCGACCTGCGGGGGTCGTGGGAGCCGTACGGTGTGCGCCCCGATCTGACCGCCTGGTCGAAGGCGATCGCCAACGGCTACCCGATCGCCGCCGTGACCGGCACCGACGCGCTGCGCGGGCCCGCGCAGACGCTGTACTCGACGGGGTCGTTCTGGTTCTCGGCGGTGGCGATGGCGGCGGCCAAGGCCACCATCGAGACGCTGCGCGACACCGACGGCATCGCGGCCATGGAACGCGCGGGGACGCAGCTCAGGGAGGGGCTGTACGCGCAGGCCAAGTCGCACGGTTTCGTGGTCAACCAGACGGGGCCGGTGACGATCCCGTGGCTCAGCTTCGACGGGGACGCCGACCTGTCCGTGGCGATGCACTGGAGCGACGCCTGCCTGCGGCACGGGGTCTACCTGCACCCGTGGCACAACTGGTTCATGTCGGCCGCGCACACGGAGGCCGACGTGGCGGCCGCCCTGGAGGGCACGGACCAGGCGTTCGCGGAGACTCGCGCCCACTTCGGCTGACCCCGGTAATGCTGGCGACATTCCGGACATGCGCTTGAGTGTTGACGCACTCAAGTGAGGAGCCCACGTGGGACTCGATCCCGAAAGCCGGTTCGAGGAGATCTACGGATCCTCGTACCGGCCGCTGCTCGGGTACGCGTTGCGCCGCTGTCCCGATCCGGACGACGCGGCCGACGTGGTGGCCGAGACCTTCATGATCGCCTGGCGCCGGGTCGAGGAGATCCCCAAGGGGGACGGGGCCAGGCTGTGGCTCTTCGGCGTGGCCCGGAAGGTGCTGGCCAACCAGCGGCGCGGCGAGCGGCGGCACGAGCGGCGCACCGCCGCCCTGCGCGCGCAGCTCGCCGCCACGCCGCTCGTCGCCCGGCCGCCCGGTGAGGACCTCTCCCAGATGGGGCGGGTGTTCCGCGCCCTGCCCGAGAGCGACAGGGAGCTGCTCGCGCTGGTCGCCTGGGAGCAGCTGGACCCGCGCCAGATCGCCAAGGTCCTCGGCGTCTCCGCCAACACCGTGCGGGTCAGGCTCTACCGCGCCCGCAAGCGCTTCGCCCGGGGCCTGGCCGAGGCCGGGATCGAGCACTCGCGCGCCGTCGCCGCCGAAGGGAGCAACCTGTGAACATCGCCGATCTCGCACGCGTGCGCGACGAGGACCTGGCCGGGGAGCCCCTGGGGCAGGCGTCCGGGGCGGGCGCGCGGGCGCTGCTGGAGTCGATCATGGCCGAGGCGCGCGAGCCCGTACGCCGGCGCTTGCCCGTGCGGCGCCTGGCCGGGCTCGGCGTGGTGTCCGCCGCGCTGGCCGCCGCCCTCGTCGTGTGGACCCCGTTCGGCGGCCCCGCCACCCAGTACGCCAACGCCGCCGTCTCTCTCAGGGCCGGCGACGACTTCATCGAGGTCACCGTCAACGACCCCGAGGCCGAGGCCGCGAAGTTCACCGAGGCGTTCCGCGCGGTCGGTCTGGACGCGGAGGTGAAGAAGGCCCCCGTGGCACCGCAGGACGTGGGCAAGCTGATCGGCCCCGCGCTCATGGACGGGAAGTTCCCGGTCGGAACGCGCGTGACGATCAGCACGCGGATGGAGGGTTGCGGCTCCGCCTGGTGCGGCAAGATCTCCATACCGGTCGGCGTCCCCGGGAAGATCGTCTTCGGCATCGGCAGGCCGGCCGCGCCAGGGGAGCTCTACGCCACCCCGATCCAGGTCGACGTCGACCCGGGCGGCGGGGTGATCGAGGGGTACCAGGCCCGCGGCAAGCCGGTCGCCGACGTCAGAGCCACCATGGAGCGGGCCGGGATGAAGATCCATTACCTGGTGAAGTGGAGCAACCCGGACGGCAGCGGCAGCGGATACAACGTAGACGTTGCCCACGTCAAGGACGACTGGATCGTCGAGCACGCGCAGCGCATCGCGTCCGACGCCGTCACGCTCACCATCGACGCCCCCGCCGACGTGCCCAAGGACTCACTGCCCATGATCCAGCCGCCGCTGTCCGACTGGTGGCAGGACTGACCCTCACGAACGCCGCTCGGACTCAGAGGCGGCCCAGGTGAAGACGCCCTTCGCCATGAGGGAGAGCTCGTTCGCCGCCCTGGCGGAGAAGACCGCCGCGCGTACGCGATGCACGCCCGGGTCGTCCGGGGCCGCCAGGGCGGCCATCTCCGCGAGGTGCCCCGCCAGCCGCTCGTCCCCGTCGGAGAGGGCCTTGAGCGCGGCGTCCGCGAGGGCCGCCGGGCCGCCCGCGAGCTCGGCCACGGATCTCGCCAGCACGGCGTCGGGGGCGGGTTTGAGGTTGGCCGGGTTGCCGTCGTACCAGCCGCCGTAGAGCCGCCACAGGTTGCGTACGACGAATTCCGGCTCGTCATAGCGGGCCCGCAGGTAGGGCCGGTCGGAGAGGTGGGCCGGCGGGCGCACGGCATGGACGATCTCGTCGAGCCGGGCGCCCGCGTTGAGCAGGCCGAGCGTCTGCGTGACGAGCGACTCCAGCCATTCGGCCGTCTCCAGGAGCGCCTGGCGGACGCGGTCGCGGCCGAAGACGGGAGCGCCGTGGCTGGGCAGCATGATCTCGGCGTTCATGGCGGCCATCCGCTGCAGCGCGTGCACCCATTCCCGGGGATAGCGCTGCACCTTCTGCGGGTTCCCGCAATTGGGCGTGACCCAGATGAACAGGTCGCCGGGGAGCAGCAGCTCGTGCTCGCGGACGTAGCCGACGGTCGCGTCGTCCGTCTCGCCCTTGGCGTGCAGCAGGTCGAACGTCAGCCCGCCGCGCCGCACGGTCAGCGTGTCGGTGTAGGTCACGTCGGGGTGGCGGTAGGAGGTCGGCCAGCGGAGCTGGGGCGCCTGGAACTGGCGCTGGTTGATCATCGCGTTGTAGCCGTTGGTCAGCAGGTATCGCTCGAACCGATCGGCCACGGCTCTGTGGGCGTAGATCGTGGCCCGCGGGCCCGACTCCTCGAACGGTGCCGTCCCGAACACGTGGTCGATGTGCCCGTGCGAGTAGAAGGCGGTGGTCAGCGGCGCCCGCGTCCAGCCGCGTACGTCCTCGTGCAGCCGGGCCGCCGAGAAGGGGCTGCTGGTGTCGAACAGCAGCAGCTCCCCGTCGGTCTCGAACGTGATGACGTTTCCGAACCCGGACCACCAGCCAAGGCCGTCCGCGATCGTCAGGACGCCCTTGCCCTGCATGCCCGCGTCCACGATGCTGTCGTCCGATTCGCCGTGCCAGACCCGGTCCGCATACTCGACAATCATGTGCCCCACTCTGCTTCTAGAACCTCGTTCTAGGCAAGATGCCCGCCGGGATCGGCTCGGGGCGCTGGCGTAATGTGGGTCCCATGGACGTCGAGAGCAAGCTCAGCGACCTGCCCGAGTGGCGGCGCGAGGGCGACGAGATCCGGCGCACGGTCACCGCGCCCGACTTCCCCACCGCCATCCGCATCGTCGACGAGATCGCGGTCAAGGCGGAGGAGCTCAACCACCACCCCGACATCGACATCCGCTGGCGCGCGCTCCACCTGGCCCTCACCACCCATGACCAGGGCGGGCTCACCGACCTCGACTTCACGCTGGCCGCCCTGATCGACGACATCGCGGCGAAACACGGCGCCTAGGACGTAATAACCGTACGTAACAGGCCGGTCACTCGTTAGAGTGGTGCTCTCTCGGAGCCCTCATGCCGGAGGGGCTCGAACCATGGGGGTCTCATGCGCGTGCCCGCAGTCCTGCTCGTCCTTCTGACCGCGCCCGTCGTGGCGGGCTGCGCGGGGCCACCCGTCCCGGTCCAGAACGCCAAGACGTCGCCGGACGAGACGGTCAACCTCAACTCCGCAGGGGAGTTCAGCACCGACGACACCGGAGCCATCGCCTACGACCGGAAGCTCGCCCCCCAGGGCTCCCAGGCGAGCGTCACCGTCGAGTCGTCCGGAGGGCAGACGCGCACCTCGCTCGTCGTCGAGGGCCTGGTGCCCAACCACCACTACGGCGCCCACCTGCACACCAAGCCCTGCGGCAAGAAGCCTGACGAGTCGGGCCCCCACTACCAGCACAACCCCGGCCAGATCGACGCCACCAGCGAGGTCTGGCTCGATTTCACCACCGACGGCAACGGCGCCGGCCGGTCGAGCGCCCGCAACCCCTGGGGGCTGCGCAGCGCCAGTCTGCCGGGCTCGCTCGTGATCCACTCCCAGGGCACCAAGACCTCGGGCCCGGAGGTCGGCACGGCCGGCGAGCGCGTCGCCTGCCTCACCCTGAAATAGGTGTCGCGAGCCCTGCGCAAGGCGGGCATAATTACACAATTACATACTGGAAGGGGCCTCGTGACGAGTCGCCAGTGGCAGCCACCCCGATTACGGCTGTTCGAAGCCGCGCACCGCCGGGCGACCTGGCTGGAGCTCCTGTACGACCTGGTCTTCGTCGTGGCCGTCGCCGAGCTGGCCGCCGTGCTCGCCCAGGGTGCGGGCACGGCCGGGATCCTCACGTTCGTGGGGTTGTTCGTGCCGGTCTGGTGGGCCTGGGCGGGATACGTCTTCTACGCCAACCGGTTCGACACCGACGACGTCAGCCACCGGCTCCTCGCGCTGCCGCAGATCCTGGCCGTCGCCTCCATGGCGGCGAGCGTGGGCGACATCGAGCAGCGCTCCGGGCTCTTCGCCGTCTCGTACGCCGCGGCGCGGGTGCTGCTCATCGTGGCCTACGTACGGGCCGGCCGTCACGTGCCCGAGGCCAGGCCGCTGACCGACCGCTACGCCACCGGGTTCGCCGTGGCCGTGGTCATCTGGCTGGCCTCGCTGGCGGTGGAGCCGCCCCAGCGGTACGCGCTGTGGGCCGTCGCCCTGGTCATCGACCTCGCCACGCCCCTGCTGGCCCGGCGCCACCAGGGCAAGCTGCCACCGCAGACCGAGCACCTGCCCGAACGGTTCGGACTCTTCGTCGTGATCGTCCTCGGCGAGGTCGTCGCGGCCGTCGTCATCGGTCTGAAGGGTCACGACGTCACGCCGGGGGCGCTGCTCATCGCGCTGGCCGGGGTGGCGATCGCGATGGGCTTCTGGTGGCTCTACTTCGGCCACCTCGACGAGTCCGTCGTCCTGCGTACCCGGTTGGCCGGGCAGGTGTGGGTCTACTCGCACCTGCCGCTGTCGCTCGGCCTGGTGGCGTTCGGGATCGGCATCGAGCACGCGATCGCGCATCCGTCCCGGACGAGCGGGTCGGTGGCGGTGCCCGCGGCGCTCGCGCTGGCCGTGCTCGGAGTGCAGCACCTGTGCTCGCGCGGCCGCCGCGCGGGCGTCATCCGCCTGGCCGCCGCCGCGCTGGTGCTGGCCGCCTCGCTGCTGCCGGTGGTGGTGGCGCTGCCCGCCATCCTGCTGGTCGCCGCGGCGCAGGTGGCCTACGACCTGTCCCGCCCGCTCCCCGCGGAAGGTGCCGCATGACCGCCCAGGATGTGTTCGACCGCCAGCTCGCCGCCATCGCCGGCCAGGACCTGGAGGCCCTGCTCGCCCAGTATCACGAGGAGGCCGAGGTCGTCCGCTTCGACCGCGTCGCCCGGGGCCCCGCTGAGATCGGGGAGCTGTTCGCCGCCTATCTCTCCGCCAAGCCCCAGGTTGACGAGATCGTCTCCAGCCGGGTGACCGAGGACGTGATCTTCTACAACGCCCTGATGACCGTCGGGGGGAACCGCGTCGCCACGTACGGCACCCTGGTGCTCAAGGACGGCCGGATCTGGCGCCAGACCGCCGCCGCCCTCCCGCTCACCTGATCACGGACGCCATCGGCTGCCACGGGGCCGCGTCGAAGATCAGCATGATGGTGGCGATCCTCCCGTCGCGGAGCCGGAAGTGCTCGGCCGTCCGCTGGACGCCGGCGGGCGTCGCCGTGTGCACGTCGTACACGAGCGTCGCCTCCGACTCCCCGTACAGCATTCGGCGACCAGCGCCACCGCCCCCGCCACGTCCCCCCGGAACCGGGCGTCGTGATAACCCCTGACGACGTCTCTGGTGCTCATTCGGCGCTCATCCCTTTCAGGTGCTCGGCCAGCCGCTCCTGATCGGCGGCCAGCCGCAGGCACAGGTGGCGCAACGTCGCCAGCTCGGCGGGCGTGAAGCCCCGGAAGATCGCCGCCATCGCGAGCTGCGACGGTTTCCTGAACGCCTCGATCCAGGACCGCCCCTCGGGCGTGATCTGGGCCCGCACCGAGCGCCGGTCGTTCCGGTCGGGGACCCGCCGCGCCAGCCCGTCGCGTTCGAGGGTGTCCACCAGCCCGGTGACGTTCCTGGGGCTCACGCCCGCCGCCTGGGCCAGCTCGCCGATGCTGGCACCGCCGTCGCCGGCCGAGCTCAGCCGCAGCAGGATGTCCATCGCGCCGGAGCTGAGGCCCCGCCCCTCGCTGCCGTGGGACCGCATGCGCTCGACGGCCTGGAAAGCCGTGCGGACGGCGGCCGCCGCCTCGAACGCCGACGTGTCGTCGCCGCCCGTGAACTCCTTCATGGCCGCCCGGACGTCGGCATCGTAGATCAACTCATCGTCATCATGTTCAAGCTTCATAATGAAGCCCTACTTTATTACCTACTTCCATAAATGGGAAGAGGCCCGCGCCGGGATGGCGCGGGCCTCTGGGAGGAGGAGAAGTGCCGGGGTCAGGCGTGGTGGGCGGGGACGGTGCCGAGGCGGCCGGCCTTGAAGTCCTCGAACGCCTGCACCAGCTCGGCCTTGGTGTTCATGACGAACGGCCCGTAGTGCGCCACCGGCTCCCCGATGGGCTCGCCGCCCAGGACGATCACTTCGAGCGGCTCCTTGGCCGCCGAGATCGTGATGGTCTCGGCGGTGGTGGCCAGCCCCGGGCGGTTGCCGAACCCCTCGAACACGGCCAGCTGCCCGCCGTGGAACGGCCGCCGCTCGGCGCCCGCGGTGCCCCGGCCGGACAGCGCGTACGCCAGGGCGTTGAAGTCCTTGCGCCACGGCATGACCAGCCTCGCCCCCGGAGAGACGGTGGCGTGCAGCAGCGTGATCGGCGTCTGGGTGCTGCCCGGGCCCACGTTCCCGCCCAGGTCCCCGGCGATGAGCCGGACCAGCGCCCCGCCGTCATGGCTGCTCAGCAGCACGACACTGGACCCCCCGATGTCCTGATATTTCGGGGCGATCATCTTCTTCGACCCCGGCAGGTTCACCCAGAGCTGGATCCCGTGGAACAGCCCGCCCTGCTGCACGAGCCACTCCGGCGGCGCCTCCTTGTGCAGGATCCCGGCCCCGGCGGTCATCCACTGGGTGTCCCCGTTGGTGATCGTGCCACCGCCGCCGTTGGAGTCGAGGTGGTCCATGACCCCGTCGATCATGTAGGTGACGGTCTCGAAGCCCCGGTGCGGGTGCCACGGCGTGCCCTTGGGCTCGCCCGCCGCGTAGTCCACCTCGCCCATCTGGTCCATCATCACGAAGGGGTCCAGGTACTCGGGCTTGATGGCGGCCAGTGCCCGGCGTACGGGGAAGCCCTCGCCCTCGAACCCGCTGGGCGCGGTCTCCACGGCCAGCACCTTGCGCCCGGGCGTCCCGGTCACGGGCTCGGGCAGACGGGGGAGGGTGAACGGGTTCTCTACGGTGACGGCGGGCATCTCGCGCTCCTTCCAGCGGGTCTGCCCTCCACAACCCGATTTACTTTTCAACTATTCCGGGCCGGATCAATCTCCGTGGTAAAGCCGTTCGAGATCCACGAGCTGGATCCGGCCACCGCTCTTCCGCGCGGCCTCCCGCAGGGCGGGCATGAACCCGGTGCCGCTGAAGAGGGTGATGACGTTCGGAGCCCGGCCTTGGGCGCGCAGGAGCGTCGCGACCTTCTCCATGCGTTCGAGGTGAGCCAGTCCGATCGTGTCCCCCCACTTCGCCTCGCCGATGGCCAGGACGTTGCCGTCGGCGTCCATCGAGACGAGGTCCACCTCGTGGCCCGTGCGGGCGGCGCTGTCGTGGACGACGCCCGACAGCACCCGCATGGCCATGCCGCCGAGCGTCTCGTCGGCGGCCATGGTGTGGGCCCAGGTCCGGCACATGTACTCGAAAACCGGGCCTGCCACGGCGCTGCGGAAGCGCGGCTGAGCGGCCTCCCACAGGCGTTCGGTCCGGCCCGGACGCACCTGCTCGAGTTGGGCGTACACCGGTCTCATGACCGAGTGGTAGAAGCGGACCAGCGGCTCGGTGATGCGGTAGGCCGAGCGGTTCTGCCGGAACGCGTCCGGCTCCACGGTCAGCAGTCCCGCGTCGGCCAACACGGTCAGATGGTGCGAGATGTCCGTCGCCTTGCGCTCGATCCGGCTCGCGATGGAGCCTCGCGTGCAGTTCCCTTCGGCGACCGCGGCGAGCACCGTGTGATAGAGACCGGTGTTCGTGAGCGTCGGATCCTCCGCCAGCAGGGCTCTCACCTCCCTGAAGAGCGGGCTCGCGGGGCTGAGGACATGCTCCGTCACCCAGTCGTCGAAGTCCTCCAGACGCGCCGGCGTCGCGCCGCGCAGGAACTCGGACTTGTACGCGGGTGTTCCGCCCACGATCAGGTAGACGAGCGCCGCGAGCCGCAGGTCGTCCAGCCCCCAGAACTCACGCGCCGCACGATAGTCGAACGTCGGCACGATCAGTTCCAGAGACGCCCGGCCGCGCAGCGGAGCGCTGCCCATGAGGAGGTTGCCCATGAACGAGATCGACGAGCCGCACAGCAGGATCCGCGCCCGGGACTCGATGCGCTCCCTGCGCCGGGGCGACAGCGCCCGCTGGATCAACGATGGCAGTTCCGGCGCCCCGTGCACGAGATAGGGGAACTCGTCGATGACCACGGGCACGGGACGGTCGGTGCCGAGCGAGAGCAGGGCGTCAAGGGCTTCTTCCCAGTGAGAGAAGTGGACCCTGCCCGGTGCGCCGGTATGACGCCCCACGGCGTCGCCGAGTTGCCTGAGCGCCTCCTGCCGCGGGACGGCCTCCGTCGCCGAATAGTAGAAGCCGCCCGTGGCCTCGCACATCGCCTCCAGAAGGAACGTCTTGCCCTGGCGCCGCCGGCCCGAGACGACACCGAGGCTCGCTCCAGGCTCGTCGTCGGAGACGAATCTGGTCAGCTGTGCCCACTCCCACGTGCGGTCGAACATGTCCGTGGGCTTCGGAATCCGCATGACTCGCCTCCTTTTAGGAGCCCAATTATAAGAAGTGGACTCCTAAAAGGCGGGATCGTCGGGTCAGGATTCTTTGGCGAGGGTGAAGGCGCCGCGGGCGACGGCGAGTTGCTCCGGTCCCGTCTTTTGCTTGATCGGTGCCTTGGGGTCGACGGCCATCGTGGTGACGACGTACGTCCTGCCCCCCGACGTACGGGCCAGGAAGCCCAGGTCCGACACCCCGGGCTCCGAACCGCCCTTGAACCACACGGTCGGCCACTGCGCCCGGTCCAGCCCGAGTCCCGCGTCGGAGATGGACATGGCCTCGCCGATCCGCGGGTCGCCCAGCTTCACCAGCCCCGCGTAGGCCCGGCAGATGTCGGCGGGGGAGGCGTACCACTCGACCGTGTCCAGCTCGCGCGGCGCCGTCCACGGCTCGAACTCCGACAGCGGCGCCTTGGCCACGACCCGGTCCAGGTAGGCGCGCCGGCCGGCGGTGCTGAGCGACAGGTACCGCCTGGCGTGGCGCGGATAGTCCACACCCTTGAGGACGAACAGCTCCCTCGTCGTCAGAAGGGGCACGTTGCGCTTGTCGCGGGCGCCCCAGGCCCGCATCGTCCGCTCGACCGCCTTGCGGCCGACCTTGTGGACCAGCAGGTCGGTGGCCGTGTTGTCGCTGATGGAGATCATCAGCTTGGCGGCCTCCAGGACGGACACCTTGCTGCCGTCGGGGCGGTCCTGGAGCTCGCCGGACGGCAGGCTCTTCAGCTCGGGCGTGATCGTGAGCTCGGTGTCCCAGCCGAACGCGCCGCTCCTGACGCGCTCGGCCACCGCGCCCAGCACGTACAGCTTGAACATGGACCCCAGCGGGCGCGCCTGGTCGGCGGCCAGGCCGTGCACGGGGCGGCACCTGCCGTCCGCGGTCAGCTCGGCGGCCAGGAAGCCGGCCTGCGGGGAGGCCGCCCGGAGCCGCTCGTCCGCCTCGGCCCAGCTCCGCGGGGCGGGCGGGCGGAACAGCAGGCCGTCGATCAGCCCCGCGGCGTCCACGCTGAGCACGACCTCGAACGCCGCGGTGCCCACCACGACGCGGGCGGCCAGCGCGGTGTCCCGCGACTGCAGCAGCCGCTCCAGCCGCATGCCCGTGAAGCCCGCCAGGACCTGGTTGACCTGCGCGGGCGGGATCTTCTTGAGGAAGCCGGCGGCGAAGTGCCCGGCCAGCTCGCTCTCCGGGATCGGCGTGCGGGCGGTCGCCTCCAGCAGCCAGCCCAGCTGCCGGCCCACCGGAGTGTCGGGGACCCCGGGGGCGGCGGTCGTGGCGGTGGTGGGGGCGGTCGTGGCCTGTACGGGAGCGGGCGCGCTCACGCAGGCCGACATGGTGATCGCCACCGCGGCCGCGGCGAGGAACCGGGCGGGCTTCGACGGAGTGTTCATGGAAGGGCTCCAATCGAGGATCGACTCGTGGCTTCAGCAAAGCCCCGGGAGCAAGATCGGGACCACCAAGGGGGCCGCCGTTTCGGCGGTGCGGCTGGCCGTAGGAAATATGCGGATAACCTCGTAGACGCCGTCCCGCACGCTCGTCACGATGGGGCCCTATGAGGTTCAGGCTGGTGGCCGGGCCGCTGGCGTTGATCGCGGCCGCCGGCACCGTGAGCGGCGCGCTGCTGGAGAGCGGCCTGCCCGCCCCGGCGACGCAGTGGGCGTACATCGTCCTCGCCCTGCTCCTGCCCGCGCTGGGCTGGCTGCTGGCCGCCAGGCGTCCCGCGCTCCGCTACGGCTGGCTGCTCCTCGCGGCCGGCCTGTGCCTGGGGCTCGGCAGCCTCGGCGCGGGGCTGGGGGTGCGCGGCGCCCCCGATCTCCTCGTCTCGTTCCTCCTGTCCATGTTCGCCGTGTTCTACGGTCTCACCTGGATCTTCGTGCCCCTGCTGTTCCCCGACGGGCAGCTGCCGACGCGGCGCTGGCGGGCGGTGGCGTGGATCTCGGGCATCGCGGTCGCCCTGCACGCCGGGGGATACCTGGTGAGCGGCCTCGGCCCGTACCGGTCATCCGGGCCGCTGTCCCCGGCGGGTGTGGTCGCGGCGCTCGCGTCGGCAGGCGGGCAGCTCGTCACGTGGGTCATGGCCGCGATCGTGTTCTGCGGGCTCGTGGTGCGCTGGCGGCGCAGCGGCTCCGGCGAGCGCGGGCAGTACGCCTGGATGGTGGGGGGCACGACCGCGACCCTGGCCGGCGGGGTGCTGCTCTCGCTCTTCAACTTCGGCGGGGTGCAGGTCGGGGCGGTCGGGATACTCGGGGTCCTGGCGGTGGTCGGCTCGCTGCCCGCCGCGATCGGGGTGGCGGTCGTGCGGCACCGGCTGCTCGACCTGCGCGTCGGCATCCGGGGGTCACGCCTGCACCTGGTGTTCGACATCCGGCCGACGGTGGACGAGGTGCTGTCCGACCTTGGTACGGCGCTCGACGACGCCCCCGAGCCGGTGGAGCAGGTGGGCCGGCTGGCCGCCGCGGTGCGCACCGGGCTGGACGTCAGGTGGGCGGCGGTGACGCTCGCGGACGGCACGCGCGTGGTCTCGGGCCGGGAGGAGGGGCGGGCGGTGCTGGAGATGCCGGTACGCGGCGGCCTCGGGCGCATCGAGTGCGGCCCCAGGGACGCCGGCCCGCTGACCCGCGTGGACCGGTGCCTGCTGGAGGCGCTGGCCGTGCCGGCCGGGCTGGCCATCCAGAGCGCCGGCCTGGTCAGCCGCCTGGTCAATGCCCAGGAGGCCGAGCGCCGCCGCATCGAGCGCAACATCCACGACGGCGTGCAGCAGCAGCTCGTCGCCCTCATCGCCGGCCTCGAACTCGCCCGGGCCACGGGCGCGGGCCCCGACATGCTGGCCCACCTGCGCGAGCAGGCCCGCCAGACGCTCGCCGACCTGCGCGAGCTGGCGGCCGGCATCCACCCTTCCTCGCTCAGCCAGGGCGGCCTGGTGGAGGCCGTGGAGGAGCGCTGCTCCCGCCTGCCCGTGCGCACGACGGTGACCTCGCCCCCGCCGCTGCGCGCCAGGCGGTTCGCCGACCAGGTCGAGGGCGCGATGTACTTCACCGTGAGCGAGGCGGTGGCGAACGCGCTCAAGCACGCGGGCGCGGCGACCATAGAGGTACGACTGTCGCAGGAGGGCGGCCGCCTGCGCGCGACGGTCGCCGACGACGGCAAGGGCTTCGACCCCGGCGCGGCGGCCCGCAGAGGACTGGCCACGCTCGCCGACCGCCTCGACGCGCTCGGCGGTGGCCTGACGGTGGACAGCGAGCCGGGGAAGGGGACACGGGTGAACGCGTGGGTGCCGGTCGATGGGTGAGCGGATCCGTACGGTGGTGGCCGACGACCACTACCTGGTGCGCGAGGGCACTCGGCAACTGCTGGAGACGTCGGGCGAGGTCACGGTCGTGGGCGCGGTGGGCAACGCCGACGAGCTCCTGGACGCCGTACGCCGGCTCGGCCCCGACGTCGTGATCACCGACATCCGGATGCCCGGAGGGGAGTGGCGGCAGGGCTTCGAGGGCATCGACGCGGCCCACCGCATCCGCTCCGCGCACCCGCGGGTCGGGGTGGTCGTGTTGTCGCAGTTCGCGGACGCGCTGTTCGCGTTCGAGCTGTTCAAGCACGGCACCGCGGGCTACGCGTACCTGCTCAAGGACCGGGTGGGGGATCTGGACGAGCTGCTCGGGGCGATCAGGGCGGTGGCGGCGGGCGGCTCGGTCATCGACCCGAAGGTGGTCGAGGGCCTGCTCGCCCGGCGCGACGTGCGGGGACAGCGGGAGGCGCTGACCGCCCGTGAGCGGGACGTGCTGCGGGAGATGGCCCACGGCCGGTCGAACTCCGGCATCGCGCGGGCCCTGCACCTGTCGATCTCGTCGGTGGAGAAGAACGTGAACGCCATCTTCACCAAGCTCGGCCTGGAGAACAGCGGCGACGTGCACCGGCGGGTCGCCGCGGTCCTGGCCTACCTCGGGCCGGAGCCGTGACTCAGCGGTAGGCCAGGCGGCGCAGCAGGATCTCGGCCGGGCCCCGGTGACCGACGCGCCGCATCAGGTCGGCGAGGTACAGCGAGACCAGCCACGTGCCCGCCGCCACGGCCGTGGCGCCCGCGAGGCCGAGCTCGTCCTCCAGCCCCAGGCCGAACGGGTAGAAGACCAGGACGAACGCGACGGACTGGAAGAGGTACAGGCTCATCGAGCGCCGGCCGAGGGCCTCGACCATCGTGGTGAGCCGGTTGCGGCGGCGGGCGGCCCCGATCGCGACCAGGGCGACGAGGCCCGCCATGCCGATGCCGCCGGCGTAGCCGGTGAGGGGTTGCGCCAGCACCGCCGCCCACAGCGCCGCCTGCGACGGCTCGGCCCACGCGCCGGTCTGGATGAGGGCCGCCGGGACGCCGCCGGCGACGGACACGGCGGTGGTGATGACCGTGGCGCGGATCAGGAACCCCCGATGGCGTACGGGCTCGTCCAGGAAGCGGCGCCGCGCCGCCCACATCCCCAGCACGACCCCGGGGATGACCGCGACGACGGCCACGACCAGGCCGAAGGGCCAGGCGATCAGCCGCTCTGGGAGCAGCTCCCAGAAACCCCGGCCGCCGGCGGCGACGGTTCCCGCGGTGTAGGTGGAGATGTCCCGCCCCAGCGCGAACCACATGCCGGCCCCGACGATGAGCGTGGCGGGCACCAGGGTGAGCCCCGCCGTCCACAGCAGGCTCGCGTCCCCGCGCCGCAGCAGGCCGACCAGCAGGACGGCGGCGAGCCCGTACACGCCGAGGATGTCGATCGGGACCAGCACCACCGTGTGGACGATCCCGATCGCGATCAGCCACCAGCCGCGCCGGCGCAGCAGCTTGCGGGCGCTCACCCAGCCGTCGCCCCCCTGCAGCCGGCGGTCGAGCAGTTGCACCAGCGCGTACCCGAACAGGAACGCGAACAGCGGCCGCGCGTGGTTGTTGACGAAGAGAAGGTGGAAGAAGTCCGTGATCGCGTTGGCCGCGGCCGGGCCGCGATGGACGTCGGTCACGAAGAGCGGTGCGTGCGCGAAGGCGATGGCCAGTAACATCGCGCCGCGGGCCAGGTCAGGGGCCAGCGCGCGCCCGGCCGTGCGTGGCCCGGCCGGTGCCTCGATGGACGTGGTCATGTGGTTCCCTCCCCAAGGGTTGCCGTGATTCGTCGGGTCAACCCGCTTCGGCCGCCGCCTTGGCCGCCTGCAGGCTCTTGCGCAACGCGACGGTGATCGGCTCGACGGGTCCGGACAACTGCTGGATCCGGTCCGTACGCAGCTCCCGGCGGGACTGCACCACCGTATTGAGCCGGGCCGTCGCGGCCAGCGCGGCCAGGACGCGGACGTCCTGGTCCAGGCGGGCGACCGGCTGGCCGCCGCGGATGGCCCGGCCGACGCGCTCGGCGAGCCTGCGCGACAGGTACGCCTTGCGCGGCGTGATCCGCTCCACCGGGAAGAGCAGGATCCGCCGCCGCTCCACGCGGATCAGCCCGGCGGCCGCCAGCTCGTCGCGGACGACGCCGACCGCCTTGCCGTTGTGCTTCTGCACCCACCGCTGCCAGGAGCGGGCCCGCGGCGAAGCGGAGATCTGCTCCCAGACGATCGCCGGCAGGGTGCCGGAGCCGGCGCCGGGCGGGGCGGTGAGCGCCCGCACCTTGCCCGACTCGTCCGCCAGGTGGCCCGCCAGCAGCAACTCGGCGAGCGCGGCCGCGCGCAGCAGGTAGCCCAGCTCGCCGCGGCCGGTCAGCTTCTCTTTCCGCAGGTCGAAGGCCAGCAGGAAGGCCGACCTCGTCAGCGTCTCATCCGGTGTCACCAGCGTCTCCATCCGCCCGCTCCTCTTCCTGATCTTCCTGGTCGGAGTCCTCCGGGCCCTTCCTGGGCCGCCCGCGGGGACGCATCCGCCCCACCCCGTCCGGCAGGCGCCCGGCCTCGGAGAGCGCCCTGCGCAGCAGGAACTCGATCTGGGAGTTCGTGCTGCGCAGCTCGTCGGACGCCCACCTGGCCAGCGCGTCGTGCACCACCGGGTCGAGCCGCAACAGGATCTTCTTGCGCTCCACGGTGTTACTGGTAGAGCGTGCCGGCGTTGACCACGGGCTGGGTGTCGCGGTCACCGACCAGCACCACGAGCAGGTTGCTCACCATGGCCGCCTTGCGCTCCTCGTCCAGCTCCACCACGTCGTGCTCGGCGAGCTTGGCCAGGGCCATCTCCACCATGCCGACCGCGCCCTCGACGATCCGCTGCCGGGCCGCCACCACCGCGCCGGCCTGCTGGCGGCGGAGCATCGCGTGGGCGATCTCGGGTGCGTACGCCAGGTGGATGATGCGGGACTCGATGACCTTCACCCCGGCGGAGGACACCCGGGCCCCGATCTCCGCGGACAGCCGCTCGTTGATCTCGTCGGCGTTGTCCCGCAGCGACAGCCTCGGCTCGCCGTGGGCGTCGTACGGGTAACTGCCGGCGATGTGCCGCACGGCCGTCTCGGCCTGGATGGCCACGAACTCCACGAAGTCGTCCACCTCGAAGACCGCCTGCGCGGTGTCGCGCACCTGCCAGACCACCACGGTCGCGATCTGGATCGGGTTGCCGTCGGCGTCGTTGACCTTCGTCACGTCCGTCTCGTGGTTGCGGATCCTGGTGGACACCCGCCGGCGCACCGTGATCGGGTTGACCCACTGGAAGCCGGGGGTGCGCAGGGTGCCGACGTACCGGCCGAGCAGCTGCACCACCCTGGCCTCGCCCGGCGCCACCGCAGTGAGCCCGAAGAACATGACGAACCCGATCACGGCCACCAGGCAGCTCGCGAGGAGCACCCACAGCCCGCCCTGCCCGGCCCCCGTGGCGAGCATGACGATCCCGGCGACGATCCCCGCGATCCCGATGAGCTCCAGCGCCGTCGCCACGCTCGCCATCACGAACCCGTTGGCCGCGCGCACCGGGCGCTCGCTCGTGTGCGGCGCGGGCATGTCCACGACGGTCCCCTCAAGTGCGACCCCGCCCGATGTGTTCGTCATCGGCATCACCCTTCTGTTGTGACTTCACCTTGCTAGCAAAGTGATATCACTTTTTGGGCGGTGCGGGAAGCCCCGTCTTGGTAGGGCTGGCCCCACCAGGGATCGGGGTGTCGGCGGCAATGCCCTTCGGGGCGCGGCTTTCTAGGGTTGTTACATGCCGTCTGCTCGGTAATCCGGATCACACAGAATTGAGCATCATGATGAGGAAGAGAACGGCGATGACCGCGGGTCTTCTCGGGCTCGCGACGGTGCTGACCGGATGCGGCCTCGGCCCCACCGAGCAGGACACCGCGTCGTACGACGTCACCGACAAGGTGGCGGGGCTGCAGGTCCAAGCCGATTCCGGCACCGTGGAGGTGGTCGAGTCGGATCGCGCGGGCATCCACGTGACCGAGCGGCTGACCTGGCGCAAGAACAAGCCGGAGACCCGGCACGAGGTGCGGGGCGACACGCTGGAGCTGGGCTTCGACTGCCCCACCACGTGGGGGCTGGCCGCCGCGGCCACGTCCTGCGACGTCAGCTACCAGGTGGAGGTGCCCAAGGGCCTTCGCGTCAAGGTGGGCTCCGACTCCGGGGACCTCGTGCTGCGGGATCTGTCGGGCGAGCTGGAGGCCACGAGCGACTCCGGGGCCATCGAGGCCAGCGGGCTGACGGTCAGGCAGGTCGTCACGAAGACCGACTCCGGTGACATGACCCTGACCTTCGCCGGGCAGCCCGACAAGGTCACGACCGCCACCGACTCGGGCAGGACCGAGATCCACGTGCCGCAGGGGCCGTACAACATCGTGGCCAAGACCGACTCGGGCAACAAGGACATCAGCGCCGCCGGCGACCCCTCGGCCCGGCGCTCGATCGAGATGTCCAGCGACTCGGGGGACTTCGAGGTCGCCACCCCCTGACGGCGGGGACGTGGTTCAGGCCGGGCGGTGCAGCTCGTGCCCCGTGGTGGCGTCGATGTGGCCGGGTACGGGTTCGTGCCGGTCGCCGACGGACGGGGTGCCGGTCGGCTCGAACATCAGGATCGAGGCCCCGCCCGCCGACGAGGGTTTGTGCTCGACGCCGCGCGGCACCACGTACACCGCTCCGGTGGGCAGGGTGACGACCCGCTCGCCGCTCGCCTCCCGCAGGGCGATGCGCAGCTCGCCGTCCAGGACGAGGAAGAACTCGTCGGTGTCGTCGTGGGCATGCCAGATGTGCTCGCCCGCCACCTTGGCGATGCGGACGTCATAGTCGTTGACACGGGTGACGATCCGCGGGCTCCAGAGGGCGTCGAAGGCGCTCAGTGCGGTCGTCAGATCGATGGGTTGGCTGGTCACAGGCCTATCGTCGAGGTTGGCGGCCGGCCCGCGCGAGTGCTAGGAATTGCACATGTCGCATCGATCCTCGCACTGGCGCCACCACGTCGTCGTGATCGCCGACGAGGGCTCCAACCCGTTCGAGCTGGGCGTGGCGACCGAGCTGTTCGGCCTGCGCCGCCCGGAGCTCGACCGCCCCTGGTACGACTTCACGATCTGCGCCCCGCACCCGGACGTACGGATGCACGGCGGCATGTTCACCCTCTCCGGCACCGCCGGCCTGGAGGCGGTGGACGGCGCCGACACGGTGATCGTGCCCAACCGCCCCGATCCCGAGACCCATCCCTCCCCGGCCGTGCTCGACGCCGTGCGGCGGGCGGCCGGGCGCGGCGCGCGGCTGGTGAGCTTCTGCACCGGAGCGTTCACGCTGGCGGCGGCGGGCGTGCTCGACGGCCGGCCGGCCGCCACCCACTGGCGCTGGGCCGCGCTGTTCGCGGCCCGCCACCCCGAGGTCCTGCTGCGGCCGGACGTCCTGTTCGTGGACGACGGCGACGTGCTCACCGCCGCGGGCAGCGCGGCGGCGCTGGACCTGGGCCTCCACCTGATCCGCCGCGACCACGGCGCCGAGGTGGCCAACGCCGTGAGCCGCCGCCTGGTGTTCGCCGCCCACCGCGACGGCGGCCAGCGCCAGTTCATCGAGCGCCCGGTGCCGCCCGTGCCCGACACCTCGCTCGCGCCCGTGCTCGCCTGGGCCCAGCAGCACCTGGACCGCTCGCTGACCGTGGCCGACCTGGCCGCCCGCGCCGCCGTCAGCCAGGCCACCCTGCACCGGCGTTTCCAAACCGAGCTCGGCACCACCCCGCTGGCCTGGCTCACCGCCGAGCGCGTGGCGCTGGCCTGCCGGCTCATCGAGCGCGGCGAGCTGCGGCTGGACGCGGTCGCGCGGGCTGCCGGCCTGGGCACGGCCTCGAACCTGCGGACCCAGATGCGGCGGCGCACGGGCCTCAACCCCACGGCCTACCGCCGCCGGTTCGGCCCGTCGGTCCGCGCGACCTGACCCGGCGACCCGGCTACCGAGAGCTCCCGTCGAGCCACCCGGTCGCGGCCACCACCTCCCGCGCGACCTCGACAACGCCCTTCCCGTCCGTCGCCACCCTCACCACCCATCCGGCGGCCTCCCGCTCCAGCAGCCGGGCGCCCCGGGCACTGCGCACCGTCTCCTCCGCCAGCCCCGACCCCCGCTCCCGCGCGCCCAGCCGCGCCGCCACGGTGGCGTCGCCGGCCGTGAGCAGCACGCCGACGACCCGCGTACGGCCGCCCATGGCACGGGTGACGAGCTCGCTCTCCAGCACGCTGACCGTGTTCGTGTAGATGAGCCGCCGGTGGCCGAGGGCGGCGTAGTTGGCCCAGACGGCGGTCAGGTTCCGCTCGGTGATCCTGCTCCGGTGCGGGTCACCCTCGGGGGCCGGGTGCACCTCGTCGAGGTTGTCGCCCTCGATGAGGCAGTGGGAGACGGACGCGGCCCGCAGCAGCCGCGAGACCTCGTAGCCCGTCGTGGACTTCCCGACCCCGGCCCGGCCTCCGATGAGCAGGACTTCCTGCGTCGCGAACGAGTTCATGCCGACCAGTGTCACCGCCGGACGGCCGGTGCGCTGGCGTGGGCTCAGCTCAGCCGGGCGTGCGCGTAGGCGGTCATGGCGTCGCGCATGTACGCGGCCAGACCCTCGGCGATCCGCTCGTAGTTCACCCGGAACCGCTCCTCCTCGGCCTGCATCCCGGCCAGGTGCAGATACTGGGCCACCGTCGGCGTCCACGACTCGGTCAGGTGCCGGTAGTGGACGTCGAGCTCGGCGAGGACCTCCGGGGCGCCGGCGGGGGTGCCGGCCAGCATGTGCTCGGCCAGCCGGACCATCCCCGCCGTCGCCTCCCGCTGCATCCGCTCCAGCTCCTGCGGGGTGCGATCGTTCAGGAGCTCCTGCTGCCCGCTCTCCTGCCAGTGCTCCGGCCACCGCTCACGAGCGTCGGCGGCGTAGCGGGCGCTGTCGAATCCCTCGAACAGGTTCTCCGGCCGGCTGATCCTGGACATCGTCTTCCCTTCGTCGCGCTGAAGTTCGGCGATGGTGCGCTCGACCATGCGGGCGACCCCGTCCAGCCGGTCCCGCTCCGCCAGCAGGCGCCGGTGGTGCTCGCGCAGCGCCGCGACGGGATCGGTGTGCCGCTCGACGATCCCCTTGATCTCGCTCAGGCCGAGGCCCAGCTCCCGCAGCACGAGGATCTGCTGCAGGCGCAGCAACTGGTGCTCCTCGTAGTAGCGGTAGCCGTTCGCGCCGACCCGTGCGGGCGGGAGCAGCCCGATCTCGTCGTAGTGGCGCAGCGTACGGGACGTCACGCCCGACATCTGGGCCACCTGCGCGATCGACCACTCCATGCCCGGCTCACCCTTCCTCGTCCATCGCCGAGCCGGTGCGTTTCCGGCTCGTTCACGACCGTAGAAGTTGCCGCAACGAGAAGGTCAAGCGCGTCAGCCGAAGACGGCCGGGGGTGGCACCGGGGCCAGGACGGGGTCGCCGTCCTTGATGGGGGCGGCGCCGGCGATGAAGTTCGTCAGCGCCTCCCCGTGTACGCACCGCGCCTGCGTCAGGCCCCCCGCCGCCCTCCGGGACAGCAGGTCCACCGGCAGCTCGGTACGCGAGGCGGCCACGATCAGGTTGCCGAAGCGGCGCCCTCGCATGATGCCCGGCTCCGCCAGCAGGGCCACGTGGCGGAAGGTGCCGGTCACCGTGGCCAGCAGGCGCTTGGCGAAGGCGAGGCCCTTGCCGTCGGCCATGTTGATCAGCAGGGTGCCGTCCGGGCGGAGGATGCGTGCGATGTCCCCCATGTAGTCGGCCGTCGCCAGCTCGACCGGCATCGTCGCCCCCGTGAACGCGTCCAGCACCACCAGGTCGGCCGTGGCGTCCCAGACCTTGGCGGTGCCCTCGCGGCCCCCGGCGACGATGACCTTCAGCCGGGGCACCGATCGCAGGCCGAGCTGCTCGCGTACGAGGTTGACCAGCAGGCCGTCCGGTTCGATCACGATGTGCCGGGAGCCGGGGCGGGTGGCGGAGACGTAGCGGGGGATCGTGCAGGCGCCGCCGCCCACGTGGACACAGCTCAGCGGCCCGTCTGACAAAAGGTCGATCACATCCGCCATGAGCCGTACATACTCAAATTCCAGAAATGTCGGGTCTTGTAGATCTACATACGACTGAGGTACGCCATCCTTGGACAGCACCCAGCCGTCCTGCCTGTCCAGGTCCCGGAGAAGTTCGACCTCGCCGAACGTCACCGGATACAGGCCGGGCATCGGTTCCCGCTGTCCACGTGCCACGTCTGATCCCCTCCTGGGAGAAACCGTATGCGACGACGAAGGCTGATTGTGCTCGTTATCGCACTTGTCGCGGTAGTCGGGGCGGGTGCCTTCGCGTTCATGGCGTCGAACCGGATCAAAGGGAGCGCCTCCCAGACGGCCGCCGCCTATTTCGCCGCCTGGCGCAAGGGCGACGTGTCGGCCATGGCACGGCTGGTCTACCGGGCTCCGGCCGACTTCGTCGTACGGCATCGCCAGCTGAGCGACGAGCTCCACGTCGAGTCCATCCAGCTCACCCCCGGGCAGTTGAGGAGCACGGGGGAGGGGGCCGCCGAGGTGCCGTTCGCGGGGGTGCGGGAGCTCAGCGAGTTCGGGGCGTGGCCGTTCGACAGCACGTTGCGGCTGGGCGTACGCGATCGGGCCTGGAAGGTGCTGTGGGCGCCCGAGACGCTGCACCCGCTGCTCAAGGACGGCGGCACGCTGGAGCTGGGGGAGATCGACGCGTCGGCCGCCGAGCTGGTCACCAGCGAGGGCGACAGGATCCCGAACGACAGCTACGCCGACGCCTACCTCGACCCGCTCAAGCCCGAGTTCGAGCAGGCCAACCACGGCTGGGCGCTGGTGTCCAAGGTGCCCGGCCAGCCTGACAGGCAGCTGATGACCCGCGCGCCCGAGGCGAACGTCGAGCGCACCACCCTGTCGCGGTCGGTGCAGGCGGCGGCCGCGCGGGCGCTGGACGGCGTGGAGGACTCCACGATCATCGTCATCCGGCCCAGCACCGGCGAGATCCTCGCGCTGGCCGACCGGCTCATGGACAACTACAGCGCCGTGCGCGACGTCTTCCCGCCTGGCTCCGTCTTCAAGGTGATCACCGCTGCGGCGCTGCTCAAGGGCGGGCTCGACCCGGCGGCCCCGGTCCAGTGCCCCGGCAGCTACCAGATCCCCTTCCACCGGCTCTTCGTCAACGACGGCGAGGTGGATCGCGGCCCGGTCACCTTCGCCGACGCGTTCGCCCACTCCTGCAACACCACCTTCGTCGAGCAGGCCACCACCAGGCTCACCGCGGAGGAGTTACGCCGCACGGCGGACGAGTGGGGGTTCGGCCGGCCCATCGCGACCGGCATCGGCGGGACCTGCGGCACCGTCCCCGGCACCGACGACCTGGACATGCTCGCCGCCGACGCCATCGGCCAGGGGGAGGTCGTCGCCACCCCGCTCTGCATGGCCGCGCTCGCCGCCGCAGTGCAGAACGGCACCTGGCGCTCGCCGCGGCTGCTGTCGAAGGAGCAGGTACGCCGGATCGACGGCGTCCCGCACGGCGACGTCGTCATGGACGAGGGGATCGTGGCGGCCCTCAGGGACATGATGACGGCCGTGGTCGACTACGGGACGGCCAGCGACGCGGGGCTCCCGGAGGGCGTCTCGGGCAAGACCGGCACGGCCCAGGTGGAGGGCGAGACCTCGCACGCGTGGTTCATCGGGTACCGCGACGACCTGGCGTTCTGCGTGTTCGTGCGGCACGGCGGATCGGGGCGGTCGGCGGCCGTTCCCGTCGCGGCCCGCTTCCTCAACGGCCTGTGACCTCCGGCGGACCGCATAGGTGACGAAACTCGAACCTACGGTACCGTAGGTTACATGACGACCATCACCGTTAAGCCGAGGCTGCGAGGCTGGTTGCACACTGGAGCACTGCCCGTCACGCTGGTCGCGGGGTTCGTGCTCGTGGCACTCGGCCCCACTCTGCAGGCGCGCGCGGCCTCCGCGATCTACGCCGTCACCTCGGCCCTGTTGTTCGGCATCTCCGCCACCTACCACCGGAGCGAGCTCGGTCCCCGGCTGGCGGAGTTCCTGCGCAGGATCGATCATGCGAACATCTACTTGATCATCGCCGGGACCTACACCCCGTTCGCGCTGCTGGCGCTGGACGGAGTGGCCCGGGTGGTGGTGTTGTCCGTGATCTGGGGCGGCGCCCTGGCCGGGGTGTTGTTCCGGGTGTTCTGGATCAACGCGCCGCGCTGGCTCTACACGGTCCTCTACCTGGCGCTCGGCTGGACCGCGGTCTTCGTCATGCCGCAGCTCCTCGAGGGCGCCGGGGTGGCCGCCGTCGTGCTGGTGGCGGTCGGCGGCGTGTTCTACTCGGCCGGCGCCGTCGTGTACGGCCTGCGCCGCCCCGACCCCTCACCCCGCTGGTTCGGCTTCCACGAGGTCTTCCACGCCTTCACCGTCGCCGCCTACCTGGTGCAGTACATCGCGGTGTCGATCGTGGTCTACTCCCACGGGTGAGTCGCGGATCACCGACATTTGACCCGGTGCTGGTCTGTTTTCGGGTACGTCCCGGAAAGGCAGACCAGCATGGGAGAAATCTCTCGATCCTGGTGGCTGCTGCTCATACGCGGGCTGGCGGCCGTCGTCTTCGGATTCCTGGCACTCATCTGGCCTAAGATCACGCTGCTGGTCCTGGTGGCCTTCTTCGGCGCGTACGCCCTCGTCAGCGGCGTGTTCGAGCTGCTCGCCGGGTTCCGGCACGGGGCACGGTCCAGAACCTGGCTCATCATTTCCGGAATTATCGGCATTGTGGCTGGGATCGTGGCCCTCGTCTGGCCGGGCATCACCTCCCTCGCCCTGCTCTACCTGGTGGCCTTCTGGGCCGTCGTCACCGGCGTGTCCGAGATCGTGGCCGGCGTGCAGCTTCGCAAGGTCATCGACAACGAGTGGATGTTCATCGTCGGCGGAGCCCTGTCGGTGATCTTCGGCATCCTGCTGCTCGTCTGGCCGGGCGCGGGGCTGCTCAGCGTCGTCTGGCTGATCGGCGTCTTCGCGATCCTGTACGGCATCGCCATGATCGCCCTGTCGCTACGCGTGAAGAACTTCACTCCAGGGGCAGAGGTGCCGTAAATTTTGTATATATACCGGCGTTCTTCAGAAGGAACGTCAGGCAAGACCCGCTGTGGAGGCGCCATGGACGTACACACCCGCCTTGCCCGCCACCTGCTCGTCGACGGATACCGCCTCGTGCTCGATCTCGAGCTCAGCCGCGGCTCCTGGCTCGTTGACGCCCGAAACGGACGCCGATATCTGGACTTCTACACCTTCTTCGCCTCGGCCCCGCTCGGCGTGAACCCGCCCTTCGACCCCGACTTCACCCAGTTGCTCGGCCAGGTCGCCCGCAACAAGCCGGCCAACCCCGACATCTACACCGAGCACCTGGCGGACTTCGTCGACACCTTCGCCCGCGTGCTCGGCGACCCCGAGCTGCCGCACCTGTTCTTCGTCGAGGGCGGCGCCCTGGCCGTCGAGAACGCGCTCAAGACCGCCTTCGACTGGAAGAGCCGCCGCAACGAGGCCGCGGGCAGGTCGCGCGACCTGGGCACCAAGGTCATGCACCTCACCAAGGCCTTCCACGGCCGCAGCGGCTACACGCTCAGCCTGACCAACACCGAGCCGGGCAAGACCGACCGCTTCCCCAAGTTCGACTGGCCGCGGATCGACGTGCCCGCCGTGCACTTCGGCGACGTCGAGGCCGCCGAGGAGCGCGCGCTGGCCCAGGCGCGGGAGGCGTTCGACCGCCACCCGCACGACATCGCCTGCTTCATCGCCGAGCCCATCCAGGGGGAGGGCGGCGACAACCACATGCGCCCCGAGTTCCTGCAGGCCATGCAGGATCTGTGCCACCAGCACGACGCCCTGTTCATCCTGGACGAGGTGCAGACCGGCGGCGGCACGACGGGCACGCCGTGGGCGTACCAGCAGCTGGGGCTGGCCCCCGACGTGGTGGCGTTCGCCAAGAAGGTCCAGGTGGGCGGGATCATGGCGGGCCGCCGGGTGGACCAGGTGCCGGACAACGTGTTCCAGCAGAGCGGCCGGATCAACTCGACGTGGGGCGGCGGCCTGGTGGACATGGTGCGCAGCCGGGGCATCCTGGAGATCATCGAGCGCGACGGGCTGATCAACCGCGCCGGCACCGTGGGCGGCGTGCTGCTCGAACGCCTCACGAAGCTGGAGGCCGAGCGCCCCGAGGCCATGGCGAACGTACGGGGCCGCGGCCTGATGTGCGCCTTCGACCTGCCCGACCAGGCGGCCCGCGACGCCCTGGTGACCCGGCTCAGGGAGGACCACCAGGTCTTGGTGCTGCCCTGCGGACCCAGGTCCGTACGCCTGCGCCCGGCCCTGAACATCCCCGAGGCCGACCTCGACCACGGCCTGGCGGCGCTCTCCGCGGCGCTGTGAGGGCGGCGCTGTGAGGTCTACTGCGTGACGCTGGCCCTGCTGCGGTGGGGCCCGGCGTACCGCCAGAAGAAGTTGAGCAGCACGCTGACCCGGTTGCGCCCGCCCAGCAGGTACGCCACGTGCACGAAGATCCACACCAGCCAGGCGGGCAGCCCGCGCATCGTCAGCCCGTGCGACAGCTGGAGCACCGCCTCCGCCTTGCCCACCGTCGCCATGATCCCCGGATCGCGGTACGAGAACGGCCGCACCGGCCGCCCCTGGACCGCCGCCGCGATCTGCCGCCCCACGTGCTTGCCCATCTGGATCGCCGGCTGGGCGAGCTGCGGCAGCGGGACGGGCGGCCCGGCCAGGTCGCCGGCCACGAAGATCTCCGGGTGCTCGGGCACGTTCAGCGCCTCGGTGAGCGTGATCCGGCCACCCTTGCCCTGCGGCAGGCCCCAGGCCCCCACCTCCGGGGGCGCGGTGACGCCCAGCGCCCACACGGTCACGTCGCTCGGCAGCCGCGTGCCGTCCTCCAGCACCACCGCGTCCGGCTCCACGGCGGCCACCGTGGAGCCCAGCCGCAGGTGTACGCCCCTCCTGGCCAGCGCCTCGGCCGCCGAGTCCCGCAGCCGCGGTTTGTACGGCGCCAGCACGAAGTCGAACCGCTCGACCAGCGTCACGCTCGTCTGGTCGGACCGCACCTCGGGATGCGTCAGCGGGATCGTGTACCGGCGCAGCTCCGCCAGCGTGCCCGCCATCTCCACCCCGGTCGCCCCGGCGCCCACCACCACGACGTGGGTGCTCTTCCGCCGCCCGGCCGCCGTGTCCTCCAGGTAGTGCTGCATCTCCCGGCGCAGCCGCGCCGCGTCGCCGAGCGAGTAGATCGGCAGCGAGTTCTCCCGCGCGCCCGCCACGTTGAGCCAGTTGGTGGTGACGCCGGTGGCCAGCACCAGGTAGTCGTAGTCGAGCCCGGTGCCGTCGTCGAACTCCACCCGCCGCTCCTCCGGCAGCACCTTGCTCAGCGCGGCCCGCCGGGCCCGCACGTTGGGCCATCTGGCGGCGAAGGTCCGGATCGGGTAGGACACGTCGGAGGTGCCCATCCCGGCCGTGGCGACCTGGTAGAGGAGCGGCTGGAACGTCGCGTACGGGTGGCGGTCGACGAGCGTCACCAGCGCCCCGCTCTTGGCCAGCTCCCGCGTCGCGGCCAGCCCGGCGAAACCCGCTCCGACGACCACGACCCGCGCTCTCTTCACCATGCCAGTCTCCTTCCCCCACAAGGGCGTCATGGATGCCTATGGCACCGCCAGCATCTCTTAAACCCCGCCGGCCGCGAAGCGCCCGAAAGGCCGGGTCCCGCATGCGGGGGCGAAACGCGGTTACGTTGACCCGGGAGAGGAGCCCGCGAGAGGAACTGCCGCATGTCTCTGCAAGTGACCACCATCGAACGCCTCGGCCGCCGGATCGCGCAGCGGCGCGACGCGCTGGGCCTCACCCGCGAGGACCTGGCGGAACGCTCCGGCCTCGAGGCCGGCTACGTCGCCTACATCGAGGGGGAGCCGGGCCCGTCGGTGCGCGAGGCGCTCACCAGGCTCGCCCAGGCGCTGGACACGACCATGGAGGACCTGCTCGGCGAGGTGGCCGACACGCCCGCCGGGGCCGGCCCCGCCGCCGCGCACCCCGAGCTGGTCGCGCTGGACGAGGGCGAGTGCCGGCGCCTGCTGGAGCCCGGGGGTGTCGGCAGGATCGCCTTCGAGGGCCGCTACGGGCCCACCGTGCTGCCGGTGAACTTCCGGCTGAGCGAGGGGGCCATCGTCTTCCGCACCGCCCCGGGCGGCACCACCGACCAGGACCTGCGTACGGGGATGCAGGACGTCGAGTACATGGTGGCCTTCGAGGTGGACCGGATCGAGGAGCTGACGCGCGGCGGTTGGAGCGTGCTCGTCCAGGGGTCGCTGCACCACGTCACCGAGGAGGAGGAGCGCGCGACGGCGGCCGCCACCGGGGTGGAGCCCTGGGCGGGAGGGGAGCGTCAGCAGTATCTCAAGATCATCCCGTGCCGCCTGACCGGCCGCCGCATCAAGCCCGGCTGAGCGTACGCGGGAAGGCCTTCTCGCCGCCGGCGAGAAGGCCGTGGGTGACGGCGGCTACTCCTGGCGGGACAGCCATAACCCGATGGCCGTCACCCTGGAGTCGACGCCGAGCTTGGCGTAGATGCGGTTGACGTGGTTCTTGACGGTCTTCTCACTGAGGAACAACCGTTGTGCTATTTGTCCGTTGGACTGGCCTGTCGCGATCAGGTCCATGACCTCGGCTTCACGCTTGCTCAGGGACGTGAACACGCTATCGAACGCTGCGTCGTCGACTCTCATCCGGCCTCCGGGGGCGCGCAGACGGTCAGATCGCCGATGGCCCCCGTGCTTCCGGCGTTAGCGGTAGACAGCGAGCATAACCCGCATTGTCATGTTTTGGGGCCGTTGCCGGGAGAAAACGACAACGGCCGGTCCCGAAGGACCGGCCGTTCGCGCTGGGGTGAGTGAAGGGACTTGAACCCTCGACATCCAGGACCACAACCTGGCGCTCTACCAACTGAGCTACACCCACCATGGCCGCCTGCGGTGAAGCGGCACAGGAAAAGTGTAGCGGGATTCGGGAGTCTTTACGCCACTCCTTTAGCCGCTGACACGCTCTGCCAGGGCTCTCGCGGTCGTCGAATCGGGTCCGGGCTGGCCCACGAAGATGGCCGCGCGGTAGTAGCGCAGCTCCCTGATGCTCTCCGTGATGTCGGCCAAAGCCCTGTGCCCGCCTTGCTTTTCGGGCGCGGCGAAGTAGACCCGCGGGTACCACCGGCGCACCAGCTCCTTGATCGACGACACGTCGATCATCCGGTAGTGCAGATATGCATCCACCCCGGGCATGTCGCGCGAGATGAACGTGCGGTCGGTGCCGATCGAGTTGCCGCACAGCGGCGCCTTCTTCGGCTCGGGGACGTGCCTGCGGATGTAGTCGAGCACGAGGGACTCGGCCTCCGCCAGCGTCACCCCGCCGGCCAACTCGGGCAGCAACCCGGACGCGGTGTGCATCTCGCGCACGACCTGCGACATCT
Organism: Nonomuraea sp. MTCD27; assembly: GCF_041950495.1. NCBI lineage: Bacteria > Bacillati > Actinomycetota > Actinomycetes > Streptosporangiales > Streptosporangiaceae > Nonomuraea > Nonomuraea sp. MTCD27. Next base: position 286,447 of record NZ_JBGNUW010000005.1, on the reverse strand, counting down.
GCTCCAGCGACTCCGGCGGCGGCTTGATGACCACGTCGACGCCCTCGTCCAGCTGATTGAGCTCGCTGTCGGTGATGACGCACGCCACTTCGACGAGCGCGTCCCGGCTGAGGTCGAGCCCGGTCATCTCGCAGTCGATCCACACCAGCAAGTCACTCATACGATCTCCTCGCCCAGCGGCTCGGAGCAATCCGCCCGCTTGTTACCTCACCAGCCTAGTGCCACCGGTTACGCGGGCTTGAGCGAGCCGAGAACCTGGCTGACCACGTCGGTGCCCAAATTGTCGGGAACGGAGATGTAGACAATGGCCGGGCTCTGGCCTTCGCCACGATCCATGAGCACGATCGCCCCGTTCTCCTTCTTCCACTTGTAGCCGTTCTCCTCCGAGACCTTGGTGAAGTCCAGCTCGAACTGCAGCACCCACGCGTCCCGGTCGCCGATCTTCATCGCCTTGTCCTGGACGACCTTGCTCTCGTGCGCGAGCGCGTAGTACCTGGTGGTGAAGTCCACGAAGACGGCCTTGGCCGTGTCGCCCAGCCCGGAGGCGCCGGAATAGGGGTAGAGCTCGTTGAGCAGCCCCGTGAAGACGTTGCCGATCCAGTCGCCCTTGCCGTCGTACTTCGCGTGCGAGACGGCCTTCACCGCGGCCGTCCACTGCTGCTCGGTCGGGCTACCGTTGTTGATCTCGGTGTACGGCGGCACCGTCCAGTCCTCGGGCACCTGGAACGAGATGCCGCTGCGCGGATCGGTGACGACGTCGCCCGCCGGCTGCGGGAACTCACCGCCCTGGCTGGGCAGCGGCTCCTGGGACGGCGGGTCGTTGCTGGGCGGCTCCTGCGACTCGAACGTGTCCGTCGGCGTGGGCCGCGACGCGGTCGTGGTGCCGTCCTGGTTGATGAAGAAGATCCCGGCCACCACGATGAGCGCGACCACCACCAGCGCCGCCAGCCCGCCGAACACCCAGGGCAGCGGATTGCCCTGCTTGGGCGGCGGCCCGTAGCCGGGCCCCGGCAGTTGGGCGCCGCTCCACGGCTGCTGCGGCGGCTGCTGCTGCTGCTGAGTGGGCGGTGCGGGCTGGCCGTAGGCGGACTGGCCGTAGGTGGGCCGGCCGAACTGGAGCGTGGGGTTCGCCGGCGTCGCCGACCAGCCGGGGCCGGACTGGGGCTGCGGCTGGGGCTGCGGCTGGGGCTGCGGCTGGGGCCCTGAGGCCGGTTGCTGGGGCTGGGCCGGTCCCTGCTCCTGGGCGTGGGTGGCGTCGGTCCACTGGTTGCCGTCCCACCAGCGGAGCTGGGGCTCTCCGTAGGGGTCCGGGTACCAGCCCGCGGGGGTCTGCGTGGTCATGTTCGCCAGATTAGTAAGAACCGCTTTGATATGCATTGCTGGGCGGAGATCAGCACTTGTACGTGAAGCTCGCCTTGTCGGTGCGCGCCGGACCCGGGGTGATGATCTTCAGGGTGGCCGTGGCCTTGACGCTGCTCTTCCCCCGCAGCGTCCACCGCAGCGGCACCGAGTACGACGTCTGATCGGAGTTCGTGCGCAGCGTCCCCTTGACGACCTCCTTGTCCAAGTTCTTGCGCCACTCGTAGGTGATCTCGCCGGGCGCCCCGTTCGTGACGACGGTGCCCGTGATCAGGACGGCGCTGTTGCAGCCCTGGGTCTTCTTCGGCGCCACCACGTTGATCGACTTGACCGCCAGGTCCGGCGCGTTCCCCAGCGTGAACCAGGCCACGATCGCCCCCGCCATGACGGCCGCGAACACGGCGCTGGACAGGATCGTCCGCCGCCGCCGCGCCCGCGAGGCCTTGGCCAGTCGCCCGCCGGGCCGGTGCACGGTGGACGCCTCGTCGCGCCCGGCCCGCCAGATCCGCTCGGCCGGCGTCTCGGGCTGCTGCGCCTGCGTGCCGACCCCGGGCCCGAACCGGACGGGCCCCGCCGACCGGCCGGGGACGTGCAGGAGCGTGACGATGTCGCCCTCGTCCCGCGGCGGCACGATCGGCGGCTGCGCGTACGCCGGCGGCTGCGCGAACGCCGACCTCCCGCGCGCCGCCCGGGCCAGCCCGTCCCTGCTGATCCGGCCCCCGGGCAGCGTTCCGCGCTCGTTGACCAGCGTGTCCCGCGCGGTGCCCAGCCCCAGGGTGCCGGCGGCGGCCGCGACCCGCTCGAACAGCCCGGCCGCCTCGGGCGCGCTCTGCCCGAAGGCGGCGGCCATGCCCCGGGCCAGCGACGCCCAGCCCGCGGCGTCGCGCTCGCGCGGCGATTTCCGCCCGCGGATGGCGTCGGACAGCCCCCGCTCCGAGAGCAGCGAAACGCCCTCCGCGGTGATCACCACCGTGCCGGGGTGCACCGAGCCGTGCGTGACCCCGGCGGCGTGCAGCGCCAGCAGCGTCTGTGCGGTCTCCACCAGCACGGACGCTGCCCCGCCCGGGTCGACGGGACCGGCGGCGAGCAGGTCGGCCAGGGTGGGGCTGACCGCCTGCGCGGTCAGCAGCCAGACCTGGTCGCCCGCCGCCACCACGTCGGCCACCGGGATCAGCCCGGTGAGCCCGGCCAGCACCAGCCGCTGGTCGGTCATGACCGCCTGCACGACGCGGTCGCGCACGCCGGGCAGGCCGACGATCTTGGGATCGAAGAGCAGCGCCCCCGCCCTGCGCCCGTCAGGTGAGATGGCGTCGATCCAGTTGCCGAGTTCGGTCATCCAGGTGTGCTCGGTGAGCCGGAATCCGGCGATACCGTTCACAGGGTTGTTCATCGCCGTCTGCCCCCCGGCGCGTTCAGCGCTTCCTTCTGTGCCGTCCCGCCATACGGCGCTTCACCGCAAGTGTGACGGGTAGTGCGCCCGTCGTCATCAGGCCGAGGGCAACCAGTGCGGCTTGGGCCTTTCCCACGGCGTCGAGCCTCGGTGGACCCTCCTGCGTCGGCTCCCCGCCAGTCGGCTGCTCGCTCAGGGTCGGCTGGTCGCTGCCCGGCCCTTCGCTGCCGCTGGGGGTCGGCTCGCCACGGGTCGGCGAGGCCGTGACCGTGGCCGGCGGGCGGGTCGGAGGGCGCGTGGCGGTAGGGGTCGGGGTGGGAGTGGCGGGCGGGTCGTCGCCCTCGGGCTCGCCGATCTTGCCGCTGGTCTGCGGGTCAGGGGTCGGCGTGGCAGTGGGGGTCGGTGTGGGCTTCTTGGTCTTGGGCGGCGTCTTGACCGGGGTGGGCGTGGGCGTCTTCGTCTTGGTGGGCTGGGTGCCCGTGGGCTGGACGGCCGGGGGCGCGTCGCTGTCCGTGGCCGTCGGGGTGGGCTCCGGCGTGGTCTCGTCGAGGGTGGGCTCAGGCTCCTCCTCCGTGGGGTCCACGGGCTCGGGCGTGGCGGGCACCGCCGTGGTCGGCGTGACCTGGCTGGTCTGCGCCGCCAGCTCCGGCTCGTCCGGTCCCGAGCTGGCGATGATCACGACGGCGGCGACCAGCACGCCCACGGAGACGGCGCCGATGGTGAGCTTGGCGGGCAGCCTGCTCAGGATGCGCGACGGCTCCTTGAAGCGGGTCTCGGCGAGCGCCGTCTCCGTCTGGGCCGGCTCGTCGAGCGCGCTCGGGAAGAGCAGCACCAGCAGGCCGGCGAGGGCCGCCAGGCGGCGGCGCCCGCGCTCCTCCCAGTCCGGGCCGTACGCCTCGGCCGCGACGGCCTCCAGCTCGGTCAGGAACGCCTCCGCCGACGGCGGGCGCTCGGCCGGGTCCTTGGCCAGGCCGCGCTGGACCAGCCCCTGCAGCGGCGCGGGCACCTCCTCCACGGGCGGGGGCGTGCTCTGGTGCTGGCGGGCCAGCGCCGCCAGGTTGGGGGAGCGGAAGGGGCGCATGCCCGTCAGGCACTCGAAGAACACGACGGTGGCCGCGTACACGTCGGTCGCGGGTCCGGCGGGCCCGCCCGACCACTGCTCGGGCGCCATGTACGGCGGTGTGCCCGCGGCACTGGCGCCCTCGCCCGCCCGGACCGCGATGCCGAAGTCCACGAGCTTGCTGGTGCCGTCGCCCTGCACCATGACGTTCTCGGGCTTGAAGTCGCGGTGCACGACCCCGATCGCGTGCGCCGAGGCCAGGCCCTGGAGCGAGCCCTTGAGCACGGCCAGCGCCGCCTCGGGGCCGGTGGGCCCCTCGGACCTGAGGAGCTCGCGCAGCGAGACGCCGTTGATCAGCTCCATGACGATCGCCGCGCCCTGCCCGGCCTCGACGTAGTCGATCAGCCGGGCGTGGTACGCGCTCTGGAGCGTGCCCAGTAACCGCGCCTCGTGCCGGAACCGGGCGACGAACCCGACATCGGATCTCAGCTCGTCACTGAGATATTTGATGGCCACCTCGACGCCGTCGTAGTCGCGCCTGGCCAGGACCACCCGACCGGCCGCACCCGAGCCCAGCTCGCGGATCTCGGTGTAGCCGGGGACCCCCCATGGCCCATCACCGTACATAACGGTCTCCTCTGGAGTTCAGTGGGCCCCCACCCTCATCAAACGGTCCGTAGCTTAACCAGAGGGAACCGCTTTCCCGCTACTGATATCCCGACATGCGGATAAATGTCACTCAACAGTGCCGGGCGAGTCAGGGCTCGGCGTCTCCTTCGGCGGCGGTTCCTCCTCCTGGCACGCGGGGGTGCTGCCGCTGCGGCTGTCGCTCCCGTTGGCCGCCGCCGGGTCGGTGGAGGCCGTCACGGACCACTTCGTGCCGCAGGGCAGCTTCTCGCGGTAGGCGAAGTTCTGGCTGTAGGAGGTCTCGCCGGACAGGGTCACCGTCTGCGTGTCCCCGCCCTCGCCGGCCGCGAACCGCACGGTGAGCCGTACCGGCTGGGTGTTCGCCGTGCTCACCCTGACCTGCGCGACGATCCCGGCCCCCGCGCCCGCCTCGACGATCGAGACCTGCCGCACCTGCGGCGGGCAGGGCACCGAGGTCCGCGCGGTGTCGGTCCTGCCGCCCGCGCTCACCTGCACCGACAGCGTCGACCCGCAGGGGCGGGCCCTGAAGGTGTGGGCGAACGACTCGCTGTAGGAGGTCCGGCCGGACAGGTTCGTGGTACGCGTGCCGACCGCCTCGCCGTCGACCGTGAACCGGGCCCGGACGGGGATGTCCCCGGTGCCGCTCGCGGTGACCCTGACCCGGGCGGTGGCGGTGCGGCCGGGCGCGGCGGGCAGGTCGAGACTGACGTTCAGGCCGGTCACCCTGGTCGGACAGGGTGGCACGGACAGGGACGCCGTCCTGGCGCCGCCGGAGGCCGCGGGGGAGGTGGTGACGGTCAGCGTGACCGTCCTGCCGCACGGGCGCTCGCCCATGGACCAGGTCAGCGTGCGGGTGTAGGTCCTGGCGCCGCTCAGCCGTACGCGCTGGGTGCGGCCGTCGGCGCCCGGGGCCGCCCAGGTCGCGGTGGCGGTGACGGCGTCGGTGCCGCTCGTGCGCAGGGTGACCGTGCTGCGGGCGACCGCGTCCGCGCCGATCGTGATGTCGCCCACGCTCACCGCGAGGACCGAGGTGACCGGTGGCGGCGGCTCGTCCGTGATCGTCCGCGTCAGGGTCGGCGTGGGTGTGGGTGTGGGTGTGGGAGTGGGGGTCGGCGTCGGCGTCTTGGCGGTGGGGGTCCTGGTCGGGGTGGGGCTCTTGGTGGTGGCCGGGGGTTTCGAGGTCGCGGGGCGCTCGCCGGGCTCGGTGGTCTCGGGCTCGGCCTCGGGTTCGGTGGCCTCGGGAGAGCTCTGCGGCACTACCTGCGGCGTGGTCCCGGGCTCGGTCTCCGGCGTGCTCTCCGGTGTGGATCCGGGCGTGGATTCGGGCGTGGATTCGGGCGGTGACTCGGGTGTGGTCGGCGGGCCGGAGACCGGCGCCGTCGTGATCTCGCTCGGCGGTACGGCCGCCGCCGCCCCGAACGCCTGCTCCGGCGGCGGCTGCCGGTTGACCAGCACGACCACCACCGCCACGGCCGCCGCCGCGGTCAGCGCGCCGCCCATCGCCACCCGCCGCGCGTTCGAGCGCAGCCCGCGGAACACCGTCCTGGCCAGTGACGTGCTCACCTCGGGCGGGGCCGGCTGCGGCGTGGGCAGCAGCAGGGCGAGCAGGGCCACGAGCGCGGCCAGCCGCCGCCTGCCCCGCTCCTCCCAGTCCTCCCCGTACGCCGCGCGCGCCACGGCCTCCAGCTCCGCCACGAACGCCGGCGCGCTCTCCGGCCGCCGCGCAGGGTCCTTGGCCAGCCCGCGCCGCACCAGCTCGCGCACCGGCTCGGGCGCGTCGTGGAAGGGCACCGGGGCGTGCACGTGCTGGTAACCCAGGACGCTCGGCTCGGTGGACCGGTACGGCCGGTGCCCGGTCAGGCACTCGAAGAAGACGGCCGTGGCCGCGTACACGTCGGTCGCGGGCGAGGCCGGCAGCCCCTCCCACAGCTCGGGCGCCATGTAGGGAGGCGTGCCCTCGGGGTGCGCGGTCGTGCCCTGCCGTACCGCGATGCCGAAGTCGACGAGCTTGCTGATCCCGTCGTCGCGTACGAGCACGTTCTCGGGCTTGTAGTCCCGGTGCACCAGCCCGAGCTGGTGCGCCTTCGCCAGGCCCAGCAGCGAGCCCTTGAGCACGACCAGGGCGGCCTCGGGCTCGGTCGTGCCGTTCTCGCGCAGCAGCGCGCGCAGTGAGACGCCGTTGACCAGCTCCATCACGATGGCCGCGCCACCGGCCTCCTGGATGTACTCCCACATCGTGGCGATGTTCGGATCGCGCAACGTGGTCAGCAGCCGTGCCTCCGACTGGAACCTGGCCAGGGCGGAGGGATCGTGCCGCAGTTCCTCGGACAAGTACTTGATCGCGACCTTGACGCCGGTCCCGTCGTGCACAGCCATCGTCACGCGCCCGCTGGCGCCCGTCCCGAGCTGCTTGATCTCTGTATAACCGGGAGCGCTCCACTCCATATGCCTCTCCCATCAGGAGCCGGCCCACCTGATGAGACGTGCGATCAAGGAGTCGGGTTTTCCAGGTGGTTCCGGATTCATGGAACTACTCCCGATGGAGGATGTGAACAGGCGCGTCGATACCTTCTGGGAGCACCGAATCGGGCTCGGGCGCGCCCCACGACGTGACCAGGGGCAGCACGCCGGCCCACACCGGCAGGTCGTAGTCCTCCTCCTCGTCCTTCGGCCCGCCGTGCCGCATCTTGACCGATGCCTCCTCCAGCGACAGCGCCAGCACGGCCGTGGCGGCCAGCTCCTTGCGCGACGGCTTGCGCACGTAGTCCCACTGGCCCGGCGCGAGCTGCTCGGCCAGGGCCCGCAGCCCCTCCATGCGCTCGTCGGGGTCCGTCACCAGCCGGGCCGGGCCGTAGATGATCGCCGAGCGGTAGTTGACGGAGTGGTGGAAGATCGAGCGGGCCAGCACGATGCCGTCCAGGTGCGTGACCGTCACGCAGACGTCCGTGCCGTCGCCGGCGCGCAGCGACGTCGCGCCGGTGGAGCCGTGCAGGTAGAGGGTCTCGCCGACGCGCCCGTAGCCGGTGGGGACGACCATGGGGTGGCCGTTCACGACCACACCCAGGTGGCAGATGAGGCCGGTGTCGAGCACCTCGTAGAGGTCGTTCCTGTCGGTGCTGCCGCGCTGCTTCTCGCGGCCCAGGGTGGTGCGCGGTGTGGTGGAGAGCATGATTCGACCGTAACGACGAAGTGGACCTATCCTGTAGGGCCACTACCAGCCCCTTCATAGAGACCACTTTCGTGCGCACCCATGTTGACCTGCCGGTGTCCCTGTCGCGGGATACGGCCGAACCGCTCACCACGCAGCTCGCCGGCTGGCTGCGCCACGCCATGCTGGACGGCACGCTGGCCCCCGGCGAGCGGCTGCCCTCCACCCGGGCCCTGGCCGCCCAGCTCGCGGTGAGCAGGACCGTGGTGACGGAGGCGTACCAGCAGCTCTACGCGGAGGGCTGGCTGGACGGGCGGCACGGCTCGGGCACGTTCGTGGCCGAGATGGAGGCGACGCCCAGGCCGCCCAGGGAGAGCGCGTACGTCCCCGCCCCGCCGCCGCCCCCGGCCGACTGGATCGACCTGCGGCCCGGCCAGCCCTGGGTGCGCGACTACGACCGCGCGGCGTGGAAGCGGGCCTGGCGCCGGGCCGCCGACCTGCCGCCCGGCGACTCACCCGACCCGTACGGCCTGCCGCACCTGCGCGAGCTGCTCGCCGACCACCTCAGGCGCGCCCGGGGCATGGCCGTCGGCCCGGAGAACATCCTGGTCACCCGGGGCACCGGCAACGGCCTCGACCTGTGCGCGCTGGCCCTGCTCGGCCCCGGTGCCAGGGCCGGGGTGGAGGATCCCGGCTACCACGTGGCACGCACGGTGTTCGCGGCCAGGGGCGCCGAGGTGGTGCCGTGCCCGGTGGACGCGGACGGCGTGATCGTCGACGGCCTCCCCGGCGACCTGCGCGTGCTCTACACCACGCCCGCCCACCAGTACCCGCTGGGCGGCCGGCTGCCGATCCCGCGCAGGGAGCGGTTGCTGGCCTGGGCCGGGGCCACGGGCGCGACGATCGTGGAGGACGACTACGACGCCGAGTTCCGCTACGACGTCGCCCCGCTGCCCGCGCTCTACGGCCTCGACCCCTCCCGGGTGGTGCTGCTCGGCACGCTGTCCAAGATCCTCGCGCCGGACGTGGGCGTGGGCTGGCTGGTCGGCGAGCCCGGGCTGCTGGGCCGGATCGCCGGCCTGCGCCGCGCGGTGGGCGACCGCACCAGCGGCCCCGTGCAGCAGGCCGTGGCCACCCTGCTGGAGCGCGGCGACATCGACCGGCACCTGCGCCGGATGCGCCTGGAATATGCCCGCCGCCGCGCCGCCGTCGTCGAGATCCTCGGCCCGGTCTGCCGCCTGCGCGGTGACACGGCCGGGCTGCACGTCCTGGCCGAGCTGCCCGCCGCCGTGGTGCCCGGCCTGGTCGAGCGGGCCAGGGAGCGCGGCGTCCTGCTCGACTCCACCGGCCGCCACCATCACGGCGACCTGAGCCTGCACGGCGTGGTGATCGGGTACGGCTCCGCCTCCCTGCCCGACATCCGGCGCGGCTGCCGGACTCTGGCCGGGCTCATCCGTACGGCCCGGTCCGGGGCGGCTCCAGGCGGCGCAGCACGGGCAGCGAGCGGGCGGTGAACATCGGGTCCACCGGGAGCACATGGCGGGCCCACCAGCGCGCCGGGCGCGGGTCGGGGGAGGGCTCGGCGAAGGCGGGGGCGTAGTCGTCGTACGGCGGGTCGTACAGGTAGCCCGTCGAGACCCCGTTCCGCTCCAGTTCGGCGATGGCCGCGTCCCGGTCGCGCACCAGCAGCGGCACCCGGAACAGCGGCCGGGAGAGGTCGTCGAGCACGGCCGGCGCGACCGTGGGCAGTTCGGCCAGGCGCTGCACGCCCGCCAGCCGGCGCGCCCGGTCGCCGGGGACGGTGGTCAGGCGCCGGCGCTGGTAGCAGCGCACCAGGCGGCCCCGGCGGGCGCGGTAGCGGTGGAGGTCGGCGCGTACCCAGGGGTCGAAGGGCGGCAGCGCGGGAACCTGCTTGAGCGCGAGCTCCAGCCTCTCCGGGTCGAGGGCGATCCGGAAGCCCTCGCGCTCCTCCTGCAGGCCGAGGCGGCGCGTGAGCCTGAGCGCGGGGCGTACGAGGTCGAGCTTCAGCGCCGCCTGGCGGGCCATGGAGGTCGCGACGCTCATCAGGTCGGCCCGCAGCGAGCCCCGGGTCAGCAGCTCGTCGCGGGCCCGGGTCAGGGCCTTCAGGTCGGATTCGTCCTCGACGGCCAGCACGCCGCCCGAGCCGGCGCCCGGGTGCTTGGACAGGCTGAAGACCCCGGCCCGGCCGAAGGTCCCCAGCGGCCGTCCGCCGAGGTCGGTCTCCATCGCGTGCGCCACGTCCTCGATCAGCGTCTTCCCGCCCAAGGCGGGGGCGTCGTCGGGCAGGCCGTACAGGTTGGTCGTCAGGACCGCGTCCACCGCGGCGAGGTCGACCCGCGAGACGTCGATGTTGCCGTCACGGGGGGACAGCGGGGCGATCACCGGGCGCAGCCCGGCCGCCAGCACGAGGAAGAGGATCTCGTCGGCCGAGATCGGGGACATCAGCAGCCGCTGACCCGGCGGGCACCAGTGGCGTAGTGCCAGGTAGAGGCCGAGCCGGTTGGACGGTAGCGACAGGCAGTGACGGCCCGTGCGCTCTGCGATGCGTTTCACCCTTGTAGGACAGTACGCAGTCTTCCGTATGTTTTCAATGCCTTGTCAGCAGTTTTGAGCAACAACGGATTGGCCATCACGGTTGCCCGAGTTTTGCGGACCGGCACCCGCATCATCCAGTGGACGCCCGCCGCCGCGCCGACCCGGGCCACCCGGCCCTCGGCCACCTCCAGCTCGCCGTTCTTGAGCTTGTCCTTGTACTCCTTCTGGCCCCGGCCCATGTCGATGATCGCGATGCCGGACTCGGCGGCCCGCTCGGCCATCGCCAGATGGTGGATGAGGCCGGGGGAGTATTTCGCGAAGTGGGTGTCGTAGGCGGGGAACCAGCCGGCCAGCGTCGTGCGCGTGCGCAGCCCGAAGTGCCCGGCCACCGGCCGGTCGCCCACGTAGACCATGTCCAGCACCCCGGCGAAGCTCTCGGACTGGGTGGCCAGCAGCCGCTCCACCAGCTCCACGATCCACTGGTGCGCGAACCTGTCGGTGCGGCCGGTGCGGCGGTATTGGTCGGTCTTCCAGCCCAGCAGCGTGCGCAGCGGCGCCAGGTCGGTGGTCGCGTAGTCGTGGCGCATCGGCCCCGCCTCGCGCTGCAGCTTGCGCGACTTGGCCAGGGTGGACTTGTAGGTCTTGCCGGAGTGTCGCCTGAGCGTCTCCGTGTAGCGCTCCCAGCCGTCACGCAGGTCGATGATCGGCGACGGGTGCTTCTCGTCACGGCAGCTCAGCAGCGGCTGCCCGGACACGAGGTGGTCGAACTCGTAGACCGACAGCCCGCACGCCTTGATCAGCCGCTTCGGGTCGATCTCGAGGTCCTTGACGTACACCAGCCCCTGCGCGTCCGTCAGCCCGGCGGCGACCGGCTTGCCGATGCCCATCGGATGCCGCTCGAAGGGGAAGAAGCCCACGATTTCCGGACCGTCGTGGAGGACGGCGACGCGTACGACATCTCGGAGTTCGCCCACCGTGAGGGTGAATTCTGGTGACAGGAAGGGATTGTCGAAGGCGGCGTCGGCTTCCTGCAGGGCGCGCCATCGGCTCACTTCGGATCGGCCCAGTTCACGAGGTAGGGCAAGGGTGACGCGCATGGGCTCCTACTGTCAGCAAGCACTCTCTGTCCAGCAACGTGGCCAGGGGTGTACTGACAGGGTAAAGGATCTCGCCGGATGCCATAGCCGCAGCTCTGGGAACGTTACAGAACTCCCAGCTGGTGTTCAGGACCGAGTGACGTTCTAATGTGTGTCCATGACCGTACCTGGCATCGACCACCCCAGCCTGGTCGCGTGGATGGGCCGGAACGTCCCCGACGCCGGCGAGCCCCTGTCCGTCTCGCTGATCTCGGGCGGCAGGTCGAACCTGACCTACCTGGTCGAGACGGCCGGCCCCCGGCTGGTGCTGCGCCGGCCGCCGCTCGGTCACGTGCTCCCCACCGCCCACGACATGCGGCGCGAGTGGCGGGTCATCTCGGCGCTCGCGCCGACGCCCGTGCCGGTGCCCGAGCCCGTCGCGTTCTGCGCCGACGAGGACGTGATCGGGGCGCCGTTCTATCTCATGGGGTACGTGGACGGCGCGGCCGTGCGGACGAGGGAGCAGCTCGGCGACCCGACGCCCGAGCAGACCCGGCGGCTGTCGGAGCGGCTGGCCGAGGTGCTGGCCGCGATTCACGCGGTCGACTACCGCGAGGTGGGGCTGGCCGACTTCGGGCGGCCGGAGGGCTACATGGCCAGGCAGCTCGACCGGTGGTGCCAGCAGTGGGAGCGGTCGAAGACGGCCGACCTGCCCGACTACTACCGGCTCGTGGAGCGCCTGCGCGAGCGGCTGCCCGCCGAGGCCGCCGGCACGCTGGTGCACGGCGACTACCGGCTGGACAACACGCTGCTGCGGCTCGGGAACCTGGAGATCGCGGCCGTGGTGGACTGGGAGATGTCCACGCTCGGGGACCCGCTGGCCGACCTGGGGCTCACGCTCACCTACTGGCACGATCGCGGGGACGACGAGCGGGCGGCGATCCCGGTGGCCGGTGACGTGACGGTGGCGCCCGGGTTCATGAACGCCGCCGAGTTCGCGAGCCACTACACCAAGGTGTCAGGCCGGGATATCTCAGACCTCGGGTTCTATGTGGCCTTCGGTAACTTCAAGCTGGCGGTCATCGTGGAGGGTATCCACGCCCGCTTCCGGCAGGGTAAGACCGTCGGAGAGGGATTCGACCGCATCGGCTCCGCCGTACCCACCCTGATCTCCCGCGCGCATCGCATGCTCGACCAGCCCTGAACCGCCTCGACCACGGGATCGACCCCCCCGTAAGGAGCGCTATGAGCACAGTTGCACTGATCACCGGAGCGGCGAGCGGCATCGGGGCCGCCGTGGCCCGGCGCCTGTCGACGGGCGGCGTCAAGTGCGTCCTCGTCGACCTCGACGGTGAGGGCGCGGAGCGGCTGGCCAAGGAGGTGGACGGCGCCTGGCTGGCCGCCGACGTCAGCACGGAGGAGGCCTCGCTGGAGGCCGTCGCGCTGGCCGAGCGGCGTTACGGGCGGCTCGACCTGGTCCACCTCAACGCCGGCATCACCGGGCGGGTGGACCTGGCGGACTTCGACCTCGCGCGCTACCGCCAGGTGGTCGGGGTCAACATGGACGGCGTCGTGTTCGGCGTGCGCGCCAGCGTCCCGCTGCTCGTCCGCTCCGGCGGCGGGGCGATCGTGGTCACCGCGTCGCTGGCCGGGCTCGTCGGCTTCGCCGGCGACCCCATCTACACGATGACCAAGCATGCCGTCGTGGGTCTGGTCAGGGCGCTGGCCGAGCCTTTGTCCGCCGACAACATCCGCATCGGCGCGGTCTGCCCCGGCTTCACCGACACGCCCCTGGTGGCCGAGGCACGGGAGATGTTCGTCAACGCGGGCTTCCCCCTGCTGACGGCCGAGGACGTGGCCGCCGCCGTCGAATCCGCCTTCTACTCCGAGACTCCCGGCACGCTCCTCATCGTGCAGCCGGGCCGGCAACCCGTGCCTTACCGCTACGCCGGGGTGCCCGGTCCCGCGGGGGGACAGCGGCCGCCAGCTGCAGATTGACGGCAAGTGGCTTGCAAGCGGGACGATTAGCGTAATAAGGGCTGGGCTTCTGCCCAGCCCTTGCACGTTGGCGAACCTTGTAAGTTCGTGATCCCCCCTTCACACGTCTCGCGAGGATGAGGAGCGTCCAGTGATTCCGACCGACGGCCGACACGCGCGCAGGCGATCGCCATGGCCGATCGCACTTGGAGCAGGGATTCTCGCGGTCGTTCTGGTGGCGGGCATCATGGTCTACGCCGCGATCCGCACCCAGGCCCGCAGCGAGTTCAAGGGCAGCGACGTGGCCACGACGGTGCCCACCCAGCCCGCGCCCAAGCTGGAGGAGCCGCCCGCGCTGTCGAACTGGCCGCGCTGGGGCATCACGCACACGCAGTACAGCGCGGACAACGAGCCGCAGCAGGTCGTGGAGGAGGCCAAGGGCGTGCTCGGCCGGGTCCCGATGCTGCAGAACCAGCACATCATGGGATGGGGCGTCGGCAACCCGGAGCCCAGCCCCGGGCAGTTCAACTTCCGTGACCTGGACCGGCGGCTGACGTTCATGGCGGACACGCGGGCCGTGCCGGTGATCACGCTCTGCTGCGCGCCCGACTGGATGAAGGGCGGGCAGGCCGGGCGTACGGACTGGAGCAAGAACCACACGGTCGCCCCCGAGAAGGAGCACTTCGACGACTTCGCGAAGCTCGCGACGCGGGTGGCCAAGCAGTACCCGACGGTCAAGCACTACATGGTGTGGAACGAGTTCAAGGGCTTCTGGGACCCGACGACCAACCGGTGGGACGCCGAGGGTTACACCGAGATGTACAACAAGGTCTACACGGCGTTGAAGAAGGTCAACAAGGACATCCAGGTCGGTGGGCCGTACATCCCGGTCGAGAGCAACGCGCGCGGCGGGCCGTCCGACCTGAGCGGGCCGTGGGGGACGATCGACCAGCGCGCGCTGGACGCCATCCAGTACTGGATCGACAACAAGAAGGGCGCGGACTTCATCGTCGTCGACGGCGCCTCCATGACGAACGACAAGGGCAACGTGCCCAACGACTTCGCCGCCCAGGCCAAGTTCAGCGCCATCACCACCTGGTTGCGGCAGAAGAGCGACGACCTGCCGGTGTGGTGGGCCGAATGGTACGTCGAGCCCGAGAACTCCCAGTGGACCGAGGAGAAGCGGACGGCCGTGCAGGCGACCGCGCTGATGGAGTTCGCCAAGAGCGGGGTCAACACCGCCCTCTACTGGAACCCGCAGCTGAAGGACGAGGGTGACTGCCCCGGCTGCCTCTGGTCGCCCAAGGTCGGCGGCGAGCTGCCGATGGCGGGGCTGCTCAGCGGCTTCACCAAGTGGTTCCCGGCCGGGGTGCAGGTGCAGGAGGTGGAGTCCTCCGACCCGAAGATCAAGGCGATGGGGCAGGAGCGCCAGGTCGTGATGGTGAACACCTCCGACCGCGACGTCACGGCCACCGTGGACGGGCGGCAGGTCACCCTGGCGCCGTACGAGATCAAGTGGTCCGGGCGCGGCGGCGCCTGACCTCGTACCCGCGGAAGGCCGCCCAGCAGGCCGCCAGAGCCACGCAGAACGCCGGCAGCCAGGCCAGGCGGGCCAGCACCCAGACGGCGGAGTCCGGAGCGGTGTGCAGCCCGGTGAGCGCCCGGCCGCCGAGCAGGCCGAGGGCGGTGACCGCGATCATCGCCGTCTGGTGCCAGAGGAAGATCGTGATCGCCGAGAGGTTGACCAGTGCCACGGCGGCCCAGACCGCGGGCCGCCGCAGGGCCCGGCGCAGGGGGCCGAGCAGCAGCACCGCCGCCCCGCACTGGGCCAGGCCGAAGGTGACGGCCGCGAGCGTGGGCGGGTCGAGGTTCGAGATCTCCGCGCCGGGCACGCCCACCATGGCCGCCGGGTAACCGGCCCACAGAACCAGCGCCGCGGTGGCGGCCATGCCGCCGAGCAGCAGCGCCCATCCCGTCCCGCGCCCCGGCGGGCCGCCGTCGCGGCCCCAGGCGGCGCCCAGGCAGTACGGCACCAGCCACCCGGCCAGGACGTTCGCCCAGCCGAGCCAGGCGGGGCCGCCCAGGCCGTACCTGAGGAGGTCCACGACCGCCACGGCGGCCAGCGGCCAGGCCGGGTGCAGCCGGGCGGCCACCGGGGTCGCCGCCGTCAGCACCGCGAAGACCAGCAGGAACCACAGCGGCGACCACACCAGCTCGGCCAGCGTGCGCACGGTGTCCGGCCCCGCGCCGGCGGCGAGCATCGCCACCGCGATCACCACCCACACCGCCAGCACGGCGGCGACCGGGCTGAACAGCCTGGCCAGCCGCCCGCCGAGCCACCTCCGGTAGCCCCCGTCCGAGCCGGCCCGGCCGCGCGCCGCGACCAGCCCGCCCACCAGGAAGAACACCGCCAGCGTCTGGAACAGCCAGGAGACCGGGGCGAGCCGGGGCAGCTCACGCAGCGGGCTGGCCGCGCGCACCGTGCCGCTGTCGACCACCAGGGCCGTCACCAGCCAGTGGCCGAGCACCACGCCCAGGACTGCCAGGGCGCGCAGCCCGTCCAGCCCCCGGTCGCGGCCGGCCGGGGTGGCCGCGTCGATCCGGTCGAGGAGGTCACGCATGGCCGGTGACGATCGCGGCGATGTTGCGCAGGGGCAGGGAGCCGGGCCTCAGATAGTCGCTGTGGCCTCCGTCGCCCGCCGGGAAGGTCCGGGTGCCGGACTCCGGCGAGAGCGGGTCCAGGCCGGGTCCCAGGGCCAGGAAGTGCACGTGCGGCACGTAGGCGATCCAGTCGCCGCTCGCGCGGGCGGCCCAGACGGGGGCGGACGTGCGGAGCGGGGTCGTGGTGCCGGTGCCCGCGCCGCCGTACAGGACGATGTTCGCCACTGGGCCCAGCCCGGGGGCGGCCCGGCCGCAGACGACCGCGCCGTAGGAGTGGCACAGCAGGGAGACCCGGGCGGGGCCCAGCTCCCGTACGAGCGCCCGCAACGGGGGCACGGCCTCGTCGGCGCGGTGCGTGGAGAGGACGGCGGCGCCGAGCGTCTCCGGTGTCCTGTAGCCCAGCCAGGCGACGACGGCGGCCCGGCCGCCCAGCTCCCGATGGAGGGCCTGCGCGCCGGCGCGGAACCGGGCGTACCGGTCGAGGCCGGTGTCCGAGCCGGGCACGAGCACGGCGACCCGCTCGGCCCCGGCCAGGTCGCCGAAGACCTCCGCGGTCCTGCCGCCGTCGCGGCCGTCGAAGAACAGGAAGCGGCGGGCCGGATCCGCCATGGCGCGCAGCGCCTGCGCCCGGCGCGCGTGGCCGTGCTCGGCGGCCATCCGCCCGGCGGCGCGGATGTCCTGGCGGACGGCGGCGTACCGGGCCTCGGTCAGACCCTCCGGCGGCCGGACCGGCGCGGGGGCCGGGACCTCCGAGCTCGACATCGGCGCGGCCACCGAGGTGGCGACGAGCGCGGTGAGCAGGGCGCGAAACGGGCGGAAAGGCATGTGCCGAACGTATGGACGGCACCCCGTAACCGGCGTCCCACCGGAGAGTGGACCTGCGGTGTAACCCCGGAGTATGACGGGGTCGACCCCTGGATAGGTTGTGCGCGTGGGTCCTTCTTCGGCACAAGTGTACTGTTCGGTCTCGACGTGGCGGCAGCCGTGTCCTCCCGCCGCCTCCGCGGAGCGCACCGCGCTCGTGGCGGAGCTCGCCGGCCGCGTCCTGGACGGCGGTGCCGGGCGGCTGCTCGTCGGCATCGACGGGTTCACCGCCGCGGGCAAGACCAGCTTCGGGCACGAGCTGGCCGCGCGGATCGCCGCGTCGGGCCGGCCCGTGCTCCGCGCCACCCTGGACGACTTCAAGCGGCCCTGGAAGGACCGGCACCTGTACGACCGCGAGTCGGGCGAGGGCTACTACCGCAACGCCTACGACTACGAGTCGGTCGAGCGCCTGCTGCTGGCGCCCGGCCGCTCGCCGGAGGCCACGTCCTGCGCGCTGTGCTCCATCGACCCGCTGACGCAGGTCGACCACTCGGCGACCACGACGCCGCTGGCCCCGGACTCGGTGCTGATCGTGGACGGGGTGTTCGCGTTCCGTCCCGAGATCGACGGCTACTGGGACTTCCGGATCTGGCTGGAGGTGGACGCCGAGCTGTCGGTACGCCGGGGCGCCGCCCGCGACCAGGACTGGGCCGGTTCGGACGCCGAGTCCGTCCACCGCGACCGGTACCTGGTGGCCGAGCGCGTCTATCTGCGCGAGGCGGACCCGATCGGGCGGATGGACGCGATCATCGACAACACCACGTTCGCCGCGCCCCGCCTCCTCAAGCCCTGAGGACCTCAGGCCAGCCCGAAGTGCGGCAGGCACGGCTCCAGGCCGTGGATCTCGACCGGGACGGGAGCGGTGAAGCCGGCGCGGTCGAGCCGGAGCTGCTGCTGCTCGGCCCGCCGCCCGCGTATCTCGTGGACCGAGACCCCGTTGGGCCGGTAGCCGAGCTTGCGCGAGACGCCCAGCGAGGCGGGGTTGTCCAGGAAGGCGCTGGAGATCGCCGTCAGGGCACCCAGCCCCGCGAAGGCCAGGTGCAGCACGGCGGCGCGCATCTCCGTGCCCAGCCCCTTGCCCTGGTGGGCGCGGCCCAGCCAGGAGCCCGTGTGCACCTCGCGGGTGACCGCGAACTGGTGCGCCGACAGGTCCTGGGCCCCGATCACCCGCCCCTCGTGGACGACCACGAAGTTGCAGCACCACTGCTCGGCCCGCCACCGCGCGATCACCCCGAGCTGGTAGCGGATGACGTCACCCGGCAGCTGCGCCGCGGGCACGTCGGTCCACGGCACGCCGAACGGCATCCGCTCGGGGTCGTGGACGCCTTCCAGGGCCCGGTCGGCCAGCTCGTCGAGGTCGTCGAGGGTGGGCAGCCGCAGCTCCAGGCGGGGCGTGGTCAGGCGCAGGTCGAGCACGGGCAAGTGGCGCATACCAGTCCATTGTTCCGATGCCCGCCGCCGGTCTCACCTCATTTACCGGCCGCCGGCCTGCGCCAGTAGGTCAGGAAGCGCAGCAACCACTCCACGGGGCCGTACCGGTGCCGCTTGAGCCATCGGCGGCTGTAGAGGACCTGGGCGGCGAAGATGCCGAGCGCGATCAGCACCTCCAGCGGCGGGCTGACCCGGTCCAGCAGCGCCAGCCCGTATCCGGTGAAGATCAGCGCGCAGATCAGCGACTGTGCCAGGTAGTTCGACAGCGCCATCCGGCCGGGCGCGGCCAGTGCCCGCGCCACCCGCGGCGCGTACGGCAGCACCCGCAGGAACGTGGCCGCGTACGCCGCCGCCAGCAGCGGAGCCGTCACCAGGTCCACCGCCTCGCCCCAGAACTTGTGCACCGAGCCGGTCCACGCCGACAGCGTGTAGAAGAACGCGCCCGCCAGCCCGACCGGGAACCCGATCCACTGCAGCCTGCGCAGCGTCCCCGTGTACGCCGCCACGTCGCGCAGCACGCCCAGCTTGCCGACCGCCAGCCCGACCAGGCACGCCGCCAGCACCGCCGGCCCCTGGAAGAACACCCGCGCCACGATGATCAGCGACAGCTTCCTGAGGTGCTCGGAGACGATCTGCCAGAACCCGCCGCCCAGGGCCGAGTTCGACGCGGCGACCTGCGCCGACTCGTCCGCCAACCGGCCGGACATGTCCAGTCCCGCCGAGGCCAGCACCGCCAGCAGCACGAAACCGAGCGCCAGCAGCAGCGTCAGCGCGACGGCCGGCAGCACCGCCGTCCGCGGCCGGATCGCGCGGAAGATCAGCAGGGCCAGCCCCACGGCCGCGTAGGTCGTCAGGATGTCGCCGGGGAACAGCAGCACCGCGTGCGCCAGCCCGAGCAGGAACAACCCCGCCAGCCGGCGCAGGAACATCGGCACGAACGGCCGCCCCTGCCGCCTGGCCGAGTCGACCTGCAGCGTGAAGCTGTAGCCGAACAGGAACGAGAACAGCAGGTAGAACTTGTTCTCCAGGAACAGCGTCACGACCCACCGCACGCCCCAGTCCAGGGACGAGTCGAAGGCGGGCTCCGCCATCCCGGCCATCCGGTAGCCGGAGGCCAGGAAGGCGATGTTCACGACGAGGATGCCCAGCAGCGAGAAACCCCGTAAGGCGTCGACGGAGGCGATTCTCGCTGCCGTGAGTCGTGTGTCCGGCCTGGCGGGATGTGTCTGCTGTGCCCTCATCGGAGGACATCATCCCGCACAAGCTGAGTGTTTCCTGTGAATTCAGTTATTTTGCGCGATATAGATGAACCGCTCGATGATCACCGCCAGCGCCACCACGAAGGCCGGCACCGCCAGGAACAACAGGCGCCTGCGGGCCTTGGGCGCCCGGTTCGGGCCGTTGAGCCGGATGATCTCGTAGCCGAAGAGCGCCACCCAGGTCACCCCCAGCGCCCCGATGCCCACCGGGGTCCAGGGCGAGGTGGGGTCGCCGCGCCCCTTGTACGGGTTCGGCTCCGGGATCTCGGTGCCCCTGACGAACGTCTTCCAGGTGTAGAGCGCCGCGTCCTCGTTGGAGAAGACCCGCTTCAGATCCGGCGACTTGTCCAGCGCCGCACGGAACCTCTCGCCCCAGTCGGCCGGATAACCCTCGTTGAGCTGCAGGTAGCTCACCTGGCCGCGGCTCACCATCAGGTACGAGTTCCGCGGCTGCTCCTTGAGCTTCTGCACCGCCTTGGCGATCTGCGTGGGGTCCTTGAACACCAGCGCCTGCGTGCCGAAGCTGACCCGCTCGACGTCCCGCTCGCCCCACGGCAGCGTCGGGGTGACCTCCGGCCCCTCCTTGGGCACCAGGTAGAGCACCCGGGCGCTGGGCTTGTCGTGGTCGTAGACGTAGTGCAGGGCGGCCACCTCGCCGCTGGTGACCCGCTCGAACTTCTCGTTGCCGTACCTGGCCACCAGGAACGCCATCGCGAACATGACCGCGAAGCACGCCGCGAGCACCAGCGAGACCTTCTTCGTGAGCTCGGGGTTGAACCGCACGTTCCGCTTGCGCAGCGGCACGGTCTCCTCGCGCACGTCCGCGCTGTCGGCGGGCAGGTTGGGGAAGAACGCGTACGCGGCCAGCAGGCACGCCCCGGGCAGCGCGAACATGTAGATCCGCAGCCCGATCTCGCCGCCGTAGCTCTGCAGCCCCAGCGCCAGCACCGGCACGCACAGCAGGATCAGCGCCGAGCGGTCGAACACCCCGCGCCGCAACCGCCGGAACAGCCCGGCCGCCGCGCAGGCCAGGATCACCGCGAGGATGCCCAGGCGAGCCTGCAGCACCATCGCGTGCGCGGGGTCGCTGCCCTCGATCCGGTCGCCGGTGTTGCTGCGCAGGTTCTGCAGGATGTTGCCCAGGCCGCCGAAGATCGTGTCGATCTGGCTGGCCCAGAAGCCCACCGTCATGTAGCTGATCCAGGCCAGCACCATCAGGCCGAGAAAGAACGGCAGCGCCCACGTGAGCGTGGTCCGCCGGAAGATCAGGAACGCCGTCACCACGCCGAGCATCATGAACGGCGTGATCTGGTGCGAGGCCACCGACGCCACGAACAGCGCCACCAGCATCATCAGCATGAGCAGCTTGTCGGCCCGGAACGTCCCGGTGTTGGCCAGCTCGCCCGGCGTCATCGCGTCCAGCTTGCCGAGCAGCTTGCGCAGGCCCTTGGGCGGGACCGGCTTCGTACGCGGCTCCACCCGCCCGAACCATCGCAACAGGATCGCCACGAACGCCAGATAGAGGGCGAAGGTGAATCCCTGGGGCGAGAAGTAGTCCTGCCCGATCCACTGCACCAGCACGAACAGCAGCGCCGCGAACCACCGCGCCCGCGTGGTGGCCACCACCTGGCGCAGGATCAGCACGAAGGGGAGCAGGTAGAGCAGGTTCGACAGGAGCGGCGTCCACTGCAGGATCGTCGTCATGTCGGTGATGCCGGCGGCCTTGGTCACGAACGCGAACAACGCGAAGAAGCCCGGCCAGCCCATGCGGGCGTCGATGTTGATCGCCGTCTCGCCGGTCCTGCCGATGAACTCCACGAAACCGGCATGGATGTACGCGGTCGGGAACCGCGGCTCCTCGGCCACCAGCGCACCCGCGCCGTGCAGGGCGAAGGTGATCGCGGCGATCTGGAACAGCAGCAGGAACTTGCGATCGGTGCTCTGGGTGACCGTGATGAAGAACGACACGATCATGATCAGGATGGCGATGAACGCGGTGGCCGGGAGCGCCGAGATCAGCCCGAGGCCGTCGATCTCGGCCGGATCCACGCCGCGCAGGGGGCCCGGGGGGACCTTGAGGGCGAGGATGTACATGAGCAGGCCCTCGAGGACCAGCAGCACGGGCAGCCATGTGGGCGCGCTGGAGACCAGCTGCCCCACGCGAGCACCTAGGCCACGCGGCTTCCCCGCCGCCTTCTGCGGCTGAGGCCGCGCGCCGGGTTGCGGCCCGCCGGGGGCCCGCAACGGCACCCCGACCCCTTGGGCCGGCGCAGGCGGCGGCTGCACAAGGCTCCCCAGCCCCCGCGCCCCTCCCGAAGCCCCACCCCCGGCCCCTCCAGCAGCCGTCCCGCCACCGCCAGGACCTCCACCGGCGGGACCTCCAGCGGCAGGACCTCCGGCCGCGGGGCTTCCGGTGGTGGGCCTTCCTGCGGCCGTCCCTGGGGTCGCGGACCCACCAGCGGCGGGCCTTGCGGTGCCTGACGTCCCCTTGGTCGGTGCTCCAGCACCGTGCGTCTCCATGGGCTGCGTTCCCGCGCCCGCCCCAACGGCGGGCGTCCGCTCCGAAGCCGCCCCGCCAGCGCCCGGCCGGCCAGCCGATGCCCCGGTGTCCGCCGCACCCTTGGACGACCCGCCCGCGGGCGCCGGTCCTCCGGCGGCCGGCGCTTCGGTGCCCGTGGCCCCTGCCGATCCCGCACCGCGAGAAGGTGCTCCCGTCGACGCCGCACCGCCGGACGGCCCGCCGCCTGGCCGCCCTCCGGCCGGTGCCGTACCGCTGGACGGCCCGCCGGCGGGCTGCCCGCCTGCCGGTCGCTCGCCTGCCGGTCGCTCACCCGCGGGTGGCGCGCCGGTGGAGGCCGAGCCGGATGGCGCGGCCGAAGTCATGGGCTGGGTCCCCGAAACGGGGGAAGCACCGCGAGACGACGCCGCGTCGGACGACCCCTTCGCGGGCTGTCCGGCTGCGGACGGCTTCTTGGCGGGCCCAGGTTCCTTGGCGGGCCCAGGTTCCTTGGCGGGTCCAGGCCCCTTGGCGGGCCCAGACCCCTTGGCGGGTGCGTCGGCGGGGGATGCCGCGCTCACCGCCCCGGCCGCCACCGCTCCCGTCGGGGAAGCGTCACCCGACGAGCCCGTCGCCGAAGGCGCGCCAGACGTGCCCGTGCCGGACGTCCCGGCAGCCGGCCCGGACGTCGCACCAGACCTCGCATCCGGCTTCGCACCGGTGGCACCCGGCTTCGCACCGGCCGCCGCCCCGGGCCGCGCCTCACCAGCGGGCTGAGGGCCGCCGGCTGGCTGAGAGCGCGGGCCATCGCTCGGCTGGGGGCCCCCGGCGGGCTGAGGGCGGGGGCCCGGGCCCGGCTGGGGGCCACTGGCAGGCTGGGGGCCACTGGCGGGCTGGGAGCGCAGGCCGGGGTTGGTGGGAGCCGTCTCCGGGGCGGCCGAGGCGTCCTCGTCCCGCTGGACGGGGGTGGACACCGTCCCGGCGGACGCGGCGTCCGCCTCCTCCACCGTGGGCGGGTGCCCGATGTGTACGGGGAGCCGGAACGCGGTGGTCGTGTCCGCGTTCGGCTCAGCACCCTCCTCGGGGGCACCCTCCTCGGCGGCGCTCTTCGCGGAGTCCTCAGCCGAGCCGGAACCCTCGCCCGAGGGCGGGGTCTCGAACGTCAGCTTCGGGATGACTCCCGTAGCTTCCGGATCGAAGGGCACGTCTGACTCCTCCTTGTCCCCACGCACGTCCGAGGAGCCGGTGATCCCCGTTGTCATGCCATCGCCGTCCCGTTGCCTCACGTTGACCATCATGCGGCCCCGGACGACCCCTGGGTGACAGCCGACCTACCAGTTTCGCCGGTTCTGAGAATTTTACGTAGATTTCCAAAGATCAAAATTGCGACGAGCACCTCGCTGAGCAGCAGCCCGTACCCGACGGCGTTCACCCCGAAGCGAGGGAACAGTGCCACCGTGGACACCAGCACCAGCACCGCCAGGCCGATCTGCACGATCGCCAGCAGCCGCGCCTGGCTCTGCGCCCGCAGCGCGCTCAGATAGACCTCGATCAGCACCCGGGGCAGCACCGCCAGCGACATCAGCCGCAGCAGCATCGTGCCCTCCTCGGCGAACTCGGACCCGAAGATGCGCAGGATCAGCGGCGCCCCGAGGAAGACCACCACGATGATCGGAGTGACGATCATGAACGCCCGCCGCAGCGCCCGCCGGCAGTTGTGGGCCAGGCTGCCCCGGTCGAAGGAGCCCTCGACGGTCAGCGACACCGCCATGTTCATCGCCAGCAGCTCGATCATGCTGGCCAGCGTGTGGGCCATCGAGAAGCGCCCGAACGTGGCCTCGCCCACCTGCGTGGCGATCACCACGGGCACCAGGTAGACGATCGCCAGGATCGACAGCGTGCCCGGGAAGTCGCCGGCCAGGAAGCGGCCGATCTCGCGCAGCCGGGGCGGCTCCTGCACCGGGGCGGCGTGCTTGAGGTGCCGGGGCACGACCACGCCGAAGATCAGCCAGTTGACCGGGATCAGCGCGAGCGCGGTGGGGATCACCCACGAGACGAAGACGCCGCCCGTGGGCAGCGCGCCCGCCAGGGCGACCAGCAGGCCCATCTTGACCAGGCCGAAGATCAGGTTGTTCAGCGGCACGAAGGTGGCCCGCCGCAGCCCGGTCAGCACCACGTCCTGCAGCGTGAACACGGCCCACACCACCACGGACGCCAGGAAGAACAGCCCGGGCCCGAACCCGGCCAGCACCGAGTACGTCTTCCCCCACATGGGCAGCGTCAGCAGGAAGCCGAGCGCCGCGACCCCGCCCGTGGCGGCGGCCAGGCCGTACCCGCGCAGGATGAGCTCAGGCGTGCGGCGGCCGGCCACCGGCAGGAACCGGGCCAGCGCGCCCACGAACCCCAGCGCCGTCAGCGACGCGAACAGCCGCATCGCCGTGATGACCGCCTGCCCCCGGCCGAACTCCTCGGGCGAGTAGTAGTGGGCGGCCAGCAACCAGTAGCCCATGCCGAGCACACCGGTGATCACGGTGTTCGACATGAGCGCGTAGCCCTGGCGGAACAGCGGGTTACGCAGGTCGCGTAGGACTTTCCCCCAGACGCTAGACATTTCCGCGCACCCGCTGCAGCCCGTACCTCGTCCTGCGCACGACCGCGTACCCCTTGGTGAGGATGCGCTCGCGCAGGTAGATGAGAGGTACGGCGTTGCCTTCGACGGCGCGCTTGAACATGTTGATGGTCGTGCCCTTGCCGACCGTCAACCGGGGGATGGCGAGCATGTCGTGCCGGTCCGCGGCGATCGTGTTGCTGACGGCACAAGCCGCGAAATATCCGGCCTTGCGTACTTCGTGGCGTACGCGGGCGCTGGAGTAACCGTAGGGATAGGCCATGGTGGCGACCGGCGCGCCGATCTTCTCCTCCAGCAGGCCCTTGTTCCTGCGCAGCTCCTGCCGCAGCTCCTCGGTGCGGAGCTGGTCGAGCTGGGGGTGGCTGTGGCTGTGGCCGCCGATCTCGATGCCGGTCTGGGCGGCCTCGCGGGCCTGGCCCCAGGACAGCATGCCGTCCAGCGGCCGGCCCGCGGCGTCCTTGCCGGCGTCGGAGACCCAGCCGCTGGTCAGGAAGACCGTGGCCGGGAAGTTGTAGCGCTCGAGCAGGGGCAGCGCGTGGCTGTGGAAGTCGGCGTAGCCGTCGTCGAACGTCACCACGATCGGCTTGGCCGGCACCGAGCGCCCGTTGTTCTTGTTGAGCGAGGCCACCAGGTCGCCGAGCGTGAGCGGGGTGAAGCCGCTCTCCGACAGGTACGCGAGCTGCTCGGCCAGGTCGGAGGGCCGCACCGCGTGCGGGCGCGTCTCGTCGTTGGGGTTGTCGGTGACCGAGTGGTACATCAGGATCGGTACGCGAATCATGATCGTGCCACCTTCAGCCGTACGGAACCGACGACGTAACCCCAGGTCGTCCAGGCCAGCCCGATCACGATCGCGGCCGCCCTGCCGAGCCCGCCCACGTCACCCCTCAGGGCCTCCCGGACGCCGCGCAGCGCGCCGAGCGGCAGCGTCTTCATCGCGTGCGCCCGCTCGCTGGACAGCCCGTCCTGCGTGCCGACCTCGCGCGTCACCAGGGCCTTCGACAGGCCCTCGGCGTAGCACCTGGACCTGAAGTAGGCGAACCGCTCGCGCTGCCTGGACACCTTGTGCCCGATCACCGCGCGCGGCTCGAACAGCATGACCGAGCCCGGCCTGCGCTGGCTCAGCCTGATGCAGAACTCGGTCTCCTCGCACCCGAGCGGGCGCGACTTGCGCCCCTGGACACTGCGCCCGATGCCGCTGTGGAAGCCGCCCACCTCGGACACGGCGTCCCGCAGGAAGGCGGCGTTGCCGCCCATCACGTTGCGGATCGGCGCCCTGACCGCGGGCATGCCGCGGTAGGTGCAGCCGACCGTCCAGTCGAACTCGTACGGGAACCACCGCGGCCGCTTCGCCGACGCCCACAGGGGGTCGGTACGGCCGCCCACGCCCACCACGCCGGGTTCCTGGAAGCCCTCCTCCAAAGCCTCCAGCCACCCCGCGTCGGCGACCGCGTCGTCGTCGAGGAACGCGACGATCTCACCGTTGGCCGTGGCCACACCGGTGTTCTTGCCGCCGGACAACCCTTGCTCGTGCGTGTTCTCCACCACGATGGCCTGCGGGTACTCGTGCTTGAGCTTGAGATGCAGGTCGGGGTTGTGGTCGACCACCAGGATCAGCTCGTGTGCCGGGCGCGTCTGGTTCTCGACCGACTCGACAGCCTGCCTGATGTCCTCCCACCGTTCCTCGGTGTAGACGCAGATGACAACAGACGTGTTCACAACGTTCCTTCTTAAGCGACGCCTCGGTCAGCGGCAGGAGTGGCAGCGGGCTCAGGCTGAGGCTGAGTGGGCTGGCGACGCCACTCCTTCAGGATGGTCTTGAGCACGCGGAAGCCATCTCGTACGACGTGAAGATTGCTCTCGCCGTGGATGCGGTTACGCTCGTGGCTCGGCACCTCGTGCACCTTCAACCCGGCCTTGGCGGCGCGCACGTTCATCAGCGTCTCCACCTCGAAGCCGTCGCAGTCGAGGTCGAGCACGTCCAGGTGGCGCGCCCAGAAGGCGTTGTAGCCGTAGCACAGGTCGGTGTACTGGGTGCGGTACATCACGTTGACGATGCCGGTCAGGACCTTGTTGCCAAGACGCCGGTTGATCGTCAGGTCGTCGCTGCCGCCGCCGGCGGCGTAGCGCGAGCCCTTGACGAAGTCGGCGCCGGTCACCAGCGCGCCCACGAAGTTGATGATCTCGCGGCCGTCGGTCGACCCGTCGGCGTCGATCATCACGATGATGTCACTGGTGCACGCGGCGAAGCCGGCGGCAAGGGCGTCACCCTTGCCCTTGCCGGTCTGCATCACCACTTTCACGTTCGGCCGCAGCCGCTTGGCCACGGCGACCGTGTCGTCGACGGAGTTGCCGTCCACGAGCACGATCTCATCGACCCACTGCGGGATGGTGGCGAAGACGTGCGGCAGGTTCTCCGCCTCGTTCATCGCCGGCACGACCACGCTGACCGTCGGTGAGATGGCCAGGTGCGGGGTCACCGGGGTGAAGCTCGAGGGCGGCGGCATCGAGCGGAGAGGCGAGGAGTGGACCTTGCCGTTGTGCTTGGTTATCTCGGGACTCATGGCGAGGAAAATCCTTCCGGGACCCCGCGCTGCGAACCGGACGGGACCACCCCCGGGTGCTGCGGGAATGGCGAAACCGGCGAACGGTGCATCGAAGGGTCCTTGGAGAGTGAGGGTTGGTGCTGCTGCCGGGGGGTATTCGGGGGCGCTCAGCGCGCTCCCGTCGGTTCCTGGGTTACTGCGTTGGGTGACTCCTGCTGTTGCATCGAGGTGCGCACCCGACCGAAGCCCTTCAGGACACGGTCGGCCGCTCTATAAAGAGACGGCCGATCCATGACAATTGTTCGGGCTTTGTTGAAAGGAGTTCGGCCCATCCAGTGAACCGCCGCCGTGGGGGACGGTCGCGAGATACGGCCTTCGGCGACGTACAGGACCCCGCTCTTGAGCCAGTCCTTGTACTCCTTGCCGCCCTTGCCCATGTCCACCATGTGCAGGCCCGCGTTCGCGGCGGCCTCGGCCATCTGGAGGTGGTGGACGATGCCCGGCGAGTAGCGGCCGAACTCGGTGTCGTAGGCGGGGAACCACCCTACAAGCGTGGTCGCCGTACGGAGGCCGAAATGCCCAGCGACCGGTACGTCCCCGGCATAAAGCATGGTCAGGACACCCGCGAAGTCCGATGAGTTTTCGGCATGCATCATGTCCGTCAGTTCGACGATCCACGGCTGCGCGAACCTGTCCACCCGGCCGGTCCTGCGGTACTGGTCCGACTTCCAGGCCAGCAGGGTGCGCAGGACCTCGGGGTCGGGCGAGGACCACTCGAGGCGCAGCTCGCCGTGCTCGCGGCCGAGCTTGCGCTCCTTGTAGCGGACGGTCTTGAGGTTCTTCGGCGAGTTGGCCTTGACCTGCTCGATCCACGCCTCGAAGCCGGCGGTGAAGTCCATGACCGGCGCGGGCCGGACGTCGGCCTCGTACGGGGCGAACGTCGGCTGCCCCGCGACCAGGTGATCGAAGTCGAACACGCTGAGCTTGCACGCGCGCAGCAGGGCCTTGGCGTCGAGCTTCAGGTCCGGAACTGAGATCAAACCGTGACACGTAGTGAGGAAGCCGCCGAGCGGTTTGCCGATGCCGAAGCTGTGCCGCTCGTACGGGAAGAATCCCGCGATGCCGCCCCCGTCGGAGATGACCGCCACCCTCACGTAGTCACGCAAGCGGTCCATCGCCACCGCGAACTCGACCGACAGGAACGGGTTGTCCAGACTGCGGTCAGCCTTCTGCAGCTCCCGCCATCGTGCCCGCTCGGAGTCCCCGAGCTCTCCTGGCCGAACTACCTGGATGTTCACCTTGCCCTGGCCCCCTGTTCGGTCTGCATGCTCTTCCCCCGGTACAAGACCCGAAGCACGTACATGAACCCGCCGAGCACGGCGACAGTCGCGACACCGGCTCGTGGCGACCACGCGTTGAAGAGCAACATGGCCTCGGCGAGGAGCACGTTGAGCACGAGACTTGCCGCAGCTCCTACGGATAGGGCGGCCAGGGGGTCACGATCACGCAACAGTCCCACCACCGCCGCCCCTGGAACGACGAGAAGGAACAAGGAGATCAAGAACGGGCGCAGCGGTGTCTCGATATCGAACAGCGCGACGACCGCCCCTGCGATGCAGGCGAGCGCGACCAGCCAGGCCAGCGCTCTGCGGTGCTGCTTCAGCATCTCCTTCTTCTCTCCTGCTCTTCCTGGTTAAAGCACGGTTGATCCAGTTCATGGGACCAATCCGTGCCTGGACACGTCAATGCCGACGCTTGGCGACGCGCTCCGGTTTACCGGCAGGCGGAGTTTTCTCGTGTGACTTTCAACACACGGTCAAGTAATCGCCAACCCCGAACGGTCCCCAAGCACACCAGAATGCCCTATGTAGCCGGGGATCTACGAGTCAGGGTCCGATTTATCCCTGTTTGTCGTCTAAATCTGTGGATCTATTGCGAGTTGACGTGATCTTGGCCACTTCACTCGGCCGCGGGCTCTTCCTCGGACGAGGTCGCGACCCCGGAGCTCGGCGTCTGGGTCGGCTCCTCGGTGGCCGGCGGCTCGTCGGTCGGCGAATCGGGGATCCGGGGGCCGTCACCCTGCCAGGACAGCGAGCAGGTCGCGGTGCCGCCGTTCGAGGTGAAGGAGACGCGGCCGCTGCCGGAGTCGTTCGGCTCGACGACCGTCACCCAGATCGACACGGAGCCGCCGGCCTTGACCGACCCGCTCGCCGGGAACACGTCCAGCCCCTGCGAGGCCGTTGCCACCCAGGAGACCGCGGCGTTGCGGGCGCTGAGCCCGATCTTCGCCACGCCGCTGATCGACTGCGGGCACGAGGCGCCGAGCCGGGCACCGGGGGCGGGCCTGCGCCCCGGCGTCGGGCGGGTGGCAGCACGGGTGGCGGGCCGGGTGCTCGGCCGCGAGGCGGTCGGCGGCTGGCTCGGCGTGGTCCTGGCCGAGGGCGTGCGGCTCGGCGTCGGCGTCGGGGAGGGGGTGAGCTCGTCCTCCACGATCACCGGCTCCGGGGTGGGGTCCTCCTCCACCGGGAGCGTGGGGGAGGGGGCCGGCCGCAGCGTGGTGGTGTCGGAGGCGCCCTGGCCGTTGATCACGACCATGGCGCCCGTCGCGGCCAGCAGGCACACGCCCGCCAGCATGAGCGGCGCCAGCCGGCGCGGCCGGCGCCGGCGCGAGCGGCCGTGCTCGACGGCCACGGGGAATCCCGTCCGGTCGAAGCTGTCCCCGCGATCGGTGATCAGCACGCGGGTCTGGTCCAACTCGGGGTTGACGCAGGTGTCGATCACCCGGCGGCGCAGCGAGATCGCCGGGTACGCCACCGGCACCATGTCGAGCAGCCGCCCCGCCGAGACCTGCCGGTGCCGCCCCTCGGTGCACACCTCGCACCCGCTGATGTGCCCGGACAGCCGCCGCCGCAGCAGCGGGGTGAGCGGCCCCTCCCAGGAGTCCACCATCGCCGACAGGTCCGGGCAGTGCGCCCGGCCGATCCTGGCCAGCACCACGGCCGCGGCGGCGTTCTCCAGCTGGTCACGGGCCCGGCCGAGCCGGGCCGCCGACTGCCGGGAGGTCAGCCCGAGCACCGCCCCGACCTCCGACGGGGTCAGGCCGTGGCGCAGCGACAGCTCCAGCACCTCGCGCTCGCCCCTGCTCAGCTCACCCAGCGTCTCGTGCACCAGGTCGGCCAGTTCGGGGTCGTCGTGTCCGTCGACCTCGGGCAGCGGCAGGCCCCCGGCGGGGGTGCCGGGGCGGCGCGCCAGCCGGGCGCGTACCTGGAACCGGGTCAGCGCGTACAGCCAGGCCCGCAGCCTGGCCGGTTCCCTGAGCCGCTCGACGCACCCCTGCGCGGTGACCAGCGCGTCGTGCACGGCGTCCGCGGCCAGGTCTCCCTCCTCGGCCAGGGAGACCGCGTAGTCGTACAGCCGCTCGGCGTAGGAGTCGTAGAGCTTGGCGGGAGCATCGGTGTCCGCGCGCAGCAGAGCCTCAACCAGCTCCTGATCCCCGGCGCGATCGATGGTCGGCCATCCAGGCACGGATTCCCTCCCGCAGGTTGGACGGGCACTCAAGCCCCACGCGGAGAGGACGCGGCCTCGATCGGCCAGGTTCGCCCCCCATGCCCAACAGGCATGGGGAGCGCGGGATCACCCGTCGCAGTTGGGTGTGCAGAGGCGGCGTTCCATGCCCTGCAGGAAGAAGTCGCGGACCTGCAGGACGTTCTCGGCGATGTACGCCTCGCCGCCCGTGGCCTTGGCCAGCGTCTCCATCTGCTGCTTGCCCTTCTTGGCGTCCGGGCCGAAGGCGATGAGCAGGATGCTGATGGGCCGCTTCGGGTTGTAGGTCTTCTTGAGGTACTGGACGATCTCGGCGTTGCCGACGCCGCCGTCCGGATCGTCGTTGCCCGCGCCGTCGGTGAGGATCAGCAGCGTGTTGACCTTGTCCTGCTGGTAGGTCTTGGTGAGCTGCCCGTACGCCGCCTTGATCGTGTCGTTCAGCCCGGTGTCGCCGGTGGACCTGGCCCGGAGCTGGGCGAACGTCCTGACCAGCACCTCCTTGCGCAGCGCGCCGTCGAGCGACTCGGCGAGCGGCCCGACGGAGACGAGCTCCTTCCAGTCCTTGCCCTGGCCGTCCAGATGCGTGGAGAACGACCACAGGCCCATCTCGGACCCGGCGGGGAAGAGCCCGAGGCCCTCGGTGGCGATCTTGTTGATGGCCTGCATGCGGGTCATGTTCGTGCCGGGCACGGGCAACGCCATCGTTCCCGAGACGTCGAGCAGGGTGAGCAGGCGGGTGCCGAGGTTCAGCCGGGTCCAGGTCTGCACCATCCGCGTCACGGTCGCGCCGTCCGGCGGGTCCAGCGCGGCCGGGGTCTCGGGGGTGAAGCCCTTGGCCTCCGAGAGGGCGTCACCGGCCTTGCCGTCCGTGCTGCGGAAGCCGGCGTCCCGCAGGGTCTTCTTGGCCGACTCGGTGGCGAGGTCCTGCTTGAAGTCCGCCGCCGCCTTCAGCACCTGGGGGTCCTTGGCCAGGATCGTGACGGGGTAGTCCAGGCTGAGCGTGCCCTCCTTGGGATAGAGGGCGACGACCGGGGACTCCGGCTTCTTCGTGTTGTGCGCGTAGATGGCCTGCTCGGAGGTGACGCCGACCGGCACCTTGCTGCCGGACTTGACGGTGAGGCTGGCCAGCAGCGCCGTCGAGTCGGACGCGAGCTGGCCCGACAGTTCCTTCAGCGCGCCCACGAGCGCCTTGTCCTGGCCCGCCTCCTTGGCCGTGCCGGCCGCGGCCAGCAGCGCCGCCAGGCCGGCCGAGTTCTTCTGCGGGTCGAGGGCGAGCACGCGGACCTTCCGGCCGGGGCCGTCCACGTTGGCCACGTTCGCCGCGGCGATCATGGCGGCCCAGCTCGGCTGCAGCGTCCCGGACAGCTTCGACGCGGCCGACTTGGCCGCCGCCAGCACCACGGGGGAGTTCGCGATCGAGCCCTCCACCTGCGGGAGCGCTTCGCCCGCCGGGGTCTGGCGCATGCTCTCCATGAGCAGGCTGGAGTCGGCCACCCAGAAGTCGGCGCTCACCTTGCCCGCCGCCAGCGCGTTCGCGGTCCTGGCCGCCGCCTCCTTGGCCACCGTCACCTCGACGCACTTGCTGTCGATCGAGTGCATGGCCTTGTTGTAATTACCGGCGATCTTGTTGAGCGCGGGCTGGATGTCGGGGGTGGCGACCACGCGCAGCGGCAGCTTGCCGCCCGAGCAGTCGTGGTCGCGGTTGAAGATGACGAACGCGGCCACACCGAGGAGCACGGCCAGGGCAACGGCCCCGGCCAGCGGTACGAGCACTCTGCCGCGACCGCCCCTGGACCGCCTGCGCGGTGGGGGTTCGTTCGCTCTGTATCCGCCGTCGAGCTCGTCTGTGCGGTGTCGCCCCACGATGTCCTCTTAGGTGTGCTTGAGACCTTCCGGAGACCCTAGCGGGAGATGCTCCGCAATACTCCGGGAACGATACTCGGTGCGGTCAGTGTGGCAAAACAGCCCTTTTGATGCGGCGATTACCCACTGTGGCGGTCAATGGCAACATGCGTGACCGTGCCAGGCGCGCTTTCCCTCGCGTACAGCCACCATAGCGAGTGCCACCGCCACCGCCGGATCCACCCACCACCATCCCATGGTGTTGAGCCACAAACCGGCCAGCACACCGGCCGCCATGGCCCCGCAGAGCAGGTTCTGCGTGCCCTCGCCGGAGGTCGCCGCCGACGCCAGCCGCGCCCCCAGCCGGCGCTTGGCCGCGCCCAGAATCGGCATGCTGACCAGGCTGAACGCCGTCACCACGATCCCCAGCACGCTGGGCTCCGCCCGATGCCCCGCGTCCAGGTCGTGCGCCACGTGGATGACGAGATAGGGGGCCAGCAGCCAGAAGCTCACCGCCACCGCCCGCCGCGCGGTGCTCTCGGCGCTGGCGGACAACGTGCGGGCGCCGGTGAACCGCCACACCACGATCAGGCTGGCCGCCGCCTCCACGATCGCGGACAGGCCCCATCCGATGAGCGCGACCGAGTGCGCGGCCAGGCCCGCGGCCAGGCCGAGCGTGCTTTCCACGCCCAGCCAGACCAGCGTGGCCACGGAGAGCGAACGAGCGGCGCGCGCGGCACGCAGCCATTCGGCTGACGCGGCCGGATGCTCCTGAATCCGCTGATCAGGCACCATGAACCCCCGAACCCCCGGCTATCCGGCCGTCGACAGCGATACGTACCGTACCCACTACGGATCGTGACCGCGAATGGCGACGGCAAAGGAGTGTCAAGCTTCGGCCGCATAATGATCCTTGATCGACCAGGGGGAGTCGTCGTGCCGTTCACGCCCAGCCATATCGCCGCCGTGCTGCCGCTCGTCTCGTCGCAGCGGGTACGCCGCTTCGTCGACCCATGGGCGCTGGCGCTGGGCGCCATGGTGCCGGACCTGCCGATCTTCCTGCCGTTCCTGCCCGACTACACCAACTGGCACTCCTGGCTGGGCGTCGTGACGATCGACCCGCTCGCGGTCCTGATCCTGCTGCCCCTCTTCCACGCCGTCCTGCGCGACCCGCTGATCGCGCTGCTCCCGCCCCCGCTGGCGGGCCGCGCCGCCCGCCTCGTCCCCGACCGGCTGCGATTCCTGCCCATGGCCGCCGGAGCTGTGATCGGCGCCGCCACCCACGTGACGTGGGACTCCTTCACCCACTCCACGGGACCCGCGGAATGGGGTCCCTGGTTGTCCGTCTCCGTCTTCGGGGTGATCCGTCTCTTCCGCCTGCTGCAGTACACCTCGTCCGTGATCGGGCTGGCCGTGGTCGTGTGGTGGGGGTGGCGCGGGCTGTCCAGGATGGCGGCGGCGCCCGTACCGGAGCGGTTGCGCACCTCGCCCCGCGCCCGCCTGGCCGTCATCGCGGCCGCCGCCGCCGGCATCCTGGCCGGCGCCCTCCTGTGGCCCCTCGTGGACGAGCCGAACCCGAAGTTCGGGATCGCCAGCGTGATCACCAAGACGGGCGCGGGCACGGTGATCGGCCTGTGCCTGGTCCTGGCCTGCTACTCGGTGGTCTGGCAGGTCAGGCGGCGCATGGCAGTATCGGAACGTGCTTGAGTACGTAACCGGTCCCGACGACCCGCGCCTTTCCGACTACACCCGGCTCAGGGACGTGGAGCTGCGCAAGAGCCTCGAGGCCGAGCGCGGCCTGTTCCTGGCGGAGGGGGAGAAGGTGATCAGGCGGGCCGTCGGCGTCGGCTACCCGATCCGCTCGGTCCTGACCACCCCGCGCTGGCTGGCCTCCCTGGAGGACGTCCTCGGCGGCGCGACGGTCTACGTGGTAAGCGACGAGGTCATGACCGGCATCGCGGGCTTCCAGGTGCATCGCGGGGCGCTGGCCTCGATGGAACGCCTGCCGCTGCCCGCCGTGGAGACCCTGCTGAAGGGCGGCGCCCGGCGCCTCCTGGTCCTGGAGGATCTCGTCGACCACTCCAACGTCGGGGCGATCTTCAGGTCGGCCGCCGCGCTCGGGGTGGACGGCGTCGTCCTGTCGCCCCGCTGCGCCGACCCGCTCTACCGCAGGGCGGTGAAGGTCTCGATGGGGGCGGTGTTCTCGATCCCGTACGCGCGCATGGACGACTGGTTCGAGGGGCTGTCGCAGTTGCGGTCGGCGGGCTTCCAGACGCTGGCCCTGACCCCCGACCAGGCGGCCACCCCCATGGACGAGGTCGAGTTCGCGGAGCGGGTGGCGTTGCTGCTCGGCGCCGAGGGGGATGGGCTGTCGTCCCGCTGGCTGGAGGAGGCCGATCTGACGGTGTGCATCCCGATGAGCGCAAAGGCGATGACGGCCGGGGTCGACTCCCTGAACGTGGTGGCGGCCGCGGCGATCGCCTGCCATGGCCTGATGCGGGAGGCGGCCTCGTAGCCGGCCGGGCCGGGAAGGGCGCCGTGGGAGTTTAAGAGCGTGCCACGGGGCAACGGGCAGACACCACGTCATCGTAAGGAGATGGGATGCAGCCCGTAGAGAAAGCCGCATCGCTGGGGATGAGCCTGCTGAGCGGCGCATTGGCGGCAGCGCTCTTCAAGCGGGTGTGGAAGCTGGCCTCCGGCCAGGACGACGCCCCCGACGCCGACGACCTGGAGCGGGGCTGGACCGAGGTCCTCGTCGCCGCAGCCGTGCAGGGCGCGGTCTTCGGCCTGGTCAAGGCCGCCGTGCACCGCACGGGCGCCCAGACCTTCCAGCGCAGGGGCCGAAGATAGGCCTGGTACGCCTGTGGGGCCGCTCTTCGGTGCGGGCAAACCGTCCCACGTCGGCAACCTGGCCGCCTTCACGGCGGAGACGTTCGGCGGTCCCGACACCTTCTCCACGGAGATGGGCGGGTTCCCGCTGCTCATCGACGCCCACCGGGGCTTGAAGATCAACGAGGAGCAGCGCCTGCGGTTCGTCGAGCTGTACATGGCGGCCGCCGACCTGGCGGGGCTGCCCGGCGACGAGCCGTTCCGGGCGGCCCTGCGCTCGCACGTGGAGTTCGGCACGCAGGTGGCGATGCAGAACTCCCACGCCGAGACCGACGACCAGCTCCACCCCCTGCGGGAGGTGCCCCGCTGGGGGTGGGAGTAGGGGTCAGGGCCGGTCGTCGGTGAGCCAGTCGGGATAGCGGTCGATGTCGTGCGTGACAGGCTCGCTGTCGATGGGCGTCTCCTCGCCGGTCTCCCTGATGTGCCGCTCCAGGGTGCACACCTGCCGCTCCGTCGTGATGAGCGTGAGCTGCCAGGCGGTGTCGTCGCGGTGGGGCGCCGGGTGGGGGACTTCGGCGATGTCGATCGACGTGGCGAGACCCGCGAGGAGGATGCCGTGCGCGAGCCCGGCCGCCCTCTCACGGCTCTCGATCGTCGTGCGGACCTCGAAGAATTCCGCCATGACGTTGTCCTTAGTGGAGGGGTTTCGGCCTCACCCTACCTGCGGAAACGAAGGAGGGGCCGGAATTCGCCGGGATTTCACCGAGCGCTCGCGGCGCAGCCCGCGTCAGGGGCGGTCAGGCCGTAGCGGCGGTGCGGCAGTGGAGGCGCGAACGACCAGCTCGTACGGGAAGAGCAGCCGCTCGGGCCCGGCCGCGCCCCCCGACAGGAGCAGCCGACCCGCCGCCGCTCCCATCTCCTGCTTGGCCTGCCGGATCGTGGTGAGCCCCGCCTCCTCGGCCGCGCTGTCGGAGAAGCCCATCACCGACAGCTCCCCGGGCACCGCCAGCCCCAGGTCGGCGGCGGCGTCGAGGACGCCGAGCGCCAGCACGTCGGTGTTGGTCAGGATCGCGGTCGGCCGCGGCTGCCGGCCCAGCAGCGCGTGCCCGGCCCGCCGCCCGGCCTCGCGCGAGTTGCGCGCCACCTCGTAGAACGGCACCCCGGCCCAGTCGATGCCGGCCTCCTCGCAGGCCAGCTGGTAGCCGCCGCGCCGCCGCCGCATGGCCTCGAACACCGCGCCCTCCTGCCGCGCCGGGTCGGCCCAGCCGGTGTGGCCGTCGTCGTGCAGCCCGACCATGGCCACGCCGATCCGCCGGTGCCCCAGCTCCAGCACGTGCCTCGCCGCCGTGGCCGCGGCCGCCGGCTCGTCGATCCCGAGGAACGGGTGCCCCGGCACGTACGGCTCGTCCACCACCACGACCGGCAGCTTCCTGCCGAGCACCTCCGCCAGGGCCGGATGCCCGTCCGGCAGCGACATCACGCAGAACGCGTCGACCACGGCGTCCCTGACGGTGTCGCTGCGCCGGTCGCCGTGCGGCAGCGGCAGGATCAGCAGCCCCACGCCGGCGTCCTCGGCCGCGGTGGCCAGCCCCTGGAAGAACCCGATCGCGTACGGGTCGGCGAACGCGTAGGCCAGCGTCTCGCTGAACAGCAGCCCGAGCGCCCCCGCCCGGCCGAGCCGCAGCGAGCGCGCGGTCGGGTTGGGCCCCGCGTAGCCGAGCTCGTCGGCCACCTCCAGGATCCGCCGCCGCAGCCCGTCGCTGAGCTGGTCGGGGCGGGAGAAGGCGTAGGACACGGTGGCCCGGGACACGCCGAGGCGGTCGGCGATCGTCTGGAGCGTGACCTTGGCCATCGTCCAACCGTATCGAACGCCTTGACCCGATGTTCTTAATCAATTAAGTTCTTAATTGATTAAGGAGGAGTCATGGACGCCCTGCAAGTCCTCGCCCACCAGACGGCGATGGGATACCGCGAGTCCCTGGAAGAGGCCCTGCCGGGTGCGCCGCGGCGCGCGCACCGGCCGGCGGCCAGGGTGCGGGTGCGGCTGGCGCACTCGCTCAGGTGGACGGCCGACCGGCTGGATCCGGCCTGCCGGCCCGTCTGATGATGCAGAATGTGACCGACCGATTACCGAGGTGACCAGCGCAAGGCTGGAGGGGGCACCATGAACCTGGCCTGGATCGTCGCAGCCGCCGCCGTGGCGGGGCCCCTGGGGCCCCTGGGCCCGGCTCCGGCCCGGACCGCCGCGCTGACCTGCGCCGTCTCTACCCCCTCCAGCCGGCCGCTGACCTTCACGCCCGGGGTCGGGCTGACGCCGCGGCACGTGGCGGCGCGCGGCAACCTGGAGCTCACCGGGTGCACCTCGCCCGACGGCTCGGCCACGTTCCTGAGCTCGGGCTGGGTCAGCGTGCGGGCCACCGCGCAGGCCTCCTGTGCCAGTGCCCGCCGGGTCCGGGGCAGCGCCGTCATCACCTGGTTCGGCCTGGCCGGCCGCCCCGTCGGCACCTCCAGGGTGCGGATCAGGGCGGACCGTCTCGTGGCCCAGCATCCGGCCGACACGCTGCTGAACGGCACCGTCACCGCGGGCCTGCTCCCCGGCGAGCGCGTCCGCGGCGGCATCACCCCGGCCACCGCCATCCTCGGCTGCGCCACCCGGGGCATGGGAGCCCTGCCGGGCAGCGGCCGCATCACCTTCTCCTGAGCTTGGGCCGCTGATCAGCCCAGGGCGATCTGCTCGCCCGCGTAGTCGAGCAGCCGCTCGGCCGTGGAGAAACGGCGCTCGTTCTGGTCGCCCAGCAGCACGCCCACGACCCGCAGGCCGTTCCGCTCGCCCGCGAACAGCAGGCAGTACCCGGCCGCGTTCGTGTAGCCGGTCTTCACGCCCAGCACCTCGTCGGCCCGCGTGAGCAGCTTGTTCGTGTTGCGCCAGGTGTGCGACCGGTGCACGGCCGTCTTGCCCACCTTGTGCACCTCGCTCCCGACCACGGTGGTGAACGTGCTGTTCTGCAGCGCCAGCAGCGCCAGCTTGGCCTGGTCGACGGCCGTGGAGTAGCCGCCGTTGCCCGGCGTGGGCATGCCGTCCGCGTTGGTGTAACGGGTGTCGGTGAGGCCGAGGGAGCGGGCGGTGCGGTTCATCTTGGCGATGAAGGCCGTCTTTCCGGGGCCGTAGTGCCGGGCCAGCGCGTTGGCGGCGTCGGCGCCCGAGGGGAGCATGAGGGCGTACAGCAGGTCCCTGACCGTGAACCGCTCGCCCTTCCGCAGCCCGGCCGTGGCGGCGCCGCCGCGGGCGGCGTACTTGACGTCCGTCGCGGTGATCGTGATCGTGTCGCTCAGCCGGGCCTCCCGGAGCACGACGTACGCGGTCATGATCTTGACCAGGCTGGCCACCGGCACCCGCCTGGTCTCCCGCTTGCCGAAGTGGACCGTTCCGCCCGAGTCGACGACGTACGCCTCCTTGGCCCCCACGGCCGGAGCGTCCGCGGCGGCCTGGGCAGGGGACGAGAACCCCACAACCAAGGCGACTACGGCAGAGCTCATCAAACGCCCAATACGCATGCCAATCATGTTGGCAGGAGATCAAGGGTTCGTTTGCCTAACCGCGCCATACAGCATCATCAGATGGGGGTAAATCATTCATAGATCGGACATGGCGGGGCGGGTGACAGCGTAGTGACCAACGTAGTGACAAGCACGGTGACGGCGGCGGGACGGTTCGTGATCAGCGAGGACGAGCGGGGCGGATACCGGTTTGCGCTCGTCGCGAACAACGGGCAGACGCTCGCGGTCGGGGAGGGCTTCCCGAGCAAGGTGGCCTGCGTGAACGGCATCGAGACCGTACGCAGGAACGCTCCGGAGGCCACCATCGACGACCAGAGCGGGCACGGCGCCTAGGAGACCAGCGCCTCGTCCTCGGTGGCGCGCCGCCTGCGCCTGCGCCGGACCGTGAGCCAGCCCACGAGCCCGACGGCCAGCACCGCCGCGACCGCCGCCGTGGCGGGCGAGCGCGCCGCCAGCTCCAGCCAGCCCCACACGAGCGCCGTGAGGCCGAACCACCACATCGGCGCCCAGGTCAGGCAGCCCAGCGCGCTGGCGACCACGTACCAGGGGTAGGACACCCGCAGCGCCCCCGCGACCCAGGGCAGCGTGTGGCGCAGCATGGGCACCCAGAAGCACCCGTAGACGGCCAGCGCGCCCCACCGCTCGACGACGTGCTCGATCTTGGCGATCCGCTTGCGGCCCAGCTTGACGCCGATGCGTGATTCGTAGAGCTTCTCGCCCAGCTTGCGCCCGACCCAGTAGTACACCTGGAAGGCCCCGAAAAGGGCCAGGATCAGGATGGCCCCCACCAGCCAGTACGGCATGCCGAGGAAGAACGGCTCCGTGGGAGCGGGGACGGCGATCGTCGCATGCCACATCCGCAGGCCCACCACCCCTCCACAAACCTTAGGTCAGCCTTACCTTAGTTCAAGGTGCAAGTTCGTGCCACACCGGCTTGCAAGCCCCCTCGTAAAAGGTGCAACCAGTCGACAACCCGCACTCAACCACCCGGCTCCACTCTATGAGTGAACCAAAAGGGGTGTTGAAGATGCCGACCAGAAGCGCAGCCGTCCTCGCCAGCGGGACCGCGAACGCCGCCAAGCTGTTCGTGGCGGCCCTTGCTTTCACCAGCGCGTACGTCGGCTTCTCCGCCTACAGTAACGCCAGCTCCGCGCCCGGTCCCACCCCGATCACCCTGTCGGCCCGCGAGGTGCCCATCGCCGCCCCGGCCGAGGAGGTCACCACCGCGGCCCAGGCAGGCAAGGTCACCGTGAACGCGCTGGTCGACGGCGCCGCCGGTTGCGCCAGGTCGTACGTCGCCCGCAGCCTGCTCATCAGCCCCGACCCCGACGCGACCGTGCTCTACCACTGGCGACTCGCCCGCTGGAGCTCCGCCGGCAAGACCTGGCGCACCTATGTCGTCGACTACGACGGCTTCGCCGGCGCCCAGCGCGCCGTCGAGTGGCGCCCCCAGATCTCCGGCAACCCCGGTTGGTACCGGATCGAGCTGTCGGCCGAGGGCGCCAAGACCGTCAAGAGCGACCGTTTCCAAGTGAGCTGCTGACCGACTGCCGCGCCGCCTCCACCCAGCGCGGCACGCCCACCCGCTCGGCCACCTCCAGGGCCTTCTTGTAGTGCTCGCGCGCCGCGTCGGGCTGCCCCAGACGGATGGCCAGGTCGCCGAGCGTCAGCGCCACCGGCCACAGCGCCACCACGCCGGTGCCCGCGCCCGCCACCCGGTCGGCGAACGGCTTGAGCTTGTCGTAGCAGTCGACCATCCGCTCCCGGTCGTCGAGCAGCATGCCGGCCAGCGCGCGCCAGGTCATCGCCAGCTCGTACAGGAAGTCGGGGCGCACCGGCGGGCGGGTGGCGGCCACGGCCTTGGCGTCGTTGAGGTGCCCGGCCGAGGCCAGGGCCAGCGCGTAGGCGTCGAGCGTCCACTTGGCGCCGCGCATGTGGGCATCGGCCAGCAGGTCCACCGTCTCGGCCGCCCGGCCCGCCACCAGGTGCAGGCAGAACGTCGTGATCAGCGGCAGGTCCTGGCGGCCCTCCAGCATGCCCACCCGCGCGGTCATCCTGGCCGCCTCGCCGTAGGCCCGCTCGGCGCCCTCGTAGTCGCCGGCGATCATGAGCCGCTGGCCGGCGTACCAGACGACGACCGCGGCGGGCGCCGACAGGTCGTACTGCTTGGCCAGCTGGTCGGC
Organism: Nonomuraea sp. MTCD27; assembly: GCF_041950495.1. Taxonomy (NCBI): domain Bacteria; kingdom Bacillati; phylum Actinomycetota; class Actinomycetes; order Streptosporangiales; family Streptosporangiaceae; genus Nonomuraea; species Nonomuraea sp. MTCD27. The sequence goes on along the minus strand of NZ_JBGNUW010000005.1, from coordinate 245,394 downwards.
CGCCGCCGCGTGCTCGTCGGCCACCGCGAACTCGCCCCTGGCCGCCGCGCACTCCAGCAGCACCAGGTGGGCCAGCGCCTGCGTGGCCATCTGCCCCGAGCGCTGGGCCACCTCCAGCAGCTCCCTGCCGATGCTCTCGCGCGTGTCCACGGCGGGGATGTCGTAGGACTGCCGCAGCCGCCCGCTCAGCGCCGCCGCGATCAGCGCCGGATCGCCGCTCTGCCGGGCCAGCTCCAGCGCCTCCAGCGACGCCTGCCGCCCCCGCTCGGGCGAGGAGGAGCCCTCCAGCTCCAGGGCCAGCGTGGTCAGCAGGCTGGCCCGCAGCCGCTGCTCGCCCGCCGGCAGCTCTATGAGCGCCCGCTCGGTGACGTCGACGATCTCCCACGCGGTGCGGGTGAAGTCGCGCGCCATGCCCTTGTGCGGCACGGCCAGCGACGCCGCCACCTTCGCGGTGATCTCCAGGTCGCCCAGCGGCAGCGCGGCGTCCATGGCCTGGCGCCGCAGCAGCCGGGCGGCGTGCATGTCGCCGCACAGCGCCAGCGCGCGGATCTGGCGCAGCAGGAGCCGCAGCCGCTCCTTGGCGCGCTCCGGCCGCTGCTCGCCGCTGTGCTCGTCCTTGCGGGGCTCCTCGCCCCGCGAGCGGTCGAAGGCGGCGATGGCCTGCTCCCACAGCGTGGCCGCCTCGCGGTGGGCGAAGCGCCGCTCGGCCTGCTCGGCCGCCAGCCCCGCGTAGTGGACGGACTTGTCGGACGCGTCGGCCTGGAAGTAGTGATGGGCCAGCGCCGCCACGTCGGACGGCGTGCGCTGCTCGATGACCGCCGCCACGGCCGCGTGCAGCCTGGTGCGGCGCAGCCTGGAGGCGTCGGAGTAGATCGTGTCGCGGACCAGGTCGTGGTCGAACCGCAGCAGCCCGGGCCCCGGCTCGGTCACCAGCCCGGCCAGCAGCGCCGCCTCGACGGCCTCGATCACCGCCTCCTCGTCCACCGCCACGGCGACCAGCACGTCGAGGTCGACGTCACGGCCGATCACCGCGGCCTGCAGCAGGATCTGCTGCGCCCTGGCGGGCAGCCGCGAGATGCGCCGCCGCAGCACGTCACGCACGCCGGAGGGCACCTGCGAGAGCACCTCCGTCGCGCTGGCCCGGTCGGCCGCGCCCTCGGAGTCGAGCAGGCGCACGGTCTCGCGGACGAAGAACGGGTTGCCGCCGGTGCGCTCGACGATCGACTCGACCGCGTCCTCGTCGATCTCGCGTACGCAGGTCGCCTTGACCAGCTCGGCCACGGCCTTCGGGTCCAGCCCCGACAGGCCCACCCGCAGCGGCCCCAGCCGGGCCAGCGCGGCCAGCACGTCGGACTGGCGGTCGTCGAGCTCGCTCTCCCTGCACGTCACCACGAGCAGCACCCGGCTGGTGGCCAGCAGGCTCGGCAGCGCCCGCAGCAGGGCGAGCGTCTGGTCGTCGGCCCAGTGCAGGTCCTCCAGCGTCAGCAGCACCGGCGAGCGCCGCGCCACCCCGGCGAGATAGCCGCCGACCGCGCGGTGCAGCCGGAACCCGCCCGACACCTCGTCCTCGTCGGGATCGGGCGCCGCGTCGTCCAGCAGCGGCGCCAGGAGCTGGGCGTATTCGCCCGCGCCGGTCATGCCGACGAGCGTGCGCAGGATCTCCACCCAGGCCCAGCCGGGCGGGGTGGCGCTGGAGTCGGGGCAGGCGCCCGAGGCGGTGATCCAGCCGTCGGTGCCGAGCCTGCTCTCCAGCTGGCGCAGCAGCGTGGTCTTGCCCGCGCCGGCGACCCCGGTCACGATCGCCACCTGGAACCTGCCCGTGCGCGAGGCCGCATTGGTCAGCCTGGACAGCTCGGCGTCACGGCCGACGAACGGCTCGGGCTCCAGCGGCGGCGGCTCGACGGGGGTGGCCGGTCTCGGCGGCCAGGTGTCGGTGACCGGCGCGGAGGACCTCGGGGCGCGCGCGGGCGGCGGCGCCAGCTCCAGCTCGGGCGCCTGGGCCAGGATGTCGGACTCCAGCTTGCGCAGGGCGGGCCCCGGGTCGATGCCGAGCTCGTCGGCCAGGATGTTCCTGGCCCGGCGCAGGGCGGCCAGCGCGTCGCCCTGGCGGCCGCAGCGGTAGAGGCCGAGCGCCAGCAGCCGCCAGCCCTCCTCGCGCAGCGGGTGCTCGGTGGTGAGCGCCTCCAGATCGGGGACGGTCTCGGCGTGCAGGCCGAGCCGCAACCCAGTGTCGGAGTGCCGCTCGCGCGCCACGAGGCGCAGCTCGGTCAGCCGGTTGACCTCGGCCTCGGCCCACGCCTGGTCGGCGAAGTCGGAGTAGGGCGTGCCGCGCCACAACCCCAGCGCCTTCTCCAGGCGGCCGCGGGCGGACTGCGGGTCGCCCTCCTCGAGGTGCTCGCCGGCCGCGCGGACGAGTTGCTCGAACCTGAGCGCATCGACCTGGTCGGAGGCCACGCGCAGGGCGTAGCCGGACGCGACCGTCACCAGCAGCCGGTTGGGGCCGCCACGCGGGCGGCCGGGCTCCAGCACCCGGCGCAGGCGCGAGATGTAGACCTGCAGCCCCGACTGCGCGCCCTTTGCCGCGTCGTCGTCCCACAGATCGTAAAGAAGTGTGTCAACGGGCACGACCTGACCTCTGGCCACGAGAAGCCGGGCGAGGACGGCCCGCTGCCGCAACCCGCCGAGGTCGAGTTCGTCGTCGTGTTCGTACGCCTCGACTGGCCCCAGAACTCGGAACGCCACCATGTCAGCCGCCACGCTATGCGGGCCTGCGAATCACGCACAAGGCCCGTGGTTGATTAGCACGAGATGGGTTTGGGATTGTCACTAGGTGGCCTTCGAGATCGCGGACGGGGGCTCCGCGCCGGCGTTCCGGCCGTTGCGCCTGCGCAGGAGCGCCCATGCGCCCAGTGCCAGGCCGCCGAACGGGATCTCGATAGTGTAAGTCCAGAAGCCGAAAAGCAATGCGGTGGCTATCGCCGGAGTCTCCGCCACGCCGAAGGCGATGAGCAAGGCGGCCACGCCGGTCTCCATGATCCCCGCGCCGCTGGGCGTGATCAGCGCGCTGGTCAGGATCCTGGAGAGGGCGAAGACGGCGATCGACTCGGCCAGGCCCGGCCAGGCGCCGGTGGCCTGCATGCAGACGGCCATGATCGCCCACTGGAAGCCGAGGAAGAACACCATGCCGAGCGACAGCCCGGGCCACCGGCTCCTGACGACGCTCGCGGTGTCGGCGCGCAGCCGGTGGAACGCCCCGGAAGGCCGCACCTTCAGCCGCAGCAGCCGGGTGAGGCCGTCGAGCGCCCGCCCGAGCACGTCGGCGGCGCGCTGCCAGTAGAGGGCCGCGGCCACGATCGCGCAGAGCAGGAGGATGGAGATCGCGCCCGTCCAGCCGGCGTTGGCCACGGTCGCGTTGGGCGCCTGGCCCGCCATCAGCAGCGCGATGATGCCGACGGCCGGCAGGACGAACCTGAACAACGTGTTCCAGATCCCGCTGACCAGCGTCATCACCACGATCGCCCGGTTGCCGAAGCCCCAGCCCCTGGTCATGGCGAACGACAGCGCCACGCCCACGGCCCCGCCGAACGGCAGCAGGTTGCTCACCGCGCTGCCCGCCGCGTTGAGCGTCAGGCCCTGCAGGTTGTTCAGGCCGGGCAGGGAGTTGGTGAGCACGAACGTGTACGCCAGCAGGCTCAGCAGCCACACCGCGGCCATCAGCGCGATCTCGCCCGCGTCGAGCGTGGCGAACGAGGCGCCGATCCCCGCCCAGGAGACCTGCTTGCCGGTGAGCGAGCGCACGATCTGCGGGAGGTAGATCACGAGCAGCACGGCCAGGCCGAGCGACAGCACGGAAAGAGCGATCTGGAGCCACTTGTTCTTCATCGGAGTCCAGTCTGCCGGGTTGCGGCGGGCGGCCTCGTCGTCCTGAAGTATTACTTGGGCCACCGGTCGAAGGGATGAGTCAGCCGGGCGCCGGGGGGCAGGTCGCGGCGGACGTACCATTCGGTGCCGAAGACGAAGCGATAGAGGGGGCGGGGGACCTTCAGCATGACGGCGAGCGTGCGGTCGCTGTCACCGCCGCTGGCCTGGGAGGCGTGCGCGGCCATCGAGGCCCGCTTCTGTTTCGTATATTTCCGGACATTGACCCGGTGGGTGATCGTCTCACCCGACGAGTACGCGCTCTCGAACGTCCGTACGTCGAACTCCGGCGGGAACCGGTAGAACCGGCCCGCCAGCTTCAGCAGCCTGACCAGCGGGTCGCGGTTGACCGTCGCCTCCAGGACGATCTCCGTGCCCGCGATCTTCGCCGCCCGCTTGCCCACCCGGTGCACCTGCACGTGGTCGGGATGCCCGTAGCCGCCCGCCGGATCGTAGATCGCCAGGAGCTCGGCCTCCTCCTCCTGGAGGATCGCGGCCAGCGCCTTGGCGGCCTCCTCGGTGTCGGCGTCGATGAAGGCGTTGTCGGGCCGCTCGTCCGCGACCCCGCCCTTGGGGCTCAGCCCCGAGTCGCCGTAGCCGAGGCACTCGACGCGGGCGCAGCCGAGCAGCGCGGCCGACTCGTACAGCTCCTTGAGCCGGGTCTCGCCCAGCGCCTCGCCCGGCTCCATCTCGGCCAGGCCGCGCTCGCCGGCGGTGGCCACCACGAGCACCACGCGGTGTCCCTCGGCCGCGAGCATCGCCATGGTGCCGGCCGTCAGCAGGGCCTCGTCGTCGGGATGGGCGTGGAAGAAGACAGCGGTACGTGGAGGCACACGCCCAGATTAGTCTGGGAGGGGTGCGGATCTTTCACGTGAGTGACTGTTACCTGCCTCGACTCGGAGGGATCGAGGTCCAGGTGGCCGATCTCGTGCGCATGCAGCGGGAGGCCGGACACGAGGTGTCCGTGGCCACCGCGACCAGGGGGGAGCCGCTGCCCGGGGTGCGGAGGATCGTCGCGAAGATGCCGTTCGACCTGCCGGTGCACCCGTTCGGAGTGGGCCATCTCACGCGCTGGATCACCTCGGCGCGTCCCGACGTGGTGCACGTCCACACCGGGGCGGTCTCGCCGTTCGCGTGGATGGGCGTGCGCGCCGCGTTCCGGGCGGGAGTGCCCTGCGTGGTGACCGTGCACAGCATGTGGGACCCGGTGACGCGCGGGATCTACCGCCTGTTGCGGCTGGTGTTCGGCTGGCAGCGCTGGCGGCTGGTGGGCACCACGGTCAGCAACGCCGCCGCGGCGCCGATCCGCCGCGTGGCCGGGCCGGAGATCCCGGTGCGGGTGGTCTCCAACGGCCTCGACCTGTCGGGCTGGGCGCCGCCTCCCGGCACGCCCGACCGGCGCGCCGAGGTGCACATCGTGGCCGTGGGCCGGCTGGCCCCGCGCAAGCAGCCGCTGCGGCTGCTGAAGCTGCTCCAGGCGGTCCGCGCCCGCGTGCCCGCCGAGATCCCCGTCCGGGCCACGATCGTCGGCGACGGGCCGGCTCGGGGGCAGATGGCGCGGTTCCTGGCCCGGCACGGCATGGCCGGCTGGGTCTCGCTGCCCGGCCGCTACACCCGCGAGCAGATCGCCAAGGTGCTGGAGTCGGCCGACGTGTTCGTGGCGCCCGCGCCGCGCGAGTCGTTCGGCATCGCGGCGCTCGAAGCGCGGGCCGCGGGCCTGCCGGTGGTGGCCAGGACGCAGAGCGGGGTCGCCGACTTCGTCAAGGACGGCACCGAGGGCCTGCTCGGCCGCACGCTCGGCGACCTGGCGCGGGCGGTGGCGCGGTTGTGCGTGGAGACGGAGCTGCGCGAGTCGATCGCCGCGCACAACAGGAGCACACCGCCGGGCGCGGGCTCGTGGCCCGCGGTGCTGGACGGGTTCGACCGGGCGTACGCGCAGGCCCGCGAGGGTCAGCCGCGGCGCAGCACCACATAGCCGTCGCGCTCGAACACCGTCACATATCCCCGCAGCCGCAGCTCCGCCACCTTGGCGAGCTGATCGGCGGGGGAGCCGAACGGGAACTCCACGCGCGCGACGTCCGCCACCACCCACGGCGAGCCGTGCGACTGACCGGTCCACAGCAGGACGGTGGCCTTGCCGGTGAGCGCGGGCCCGAGGGAGTTGGCGGCCTCGACGGTCACCCCGGCGGGCACCTTCGCGACCGCCTCGGCCGCGGCGGCGGCCTTGGGCTCCCGGTAGAAGGCCGGATGGTAGAGCTGGTCGAGCGCGAACCTCGGCACCAGCGTGATCGCGATCGCGAGCGCCGCCGCCGACCAGGCCAGCTTGAGCGAGGCGTCGTCCGGCCGCCTGATCCGGCGCAGCAGCCGGGCCAGCCCGTCCACGCCCGCGCAGAAGAGGATGATCACCGTGAAGGCGCTGTACTGGAAGTCGGACTGCCACCACTGGGCGCGGTCGGACAACATGCGCTCCAGCACGTGCGGCAGCGCCATCAGCGACAGCGGCGAGAGCAGGCACAGCAGCAGCGTCGGCCACACCAGCAGGAACAGCGTGTCGACCTTGGCCTCCTCGCCGAACGGCAGCAGCACGGCGGCGACCGGGTCGCGCAGCATCGCCAGGATCGCCCCCGGCACGTCGGGACCGAGGTGGCCGTAGGCCCAGAAGTCCTTCGGATCGCCGCCGAAGGCGGAGACCAGCAGCCCGCGCACGAGCAGGACGGTGCCGAGTCCGAACGTCACGGTGATCAGGCCGCGCAGGCGGTCGCCGATGACGATCAGGCACAACCCGGCCCCGATCACCATCAGCCCCATGTCCTCCTTGACCAGCAGGAGCACCAGCATGGCCAGGAACGCCGCCCGGACGCGGCCCGCGTGGTAGCGCTCGATCATGATCGCGGTGAGCAGGGGGACGAACATGACCTCGTGCGCGTCGAACGCGGCCGCCTGCGCGATCGGCCACGACAGCGCGTACGCCACGGAGACGAGATAGGCGGGCACGACCCCCAGCACGCGCCGGGTGAACCGCCACAGGAACGGGATCGCGGCGGCGAACAGCACCGCCTGCGCGACGATCAGCGAGGCGGGCCCGTCGTGGATCCAGTAGAGCGGGGCCAGCAGCGCGTAGACGGGGGAGAAGTGGTCGGCGAGCTGGAGGTAGTCCATGCCGCGCCCGTGGAACATGCCCAGCACGGGGACGTGCGGCGGGCGGAGGCTCGCGTAGTTGCGCACGGCCTGGTCGAGGATCACCAGGTCGAAGGAGGTGGCCCGGAAGGTGCCCAGCCTGACCAGGCCAAGCACGGCGTAGGCCACCGCGGCGAGGAGCGCGATCGCTCCCACGCGTACGCGGTGGCCGGAGAGGATCCGCCATGGAGAGGCGCCGGCGCCCACCCCCGCGCGCGCCACAATCGTCTCACCCGTCACGGGCAGCAAGACTAGAACGACTCCGCCCGGACGTGACGCGGCCGCCGCCCCAGCCTGCCCCCCACAGGTGGCGACGGCGACCGCGGGCTCACTAGGAGCAGGCGGAAGTGATCTTGCTGGTGAAGCCGTTCACCTTGCCGCTGAACTCGCTCACGCTGCTGAGGTCCCCACCCTCCATGGACGCGAAGCCGTCGGCGAGGTCGTTCAGCGCGGCGGCGACTTCGCCGTCGTACTTGCCCGCGAGCTCCTTCGTCTTGTCGGCCGCCGTCTTCGACGCCGTCTGCACGGCCTTGGTGTCGCCGGCGTCCTTGGTGACCGCGGTGCTCCAATCGGTCGCGATCTTGCTCGCCTCGGTTGCGGCGGTGTTGCAGTCAACGGCCTGGCCGATCGCACCACAGGCGGTGGTGAGGACGGCAAGAGTCAGCGTCGCGGCCGCGACGGCCAGGCGACGACGAGGGGGTGTCATGTTCCGTGCCCTTCGTAGGTTTAGCGAACGAAGGGAACATTATGGGCCTCAACTTGACCGTCGCTTGCACCCCAGTAACACCACGGGTATCAAGCCGGCGTAAAGCCGTGCAGCAGGACCTGCACAATCTCTTCCGGTTCCGGCAGCGGAAGATCCAGGAGCCCCCGGTAGGCAACGAAACCGGCGAACATATCCGTGAGTAGCCATAGGTCTGCATTAGGGGGCAATTCGCCGCGCTCGATCGCGCGCTCGTAGACGACCCACGACCGTTCCATCCGGGTGCGCATGCTGGTGCGGATGATCTCGGCGACCGCGGGGTCCCGGCCGGCCTCGGCGTACACCTGTTTGGCCATGCGGGACACCCCCGGGACGTGCCAGAGGGCGAGCGTGTCGGCGACCACCACGCGCAGGTCGCCCTCCAGCGAGCCGGTGTCGGGGATGGCGACGTGCGTGTTCATGATGCCACCGAGGGTTTCCAGCAGCATGTCGCGTTTGCTGCCGTATCGGCGGAACACGCTCGCCCGGCCCACGCCCGCGGCTGCGGCGACGTCGTCCATGGTGAAGTCGAGGCCGTGGGACAGCACCAGCCCGGCCGCGGCCTGCCTGATGCGGTGGTCCACCGTGGGGTCGGGCTTGCGGCCGCGCGCAGACATTGTGATACTCCTAGTATCTGATATCCCGAGTCTCAATATCAGGGGTCGTAATGAGAGTAATCGTCGTCGGCGCGGGCGTCGCGGGGCTCGCCCTGGCGCGCGGCCTGCTCAACGCGGGCCACGAGGCCGAGGTGTACGAGGAGGCACCCGAGCTGCGTACGGCCGGTGGCTCCGTCACGCTCTGGCCCGGCAGCACGGGCATCCTGGAGGACCTCAAGGCCGACTACACCGGCGTCGGGCGCCGGCTGGAGACCCTGGAGTCGTGGGCCGCCGACGGGCGGCGGCTGCTCACCCTGGACCTGACCGTGGCCGAGCGCCGCTACGGCCACCCGGTCGTGCACGTGGCCCGGCACGAGCTGGTCGAGCTGCTCGCCGACGGCGTGCCGGTGACGTACGGGGCGCGGGTCGAGCACGTGGTGCCCGAGCGGGCCGAGGTGCGCCTGGCCGACGGCCGTACGGTGCGGGGCGACGTGCTCGTGGGCGCCGACGGCCGCCGCTCCGTGGTGCGCGCGGCCCTGTGGGGCGACGACCGGGCCCGGCTGAGCCCGTTCGTCACCTGGCAGGGGTTCACGACCATGCCCACCGCGCTGACCGAGGAGCGCAGGGCCGTGATGATCGCCGGCGGGAAGGGCCTGTGCGGGCTGATCCCGGCGGGCCGGGGGCGGCTGCTGTGGTGGTTCGACGTCAGGTCGGCTCCCGGCCGGCCGTTCTGGGCCGACGACCCGGACGTGGTCGACCGGCTGCGCGAGCGGTTCGGCGGCTGGGCGGAGCCGGTGCGCGGCATCCTGGACACGCTCACGGACGTCGACTTCTTCCCGCACCACCGGCAGCCGATCCCCGCCGTCTGGGGCAAGGGCCCGACCACGCTGGCCGGCGACTCCGCGCACACCATGCCGCCCACCATGGCCCAGGGCGCCAACCAGGCGCTGGAGGACGCCTGGCTGCTCTGCCGGTCGATCGGCGACCTGCGGGCTTACGAGCGCGCCCGGTCGAAGGTGGCCCGCCGGCCGTCCCGGCTGGCCGGGACCGAGCTCACCGACATGCAGCGGCCGATCGCGGGGCTGCTGCCCGACGGGCCCATGAGCAAGATGTACGCCGCCATGCTCCGCCGGTACAGCAACTACCTCTTGACAGCCCCCTGAGGCCGTCTGACGATGTCGCATATAGAGCAACTCGGTGCGTAATACGCAACAAGGGGTGTCGGTTGACCACCACGTCGAGCTTGATCTCCACCCTTCCCGGCCGCTCCTACACCGACCCGGAGATCTTCGCCGAGGAACAGGCCAAGATCTTCGAAACCCTCTGGTTCTGCGCGGTCAGGGCCGGGGACGTGCCGAAGCCGGGCGCGTTCAGGACGGTCCAGATCGGCAGGGAGAGCGTGATCGTCGTGCGCGGGCGCGACGGCCGCCTGCGGGCCTTCCTCAACGTCTGCCGGCACCGTGGCGCCCGGTTGTGCCTGGAGGAGGCGGGCGAGGTCAGGAGGACGATCAGGTGCGCGTACCACGCCTGGTCCTACGACCTCGACGGCCGGCTGGCCGCCGCGCCCAACCTTGCCAAGATGCCGGACATCGACCGCGTGGAGCACGGGCTGGTCCCCGTGCACCTGCGCGAGTGGCTCGGCTACGCCTGGGTGTGCCTGGCCGCGGAGCCGCCCTCGTTCGAGGAGAGCGTGACGTACGCGGCCACCGAGCGCCTCGGCGACCCCGCCGCCATCGAGCACTACCACGTGGACGAGCTGGCCCTCGGCCGCCGCATCGTCTACGACGTCAAGGCCAACTGGAAGCTGCTCGTCGAGAACTTCATGGAGTGCTACCACTGCGCGACCATCCACCCGGAGCTGACCGCCGTGCTGCCGGAGTTCGCGGGCGGGTACGCGGCGCAGTACTACGTCGGCCACGGCGCCGAGTTCGCCGAGCGGGCCGAGGGGTTCACGGTGGACGGCAGCCCCGGGTTCGGCAGGCTGCCCGACGTGTCCCAGGACCAGGACCGCCGCTACTACGCGATCACCGTCAAGCCCCAGGTGTTCGTCAACCTGGTGCCCGACCACGTGATCCTGCACCGGATGTTCCCCATGGCCGTGGACCGGACCGTGGTGGAGTGCGACTGGCTCTACCACCCCGACGTGGTCGCCTCGGGGGCCGACGTGTCGCTGTCGGTCGAGCTGTTCCACCGGGTCAACGAGCAGGACTTCGACGCCTGCGAGCGGACCCAGCCGGGCATGTCGTCACGGGCCTACCGGGAGGGCGGGGTGCTCGTGCCCAGCGAGCACCACATCTCCCTGTTCCATCAGTGGGTGAACCAGCGCTTGCGCGGGTAGCGCACGGTGAGCCCGCCGTATTTCGCCCGCCCGCTGATCACCACGTTGACGGCGCCGGGCCGCGGCCTGCTCGGCACGTCCGAGGTGGTGGTGCTGCCCCAGTCGCTCTGGAACGCGTCCACGTTCGCCACCGCGCCCTCGGGCAGGATGATCTTGGCGGAGCCGTAGGTGAGGTCGAGCTCGATGTCGACGACCGGATGGGAGACGACGGCCTCGGACAGGTCGAGCTCGACGCTGCCGTATTTGGAGCTCACCCGCAGCTTCCTGGGCACGGCCCAGTCGCCCGAGCGTTTGAGGTTGCCGTTCTTGGACTCCAGCTCGACCACGTCGTTGACCTGGGCCTGATCAACAGGCAGGTCGTCGATGAGGCCCAGCAGGTCGCCGTAGGTCTTCGCGGTCAGGGCGATCTCGAGCCGGTCCTCGAGCTCCAGCTGGTTGAGGCGGCCCTCGGCGAACGCGCGCTGCAGCTGCTGCGCGGTGCGCTCCCGGTCCTCCTCGGAGACCCGCATCTGCAATTCCGACATGTCCTGAGCATAGGTTCGTGGCGCTCAGAACGGGAGGCGGCGGCCGGAAGGCGTGCGGAGATCGAGCGGGATCTGACGGGGTCCGGGGCGGGGGCGGCGGATGACCTGGACTCTCTTCACAACATATTAGGTACCCAGAGGATTGCCTTGAAGTCATCGTCCTTGGGTAGCGTGAGGGCTGATGCTGGCAGAACCGTTCGTTCACCCGGCGCTCTTCTATCGGGGCGACCGGGAATACGTGGCTGCCACCACGGCATTCATCCGCGCGGGGCTGGCCGCGGGCGAGCCCGTCGCGGTCGCCGTCCCCGGCGCGAATCTGGCGCTGATCGCGGCCGCGCTCGGCCGGGCGGCCGGTGACGTGCTCCTGCTCGACATGACGGAGGCCGGGCGCAACCCCGGGCGGATCATCCCCGGCGTGCTGCGCGCCTTCGCCGACCGGCATCCCGACCACCACGTGCGGATCATCGGCGAGCCGATCTGGCCCGGCCGCACCGCGACCGAATATCCCGCCTGCGCCCAGCACGAGGCGCTGATCAACCTGTCGTTCACCGGCCGGAGGGTGACGATCCTGTGCCCGTACGACGCCGTGAACCTGACCGCGGAGGTCATCGGCGAGGCGGCGCGGACCCATCCCGTGCTACGCGACGTCTCGGGGGAGTGGGCGAGCGCCGACTACGCGCCCGAGCTGGTGGTCGACGGGCACAACCGGCCGCTCGACGAGCCGGAGAAGAGCGTCTCGCTGCGCTTCGACCACACCAACCTGTCGGCGGTGCGGATCCTGGCGGCCCAGGAGGCCGCCGTGATGGGGTTCGACGGTGACCGCCTCGACGACATCCGGCTGGCGGTGGCCGAGCTCGGCGCCAACAGCCTCGATCACGGCGGCGGGTCGGGCCTGCTCCGGGTGTGGGCCGAGGGCAGCCGGCTGGTCTGCGAGATCAGCGACTCCGGCCACATCACCGACCCGCTGGTGGGCCGCAGGCCGGTCGATCCGCGCGACGCGGGCTCGCGCGGCCTGCTGATCGTCAACCTCCTCAGCGATCTCGTACGCATCCACACCCGGGCCGGCACGACCTCGATCCGCGTCTACTTCGACGCCCACCGGCACGAGCGGTGAGCGGTCAGAGCTCGACCTCTCCCATGCTGGGGTAGCGGGGCCCGCGCACGGCGTCCGCGGGCACGGCGGTCACCAGCGCGTCGAGCTGTTCCGGCGTCAGCGTCACGTCGGCCGCGGCGGCGTTCTCCTCCAGATATTTCAGCCGCTTCGTGCCCGGGATCGGCACGATGTCCTCGCCCTGGGCCAGCAGCCAGGCCAGGGAGATCTGGGCCGCCGTGAGGCTGGCGTCGTTGGCGACCTTCTTCACCTCGGCCGCCAGCGCCCTGTTGTGCTCGGCGTTCTCGCCCGTGTTGCGCGGCATGTGGCGCCGGAAGTCGTCGGCGGGCAGCTCCTCGGCGCTCGGCATCGTGGCCGAGAGCAGGCCGCGGCTGATCGGCGAGTACGCGACCAGCCCGATCCCCAGCTCCCTGGCCGCCGGCCGGATCTCCGCCTCCAGACCCCTGGTGAACAGCGAGTACTCGCTCTGCAGGGCCGCGATCGGGTGCACGGAGGAGGCCCTCCGCAGGGTGTCCGCGCTCACCTCCGACAGGCCGAGGTGGCCCACCTTGCCGGCGCGGACCAGCTCCGCCATGGCCCCGACCGACTCCTCGACGGGCACGTCGGGGTTGCGGCGGTGCATGTAGTAGAGGTCGATGTGGTCCACGCCGAGGCGCCGGAGGGAGGCGTCGCAGGCGGCCCTGATGTACTCGGGGCTGTTCTCGACCGTACGGGTGCCGCCCTCGCGCTTGATGCCGAACTTGGTGGCCAGCACCACCTCGCCGCGGCGGTCCTTGATGGCCCGGCCGACCAGCTCCTCGTTGGCCCCCTTGCCGTACATGTCAGCGGTGTCCAGAAAATTCATGCCAAGGTCGAGGGCGCGGTGAATGACGGCGATAGATTCCTTCTCGTCGCCCTGGCCGTAGAACTCGGACATGCCCATGCAGCCGAGACCGAGAGCCGAGACCTGGAGCCCGTCCTTGCCCAGCGTGCGCCTGTTCATGAAAGCCCCCTGTACGAGTCGATCTTCGTGTCCAGCACCTTCAGGTCCTGGGTGAGCTCGGCGATCCTGGACCGGACGCGCTCCCGGTGCAGCTCCAGCATCTCCCGGCGCTCGTCCGAGGTCTCCTCGCCCTTGCGCCGCAGCTCCGCGTAGCGGCACATGTCGGCGATCGGCATGCCGGTCGTGCGCAGCTTGGTGAGGAAGTCCAGCCACCGGAGGTCGCTCTCGGCGTAGTCGCGGTGCCCGCTGCTGTTGCGGCCGACGGAGTGGATGAGCCCGATACGCTCGTAGTAGCGCAGCGTGTGAGCGCTCAGGCCCGACCGCTGCGCGGCCTCCTGGATCGTCATGCGTCCAGGTTCACCCTTCGAGTGCGCTCTAAGTCAAATCCGGGGCGGCCCACCACCCCCACCCTGAGGGGGCAGACCCTACCCAGGGTCACGAACGCGCAGGTGGGCGGCCCATCTCAGGGAAGTCCCAGACCAAGGTATTAGGGGTTCCTTCAGGGCCGGTTCGGGCCGATCTCCGATGTTCGCAAAGCTCGCGTTCCACGAGCTTTGAGGCATGAAGGAATTGCTCGTCAGTGGGTTCGCGGCCATCGGCGCCGGCACCGGCGCCATGCTCACTTTGCACGCCGGATCGGACCTGGACCCGTTGCACAGTGTGATCAGCGAGTACGTCTGGCAGTCGGCCGGCTGGCTGCTGCCCGCCTCGCTGACGTTGTTCGCCGTGGGCTCCGCGCTGATCGCCGAGGCGCTGCGCCGGGCCGGCATGAGCCGCTGGATCGTCGCGCTGCTGCTGGCGTGGGGGGTGAGCATGTTCCTGATCGGGGCCTTCCCCACCGACCGTCCCGGGGTGCCGCTGTCGATGTCGGGCGGCATCCACCGCTACGCCGCCTTCGCCGCCTTCCTGGTGATGCCGGTGGCGGGGCTGCTGCTGGCCAGGGCCCGGATCCGGTACGCGAAGGCGGTGCGGATCCTCAGCGGGCTGGCCCTGGGCGCGCTGCTGCTGGTCGTGATCCCGTACGTGGTGCGCATGTTCGGCATCCCCCTGACCAACGACGACATCCCGGCGGGCCTGACCCAGCGGGCCGTGGTCGTCACCGAGCTGGGCGTGCTGGCGCTGGCCGGGCTGTCGATGCTCAGGCCGTCGGCCCGGCGGGGCGTGGCGCCGGCCCTGGCCTGACGCGTCGCCAGGCGTGAAACCCGCTGCTCAGGAAAGAGGTAGGTCCCCTACCCCTACCTCTTGGGAGTGGCTGAGATGACGATTCTGATCGCGTACGACGGTTCCGACGACGCCAAGGCCGCGATCGCCTTCGCGGGCCGGATGTTCCGCGGCAGGCCCGCGGTCGTGCTGACGGTGTGGGAGCGGGTGGCGATGACCTCGACCAGGGCCTCGGCCGGGCTCATGGTGGCCATCGACCAGTCGGGAGTCGAGGACGAGGCGATCGGGCAGGCGATGCGGGAGCTGGCCCAGCACGGCGCGGAGCTGGCCCGGCAGGAGGGCCTGGACGCGACGCCCCGCTGCGACGTGGACTCCGTGGCCGTCTGGTCGACGATCGTGGACGTGGCCGACGAGCTGGCGGCCGAGCTCATCGTGACAGGCACCAGAGGGCTGGGCGGGGTGCGCTCGCTGCTGCTCGGCAGCACGTCGGACCGGGTGCTGCACCACGCGCACCGGCCGGTCCTGGTGGTCCCCGCCCCGGAGAAGCGCGCCGAGTAGCTCCACCCGAGCGTTCACCTGGCCGTTGGTGCGGGCTGTCGGCCGCGTGCGGCAGAGTGGGTGCCTCCTGGGTGTGCGAGAGGGGGCGGAAGCGTTGCCGGAGGAGCTGGCGCGGCGGCTGGGGACCACCGACGCGGTGGTCGTGGGGCTGAGCGCGATGATCGGCGCGGGGGTGTTCGCCGCCTTCGCCCCCGCCGCCGCGGCCGCGGGCCACTGGCTGCTGCTGTCGCTCGCCCTCGCCGCGGTCGTGGCCTACTGCAACGCCACCTCCTCGGCCCGCCTGGCCGCCCTCTATCCCGAGTCGGGCGGCACATACGTCTACGGCCGGCGGCGGCTCGGCCCGCTGTGGGGTTACCTGGCGGGCTGGGGCTTCACGGTCGGCAAGACCGCCTCCTGCGCGGCCATGGCCCTCACGTTCGGCGCCTACGTCCTGCCCGGGCTGGAGCGGCCGCTGGCCGTCGCCGCGGTGGCCGCGCTGACGCTGCTCAACCTGTTCGGGGTGCAGCGCTCGGCGGGCCTGGCCCGGGTGATCGTGGCCTTCGTGCTGGCCGTGCTGGCCGTGGTGATCGTGGCCGGGTTGTTCGGCGATGACAGGGTGTCGTTCGTCACGTACGTGGCGGCCCCCGCGCAGTCGTACGACATGTGGGGGGTGTTGCAGGGAGCCGGGCTGCTGTTCTTCGCCTTCGCCGGATATGCCAGGATCGCCACCCTCGGCGAGGAGGTGCGCGACCCCGCCCGCACCATTCCCCGGGCCGTCAGCATCGCGCTCGGCATCACGCTCGTCGTCTACACGCTGGTCGCCCTGGCCGCGCTGCGCGCGCTCAAGCCCGAGCTGCTCGCCACGGCCAAGGCGCCGCTGGCCGACGTGGTCGGCGAGGCGGGGTTCGGCTGGCTGGCGCCCGTGGTGGGCGCCGGGGCCGCGGTGGCGGCGCTCGGCGCGCTGCTGGCGCTGCTGCTCGGCGTCTCCCGCACGGTGCTGGCCATGTCGCGCGAGCGGGACCTGCCGGGCGTGCTGGCCGTCGTGGACCCGGTGCGACAGGTGCCCAGGCGGGCGGAGCTCGCGGTCGGCGGCGCCGTGATCGTCCTGCTGCTCGTGGCCGACCTGCGGGAGGCGATCGGGTTCTCCTCGTTCGGCGTGCTGGTCTACTACGCCATCGCCAATGCCAGCGCGTTCACGCTGCGCCGCGACGAGGGCGCGCCGCACCGCGCCGTCCCGGTGATCGGGCTGGCGCTGTGCCTGCTGCTGGCGGCCACGCTGCCGGTGGCGTCGGTGGTGGCGGGGCTGGCGGTGTTCGCGGCCGGAGTGGTGATCTATCTGGTCCGGAGGCGTACGATGGGCGCATGACGACGTGCCTGGCGATGATGGCCCCCTAGGGGGTTTCACTCGGCACGTCCACGTTGAGGCCCTGCTAGCCGGGGCCTCTCGTCGTGTCCGGGGCCCCTCGGGAGGCATCCGATGTACATCACGACGACCATCCCCTACGTCAACGCCCGGCCCCATCTCGGGTTCGCGCTGGAGCTCGTCCAGGCCGACGTGCTGGCCAGGCACCACCGGCGGCGCGGCGAGCCCGTACGGTTCCAGACCGGCACCGACGACAACTCGCTGAAGAACGTGCTGGCCGCCGAGGCCGAGGGCGTGCCGGTGCGGGAGCTGGTGGACCGGAACGCGGCCGAGTTCGAGGCGCTGCGGGGGACGCTGGACCTGTCCTTCGACTCCTTCGTCAGGACCAGCGCCCATCCCGGCCACCGCGCCGGGGTCGAGCGGATCTGGCGGGAGACCGCGCACGACCTCTACCAGCGCCACTACGAGGGGCTCTACTGCGTGGGCTGCGAGCAGTTCTACCCGGAGGGCCCCTGCCCGGACGGGCACGAGGCGCCGCTGCAGCGGGTGTCGGAGGAGAACTGGTTCTTCCGGCTCTCCCGCTACCAGGAGGAGCTGCTCGACCTCATCGGGAGCGGGCGGCTGACGATCGAGCCCGCCGCGCGGCGCAACGAGGTGCTGGCCTTCGTCGGGGCGGGGCTGGACGACATCAGCGTCTCCCGGTCGGCCACGAGGGCCAGGGGGTGGGGGATCCCGGTGCCCGGCGACCCCGACCAGGTGGTCTACGTGTGGTGGGACGCGCTGGCCAACTACGTCACCGCGCTCGACGGCGGCGGCTACGAGCGCTGGTGGGTCCGCGAGCCGGCCAAGGTGCACCTCATGGGCAAGGGGGTGATCCGGTTCCACGCGGTGTACTGGCCGGCGATGCTGCTGTCCGCCGGGCGGCCGCTGCCCACGTCGATCTTCGTGCACGACTACCTCACCGCCGGCGGGCGCAAGATCAGCAAGTCGTCGGGGAACAGCGCCGACCCGGCGGCGCTCGTGGCCGCGTACGGGGTCGACGCCGTGCGGTGGTGGCTGCTGCGCGAGGTGCCGCGCGTGGGCGACGCCGACTTCACCGAGGCGCGGCTGGTCGCCCGGTACGACGAGGACCTCGCCAACGGCCTGGGGAACCTGGTCAACCGGGTCGCCACCATGGTCTGCCGCTTCCTGGACGGCCACGTGCCGCCCGCCGGTGAGCCGCTGGTGGAGGTTCGGGTGGACGAGGCGCTGGCGGCCTTCGACTTCCGGCGGGCGGCGCTGGCCGTGTGGGAGATCGTCGAGGCGGCCAACAAGCACATCGAGCGGACCCGGCCGTGGCAGCAGCCGCGACGGGAGCAGGAGGCGTCGCTGGGCAGGCTGGTGCACGCCTGCCGGGCGCTGGCCGTACAGCTGGAGCCCTTTCTGCCGACGGCGGCGGCGCGCGTGGCGGCGGCGGTGGGCGGGGAGCGGTTGTCGCGGCCCGCGCCGCTGTTTCCCCGGCTCCTCCCACGGCGCGCCGGTTGACGGGGGTTCGTGCGGGCGCCTAGGTTGGCCCGACAGACCGACCGGTATGGAGGCGTGGATGCCCACCGTCGAGACCCTTCGCGGCCCCGTGGACGTCGACGAGCTCGGGCAGACGCTGATGCACGAGCACGTCTTCGTGGTGGCCACCGAGCACCTGGAGAACTACGGCAAGGGTGCCTGGTGGGACGAGGAACACCGGGTGGCGGACGCGGTCACCAAGCTCGACGCGGTGACCGCGAAGGGCGTGCGGACGATCGTCGACCCGACGGTGTGGGGGCTGGGCCGGCACATCCCGCGCGTCCAGCGGGTCGCCGAGCAGGTGCCCGGCCTCAACATCATCGTCGCCACCGGCATCTACGCCTACCTGGAGATGCCCCACACCTACAACTTCCGCGGGCCCGGGCTGATCATCGACGGCCCGGACCCGATGATCGACGACTTCGTCCGCGACCTGACCGAGGGCATCGCCGACACCGGGGTGAAGGCGGCCTTCCTCAAGTGCGCGGTCGAGACGAAGGCGCTCACGCCCGGCGTCGAGCGCATCTGCCGGTCGGTCGCGCGGGCGCACGTACGGACGGGCGCGCCGATCACCGTCCACACGAACGCCCTGGAGAACAGCGGGATCGTCGCGCTCGACCTGTTCGCCAAGGAGGGGGTCGACCTCACGAAGGTGGTCGTCGGGCACGCGGGCGACAGCAACGACCTCGACTACCTCATGCGCCTGGCCGACACCGGCGCCATCCTCGGGATGGACCGTTTCGGTCTGGACGTCTACAACCCGACCGCGCAGCGCGTGGCCACGATCGCGGCGCTCTGCCAGCGGGGATACGCCGATCGCATGGTGCTGAGCCACGACACGGCCTGCTTCATGGACTATTTCGGCGGTGCCTGGGACGAGACCCGAAGCACGCTGGCGCCGAACTGGCGCTACGATCACATTCACGACGATGTCTTGGCCGCACTGCTGGACTCGGGTGTGACCGATGACCAGATTGAGCAGATGCTGGTGTTCAACCCGAAGCGCTACTTCTCGTAAAGTAGTTGGATCGGGTGAGCAACGCGGGTAGGTGGAGCTGGGTGACTTCGGAGCAGGCCTTGTCGATAAGCCTCGGGCTCCAGGGACCCTGCGTCATCGCGCGGCTGACGGGGGACTTCGACTTCGGCTCCGCCGCGGAGGTCCGCGACCGCGTCACCAAGGCGCTCGACCTCACCCAGCCGCCGATGCTCGTCATCGACATGCAGGCGGTCAGCGTCTGCGACTCCTCCGGCCTGTCGGTGCTGGTCTACCTGCACAAGGCGGTCACCGCCTCCGGCGGGCGGCTGCTGCTGTCCGGGCTCAACGGCCGGTGCAAGCACCTGTTCGCGATCACGGCGCTGGACAAGTTCTTCGATATCCGCACCACGGCCGAGCTGGCCATCGCAGAACTCAACGAACCGGGGAATTCGCCGCCGTTTACCGGGTAGTCCCCGTGCATGTCGGCCGATGAGCCCGATCTGCTCGGTACGTACCTCGAACAGATCGGAAAGACCCCCTTGCTCTCCGCCGCGGACGAAGTGGATCTCGCCCGGCGGATCGAGGCAGGCCTGTACGCGGGCCATCTGATCGAGCGTGGTGAGGGCACGCCAGAACTCGAACGCGTCGCACTCGACGGGCGGCGCGCCAAGGACCTGCTGATCAGGTCCAACCTCCGGCTGGTGGTGGCCGCCGCCAGGCGCTACTCCTACCGGGGGCTGCCGCTGCTCGACATCATCCAGGAGGGGAATCTCGGACTGATCAGGGCGGTCGAGAAGTTCGACTACACGCGGGGATACAAGTTCTCCACGTACGGGATGTGGTGGATCCGGCAGGCCATCGAGCGCGGCATCCACGACAAGAGCCGTACTGTGCGGTTGCCGATCCACGTCGCGGAGGAGCTGTCCCGGCTCATCCGGGTCGAGCGGCAGCTCGCCGCCGAGCTGGGCCGCGAGCCGACGGACGCCGAGCTGGGCGAGGCGGCCGAGCGGTCGCCTCAGCAGGTCTCGGCGTTACGCCGGCTCGGCCAGGAGATGGTCAGCCTGGACATCCCGGTGGGGGAGCACGGCGAGGGCCGGATGGGCGACCTGATCGCCGACGAGGACGGGCTGCAGGTGCAGGAGCTCACGGAGCTCCGCGCCCTCAGTGCCGAGCTGAACCAGGTGGTCACGACGCTGCCGCCGCGGGAGGCGTTCGTGATCAGGCTCCGGTACGGCCTGGCCGGTCACCGGGCGCAGAGCTACACCGAGATCGCGGAGCAGCTCGGTCTCACCAGGGAGCGGATCCGGCAGCTGGAGAAGCAGGCGTTGAGACGGCTCAGGCAAGGGGGGCCACTGCTGGCGTGGGCTTCGTGAACGGAAACGGCGCCGAAACAGGGGACGGGATTGGATCTCCCCGAACGGCCGGTGGCGGGAGACGCGCGACACGGGACCTGGGAGGTCCTGCCAGAGGGCCGCTACCGGCCGTTCACCATGCAGGCATTACCGGTGAGATGCGGGCAGGGGCCGTGCCGTGGCTCGGCCCCTGACGCTCACGCGGTGACGAGGAGCGCTACCCCGATCAGCACCACGACCGGGACGACCCACATCACGGCCTCGACAGCGAACTCCTTGTACATCGCGCAGGTCTCCTTCAGGTGAGGGGCACGGGAAACGTCACTGCGCAGCATAGCCGTCCCCGCGACCTGTCCGATCCAGGGCCTCAGGCCGTGACCGCGCCGTCGGCGGCGGAGCCGACCGTGGCCACGTACTTGGTCAGCACCCCCCGCTCCACCGCCCGGTCCGGGCGGCGCCACGCGGCCCGACGGCGGGCCAGCTCCGCCTCCGGCACCAGCAGGTCGAGGGTTCCGGCCGCGCTGTCGATCACCACCGTGTCGCCGTCGTGCACCAGCGCGATCGGCCCGCCGTGGTACGCCTCCGGCGCCACGTGCCCGATCACCAGCCCGTGCGAGACCCCGCTGAAGCGGCCGTCGGTGACCAGTGCCACCGAGGAGCCGAGCCCCCGGCCGACGAGGGGGCCGGTGATCGAGAGCATCTCGCGCATGCCGGGGCCGCCCGCCGGGCCCTCGTACCGGACCACGATGACGTCGCCGGCCACGATCCGGCCCTCCTGGATGGCGACGTAGCAGTCGTTCTCCGAGTCGAACACCCTGGCCGGTCCCTCGTGGCGGAAGTCGTCCTTGCCGCCCAGCTTGAGCACGCAGCCGTCGGGCGCGAGCGAGCCGCGCAGGATGGCCAGCGCGCCGCGCCGCTTGAACGGCTCCGCCGCGCTCGCCACCACCCGCTGGCCGGGCGTCTCCCGCGCGTCCGCCGCCACGCCGGCGAGGGTGCGGCCGTCCACCAGCGTGACGTTCTCGCGCAGCAGCCCCGCCTCCAGCAGGCGGCGCACCACCAGCGAGGTGCCGCCGGCCCGCCACAGGTCGAGCGCCGTGTGGTCGCCGCCGCTGGGCTTGAGCCCGGTGATGATCGGGACCTCGCGGCAGACCTCGCCGATCCGGTCGATCTCCAGGGGCAGCCCCGCCTCGCGGGCGATGGCCAGCAGGTGCAGGACGGCGTTCGTGGAGCCGCCCATGGCCGCCACCGACACGATCGCGTTGTGCAGGGCGTCCTCGGTGAGCACGCGCGAGGGGCGGGCGTCGCGGGCCAGCGCCTCCATGGCGATCTCGCCCACGCGCCGGGCCGCGGCGTTCTTCTCCTCCGCCACCGCCGGGATGTCGCCCACGCCGAACGGCGCCAGGCCGAGGAAGTCGGCGACCGCGCCCATGGTGTTGGCGGTGTACTGGGCGGCGCAGGTGCCGGCGCCCGGGCAGGCGTGCCTGGCCAGGTCGTCCAGGTCGGCCTGGTCCATCCGGCCGACCTCGCGCTCGCCGAGCGCCTCCCACATGTCCTGGATGGTGACGTCGCGCCCGCGCCAGCGGCCGGGCATCATGCTGCCGCTGTAGAGGACCACCGACGGCACGTCCAGCCGAGCCAGCGCCATGATCGCGGCGGGCACGGTCTTGTCGCAGCCGACGATCGCCACCAGCGCGTCGAACCCGTGCGCGCGGCCCATGAGCTCGATCGAGTCGGCGATGACCTCACGGCTGATCAGTGACGTGCGCATGCCGGGCGTGTGCATGGTGAGGTTGTCGGACACCGCGATGGTGTTGAACTCCATCGGCAGGCCGCCCGCCGCCCGCACCCCCTCGGCCACGTGGGCGGCCAACTCGCGGTGGGTCAGGTTGCACGGCATGGTGCCGGTCCAGGTGGAGGCGATGCCGACCACAGGGCGGCGCATCTCCTCCTCCGACATGCCCATGGCGTACAGATGGGAGCGGGCCGGTGCGCGGTCGGGATCGTCGGCGATGCTCAAAGGGATTCCTCCGATGTACGGTTCTCGGCACCTCAATGATCCAGTGCCCGGTTTCACCGGTGGTCCCCGGCCCCCCTCACTGCTCGCGCATGCCCCACGGTGAGCCGTACTCGACCAGGAGGTCCAGGAACGGCCGCGGCTCGAACGCCTCCGGCCCCAGCACGCCCGCGCCCGTCCAGGCCCCGCTCGCCAGCAGCTCCAGGGCGATCACCGGGTTGACCGCGGTCTGCCAGACCACGGCCTGGGAGCCGTACTCGCGCATCGACCACTGGTTGTCCACCACGTGGTAGAGGTACACCTCGCGCGCCTGCCCGTCCTTGACGCCCTTCACCCAGGTGCCGGCGCAGGTCTTGCCGTGCATGCGGTCGCCGAGCTCGGCCGGGTCGGGCAGCACGGCGGCGACCACGTCACGCGGGGACACCCGGGCGGTGCCCTGGTCGGTCCTGACCGCGACCGGCTCGGTGCGGTCGACGCCCAGCGCGTGCAGGGTCTTCAGGGTGCCGATGAACTCCTCGCCGAGGCCGTACTTGAACGTCACCCGCTGCGCCGGGATCCAGCGGGGCACGAGCACGACCTCCTCGTGCTCGACGTTCACGCACTCCACGGGGCCGATCCCGTCGGGGAAGTCGAAGATCTCGGGCTCGCTGAACGGCTCCGTGGTGTACCAGCCGCGGGCCTTCTCGTAGATGAGCGGCGGGTTGAGGCACTCCTCGATGGTGGTCCAGATGGAGAAGGAGGGGGCGAAGTCGTAGCCGTCGACGGTGAGGTTCGCGCCGTCCCTGATGCCGATCTCCTCGATCTCGTCGAACAGCTCGTCGGCGGCGTAGCGGGCGAAGACGTCGGCCAGGCCGGGCTCCACGCCCATGCCGACCAGCGCCAGCCTGTCCTTCGCGGCCCACTCGGGCGCGCGGGCGAACTGCTCGTCGCCCAGCATGACGCCCACCTCCTCGTACGGGCGGTCGGGGTGCGGCTTGGACATGGACATGGCCATGTCGAGGTAGTCGGCCCCCGCCGTGAGCGCCGCGTCGAACAGCGGCAGCACGAAACGCGGGTCGGTGGCGTTGAGCAGGACGTCGCAGCGGTGCTCGGCCAGCAACTCGGCGACGGCCCCGGCGTCGGCGGCGTCGACCTTGACCGGGGTGAACCGGCCGGCGGACTCGCCCAGCGCGGCGACGGCCGCCTTGGCGCGGGGAAGGTCGTAGTCGGCGACCACCATGTGCTCGAAGAACGGGCGGCGGGCGGCGATCCGGGTGATGGCGGTTCCCACGCCGCCGGCTCCCACAAGAAGGATACGCATGACGATAAATCCCCTTTTGACAGCTTTTGGGGGGTTGTTGTCGTTCATCAAACGCCCGTAGGCTCATCAACGTCAATGGCGTTGGCATAAGGAGCGAGCTGCATGGCCAAGCGGGTGGTGGCGGAGGCGGCACGCCGGCGGCGGCGTCCCACCAAACAGGGGCAGGTCCTGACGCACCGGCTCATCGTGGAGACCGCGCTGCGGATGTTGCGCGAGCACGGGGCCGCCGGGCTGACCGCCCGCCGCCTCGGCCTCGCGCTCGGCGCCGACGCGAGCACGATCTACCGGTACTTCCGGGGCATGGACGACCTCATCCTGGCGATCGCCGACGAGCTGTTCCGGCACGCGATGGCGGACTGGCGGCCCAGCGGGGACTGGCGGGGCGACCTGCGGGATCTCGGCCTGCGCATCCACCACGCGTACCTGGCCCACCCGCAGGCCGCCGTGCTCACCGCCAGCCGGGTCACGGGGCGGCCGAACGAGGTGGCCGGCGACGAGACGATCCTCGGGATCGTGCGCGGGGCGGGGTTCGCCGACGCCGACGCCGTACGGATCTACCACGCCTTCATCGACCAGAGCCTGGCCTTCGCCATCCTCGACGCGGCCACGCTGGCCCTGCCGAAGGCGGCGCGGGAGGCCGACGAGGAGGTGTGGCGCGACACGTACGCGCGGCTGCCGGCCAGCACGCACCCCAACATCGCGGCCACGGCGCCGCTGCTGGTCGCCCGGATGAACGACAGCGCGTACCCGACGGCGCTCGACATGCTGCTGTCCAGCGTGTCGGCGCAGCTCGCCCGGGCGATCTAGGCGTCGTCGGCCGGGAGGTTCCGGGCCAGCCGCTTGCCGAGCCCGGCCAGCGAGTCGTCGGCCATGAGCGCGGGCAGGCGGGGCGCGTCCTCGTCGATCTGGCGCAGCACCGCCGGCTGGTCGCCCCGGTAGCGGCTCCAGGCCCGGACCACCTCGGGCATCGCGGCGATCGCCTCCTCCGACAGGATCGCCTCGCGGGGCAGCCACGACGTCAGGAACTGCCGCACCCTTCCCGGGCTCCACCACAGCGGCCGGTTCCCGACGAACTCGGCCAGCTTCCCGAACGCCTCCCGCGCCCCCGGCAGGTCCGGCACGTCCTCGAACTCGGTCAGCGTCTCGTCGGGGGCGCCGCGTACGAGGCCGGGGACGGTCCGGGCGCGGGCGACGGCCAGCGGGCGGATCGCGGGCAGCGTCTCCGCCACGGCCGCTCCCATGACCGTCTCGCCCAGCTCGAACGCGTCCAGGATCCGGCCCCCGACCACCCCCGGCTCCGCCTCCCGCAGGCCCAGGTCGTCGAGGAACTTCAGCTCCTCCACCAGGCCGTCGACGGCGAGGCCGCCCTGGGGCTGGTCGATGCCGATGACGAGGATGTGGGGCTCCTTGCCGTTCTCGTAACGGAAGGCCAGAACCGCCAGGACCTGCTCACCGTAGGGGTCGGCCTTGCCGTACCAGGCCCCCTCGCACACCACCCGGCCCATCCGCCGCATCCACCCGAGCACCTCCCCGGCCCCCGGCGTCGGTGTTCCGGAGTCCGGGGCCGGTACGCCGGACTCCGGGGCCAGTTCTTCGGGCTCCCGGGCCGCTGCGTCTCGTGCGTCCAGTGCGCCGACCGCCGCCAGGGCGGTGAGGGCGAGGCGCGCTTCCTGACGCCCGTCTTCCTCCGCCCGCCGCAGGAACGCCTCCGTCTCCCCGGCCGCCTCCAGCTCCGCCGCCAGCCGGGCGGCCCAGAGCTCCGTCCGCAGCGGGGAACGCCACCTGAGCAGGTCTCGGGCCTGAGTGATCGCCGTGTCGAACGCAGTCGTACTCACCCTTAGACCGTATCGCCAGGAGGGATCAGCGCAGTGGGAGGCGCTGCATGGCGTCGGTCCTCCAGACGTGGGGCGTGGCGTGGGGCTTCGGGTCGCGCCGAGCGCTGCACGCCCGGCGTATGACGAGGGCCCGCCCGTGGTTGTCGGCGCGGCACACGTACGGGCCCGGTGCCCATGGGGGCGAGTTCTCGGCGCGCGGGGCTTCCCTGACGGAGCACCCGCCTGCCCGCCGGGCCCAGCTGGGTGGCCGTCGCGCCCGCTGCGCGCTTGTCGTCTTCCTGGCGGCCCCGACTGCGTCGCGGTCGGGGCCCGGCGCGCCGAAGCACGGGCTGTTGAGGGCGGGACATGACGGCTCGGCCCGTGGATCTGGTGCACCGGCTGTTGAGGGTGGGACGTGACGGGCTCAGCCCGTGGGCTGGGAGCTGGAGCGCTGGAGCACTGGTTGCGATGGGTCAGGTCCGCTGGCTCGATCCGCGAGCTGGGGCGCCGGTTGCGGTGGGTCAGGTCCGGTGGGTCGGTCCCTGGGCTGGTGCGCCGCCTCCTCGGCGAGCTCGCGGGCTGGCGCGCTTACTGGGGCAGACGCGGTCCGCGGGCTGGCGCGCATGGAGCGGCCCGGTCCACCGACTGGAGCGGCCCGGTCCGGCGGATGGGGCGGACCGGGCCGCGCTTTCGGTGCTATCGGTTGTCGCCGCCCAGGCCCGCCTTCCTGAGGGCCTCGGCCATCGCGCCCGTCGGAGCGGGGCGGTCCTGGCGGCGCTGGCCGCCGCGCTGCCCGTCGCCGCGGCCACGCTGGGCGGCGTCCCCGCCGCGCTGGCCGTCACCCCGGCCGCGGCCGCCGTTACCGCGGCCGCCGTCACCCCGAGCCCCGTCGCCCCGAGCCCCGTCGCCGCGCTGGCCGTCACCACGCTGGCCTTCGCCCCGGCCGCCGCCGGTGCGGCCGCCTTCGCCGCGGGCGCCCTGGCCGCGGGGCTGCTGGCCGTCGCCCCGAGGGCTGTCCCCGCGGTTGCCTGCCTGGCGGCCGGCGCCGCGGCGGGGGGACTCGCCGCCGGGCTGGGCGGTCGTCTCGTCCTCCAGGCGCAGGGTCAGGGAGATGCGCTTGCGCGGGATGTCGACGTCGAGGACCTTCACGCGGACGATGTCACCCGGCTTGACCACGTCACGCGGATCCTTGACGTAGTTGCGCGACATGGCCGACACGTGCACCAGGCCGTCCTGGTGCACGCCGACGTCCACGAACGCGCCGAACGCGGCCACGTTCGTGACCACGCCCTCCAGGATCATGCCGGGCGTCAGGTCGGAGATCTTCTCCACGCCCTCCTTGAAGGTGGCGGTCTTGAAGGCGGGACGCGGGTCGCGGCCCGGCTTCTCCAGCTCGCGCAGGATGTCGGTGACCGTAGGCAGGCCGAACGTCTCGTCGGTGAAGTCCTGCGGCTTGAGGGAGCGCAGCGCCGCGGTGTTGCCGATCAGCGACTTGAGGTCCGTCTTGGCCGAGGTCAGGATGCGCCGGACCACCGGGTAGGACTCCGGGTGCACGCTCGACACGTCGAGCGGGTCGTCGCCGCCCGGGATGCGCAGGAAGCCCGCGCACTGCTCGAACGCCTTGGGGCCGAGCCGGGGCACGCTCTTCAGCGCGGAACGCGTGCGGAAGGGGCCGTTGGAGTCGCGGTGGCGGACGATGCTCTCCGCCAGCGTGGCGCCGATGCCCGACACGCGGGTGAGCAGGGGTGCCGAAGCCGTGTTGACGTCGACCCCCACCGCGTTGACGCAGTCTTCGACGACCGCGTCGAGCGAGCGGGAGAGCTTGGACTCGGCCAGGTCGTGCTGGTATTGGCCGACGCCGATCGACTTGGGGTCGATCTTGACCAGCTCGGCCAGCGGGTCCTGCAGCCGCCGGGCGATGGAGACCGCCCCGCGCAGCGACACGTCGAGCTCGGGCAACTCCTGGGAGGCGTAGGGAGAGGCCGAGTAGACCGAGGCGCCGGCCTCGGAAACGACGATCTTGGTGATCGACGGCATGTGCTCGACCAGCTCGCCGGCCAGCTTGTCGGTCTCGCGGGAGGCCGTGCCGTTGCCGATGGCGATCAGCTCGACGCCGTGCCGCTGCGCGAGCGCGCCCAGCACGGCCAGCGACTGGGCCCACTGCCGCTTGGGCTCGTGGGGGTAGATGGTCGCGGTCTCCACGACCTTGCCCGTGGCGTCCACCACGGCGACCTTCACACCGGTGCGCAGGCCCGGGTCGAGGCCCATCGTGGGCCGGGTGCCGGCCGGGGCGGCGAGCAGCAGGTCGCGCAGGTTGGCCGCGAACACCCGCACCGCCTCCTCCTCGGCCGTCTGCCACAGCCGCATCCGCAGGTCGATGCCGAGGTGCACGAGGATGCGGGTGCGCCAGGCCCAGCGCACGGTCTCGCCCAGCCACTTGTCGGCCGGGCGGCCCTGGTCGGAGACGCCGAACCGGGAGGCGATGCGGAACTCGTAGTCGGGGCTGTCGTCGGGCTCCAGGGTGACGGAGAGGATCTCCTCCTTCTCGCCCCTGAACATGGCCAGGATCCGATGCGAGGGCAGCTTCGTGAACGGCTCGCCGAACTCGAAGTAGTCGGAGAACTTGGCCCCCGCCTCCTCCTTGCCCTCCCGGACCTTCGACACCAGCCGCCCGCGGCTCCAGAGCTGCTCGCGCAGCCCGCCGATGAGGTCGGCGTCCTCGGCGAAGCGCTCGATCAGGATCGCCCTGGCCCCTTCGAGGGCCGCGCCCGCGTCGGCGACGCCCTCCGTGACGAAGCCCTCGGCCGTCGCCGTGGGGTCGAGCGTGGGGTCGCTGAGGAGCTGGTCGGCCAGCGGCTCCAGGCCCAGCTCGCGGGCGATCTGCGCCTTGGTGCGCCGCTTGGGCTTGTAGGGCAGGTAGATGTCCTCGAGCCTGGCCTTGGTCTCGGCCGCCATGATCTGCTCGCGCAGCTCGTCGGTGAGCTTGCCCTGGGACTCGATGGACTCCAGGATCGCCGTCCTGCGCTCCTCCAGCTCCCGCAGGTAGCGCAGCCGCTCCTCCAGCGTGCGCAGTTGCGCGTCGTCGAGGGCGCCGGTGGCCTCTTTGCGGTATCGGGCGATGAACGGCACGGTGGCGCCGCCGTCGAGCAGATCGACGGCTGCCTGCACCTGCCCGTCGCGTACGTCGAGCTCTGCCGCGATCCGCTGGTGAATAGAGAGCACTTGCCTGCCTTTCGATGGTCCCGCCGGTCAATTGTGCAGGACGACGCCGTCCTTCATGACCAGAGTGCGCGCAGGGTGAACGACCACCGCCTCCGCCGGCCCACCGGCGGGGACCACGACCAGGTCGGCCCGGTTGCCCGGGGCCAGGCCGTAGCCCTCCAGCCCCAGCGCCCGCGCCCCGCCGTGGGTGGCCGCCTCCAGCGCCAGCTCGATGTCCTCGTCCCTGCGGAAGGTGCTGCGGTAGGCGACGTGCATCGCCCGCTCCAGCATGTCGCCGCTGCCGTACGGGCCCCAGAGGTCGCGGATGCCGTCGTGCCCGCAGGCGACGGTGACCCCCGCGGCCCGCATCCGCTTGATCGGAGGCACGGGGAAGCTGTAGACGGCGGCGGTCACCACCGCCACGCCCGCCTCGGCGAAGCCCTGGATCAGCCGGTCCTGGTAGGCCTCGTCGAGCTGGCCCAGCGCGTAGGCGTGGCTGACCGCCACCCGGCCGCCCAGCCCGAGCGCCCTGGTGCGCTCGATGATCAGCTCCAGCTCCCACCCGCCCAGCGAGCCGCCGTCGTGCAGGTGGAGATCGAGATGCGTGCCGTAGCTCCCGGCCAGGCCGAAGATCAGGTCGAGATGGCGCACCGGGTCGCGGTCGATGCCCGCCGGGTCGAGGCCGCCCACCGCCTCGACCCCGCTCTTCAGCGCCGCCTCCAGCAGCTCGGCCGTGCCCGGGTTGGTGAGCACGCCGTGCTGGGGGAAGGCGACCTGGCGCACGTCGACGGGGGAGCCGGCCGCGGCCTCGCGCACGGCCTCCACCCCCCGCAGCCCGACGGCCGGGTCGATGTCGGTGTGGGTGCGGACGTGGGTCGTGCCCGCCGCGCTCATCTGCTCCAGCAGCGCGCCGATCCGCGCCACGCTCGGCACCCCCAGCTCCGCCCGGCGGCCCAGGTCGTTGCCGATGCGGCCGGCGAGCGTGTCGTCGGCGGAGTGGGGCACCCACGGCCCGCCGTGGAGGGTCTTGTCGAGATGGCAGTGCGCCTCGACGAGGCCGGGCAGGACGAGCTGCCCCGCCACGTCGATGACCAGGGCGTCGGGCGGTGCCTCGATGCCCGGCGCGATCCGGTCGATGCGCCCGTCGCGGACCAGGATGTCGGCGGGCGCGCCCGGCTCCGGGGTCGCGGGCGGCCGCCGCTGCTGGGCGGCGGGTGCCGCCGGGCCCTGGGCGGCGGGTGGTCCGGGTCTCCAGGGCAGTCCGCCGCGGAGCAGCACGTCGGTCATGCCCAGCACCCTAAAGGGCGCGACCGACGATTTCCTCGCCTCCGCTGTGACGGTTCTGGAACAACAGCCGCGAGGCGGTCAAATGTCACTGAGGTGGGTGACGTTCGCGACGTCCGCGTCATCCGTGCTCGGCCGGCCCGCCAGCCAGGCGTCCAGGATCTCGTCCAGCACCACGTCCGACGTGAGGCGGAGGCTGAGGGCCAGCACGTTGGCGTCGTTCCACTTGCGGGCCCCGTCGGCGGTGTACGCGTCCACGCACAGGGCCGCGCGCACCCCGGGGACCTTGTTCGCCGCGATCGACGCGCCCGTCCCGGTCCAGCAGCAGACGACCGCCTGCTCCGCGCGCCCCTCGCTCACGTCCCTGGCGGCCAGCTCCGAGGCCCACGCCCAGTCGTCCCGCTCGTCGTCGTTGAGCGCGCCGTGGGTCACGACCTCGTGCCCCCGCCTGCGCAGCTCCGACACGACCCGCTCGGCCACCCCGTCCCTGCTGTCGGCGGCCACCGAAATCCGCATGTGCCCTCCCGGTCGATCTCCTTCACATCTACCACCTGGCCCGGCCGATCGGCCTCCCTCAAGCTCTCTCCGCGGTCGCGGTGGGGGCGGGAGGGAGGGTGGGACTGGCGCGAGGGGCTGGTATGTGCTTGGTTGTGGCGCCATATGAGTATTGACGTAAATGACATTTCGGCCCTCGCCCGGGGATGTGCCGTTCTGGGCACCGGTGGCGGGGGCGACGTGCGTACGGGATCGCTGGCCGCCGTGCGGGCGATTCGCGAGCACGGCCCGGTGCCGCTGGTGGAGCTGGGCGATCTGCCCGGTGACGCGCTGGTCGTGCCGCTGTCCGGCATCGGGGCGCCCACCGTCAGCCACGAGATGATCCACGGCGAGGACGAGCCCAAACGCATCGCCGAGGAGGTCGAGCGGATCTTCGGCCGGCCGCCGAGCGCGATCATGTCCTCCGAGATCGGGGGCGCCAACGGGGTCGCGCCCGTCGCCTGGGCCGCCCAGCTGGGGCTGCCGCTGCTCGACGCTGACGGCATGGGACGGGCCTTCCCCGAGGTCCAGATGGTCTCGATGTACGTGGCGGGGCTCCCCGCCGACCTCGTGGTCATGTCCGACGTCGCGGGCAACGTGGTGACCATCCGCCCGATCGACGGGCTCTGGTCGGAGCGCCTGGCCCGCGCCGTCTGCGTGGCGGCCGGGTCGCACGCGCTGATGGCCGACTACGTGCTCACCGCCGAACGGGCCAGAGGCGCGGTCATCGAGGGTACGGTCACCCGCGCCCTGGAGATCGGCCGCGCCACCGAGGGCACGGCGGACCCGCTCGGCGCTCTCCAGGACCGGCTCGGCGCCGCCAGGCTGATCACCGGCAAGCTGACCGACGTGGAGCGGCGCACCACGGGCGGGTTCGTACGGGGAACGGCCACGATCGAGGGCACCGGCGCTGACCGGGGCCGTCGCCTCACGCTGGAGCTGCAGAACGAGAACCTGGTCGCCGTCGAGGAGGACCGGGTCCGCGCCATGGTCCCCGACCTCATCACCGTCGTGGACACCGAGACCGCCGCCGCGATCCAGACCGAGGCCCTCAGGTACGGCCAGCGCGTCACGGTGCTCGCCTGGCCCTGCGACGCGCTCTGGCGCACCCCCAAGGGCCTGGAGACGGCCGGGCCGAGGGCGTTCGGATACGACCTGGACTACGTACCCGTCGAGGAGCTGATGGCGCGTGGCTGACCTGCGAATCGGGATCGACGTCGGCGGCACGAACACCGACGCGGTGGTGCTCGACGCCGGCGGCCGGGTGATCGCCAAGGCCAAGCGGCCGACCACCTCCGACGTGACCGGTGGCCTGCGGGCCGCCCTGGACGCCGTACTCGCCCAGGTGGGGGACAGGACCGGCGTCGGCCGCGTCATGCTGGGCACCACGCACGCCACGAACGCGATCCTCGAGCGGCGCGGGCTCGGCCGGGTCGCCGTGCTGCGGCTGGGCGCGCCCGCCACCACCGCCGTGCCGC
The DNA here is from genome assembly GCF_041950495.1 of Nonomuraea sp. MTCD27. Taxonomy (NCBI): domain Bacteria; kingdom Bacillati; phylum Actinomycetota; class Actinomycetes; order Streptosporangiales; family Streptosporangiaceae; genus Nonomuraea; species Nonomuraea sp. MTCD27. The sequence goes on along the minus strand of NZ_JBGNUW010000005.1, from coordinate 213,450 downwards.
CGCTCTCCGACTGGCCCGCCGAGCTGCGCAAGGCCGTCTCGGCGGGCGAGGCGATCGTGCCCGGCGGCCACTACGTGGACGGCCGCGAGATCAGCCCGCTGGACCTGGGCGCCGTGCGCCGGTTCCTGGACGGCGTGCAGGCCGACGCGGTGGCCGTCACCAGCGTGTTCAGCCCGGCCGGCGGCGAGCACGAGCAGGCGGTCGAGGAGCTGGTCAGGGCCGAGTACGGCCTGCCGGTGTCGATGAGCCACGAGATCGGCTCCCTCGGCCTGCTCGAACGCGAGAACGCGACCGTGCTGAACGCCGCCCTGTACGGCGTGGCCGCCCACGTCACCGGTGCCCTGGTCACGGCGCTGGCCGAGCGGGGGCTCGGCGCGCGGCCGTACCTGGCGCAGAACGACGGCACGCTCATGACCCTGGAGCACGCCGCGCGCCTGCCGGTCTCCACGATCGGGTCCGGGCCGGCGAACTCCCTGCGCGGCGCCGCGTACCTGTCCGGCGTGGCGGACGCGGTCGTGGTGGACGTGGGCGGCACCTCCACCGATCTGGGGGTGCTGGCCGGGGGTTTCCCGAGGGAGTCGGCGGCGGCGGTCGAGATCGGCGGGGTGCTGACCAACTTCCGCATGCCCGACATCCTGGCCATCGCGCTCGGCGGCGGGACCGTGGTGCGGGGCGGCGGCGTCGGGCCCGACTCGGTCGGCTACCGGATCGCTCAGGAGGCGCTGGTCTTCGGCGGGGCGACGGCGACGATGACGGACGCGGCCGTGGCGGCCGGCCGGATCCCGCCCGGGGCCGAGGGCTGGCGCGAGAGCCTGCGGGCGGCCATCCTGGCGCTCGGGACCGGCGGGCAGGACCCCCGTGAGCACACGCCCGGGGAGGTGGGTGACATGTCGGAAAGAATCGGCGACATTCTGGAAAGCGCGGTCACCCTGGCGGACGAGATGGTCATCGACGCCGTGGACCGGATGACGCTCGGCCGGGCCGACCGTCCCCTGGTGGCGGTGGGTGGCGGGGCGTTCCTGCTGCCTGATCACATCCCCGGCGTGAGCAGGGTGATCCGGCCGGAGCACGCCGAGGTGGCCAACGCCGTGGGCGCCGCCATCGCACTCGCGAGCGGCAGAGTCGATACGATCTTGCCTGCAGGAGAAAGCCGGTCACAAGCGATCGAAAGCGCCAAGGAGGAGGCGCGGGCGCGAGCCGTGGCGGCGGGGGCGGATCCCTCCGGCGTCGAGATCGTGGACCTCCTCGAGGTGCCGCTGAGCTACCTCTCCGAGCCCGCCGTGCGGGTACACGTCAAAGCAGCCGGACCCCTCGCCCGGTGACACATCGAAAGGACCCCCCACCATGCGCTGGCACAAGCGTCTGCTCGTCGCCGGTGTCGCCGGCGCGCTGGCCCTGACCGCATCCGCGTGCGCGGGCGGACAGGTGCGCGGCGCCGGTGGCACCCCGCAGCCCCAGGCGAGCGGCGGCAGCCCGGCGAACCAGGCCACCGGGCAGGTGAACGACAGCACGTTCGTCTACGCGCCGAACCTCGACGTCGTCACCGACTGGGACCCGGCGACCTCCTACTCCAACGAGATCGTCGCCCTGTCGAACATCTACGAGGGCCTCACCAGGTACGACTCCGAGGCCAAGAAGGCCATGCCGCGCCTGGCCACCGAATGGACGTCGGCGGCGGACGGCAAGGAGTGGACGTTCAAGCTCCGGCAGGGCGTGAAGTTCCACTCGGGGGCCACGATGGACGCCGAGGCGGCCAAGAAGGCCATCGAGCGGACGATCGAGAAGAAGGGCGGCGCGGCCTACATCTGGGACCCGGTGAACTCGATCGAGGCCGTGGACGCGAGCACGCTGAAGTTCACGCTCAAGTATGCCGCCCCGCTCGACCTGGTCGCCTCCTCCGGCTACGCCGCCTGGATCTACGACGTGGACGCGGTGGACGCCGACGGCAAGAAGACCGCCGGCACCGGCCCGTACACGATCGACTCCTGGCAGAAGGGCAAGGAGACCGAGCTCACGCTGAAGGCGTACGAGGACTACTGGGGCGGCTGGAAGCCGGAGCAGTACAAGAAGGTCGCCTTCCGCGTCACACCCGAGATCACCACCGCCTGGCAGCTCCTGCAGAAGGGTGAGGTGAACTTCGTCGAGCGCCTGAACCCGCAGCTGTTCGCCCAGGCCGGGACGACGGGGACCGTGCAGACCACGCAGTCGCCGTCGTTCCAGAACCTGCTGGTGCTGTTCAACACGGCCGCGGGCCCGACCAAGGACGTCAAGGTGCGGCAGGCGCTGCAGCTCGCGATCGACTACGACGGCCTGGCGGCGGCGCTGGAGGGCTCGGGACAGAAGGCCAGCGGCCTGGTGCCGCAGGGCCTGCTCGGCCACGCCTCCGGCATGGAGCCCAAGCAGGACCTGGCCCGGGCGCAGGAGCTGCTGGCCGAGGCCGGGTACGGCCCCGACAACCCCGAGCTCAAGCTGACCCTGACCTACGGCCAGGGCGACGAGGACCAGAAGCTGCTGGTCACGCTGCTCAGCTCGGCACTGAACAAGCTCAACGTGACGTTGCAGGCCAAGCCCATGACCTGGAGCGCGCAGTGGGACCTGGGCAAGAAGCAGGGCCAGGACATCTTCGTCATGTACTGGTACCCGGACTATCCGGACGCCTACTCCTGGTTCCTCAACGTGTTCAAGAGCGCCGACAAGCCGCAGTTCAACCTGTCCTACCTCAAGAACCCCGGCGTCGACGCGGCCATCGACAAGCTGCCCGAGCTGACGGCCACGGACCAGCTCGCGGCCGACCAGCAGTACAAGGAGCTGCAGCAGAAGATCATCCAGGAGGAGGCGGCGGTGGCGGTGCCGTACGTGCAGAAGTATCAGCGCGCCCTCTCCTCGGACGTCCAGGGCTACGCGGACAACCCCGCCTATCCCAACGTGGTCTTCTTCTACGACCTCAAGCGCGCAAGCTAGCCAATGGCGCGTTATCTGGCCCGCCGGCTCGGCCAGGCCCTCCTGGTCGTGGCCGGCGTGGTCGTGCTCACGTTCGTGGTCATGCGGCTGGTGCCCGGCGATCCGGCGGTCGCGTTCGCCGGGCCGAAGGCCACGCCCGAGCAGCTGGCCGCGGCCCGCGCGCGGTTCGGGCTGGACGATCCGCTGCCGGTGCAGCTGCTCAACTACGTGCGCGACCTGGTCACCGGTGACTGGGGAGTCAGCCTGCGCACCCGGCAGCCCGTGCGCGACGACCTCTACCTCGCCTTCCCGGCCTCGCTGGAGCTGGTCGGGGCGGCGCTGGTGATCGCGGTCGTCGTGGGCATCCCGCTCGGCGTGCTCGCCGCCCGCTACAAGACGAGATTTCCGGACTTCGGGGTACGGTTCGGCAGCATGCTGGCCGTCTCTGTACCGGTCTTCTGGCTGGCCCTGGCCCTGCAGACGGTCTTCGCCAGCAACCTCGGCTGGTTCCCGATCGCCGGTGAATACGACTCCGCCCTCGACACCACCAGCCCCCTCACCCTCTGGACGAACATCACCGTCGTCGACGCCCTCATCACCGGCAACTGGCCCATCTTCACCAGCACCCTCGAACACCTCGTCCTGCCGGCCCTCGTCGTGGCCGCCTACCCCGCCGGCGTCATCGCCCAGATGGCCAGGGCGGCGCTCATCGAGGAGTCCGGCCAGGACCACGCCCGGCTGGAGCGCGCGCTCGGCTTCGGCGAGACGGCCATCCTGACCAGGTTCGCCCTGAGGCCGGCGCTGAACCCGGTCCTGTCGCTGATCGCGCTGGTCTTCGCGTACGCGATCGTCAACGGCTTCCTCGTCGAGGCCGTCTTCAACTGGCCGGGCCTGGGCCGCTACGCCGCCGAGTCGATCCGCTCGCTGGACACCCCCGCCATCGCGGGCGTCACGCTGCTGGTCGCCCTGGTGTACGTGCTGGCGAATCTGGTCGTGGACATCCTCCAGGGTTTCGTCGACCCCCGGGCGAGGGCCCGATGACCGACGTGCGACCCGCGCCGCTGCGCCGGACCCTGCCGCGGATCCCCGACCGCTTCGCCGCCCTGGGCGCGGTGCTCATCGTGCTCATCGTGCTGGCGGCGATCCTGGCACCGTGGCTGGCGCCGTACCCGATGGACGACCCCAGGCCGCTGGAGCGGCTGCTGCCGCCGAGCGGCGCGCACTGGTTCGGCACCGACCAGGTCGGGCGGGACGTGCTCACCAGGATCCTGTACGGCGGGCGCACCTCGCTGTTCATCGCGGTGGCCGTGCTGGCCGTCTCGGCCGTGGTCGGGGTCACGCTCGGCGTGGTCGCCGGGTACGCGGGCGGCTGGGTCAGGGACGTGATCATGCGGGTGACGGACGTGTTCCTGGCCTTCCCCGCGCTGCTGCTGTCGCTGGCGCTGGCCGTCGTGCTGCAGCCCAGCGTGAACACCGTGATCCTGGCCATCGCGGTGACCTGGTGGCCCTGGTACACGCGGCTGGCCGCGTCCGTGGCCGCCTCGATCTCCACCCGCAGCTACGTGGACGCCGCCCGGTGCCTCGGCGTGCCGGCGCCGCTGATCATCCTGCGGCACGTGCTGCCCAACTCGCTCACTCCGGTCCTGGTCCAGCTCTCGCTGGACGCGGGCGGGGTGATCCTGACCTCGGCGGCGCTGTCGTACCTGGGGCTGGGCGCGCAGGAGCCGACGGCGGAATGGGGGCTGATGGTGCAGCAGGGGCAGTCGCTGTTCACCACGAACTGGTGGGTGGTGACCTTCCCCGGGCTGGCGATCCTGGTGACGGCGTTCGCGTTCAACGTGCTGGGTGAGGGGCTGCGCAGCGCGCTGGATCCCCGGAGCGAAGGAGCTCGGCGGAAGTGAGCGACGAAGGAGCCGGCGAGCGCCGAAGCGGTCGCGACCATGAGCACGAGGGCGGTCAATTGATCGAGGTGCGCGATCTGCGGGTGAGCTACGGCGGGCGGCTGGTCGCGGACGTGCCGGAGCTGGACGTGGGCCCGGGGGAGTGCGTGGCGATCGTGGGGGAGAGCGGGTCGGGCAAGTCCACGACGCTGCTCTCGCTCCTGGGCCTGACCCAGGATGCCGAAATTTCGGGACACATCAGGGTGTGCGGGGTGGAGGTGCTCACGGCCTCGCCGCGCGCGCTCCGCGAGATCCGGGGCGCCAGGGTGGCGCTGGTGATGCAGTCGCCGCAGGCCGCGCTCAGCCCCGCCACCCGCCTGGGCGTCCTGATGCGCCGGGCGCTCAAGCTGCACGGCAGGCCCGGCGTGGAGCGGGCCGTGGCGGAGGCCGTGGAGGCGGTCATGCTCGACCGCGAGATCCTGCGCCGCTATCCCCACGAGATCTCCGGCGGCCAGGCCCAGCGCTTCGCCATCGCGCTGGCCATCGCCCTGGGCGCCGAGGTGATCCTGGCCGACGAGCCCACCAGCGCGCTCGACGTGACCGTACAGGCCGAGGTGGTCGGCGTGCTGCGCAGGCTGCGGGAGGAGCGGGGCCTGGCGCTCCTGCTGGTCTCCCACGACCTGGCCCTGGTCTCGACGATCGCCGACCGGGTGCTCGTCATGAAGGACGGCGCGGTGGTGGAGTCGGGTCCCGCCGCCGCCGTACTGGCCGAGCCCGCCCATCCCTACACCCGTGAGCTCCTGGAGGCACTGCCGTGACCCAGCCGGAGGCGCTGCTGAGGGCCGAGCGGGTGACACTCGGGTACGCCCGCCGCCCGGTCGTCCACGACGTCAGCCTGGACATCACCGAGGGCGGCGTGGGCCTGATCGGGGAGAGCGGCTCGGGCAAGACGACGCTGGCGCGCGCGTTCCTGGGCCTCCTCACCCCCATGTCCGGAAATATCTGGTACGGCGACCAAACCCTCAAAAAGACGGACATGCGGAAGTTCCGCAAGGACGTCCAGCCCGTCTTCCAGGCCGAGGCCCTCGACCCCAGGATGCGCGTCGGCACCTCCATAGCCGAGGCCCTCCCGCGCGCCGCCCGCCCCCGCGTCAAGGAGCTGCTCGAACAGGTCGGCCTCGACCCCGACCTGGCCACCCGCCGCCCCCACCAGCTCTCGGGCGGCCAGCGCCAGCGCGTGGTGATCGCCCGCGCCCTGGCCGTGGACCCCCGCCTGCTCATCCTGGACGAGCCCACGAGCGCGCTCGACGTCACCGTCCAGGCCAGGATCCTCGACCTGCTGGCCTCCCTGGACACCGAGCGCCTGCTCATCACCCACAACCTGGCCGTCGTGGAGCGGCTCTGCCGCACCTCGCACGTGCTCTTCGCCGGCCGCGTCGTCGAGTCGGGCCCCACCTCCGGCCTCCTGGACAACCCCGCACACCCCTACACGCGGGCCCTGCGCGACGCCGTGCCGAAGCTGGGCGGCGCCCCGCCCGAGGCCAGGGGCCGGACGGAGGCCGTGCCCGCGGCGACCGGCTGCGCGTACCGGCTGCGCTGCCCGCTGGCCGTGCCGGAGTGCGAGCGGCCGCCCGCGCTGCGGGACGTGGGAGACCGTCAGGTGGCCTGCCACCGCGCGGAGGACGTCCTGCGCACGTGACGACCCCGCCCACGTGACGACGCCGCCCCCGTGACGATCCCGCTCACTTGATGACCCCGCTCACTTGATGACGAGGCGGGCCCTCATGTGCTCGCACAGGTCGTCCGAGAGCTTGCCCATCAGCCGCGACAGCTCCGCCCGGTCCGCCGCGGACCAGTCGGCCAGGGCGCCCTCGAACCACTCGGTGGTGACCCGGCGGCACCGGCTCGCCACCTCGGCCCCCTCCTCGGTGAGCACGATCTGCCAGGCCCGGCCGTCGTCGGGGTCGCGTACGCGCTCGAGCAGGCCGCGCTGCTCCAGCGCGGCCACGTGCCGCGTCACGTGCGGGCTCTCCACCTGCAGGTTCTCGGCGATCACGCCGATCCTGCGCGGCTCACCGGCGTCCAGCAGGTGGACGAGGATCTGGACGTCCGGGCGGTCCAGCCGGACGCCCGCGGCCTCGGTCAGCCGCTCGTGCGTCTTGCCGCGGTTGATCGTGGTCACGAGCCTGCGAAAGGCGGCCACCGTCGAGTTGAGATCTTCGTCCATCCGTTTGCTTACCTAACTTACGTATGTATTATCGTGCCCTGTTACTTACCTAAGTTATCCAAAGGAGCCGACATGGCGACAGTCGTCGCGCCCGCGTCGCGCGAGACGTCGAGCAAGAACCCCTGGCCCGCAGTGGTCTCCCTGGCCTTCGCCGCCTCCATCGCCGCCTTGCAGAACACCGCGGTGGTCCCGTTGCTTCCGGTGCTGCAACGGGAGCTGAACACCTCCTTGACCGCCGTGTCGTGGACCCTCACGCTGAGCCTCCTGGTCGGCGCGGTGTCCACGCCGTTGTTGTCGCGTTTCGGCGACATGTACGGCAGGCGCCCCATGATCCTCGGCGCCCTGGCCCTCCTGGTGATCGGCTCCGTCATGGCCGCCCTGGCGACCTCGCTGACCTGGTTGATCGTGGCACGCGTGCTGCAGGGCTTCGTGGCCGCGCTCGTTCCCCTGTCGATCGGGGTGGTGCGCGACACTCTGCCCAGGAACCAGCTCGCCACCGGCATCGGCGTGCTGAGCGCCACGATGGGCTTCGGCAGCGGCGGCGGCATGATCCTGGCCGGGCTCGCCTCCGGCGACTTCCACCTGGTGTTCTGGATCACCGGCGGCGTCTCGCTGGTGGCCGCGATCGTCGTGGCCTTCCTCGTCCATGACGCCGCCCCGCCGGTCAAGGGCCGCCCCGACCTTCTCGGGGCCGCATTGCTGACCGCGTGGCTGGTCGCCCTCCTGCTGGCCATCAGCGAGGGCGGCTCCTGGGGCTGGGCCTCGCCGGGCGTGCTCGGGCTGCTCGGCGCGGCGGTCGTGCTGGCGGTGATCTGGGTGCTGGTCGAGCGCCGGGTGGCCGAGCCGCTGGTGGAGATGGCGATGCTGGTGCACCGGGGCACGGTCGGGGCGACGGTGTCCTCGATGCTGCTCGGTTTCACCTTCTTCACCCTGCTGACCGGCATGTCCAGCTTCGCCCAGGCGCCGGTGGGCTTCTCCGCCACCACCCTGGAGGTCGGGTTCTACCTGCTGCCGAGCACGCTGTTCATGCTGGTGATCTCGCTCTTCGCGGGCCGGATCATGCGCCGCTTCCCGGCCTCGTCCGCCGTGGCGGCGGGTTCGCTCATCACGGGTCTGGCCGCGGCGTGGCTGGTGATCGAGAACGACGCCCCCGCGCACCTGTACGTGGCGTCCTCGCTCATGGGCATCGGCCTCGGCGTCAGCTACGCGGCGCTGGGCACCATGGCCGTCGAGCACGTGGCCCCGGACAAGACGGCCCTGGCCGCGGGGGTGAACGCGCTCGTGCGCATCGTGGGCGGCAGCACGGCCGGCGCCGCGATCGCGGCCATCCTGGCGGCCGCGCCCGGCGCCGGCGGCTACCAGTGGGTCTTCGGGACAGCCGCCGGGGCGGGCGTCATCGCCGCGCTGTTCGCGGCCGTGTTCGGATATCTCAATCGCCGGGTCGTCACAGCGCCTTCAGCCCGCTGATCACTTCCAGCAGCACCTTGGCGTCCGGGGCGGGCGGCGGCAGCTCCACCTGTACGAGTTGCTGGGCGTGCAGGTCGCCGACCAGCACCCGGACCACGCCGATCGGCAGGTTCAGCTCGGCCGCGACGTCCACGAGCCGGGTGGGCTGGGTGCACTTCTGCAGGATGATCAGATGCTCGGGGTCGAGGCCGCGCGGCGGCGTCAGGCCACCGGCCGTGATGATCACCGCGATGAGGTCGATGGCCTCGCTCGCGGGCACCGTACGGCCCCTGGTCAGCAGGTAGGCGGGGACGATCGGACCGGCGTCCTCGTCCAGCCAGCGCTCTTCACTCACTTCGCACCACCCGCATGGGGCGATCGGGCTCCTTCGGAGCCGGGCTCTGAGCCTCGGCCTCGGGTGCGGCCACGTGCTCTTCCGGGATCAACACGATCGCGGTGGTCCCTCCATATGGTGAACCGCGCAACGTCACGCGGATGTCATGCCTGGCGGCCAGGCGGGAGACGACGAAAAGGCCGAGCCGGTCGCTGTCGGCCAGGTCGAACTCCGGCGGGCTGGCCAGCCGCTCGTTGTAGTCGGCCAGCTCCTCTGCGCTCATCCCGAACCCGCGGTCCTCGACCTCGAAGGCGAAGCCGCGGGCCGCCGCCTCGCCGCGCACGATGACCGAGGTGTGCGCGGGGGAGTAGACGGTGGCGTTCTCGATCAGTTCGGCGATGAGGTGGATCACGTCACCGACCACGGTCCCGGCCAGGCGCTGGCCGGACATGGGCTCGACGACGACCCGCTGGTAGTCCTCCACCTCGGCCGCGGCGCCGCGGGCCACGTCCAGCAGCGGCACCGGCCGGCTCCAGCCGCGTCCCGGCGTCGCGCCCGACAGGATGATCAGGCCCTCGGCGTGGCGGCGCATGCGGGTGGTGAGGTGGTCGAGCTTGAACAGGTCGTCCAGCGCCTCGGGGTCGGTGGCCCGGTGCTGCATGTCGGCCAGCTGGATGCGCTGGCGGTGCAGCAGGGTCTGGCTGCGCCTGGCCAGGTTGCGGAAGACGTGTCCGACGCCCTCGCTGAGCTGCGCCTGGCCGACCGCGGCCTCCACCGCCGTCTGCTGCACGGTGGAGAACGCCTGGCCCACGTCGTCGATCTCGACCGTGGTGCTGGCCACCGACAGCTCCGGCAGGTCGACCGTCTCGCCCTTGCGCAGCTTGGCGACCACGTGCGGCAGCCGTTCCTGCGCCACCTCCAGGGCGGTCAGCCGGAGCGCGCCGAGCTCCTTCGACAGCCGGCCGCCCATCCGCAGCGAGAACGCGATCGACACGATCACCAGCCCCAGGGCCGTGCCCGCCAGCAGGAACGCCCTGGACAGCACCTCGTCGGCCACCGGGTCGGCGCGCTCGTTCAGTATCGTGCTGGCCCGCATCTGGGCCTCGTTGAACGACTTGGCCAGCGCCTCGGTGATGGTGAGCCAGCCCTGCGGCATGCCGCCGGCGATGATCTGGTCCTCCAACATCCGCATCCGCTGGTAGGCGGGGGAGGTGATGAGGGCGACCTGGGGGTCGCGCAGGACCGGGTCGAGCTCGGCCAGGCCCTGGTCGAGGAGGAAGCGCCGGTTCCCGGCCAGCCGGGTGAACAGCCTGCGCTCCGCGGCGGTCAGCGCGCCGAGCCCGATGGCCTGCTCCCTGGTCAGCAACTCCTTGGCGTAGCCCATGTCGATGACCACGCGGGACTGCTCGTAGATCGGGATATCGTCGATCAGCGCGACCCGCCGGTGCAGGCCGAACAGGGTGTCGATGATCGAGCTGTAGGTCTCGACGGAGTGCAGACGGTCGGACAGGCCCGCGTCGATCTCACCTCGGACCGCGTCGAGCCTGTCGATTGCTGTGTACACCGCGTCCACCTGTGTGCGGATCTCTTCCGATCTGTCCTTGGAGTTGCTGGAGAGCTGCCTGAACGCGTCACTTGCGGCATCGGTGCGGGTGCGCTGCGTGGCCACCGCGGTCTTGTCCGCCGTGTTACGCAGGAGTCTGGCCGAGATTAGACGTTCACGCTGGATCTCGCTGATCAGTTTGTACGCGGGAAGACGGAGGTTCGTCCAGTCCGTCTTGTATTGACGGAGCTCCAAGCTCTCGCTTGCGGTGACGGCGGTGATGACCCCCCACAACACCACCATGGAGGCCAGCGGCACCAGTAGTAGTCCGATGATCTTCATGCGGATCGTTCGGCTACGACCCATGGCACCTCACTCCGGTCGGTCCCCTGCTGGCAACCCCGGACGGGACAAGCCCCGAGGATAGCAATTCGATCACCAAAATGCCCAATTTTTCGGGACTTTTGGACACCTGGGCGCTCCTCGGCTTGATCTTGGAGTAGGTTTCCCGGATACATCGGCGACAGAGGGAGACGCGTTGCGCCGTCGACTCGCAGCGGCCGCCGCGCTGGTCCTCCTCGCGGCCTGCTCGGCGCCTGCGGAGGTACAGCAGGCTCCCTCGGGGGAGTCGCCGTTCGTCTACGTCAAGAACACCGACGTCGTCACCGAGTGGGACCCCAGCCGCTCCTACTCCAACGAGATCATCGCCTTCCAGAACGTGTACGAGACCCTCACGCTCTGGAACCCGGTCACCAAGAAGTCCGTGCCCCGGCTGGCCACGTCGTGGCGGTCGTCGGCCGACGGCCGGACCTGGACGTTCAGCCTGCGTCCCGGCGTGACGTTCCACACCGGCCGGCCGCTGGACGGCGAGGCGGTCAAGGCGTCGATCGAGCGCACCATGCAGGCCAGGACCGGCGCCTCCTACATCTGGGACGCCGTCTCCTCCATCAGGGTCGAGGGGCCGCGCACGGTGACGTTCGCGCTGAAGTACCCGGTCCCGCTGGACCTGGTGGCCTCCGCCGGGTACGCGGCCTACATCTACGACACCAAGGCGGCCCCTGACCTGGGGAAGTGGTTCCAGGAGGGCAGGGACGCGGGGTCGGGGCCGTACACGGTGGTGAAGTGGGACAAGGGCAAGGAGGACGAGCTCACGCTCAAGGCGTACGACCGGTACTGGGGTGGCTGGCGGCGGCCGCACTACAACACGATCAAGTACCGGGCCGTGCCCGACCGGGAGCGGGCGTACCGGATGTTGCAGCGCGGCGAGGCGAGCTTCGTGAACCGGCTCGACCCGAAGCTGTTCGCGCTGGCCTCGGCCGCGCCCGGCCTGCGCACGTCCGACCGGCCGTCGTTCACGACGGCGATGATGCTCTTCAACACGGCCGCCGGGCCGATGAAGGACGTACGGGTGCGCAAGGCGGTGCAGCGGGCCGTCGACTACCGGGGCCTGGTCAAGGCGCTCAAGGGCTCCGTCATGCCGGCCAGCGGTGTCATCCCGGAGGGGCTGCTCGGCCACGTGCCCGACGACGTGCCGAAGCAGGACCTGGCGGTGTCCTCCCGGCTGCTGCGGCTGGCGGGCTACGGGCCCGGCGGCCGGCCGCTGCGCCTTCGCCTGACCTACGCCGAGGGCGAGGCCGACCAGGAGGTGCTCGTCAGGCGGCTACGGGCGACGCTGCGCACGCTCAACGTCACCCTGGAGGCCAGGGCGATGCCCTGGAACGCGCAGTGGGAGCTGGGCAAGAAGCGCGGCCAGGACATCTTCGTCATGTACTGGTGGCCCGACTACGCCGACGGCTACTCCTACTTCGGCCAGGTCTTCCGCAGCGCGGATCCGCCCGTGTTCAACCTGTCGTACCTGAAGGACCAGGGCCTCGACGCGCTGCTCGACCCGGTGCCGGAGCTGACCGTGACCGACAAGCCCACGGCGCAGCAGGCCTACGAGCGGGCCACGACCCGGGTGATCGACCAGCGGGCGGCCGCCGCGCTGCCGTGGGTGGCCAAGTCGCAGCGGGCCTATCTCGGCGGCATCCAGGGCTACGACGACAACCCCGCCTACCCCGACGTGGTGTTCGTCTACGACCTGCGGCCCTCGGCGTGATCGTCCTGCTGCTCGCCGACGCGTTCGCGCAGCCGCGACCTGATCTCCTCCGGGGTGTAGGCCCGGCGGCGCCGCTCGGCGCGCGCGATCACCACCCCCGTGGCCGCCACTCCCATGATTCCCGCCAGACCGAGCATCTTCCACCAGCGCATGTTGCCTAGGCTAGCCCTGTGCTGACTCTCGACGAGGCCGTGAAGGTGACGAGGACCGGCGACCTGTGGGTGTTCCGCGGGCGTTCCGTGCCCGACCGCGCCATCCAGACGATGACCAACAGCCCGGTCAACCACGTGGGCATGGCCATCGTGATCGAGGACCTGCCACCCATGATGTGGCACGCCGAGCTGGGCAAGTCGCTGCCCGACCTGTGGGCGGGCACGCACCACCGCGGGGTGCAGCTGCACGATCTGCGCGCGGCGGTGACGACGTGGGCCGACCGCTACGACCAGCGCCCCTGGCTGCGCCAGCTGGAGCCGGAGGCCACGCAGGAGATGGAGGACGCCGCCCTGCGCACGGTGGCCAGGCTCGACGGCACCCCGTTCCCCTCCACCGCCCGGCTGGCGGCCCGCTGGGCCAAGGGGCGCGTCCCGCGCAGGAACCGCAAGGAGCAGACGCTGGAGAGCGCCTACTGCGCAGAGGTCGTGGCCGTCACCTACGAGGAGATGGGGCTGCTCCCCGCCGGGCGCCGCCCCAACTGGTACGACCCGGGCAGGTTCTGGAGCGGCGACGACCTGGAGCTCCTCTTGGGTCGCCGGCTCGGCAACGAGATCACCGTGGGGGTCGAGCGCACGCGCCGGGTCTGATCCGGGATCTAATTCGGGCATGACTTCTGTGAACGTCGCCGTGGTCGGTGTCGGCAACTGCGCGTCCTCCCTGGTGCAGGGCGTCGAGTACTACCGTGACGGCGACGCCCCCGGGCTGAGCCACCCGGTCTGCGCCGGCTACGCGATCGCCCAGGTGCGCTTCACCGCCGCCTTCGACGTCGGCGCGGGCAAGCTCGGCCGGGACCTGTCGGAGGCCATCTGGACCGCGCCCAACAACGCGCGCAGGTTCGCCGGCGTACCTCACCTGGGGGTGCCCGTCGCGGACGGCATCCTGGCCGACGGCGTGGGCCCCGGCTCGGCCGGGGCGATCGACCCGCGGGGCGATTCGACGCCCGCCGAGGTCGCCGCCCACCTGAGGGCCACGGAGAGCCACGTCGTGCTGAACTTCCTGCCGGCCGGCGCCCAGCGGGCCAGCGAGCTGTACGCCGAGGCCGCCATCGAGGCCGGCTGCGCCTTCGTGAACTGCATGCCCGCCGTACTCGCCCGCTCCGCCGAATGGCGGCGCCGCTTCGCCGAGGCCGGGCTACCGCTGGTGGGCGACGACCTGAAGAGCTCGTTCGGGGCGACGCTGGTGCAGCGTGCGCTGGTCGAGGCGCTGACCGGGAGCGGCGTCCGGCTCGCCGACGGCTACCAGCTGCTCGGCGGCGGCAACATGGACTTCGTCAACCTGGAGGACGCCGACCGGATGAAGAGCAAGAAGGCCACGAAGGCGACGGGTGGCGGGATGTCCACGCACGTCGGCGCCCAGTACATGCCCTTCATGGAGGACCGCAAGATCGCCTACATCCGGCTGGCGGGGGAGGGGTTCGGCGGCTCCCCGCTGGAGCTGGAGCTGCGCATGGTCGTGGAGGACTCGCCCAGCGCCGCCGGCAACGCCCTGGACGCCGCCCGGCAGGCCAGGGCGGCCATGGACCGGGGCGTCGGCGGGCTGCTGGAGGAGGTGTCCGGCGCGCTGATGAAGGCGGTCTGACGCCTCATGCATGCACGGCCGCGGTGGACATCCGCGCACCCGGCCCGGTCGAGGTGCGCGACGGGCGGCGCCGCGTGGACCCGGTCGCTGACCGCGCTTCCTTGCAGGATGCTGACCGCGCTTCCTTGCGGGATGCTGACCGTGCTTCCTTGCGGGATGCTGGGCGGATTTCTTGCGGGATGCTGGGCGGATGCGAAATCCGGTGAACGCGTTGACCGCCCGGTGGGCGGCGGCCTGCTCGGGCGAATCGGTCGTCATGTCGGGGGCGGGGGTGTGGCCGCTGCTGGCGTACCTCGCCTCCGCCGCCGACGGGCCCGGGCGGGCGGAGTTGCAGGAAGCCATCGGCATCGACGCCGGCCGTGCCGCCCAGGCGGCGGCGGGCGTACTGCGGAGCCTGACCGGGCCGGCCGTCAGCTCGGCCGTCGGGCTGTGGTTCGCCCGCTCGTTACGGCTGAACCCGTCCTGGCTGTCCGCCCTGCCCGACGGGCTGCGCGGCGAGCTGTCCGGTGACCCGGCCGTGGACCAGCTCCGGCTCGACGCCTGGGCGGCGGAGCGGACCGGCGGGCTCGTCCCCGCCATGCCGGTCGAGGTCACCGAGGACACGGAGCTGGTGCTGGCCGGCGCGCTCACCGTCAGGACGGCGTGGCTTCGGCCGTTCCAGGCCGGGGTCGGGACGTTCTGGAGCGGGCCCTGGGCGGGGACGGAGGTGGCGATGCTGTACCGCAGCACGTCGGTGGTCGACCGGCTGAGGGTCGTCGCCACGCCGTCGGGGCCGCTCACGATGCTGCGCGTGATGGGCACGGGCGGCATCGACATGCACCTCGTGCTCGGGGAGCGGGACGCGCCCGGCGAGGTGCTCGCCGGCGGCATCGGCGTCCTGGACGGCGGCCGGCCCGTTGTCATGCCTCCGGAGGAGGGCCCCGGGGTGACCGTCGTCCGCGAGCCTGCCTCCGAGCCCGGCGACCGGCTGAAGGTCACCGTGCCCCGCTTCACCATCTCCGCCAGGCACGACCTGCTGAGCCTGCCCGAGGTCTTCGGCCTGGCCACGGTCACCGACACGAACCGCGGCCACTTCCCGGGCATCAGCCCCGAGCCGCTGGCGATCGAAGACGCCGCGCAGGTCACCGTGGCCGACTTCAGCGCCACCGGGTTCGAGTCGGCCACCATCACGGCCTTCGGCGCCGTGGGCGGGGGGATACCGCGCCTGCCGTACCGGGCCAGGCACGTGCACGTCGTGTTCGACCGGCCGTTCGGCTTCCTCGCGGCCGAGCGGCGTACCGGCCTGATCCTGACCGCGGGCTGGGTCGCGGACCCTCAACCGGCGGAGCCGGTGGCAGGCTAGGGGAATGCGCCTGGCAACCTGGAACGTGAACTCGGTCAAGGCCCGCCTGCCCCGCCTGCTCGAATGGCTGGCCGAGATCGAGCCCGACATCGTCTGCCTGCAGGAGACGAAGTGTCCCGCGGAGGCGTTCCCCGTCGCGGAGGTGGGCGCGCTGGGCTACATGGTCGCGGCCCACGGCGACGGCCGCTGGAACGGCGTCGCGCTGCTGTCCAAGGCCGGGCTGTCGGACGTGACGCCGAGCTTCCCCGGCGAGCCCGGCTTCGGGGAGCTCGACGGGATCGGCGCGGCCCGTCCCGAGGCCCGCGCGCTCGGCGCGACCTGCGGCGGGATGCGGGTGTGGTCCCTGTACGCGCCCAACGGCCGCACGGTCGACTCGCCCCACTACGCCTACAAGCTCGACTGGTTCGCCGCGCTCCGTGACGCCCTCGCCGCCGAGCTGGCCGCCGGGCCGGTGGTGGCGTGCGGGGACTACAACGTGGCGCCCACCGACGCCGACGTCTGGGATCCCACCCTGTTCGTCGGCGCCACCCACGTCACGCCCGCCGAGCGGCAGGCGCTGGCCGACCTGCGCGCTCTCGGGCTGGTGGACGTGGTGCCGACGCCGATGAAGGGGCCGCATCCGTTCACGTACTGGGACTATCGGGCCGGGATGTTCCACCAGAACAAGGGCATGCGGATCGACCTGGTGTACGCGAGCGCGGACGTGGCGGGGCGGGTGCGGTCGGCGTACGTCGATCGCGAGGCCCGCAAAGGGAAAGGCCCGTCCGATCACGCGCCGATCGTGGTGGACCTGGAGCCATAATTACCGTCACAAACCGCTGTCGTGCGCGTATTCTGTGTTCTCAGCCATTCGGGGGGCATTGGGTAGCTTCGAGGACCACAGGGGGGATTCCCGTGGAACCTGCCGACGGCCGCGTCATCCTGTTCATCATCATCGGGCTCGCCGTGTTCGCCCTGGGGCGGCGCTTCCAGACCATGATCCTCATGCGTCAGGTGTGGAAGCAGAGCGCCAGGCAGGTCACGGCCAGGAAAGAAGTCGCCCACAACGCCGCGAAGTCGATGATCGGGATCACCCTGGTCGCGGTGTTCGTGGTCTGGCTCGTGCTCAACCTGAACCGGGTCATGTGAGGCCGGGGCGGTGAGGAGGACCTTGCGAGGGAGTCCTCACTCGCGCCGCGTACGGTGACGGGGCGGCCCGCGTCAGCCGGGGGTCGGCCCATGAGCCCGAGTCAGCCGGCCGCCGCGCTCCCATGGCCTACTGCCGTCCCTTGCGACGGATCATCGGGAAGCCGCCGCCGTACCACGGAGAGCCCGGAGCGCCCAGGCGGTCGCGACGGCCGCGCCGGCCGCGGCCAGGCTCACCGCGCGGGTCAGGCGGACGGCACGCCGGATGTCCTTGACGTCCGGCCTGGGCCCATCGCCCATCGTGGGCCGCTCCTCGGTCCGTCCGCCATAGACGTTCCGCCCGCCCAGCGTCACCCCGAGCGCGCCGGCGAACGCGGACTCGCACCGGCCGGCGTTCGGGCTGGGGTGCCGGTGCCCGTCCCTGCGCAGCACGGCCCGCGCCCGCTCCGGATCCGGCCCGGTCAGGACGGTGAGCACGCCGGTCACCCGCGCCGGTACGTAGTTCGCCACGTCGTCGAGCCGCGCGGCCGCCCAGCCGAAACGCTCGTAGCGGGGGGAGCGGTGCCCGATCATCGCGTCCAGCGTGTTGATCGCCCGGTACGCCAGCAACCCCGGCACCCCCGCCACCGCACCCCAGAACAGCGGTGCCACGACGGCGTCCGAGGTGTTCTCGGCCAGCGACTCCACCGTGGCCCGTGCCAGCTCGGGCGCCTCCAGATGGCGGGGATCCCGGCCGCAGAGGTGGGGGAGGCGCGCCCTGGCGCGTTCCAGGTCGTCGTGTTCGAGGGCGTCGGCCATGTGGTCGCCCTCGCGGGCGAGCGTGGTGCCGCCGAGCACGGCCCAGGTGGCCACGGCCGTCATCGCCGTACGGGCGACGGGGTTGCCGGCCTTCCGCACGGCCAGCACGCCGAGCGCGGCCACGCCGCCGACGCACACGGCCACGTGCAGCACGCCAGATGGCCTGCCGTCGGCGTACAGGGACTTCTCCAGCCTGCCCGCGGCGCGCCCGAACAGCGCGACGGGGTGGGCGGAGCTCTGCGGGTCGGCGAGGAGCCGGTCGAGGGCCACGCCGAGGGCGAGCCCCAGGGGGTCATACCAGATGGGCATGAAGCTCATCTTCGTGCACGTCCAGCCAGGCGCCGGCACGGCGGATGCGTTCGCCGGCGCCGCCCGCCCACATCTTCGCCCAGTTGCCGCCGGCCGTGGCGCGGGTGCGCATGACGGTGTAGGAGCGGTGGAAGCGCAGCCTGGCCAGCTCGAGGAGGCGGCGGCGCTCGCGGGGCGGCACCCCGTACACGTCGCAGAACAGGCGCAGACGGGCGCCCACGTCGACGGTACGGAGGAGCGGGGCGCGGTCGACGGGGTCGGAGATGGGGGCCCAGTGGCGGAGGGTGGTGACGATGTCGAAGAGCCGGGTCGTCGGACGGGCCAGATCAAAGTCGATCATCGCGTACGGGGTGGGGGAGTGGCGCCCCTGGACCCGAAAGATCACGTTTTCCGGCGTTAAATCACAATGCCCGATCACTTCCGGCGCTCGGTCGTCATTCGACCCGCCTTCCCACCCCTCCCGCGTCAGCGGGAACCCGGCCGTCGCATCGTGATACCGGCGCAGCAACCCGGCCAGCCCGGCCAGCGCCTCATCGGTCACCGTCTCGAGCCGGAGCCCGGTCGTACCCGGGAGGAAGGTGAGGATCTCGCGACCGAGCTCGTCCGTGCCGATCACCCTGGGAGCACCGTCGAACCCGGCCGCTTCCAGGTGTCTGAGCAGGGCGTGCACGGCGGGTGTCGACGTACTGGCCGGTCTGCGCACGGTGTCTCCGACGCGCACCACCCCGTCTGTCACGTCCCCGCCCTGCAGCGGAATCTCATGCAGGAGCGTCGCGAACATGCCAAGACAGCTTAGACCTGTTTGCCCCACCCCCGCCCCGCCTTTTTCCAACCAGAGAACCGCGCCTCCGGCCCGCCGGCCTGGCGATTCATGCCGATCTGCTGTCGCCGGCGGCGTTCCTCATGACGCTGCTCGGCGGGCGCTGGTCACCGACCGCGTCGGCACGCGCCGCCACCTCGCCTTGGGGTACGCGGCCGGCATGATGCTGCGCGTGGTCGCCTTGGGGCCCCTCCCCGAAGCCCTCGCCCTGACTCTCTCTCGCCCTCGCCCTGGCTCTCGGCCCGGCCTTGCCCTGCCCCTCGCCTCACCCTGGGTGCACGGCGTACCTCCTGCCCATGCTCATGGTCGCACTGGCGTTCCTGGGCATTCACATCGTGGGCGCTCGATGGGCATGCACGCCGCCCACCGCCACTCCCGAGCCGGCGTCGGCCTCACCACCGGCTCGGCCCTGATCATCCACAGCCTCCTGAACGGAACCGTCATCGGCGCCGCCTACCAGACGGACGCGCCGCTGGCCGCGGCGGTGGCGATCGGAGTAATCGCTCACGATTTCACGGACGGCTACAACACGTACACGATCACGTCCCTGTACGGCAACGCCCGCCGCCGCGCCCTCACCCTCCTGACCCTGCACCCCCTCGCCCCCGGTCACGGGAGCCACCCTCACCGCCCTCCCCACCATCCCTGACGGAGTCCTGGGGGCGTACCTCGGGCTTTTCTCCGGTTTCCTCCTCTACTTGGCCACGTCCGATATCCTCCCTGAGACCCACACGCCGAGACACGCCACGGGCTGGACGCGGTCAGCTACCGTGCTGGGGACGCTGTTCATGTGGGGTGTGACCGGGTTGACAGGCTGACACGGGGAAAACGTGTGCGTGACATGTCGCCGGATCATGCACAATAAGGCGGGAGCGCCCTTAGCTCAGCTGGATAGAGCACCGGACTTCTAATCCGACGGTCGCAGGTTCGAATCCTGCAGGGCGCGCAATCGAGACCAGGCAATCCGCGGGTTGACCTGGTCTTCTGCATGATCGCCCCGGTTGCGCCGTACGCAGGGGGAGGCCGCCGAAAGCAGCCCTGTGCCACTGCTCGCGGAACATACGCGGAATGCTCGCCGCCACGTTTTCCCAGGTCGGCACGGGAGTTTGAGGCCCGGAACGGCGAAAGGACCCCGAGGTGTCCCGGGGTCCTGCCGTAGCTCGCGAGTCACGCCGAGAGTGCTTCCAGGATCCGCCGGTTGGCGATCTCCTGTTGGCCGTCGATGCACTTGGCGTAGACGCGGAGCATCACGTCCACGCCGTGTCCCGCTCTCTCGGCCGCCTCTGGGGCGTGCACGCCCGCGTTGAGCCAGAGCGAGACGGCCGCGTGCCGGAGGTCGTACGGTCTGCCCGCCAGGGGAGAGGCGACCTGGTCGGGGGTGAAGGCATACGTCCGGGCTTCCTGCCAGACCTTCGCGTACGCCGAACCCGAGATCACGCCGCCCGTGCGCGTACGGAAGAGCCGGCCATCCTCGCCGACTCCGAACGCCGCGATGTGATCCCGGAGGATGGCCACCAGCTCGGGCGGGATGGGCACAGTGCGCGTGTGCTTCAGGTCCCGATGCTTCAGCCCGCGTTCGTCGTGGGCCTGCCCCGAGTCGGTGAACCGCCTGTTGCTCTGTGGCCTGGTCTTCTCCAGCGTCAGCAGCCCCCAGCCCTTCTCTGGACGCCGGCAGTCCTTCTGCCGCAGTCCCGCAGCCTCTGCCGGGCGAAGACCGCCGAAGTACATGCAGGCGAACATGGCGGCCAGCATCGGCCCGCGCGACCGCCCGACGTAGGTCACCGCGGTGAGCAGTTCACGCGCCTGCCTGGGGCTGACCACCGAGCGCCGATCGATCTCGCCGCTCACCTTGGCCTTGCGGAACTTGACCTTGTGCAGCGGATTTGTCGAAAGCTCTTCCAGCTCCACGGCGTACTCAAGCGGCGGCGCGGCGCGCCGCCGTACCCCCGGCCCTCCGCCCGCCCGCCGTCCGGGCGTGCGGCCTGGGGGCCGGTCCCGGACGGCGGCGGGACACCGGGCCGGCCACCGTGCGACGGCCCCGCCGTACCAATCCGAACGCACCGACCGGGGTTGCCGCGCCGCCAGACACATGCAGCCCTACGATCGCCACTGCATGGTCGGTCGCCGTAGGTTCTGGGGGCGATCGACGATCCGTGCTTCGTTCCTCAGCACGGCTCACTGAGTGACGTGGTTGCGGTCTGCTCCCGGCACGGCAGCCCTGCTCGGCGGGATGATCAGGGGACGGGGGCGTGCGTTCCACGCGACTTCCTCTGTAGATACCGTGTCGGCATGAGTCAGAGCGGGGCGCAGGCGGCGGCGTTCTTTCGCGATGTCGCACCCCACCGCACAGTGTGGACAGTTCAAGATGAGAACGGCTGTCCGGCTCCGATGACTTCGAGCGGACGACGGAGCATGCCGTTCTGGTCTTCGCTTTCCCGAGTGGAAAAGATCATCCGGACGGCTCCCGCTTATGCCGCTATGGAGCCCAGAGAGATCGACGTCGACGACTGGATGCGCGAGTGGCTCCCTGGTCTCAAGAGGGATGGCCTGCTGATTGGGATTAACTGGTCGGGGGGCGAGCGGTGGGCTGGGACTTCGAGGTGGATCACGTCATCGCCCGGCTCGAAGCCGCACAGGGAACTGCAACCGTTCAAGATCAAGCAGGTCGGGGGAGTACCACGTGCTTCCCCCGCGAGCGCTGTGCCATATGCGTGCAATGATCTTGGGCATCGAGGCGGGCGGGATGCTGCCCCGCTGCAGGTCGGAGGCCAACTATCAGCCGGAACAGCTACGAGCTGTAAAACCGCTGCGGGCTTCGCAGCGTAAGACTGCGACAGGGGAAAACCAGTACAGCGGGGGGGATTACCGTCACCCTGAGCCGAGAACTTCGACCCCGTGACCGTAATGCCGCCCCAGCACAGGGTGGCGAGACGAGAAGAGGGACTCGACCATGCCCAAGTACCTGATTCAGGCGACCTACACCGCAGACGGCCTCAAAGGAGTGTTGCAAGATGGCGGCACCGGACGCCGGCAAGCGGTGGAGCGCATGGCGGAAAGCGTCGGCGGCCGGGTCGAGCAGATGTATTTCGCGTTCGGCGAGGCAGACACATATGTGATCGTCGACCTGCCGAGCAATGCGGCTTCGGCCGCTGTGAGTCTCACAATATCGGCGTCTGGGGCGGTACGAACGAAGACGGCTGTCCTGCTGACGCCAGAGGAGATCGACGATGCCGCGCGGATGGAGGTGGCATACCGGGCTCCTGGCGCGTGACCGCCGGGTGATTGCGGGGTGCACACACCGGCAGGCCAGGTCCTTGCCAGTGAGATCGCGCCGGATCTCGTCTTTGCTTGGGTAGCCGGGTAGCCCGGCGCCGTACGCGACTGCGGCCCGGAAGTTGGCGACTGCGTGTCGGCGGCGGACAGCCACAGATCGGAAGACCAGCTCACCCCTCCAGTCAGGACGATGGGCGATAATCGCTCCATCGGAAGAGGTTGCCCAACTTGGCCGGCTGGCCGCCGTACACGGCACCCTCGGGCATGCGCCCGCCTCTTGTGCGCCGCCTCTGGATGCGCTTCGGTTCTTGGGTCTCAGTGAGAACCAAGATCCGGTATATGTGCGGGATGATCTTAGGTGTTGGGTAGGAGGTGGGAACCGTACACGCAGCTCAGGGGATGTTGCTCGGTTGAACCGTTGATCCGCTGTAAAACCGTCGGCATTCGGATGGCGGAGACCTGAGGGGGCTATCAAGATCCGGACCATATGCGGAACGATCTTCGCGTACCCGCAGCACACAGGGCTCATCCTCTGAGGTCAGAGCCACATGCTCATTCTTACTGTCGCTCCACTCCTAATCCGACGGTCGCAGGTTCGAATCCTGCAGGGCGCGCAATCGAGACCAGGCTTAATCTACGGGTTGACCCGGTCTTTTGCATGATCGGCCCCGTTGGCCCGTAGGCAGCGGGAGGCCTGTGCCGCTCGAATATTGAGTTACGGGTTCTGAGCTGCGGTTAAGCGGCGTGGTGGTATTCGTTGATCATGCCGGCAACGACGGGTTGTCGGCGGACGATCCGCTGGCCGTTGAGGTCGGTCACGTCGTGAGCGGGCTGAGCTGCGATAGCCGGGGGACGTTGCTGCCGGGACTGGTGCGGCCGGTGCCGGTTGTAGTGGATCAGATACTTCTGGAGCACGCGGGCCAGGTGGCGTTCGTTGAGGATCAGGATCCGGTCCAGGAGTTCACGGCGCAGCGTGCCGATGACGCGCTCGCAGATGGCGTTCATCCTCGGTGTCCGCGGCAGCGTGGTGATGATCTGCAGCCCTTCAGCTGTGAAGACCTCCCTGGACGCCGAGGTGAAGAGCGGATCCCGATCGTGGATCGGGAACCGTAGCCGGGTGATGCGGTCGCCCAGGTCCATCGCCAGGTTGCGGGCTTGCTGGGCCGTCCATGCTCCGGTCGGGTGTGCGGTTGCTCCGGCCAGGTGCAGGCGTCGGGTGCCGTGCTCGATAAAGATCAGCACGTGGAGCCGCTTGAGCATGATCGTCCCGACCACGAGGAAGTCACAGGCGAGGATCGCGTGGGCGTGAGCGGTCAGGAACTGCCGCCAGGTCGGCCCGGCTCGGCGGGGTGCCGGATCGATACCGGCGGTGTGCAGGATCTCCCACACCGTGGAGACCGCGATCGGGTAGCCCGGCCGGGCCAACTCGCCTTGGGTTCTCCGGTGGCCCCAGGTCGGGTTCTCCCGCGCCATCCGCACAATCAGCGCCTTGACCGGTCGGCGGGTGCAGGGCCGTCCCGGACGCCGCCTGTCCGTGAAGGTCCACTTACGTGCCACGAGACTGCGATGCCAACGCAGGATCGTCGCCGGGGTGACCGGGAACACCTCCGCCCACCGGCGGCGGTGGATCAGGCGCGACAACGCCGCAAGCCAGAGCCGGTCGGCGCCACCCCACCGAGGCCGGCTGTCGAGCTGACGGCGGAGGACCTGGTTCTCGTGACGGAGCACCAGTACCTCAACATCTTTGGACAGATCGGAGCGGGCCGGCACCGTCAGCAGGCCGAACAAGCCCTTTGCCGCCTGGTAGACAAGCGACGGCAACACCTAGCGATGATCGCAGCCGTTGCCTTGATCATGCGGCAATCCCCAGTTCAGAGAAGCACGAACCGTATTTTCGAGCGCCACCCGGCGGACGGCTTCTTCCTTGAACTCCGGCGAGAACTGCCTACGACGCCTCGTCACGTACCTACCTCTTCCAGACTTCCGTCAGCTTATGTAGCCGACTGTCCGGAATCTTCTGGGCACCTCACCCCTGCAGCAGCATGCCCGCAGTTACAGCGCCACCGATCATAGCCAGCCGGGCCCCATCACATAGGCTGACGACAATCGATATGAGCCGCGGGCGATCATGCGAACGCTAATCGCGGATCCGGGTCAGAGCGGTCGCTGAGTCACGGATCACCAGTTCGGGTTCGGGGTCGGTGATGACACCGCCTGCGCTTGGCCGCCCCGCGATCAGGTCGTAAAGCGCCTCGACGCCGGCCCGGCCGAGTTGGTACATGGGCATCCGGACCGCGGTGACGGCCGGGCGCAGGTGTTGCATCAGGTCGACGTCGTGGATGCCGACCACCGACAGCTGGTCGGGGATGGTGATGCCGAGGTCGCGTGCGGCGGCCAGGACCCCGACCGCGCTCATGATGTTGTTGACGACGATGGCGGTCGGCGCGGTTGGCGCCTGCATGGCCTGCCGGAGCCCGTCGGCGCCGGCCTGCTCGCCGAACCCGGTGTCCAGGTGCGGAGCCGGTGTCAGGCCGGCGGCGTCCATCGCCTGCTGGTAGCCCAGGTAGCGCTGCTGGGAAAGGTATCCCGAACCCCCGACGAAGACGATGTGGCGGTGGCTGAGGTTGACCAGGAACCGCGTCGCGATCTCGCCCGCGCGGCGATCGTCTACGTCGATCCAGGGATGGTCCAGTGCATGTTCCAGGACGAGGATCGGCTTGGGGTGGGAGCGGAGTTCGGCCATCGCGTCGTCGTCCAGCAGCCCTTCGCCGCGGATCAAGATACCGTCGACCGTGCCCTGGCTGAGCAGCCGGGTCAGGAACTGGCTGCCGGAGCGCATCGTCTCGGCATCGCCCAGCAGGACCGTCGCGCCGTGCTCCGCCGCCGCCTCGTGGACCCCATGCCGCAGCGGTCCGTAGACCGGGTTGTCGATCTTGTTGAGGATCATCGCGATCATGTCGGTTTGGTTGAGCCGCAGCGAGCGCGCCGTCTGGTTCGGCTGGTAGCCCAATTGCTGCATCGCCTGGAGCACCCGGGTGCGGGTGGATTCCCTCATCCGGGTGTGGCTCGTGCCGTTGACCACCGCCGACACCACGGCGAGCGACACCCCAGCCGCCCGTGCGACGTCACGTTGCGTTGCCATGGTGCAAGCCTACTCGGTTCTTGACGTAACGTCTCACCATCCCTATTTTGAATTAACGTTACGTCAACAAGGAGCACATATGACATCGACACGTCGCACCGTCCTCCTGCGGTCCTCCTGGGCGACGGTGAACATCGGCGACGTGGCTCACTCTCCTGGCGTGGTGCGGGCGTTTCAGCGGTTCGCCCCCGAGGTCGAGGTCATCCTCTGGCCGGTGCGGCTGGAGGAGCGCGAACGATCCATGCTGCGGCACGCGTTTCCCGACGTGCGCGTCGTCGATGGCACTCTCGGCGGGGACGGGCCGAGCACCCCGGAGTTGGCCGCCGCCATCGACGGCGCGGACGTCCTGATGCACGGATCGGGCGCCGACGCCTTCCAGAGCACCGAGATCGATTGGTGGCGCGAGCACGTGGGCCGCCCGTACGGGTACTTCGGGGTCACCGTGGATCCGCTGTGCCCACCGACCATGGCGACGCTGCCGGAGCTGGCACAGATGGTCGATCTGCTCCCACCGTCCTATCTCGAGGACGACGTCAAGGACCGTTTCGACAGCGCCGACTTCGTGTACTGCCGCGAAACGCTGACCCTGGCCACCCTGCGCGGCCAGAAGATAACCGGGCCCGACCTCGCCTTCGGGCCGGATGGCACGTTCGCGTTCGACCACACTGACGCCGCCGCCGCCGCTCGCCTGCTGGAGGGTTTCGGCCTGCAGCCCGGTCGGTTCGCCTGTTTCGTTCCGCGGCTGCGCTACGCCCCCTATGCGAAGATCTACGGCACGGAACCGACCCGCGAGCAGATGCGGCGCGACGCGGTCAACCGGGCCACCGTGACGCACGACCTGGCGGTGCTGGCGGCGGCGATCGAGACCTGGGTACGCGTCAGCGGCCTGCCGGCCGTCGTGGTGCCCGAGATGAGCTATGCCGTCGAGCTCGCTCACGAGCAGCTTCCCAGCCTGCTCAGTCCACAGACGCTCGGTCAGGTCCGGCTCCTGGACCGGTACTGGCCGCTGGAGGAGGCGACCGGGGTCTACGCCGTCTCGTCGCTGGTGGTCAGCATGGAGTGTCATTCGCCGATCCTGGCCGCACGACATGCGATCCCGACCGTCTACCTTCGGCAGCCGACCGAGACCACGAAATCTCAGATGTTCGCCGACCTCGGCGCCCCAGACCTGGTGATCGAGCTCGACCATCGTGCCGCGGCGACGGTCGTCGCGGCGGTCACCGACATCGCCACCGACCCGGCGCCCGCGGTCGCCCGGAGCAGGAGGGTCGCGGCCAATGCCGACGACCGGCTGCGGGCGGCGGTGCAAGCCTGCGTCGCGGGCCGGCCCATCGGCCTGCCTGCACCGGTGGAGACCGGCGATGCGTAGCCTGCGCGACCGCTGGCGGCGCGACCGGGTCCTGCTGCTGCTGGCGCTTCCCGGGGTCACGGCGCTGCTGCTGTTCCACTATCTGCCGCTCGGCGGGAACGTCATCGCGTTCCAGGACTTCCAGCCGTTCCTCGGAATCTGGCACAGCCCGTACGTCGGGCTGGACAACTTCGAGCCGGTGCTCACCGGCGACCCGGTGTTCCTCAACGCACTCGTCAACACACTGATCATCACGCTGATCCAGGTGGTCTTCGTGTTCCCGCTGCCGATCTGCCTCGCGTTGATCCTGAACGCGACCATCAGCGAACGGCTCAAACGCCTCACCCAGTCGATCCTCTACATGCCGCACTTCCTGTCCTGGGTCATCGTGGTCGCCCTGTTCCAGCAGATGTTCGGCAACGGCGGGATGCTCAACGCCTGGCTGCGCTCGGCCGACCTGTCCACGTTCCACATCGTGGGCGTACCCGAGTTGTTCAAACTCATGATCACATCACAGGTGATCTGGAAGGACACCGGCTGGTCGACGATCATCTTCCTCGCCGCACTGTCCAGAGTGGATCCGGCGCAGATGGAGGCCGCGGTGGTGGACGGCGCCTCGGCAGCTCGCCGCCTGTGGCACGTGACCCTGCCCTACATCCGCCCGGTGATCGTCCTGCTGCTGATTCTGCGGCTCGGTGACTCGCTGTCCGTCGGGTTCGAGCAGATCATCCTGCAGCAGGCACAAGTCGGTGCCGGTGCCAGCGAAGTACTCGACACCTACGTCTACAACCACGGGATCGTCGGTGGCGACTGGGGCACCGCGGCCGCGGTGGGGCTGATCAAAGGCATTGTCGGTGTCGCGCTCGTGCTCGGCGCCAACCGGTTGGCCCACGCCCTGGGCGAGCAGGGGGTGTACGCCAAGTGACGAGCCGACCTGTGCCGACTGCGGTGTCCGTGGCGCGCCCCGCCGCGGGCACAGGGCCGCGGCGGCCACGCTCGGGCCGCAGCCAGCGTCCGGTCTGGATGGGCGAGCCCAGCAAGCTGGGGTTCGGTGCGCGGGGACTCGTGCTCGGCCTGGGCTGCCTGGCGGTTCTGGTTCCGTTCTGGGCGGTGCTCATGACCAGCATCGCCTCCCCGGAGGAGATCAACAGGGCGGGCGGCTTCGTGCTGTGGACGAACGAACCGACGCTGGACTCCTACCGGGCCGTCCTGTCCGGAGGAATCGTCACCCGTGCGCTGCTGGTGAGCGCCGGCATCACCGTGGTCGGCACGGCACTCAGCCTCATCACCACGATCGCTCTGGCGTACGCGCTGTCGCGGCCAGGTTCGTTGCTGCAAAAGCCGATCCTGCTGATGACGGTGTTCACCCTGCTGTTCAACCCGGGCATCATCCCGATGTACCTGGCGGTCAAACAGCTTGGCCTGCTGGACAGCTACCTGGCACTGATCCTGCCGGTGCTGGTGAACGCGTTCAACGTCATCGTCATGCGCGCGTTCTTCCAGGAAATCCCACGCGAGCTGCGGGAAAGCGCCTATATGGACGGTGCCGGGGAGATGCGCATCCTGCTGCGGATCGTCCTGCCACTGTCGAAGGCGGTCGTCGCCGTGATCGGGCTGTTCTACGCAGTGGCGTACTGGAACGCCTTCTTCTCCGCGATGTTGTACCTCCAGTCGTCGGAAAAGTGGCCGCTGCAACTGGTGCTGCGCACCTACGTCGTCAACAACACCCCGATCGGGTCCGACCAGCTCAGCTCGAACCTGGAGAACCTGCCACCACAGATCTCCGTCCAGATGGCGATTCTCGTCATCTCCGTCCTGCCCATCCTGTTCATCTACCCCTTCATCCAAAAGCACTTCGCCAAGGGACTCATGGTCGGCGCCGTCAAGGGCTGACCGGTCGTCCACGCGTGGCAAGGAGACGTCATGGCACCCACCTTCAGCCGCCGCCACGTCCTGGCACTCGGCGCGGCAACGGGGCTGGCCCCGCTGCTCGGGGCCTGCGGCGACGGCAGCCCGAGTTCGCCGAACAGCTCGACCGGGTCGGTCAAGCTGCCCACCTACAAGCCCGTCACCGCGGCCACGCCCGACCTGGCCGCCGAGCCGGCCGGGGTGTCGCCGGGATACTTCACCTACCCGACCGCCTCCAGCGCCGCATCACAACCGGTGCAGGGCGAAGCCATCACGGCACTGACCTACACCTACGACCCGATCGCCCCCGCGCTCGGCTCGAACCCCTACTGGCAGAACCTCAACAGCAAACTCGGCACCGAACTGAAGATCACGTACGTCCCCTCGACCGACTACAAGAGCAAGGTCGCCACGACCATCGCCGGTGGCGATCTGCCCGACATTGTGGCTATCCAGGGCGTTGTCCAGCAGATGCCGGCCATGCTGAAGGCGGCATTCACCGACCTCACCGAGTATCTGTCCGGGGACGCGGTCCTCGCCTACCCGAACCTCGCCGCCCTGCCCACCGATGCCTGGCGCAGCACCGTCTACGACCAGCGGATCTGGGGCATCCCCGTGCCGCGGGCACGGATCGGCACCGTGCTGTACACCCGGGCCGACCTGCTGGCCAGGGCAGGACTCAGCCTCCAGCCCGATTCGTGGGCCGAGTTCAAGGAGATGGCGGTCGCGCTGACCGACGAGCGGGCCGGTCGGTGGGCGTTCGGACAGATCCCGTTCAACACGATCCTTGAGATGAACGGGATCACCGGCAACTGGCCCGGCGGCGCCGGCGCCTGGCGGGCCGAAGGTGGCGTCTTCACCTACTCCGGGACGACACCGCAGTTCATGCAGGCCCTCGAGGACACGGTCGAGCTGGTGAAGTCGGGGGTGATACATCCCGACCACGCGGGCGCGCCCAACACGAAGCGCAACGCGTGGATGCTGGCCGGCACGACCGCGTTCACCATCGGCGGGTACGCCGGGTGGGGCAAGTTTTACGGCCAGGCGAAAGACGTGCCCGGCTTCCGCCTGACCGGCATGCTCTCGCCCACCCGCGACGGCACAGGGACGCAGGTACGCACGCCCGGCCCGACCCTGTCCAGCTTCACCGCTGTAGCCAAGACCGACAACGCCGACCGGATCAAGCAGATCCTCAAGGTCCTCGACTGGTTGTGCTCACCCTTCGGCAGCAGCGAGTACCTGTCCCTCCGGTACGGCGTCGAGGGCCAGACGTTCACCCGCAACGGCTCCGACCCGACCCTCACCGAGGGCGGGCGCAGCCAGGTATTCCTGCCGGTGCGGTACCTCGCCGAAGCATCGCCCGTCATCTACGAGCCGGGCAACCGCCAGGCCGTACAGGACCAGCACGACCACCAGGTCGCCGGCGTCCCGCTTGCCGTCGCGGACCCGACCCTCGGGCTGTACTCGGAGACCGCCGCCAGCAAGGCTGCCAGCGAGCAGCAGGAGCTGGACTCGGTGCTGCTGGAGATCCAGCTGGGGAACAAGCCCGTCTCGGCGTGGCAGCCGGCCATCAAGAAGTTCATGGACCGGGTGGGCAACAAGATCAAGGCCGAGTACGAGGAGCAGGCGGGTGGTTGAGGTGGACTCAGCCGACACTCTCACGGGGTTAGGGAGAAGACAGTGAGACGGAGCAAGTTACGTTGGTACACGCGTGGTCGGGCCCGTGTGGCGGTCGTGCTGGCTCTGGTGGCGGCGGTGCTGTCGCCGGGCAGTGCCGCCGTCGCCGACATGTCGGATCTCGGCGGGCTGCTCGACCTGACGCGCCCGGGGCTCGGCGCGGTGGCGGCCAAGCTGGCCGCCGGTGATGAAGCGGGCGCCGCGAGGGAGCTCAAGGTGTATTACGCGGGCCGCGCCGACGTCCAGTACCCGGCTCCGGCCGAGGGCCTGGGCGGTGGCGACTCGGGCCCCGACGAGCTCGCGGCGGGGATCTTCCGGTTCGGCTCCGAGACCCGCAACTTCTACAACAGCGCCGAGCAGCGGATCGACATCGACTGGCAGGACCTTTGGGGTGGGACGCAGACCACCCCGGGCAGCGCGCAGACTTTGATGAGCGACTTCACGTTCATGCCCAAACTGGCATTCGCTTACGTGTCCGAGAGTGACCCGGCAAAGCGTGCGGCGTACGCGGCGGCGTGGATGGACATCTCGCTGGACTTCTTCGCCGACAATCAGAGCTGGCCGCAGGGCCGCAACCTGTCGGCAGCCAAGCGGCTCGCCCAGCTGGTCAGCGCGTTTTCCGTGTTCCGGACCGATCCTGGCATCGACGCGAGCGATCTCGTGGCGTACCTGTCCGGCGTGCACGCCACGACGGACTTCCTCGTCGGCGTGATGCAGATACATGTCGGAAACAACTGGTACGTGTCGATGGCCCGCTCCGTCCACGCGGCAGCCGTGTTTCTGCCCGAGTTCTCGTCATCGCCTGGCTGGGAGTGGTTCGCGGTGCGCTCGGCCGAGCGGTTCCTGCGCGCGTACCTGAAGGGCGACGGTGTGTACCGCGAGCCGGCGTTCAACTATCAGGCATACGTGGCGGATATGCTCAACTCCGTCATAGCAGTCGCGAATGCCAACGGGCGAACCGTTCCCGATTATCTCGTCCAGGCGGCGGACTGGATCGCGGATTCGCTGTTCGCGACCCGTCAGCCGAATCTTGAACCCGCGGCGATTGGCGACACGCCGAACAACTACGCGGGTACGTCGGCCATTCGCAGGAGCGGTGTACGCAACTCCTGGCCCGATTTCACCTGGGTCGCCTCCGGCCGAACGGAGGGGACCGCCCCGACGCTGTCGTCCACGGTGTTTCCGATCAGCTTCGCGGTTCAGCGTTCCGGGTGGGACGCCTATGCCCGGTACATGCTGATCAACAACCAGAGTTCCAGTTACACTGCCTCGCATCGGCATCCGGACGACCTCAGCCTGGTGATGGCGGCGTACGGGCGTCCGCTGATCGTCGACTCCGGGGTGGGGGACTACAGCGCGACTCCGACGAACGACTGGATGCGCCGCACGACCGAGGCGCACAACACCATCGAGGTCGACGGACTCCCGCAGACCGCCGGCGTCCCCCGCACAACGTCGCTGTGGCGCTCGAACGCGGGCCTCGACATCTACCGCGGTGCGGCGATGGGCTACCGGCCGGTCGCGCACGATCGCGCGGTCTACTTCGTCAAGCCCGGCTTCTGGGTGGTCTCCGACGACCTCACCGGTGACACCGCCGCGCACAACTACCGGCAGCTCTGGCACTTCCCCGGTGATCCGGTGACCGTCAATCCGACCACGAAGGTCGCCACGGTCGGGTTCGACACCGTGCCCGGAGCCGCACCCGTTGCCGGCGTGCAGCTCATCCCGGTGGCAACGGCCGGCGCCGCGGTAACCCCCAGGGTCCACGAGGATGGCGCCGTACGCGTCGGCGAGCAGGTACTCACCGACGTCGACTACCTGTCGTACGACTGGTCCTCCACCGGGCCGACGGGACTGGACACGGTCGTGGTTCCCGGCAAGGCCGGCGCGGCGCCCTCGGTGACGGCGAAGCGCATCGCCATGCCCGGGGTGAGTCACTCCGTGGCGACGGCGATGGAGATCGCCCTGCCGGACGCGACCGGACGCTTCTACCTTTCGCGCGAGGCGACTCCCTCGTCGAGGGCGTTCGGGGCCGCCACGACCAACGCCGAGACCGCGTACCTCGAGCGTGCTTCGGGCGGCGGGCTTACCAGGTACGCGCTGACCCGAGGGTCGTCGCTGATCGACCAAGACAACACCGTTATCAGCGCATCCGCACCGGTGTCCGATGTCAGTGTGAAACTGCGCGGCTCGACCGCCCGGATCTCGCTTGGGGACCCGTTCACCGGCACGCTCTCCATCAACGCGCCGAACGCGAACGCGGTGACGGTGAACGACACCCCGATCGCGTTCACCCGCGCGGGCAACCTCATCACCGTGTCGGTCGAGGAACACTTTGCCCCGGCACCCGTGCTCAACGACGAGTTCGACGATGCCGGCCTGGACCGTGACGTCTATGACTTCAACGGATCCTTTGGCGGCTGGGCGCCGGTCCAGGGGACCTGGGCGCTCACCGGCGCACAGCCGGACACGCAGCTGGCACAGACCTCGACTGCGGACATGGTGTCGTTCGCGGCGCTGCAGGACGTACCCGATGACGTGGTCATGGCCGCGGACATCGTTCCCGGGGTACGCGGCCAGACGACGGCCCGTACCGGTCTCGCGTTCCGCTACCACGATTCCCGCAACTACTACCGGGCCGAAGTGCTCAACTCCACGTCGGGAGCGACGCTGCAGCTCGTGAAGATATACAACTCGACGACCACGGTTCTCGCGGAGACCGCACTGCCGATCGGCGCCAACGTCCCGCACAAGCTGGTCGTATCCGCGATCGGGAGGCATCTGAGCGCCAAAGTCGGCGATACGTCGATCTCCGCGGACGACGGACAGCTGCCGACGGGTGGTGCCGCCGCCTTTACGCATCGGCGGGCCGCGACCTTCGACAACATCGTGATCAGGGAAGGGCTCGATCAGGCCGGTTGGCGAGGAATAACAGGGTCTGTGTCCGTCGCCTCGGGCAAGTTGCACCTCACGCCGCCTGCCGGTGGCCGGGCGCACGTACTGGCCGACTCGACACTGCCGTCGCGCTTCTCCGAGGCGTGCGACTATGTCGTGGAGACCACGGTCACGATCGACGGATCCGTCGGTAACGCAGGAGTCTCGCTGCGAGACACCACGGACGCGTACGGGTATCGGATCCACGTCGGCAAGACGGGCAACGGAACCCAGTACGCGAGCATCATCCGCGAGGCTCACGCGTCGGGTCCCGTCACAGTGGCCACGGCATCCATCAGCAACCCGTTGACAGGTCCCGTGCGACTGGGTGCGGCGATTCACGGCGACCGCATCACCGTGACGTTGAACGGCGTTCAGGTCCTGAAGGGTCGCGACACCGTTGTCCGCAGCGGCGGCGTCGGGCTTTACGCATCCACGGAGAGCTCGTTCGAGAACGTCACTGTCGCTCAGTCCTGCGGGCGGGAGCGCCTCCGGCCAATTGCTCCTGGCGCCAGCCACCGCCCGAACCACAACGACGGAACTGGCATATAGCGGCAAAGCATGAGGGTTGGTGGGCGCCGTATGTATGGGCGGCCCACCAACCCCACCGCCGGCACGGCAAGGCCTTTCCCACTCAGCCCGATTACGAAGGAGCTGTGCGTTGTTCCCACCATCCGTAGCCTGATGGGTGTCAAAACCAGGCCCATGGCGCTGACCTGCTTATTCGTGACGGCGCCTCGTTGATCAGCCCGCCGAGAACTACGCGACGCTCGATCCGACCCGCCGGCAGCGGGCCGGTGACGATTGTAATGATGGGCGTATTCGTCCAGCACGGTGTGAAGATGCTGTGGGTGCCGAAAATTGCGCCATCGCTCTGACCAGGTACTTTTATCGATCCTTCGATCACTACCTGAGCGATTGCTCAAACCCGGTCTGCCGCCGGCGGCGCCGATACCGCCCGGCCAGGCCCAGGACGCGCATCAGCCGGGCCACCCTCCGCCGGCCGCACCGCTGCCCGTCCCGCTGCAACTGCGCGTGCACTCGCGGCGCGCCGTAACCGCCCTGCGAGCGCGCGTGCACCTCGGCGATCTGCCCGGCCAGCTCGGCATCGCGCATCGCACGCAGCCCGGGAGCGGCGTCGCGGCGTGCATGGAAGGCGGCACGGGAGACCCCCAGCAGCTCACACGCCCGCTTGACGCTGTGACCGCCCTGCTTCTCCGCCTTGATGAACGGGTGCACGCGCACGACGCCAGGAAGATCACCAACGTCCGCAACCTGACCGCTCCGTACCGGTTCGACGACACCCGGCCGCCCGGCGATGAGGCCCTGGCCGCGCTGACCCTGCCGGCCGATCTGCGCGACTGGCTGACCGACGTCGAGCCCGACCTGATCGCCGCCGCCCGCGACGCCGACGTCACCTGGAAGGCCCTGGCACCCGTGCTGCGGGTGGGTGATCGCCGCGCCGCTCAGCGCCGTCACGCCCGCCTCCTGCAGGCCGCCCGCGACCGCGAGGCCGGCACCCAGGATGGCGAGGACGTCCCCGCAGACGTCCAGGACGTCCGGCCAGACGTCCTGGCCGGCGTGGCCGTCCCCGGGCCCGCGGGGCGGGACTGGGACGACAGCGACCTGTGCCTGTGGCGCGGGAGGACGGGGAGTGGAGCCTGCAGGGCCCGGACGGCGTGATCGAGGTGGACGGGTTCGGCTTCCTCGGTACGATCGCCGCGCGGAACGTGCGCGGCGCCCAGGCCGCCGCGGCGGCCGCCGTCGAGGACCTGGCCGGCCGCACGGTGACCGGGTGGGGAACCGGACGTATCCAGCCGCTCCATCCACGGCGAGTCATCGTGGTACCCCAGCACGACAACCCCGTGACGGTGTCAATAAGCGTCACCCCAGTTCAACGCGGGCACCACGGTGCCGAGCTCGGCACCGGCGAGGCCTTCGCGGCCGCCGCGGTGGCGTCGGCTACCGCAGGTCAGCGTCTCGGCGACGATTGGCAGTTACGCCGTTTCACTATTGACACTGCGGACCAGCCCGGCCTCGGCGTACCGTCACCGTCGTGACCTCCGCCGCCCCGGCTGTGGGTTCTCCGCCGGAGTGGCGAGTTCTCAGGCGATCTGGCGAAGCATGTGGCACGTTCTCATCTGATGTGGCGAGGATCCGTCGCTCCTCCCCATCGAGCGCGAACGACGCGGAACCGCACCGCCCAGGTCACCTCAGGGACATCGCTGTCCCTGTCATGACGTGGCCCGGCGCTCGCTCACGGGCGCTGGAGCCACCGGGCCGCCGTGAGCTCAGCCGAGGTTCACGCGGGTCAGGGAGTTGACGCGCGTCGCCATGATGCTCACGTTGAACACCGAGATGTTCGAGGTCGTGGTCGCGTTGCACGACAACCGCACGGTCCCGGAGGTGCTCACGGTGCGCGCCGTGACCGCTGCCAGGCTGGCGAGCTGGCCGTTGGGGCCCAAAGAGGCGACCGTGCGGCTGTTGTTGGTGCTGCTCTCGCTGATGATCAGCAGCGTGCAGGCCAGGCCGGATGCCACGGCCGTGTTGTTGCGGCCCGTGAGCGTGGCCTCGGCGGTCCAGCTGCCGGCCGGGACGGCGAAGTCGAAGAAGATGTTCGCGGCGCCCGTCGCCGTACGTGTGGCGAAGGTGTCGGCGATGATCACTTCAGGCGGTACCGCGGCGGACGCCGGGACCGTCAAGCCGATTCCGGCGAGCGTAGCCACCGCCGCCACCCAGATCGCTCGCCGGCCGCGTACCTTCTTGAGAATCGCAGCAGACATTCCGCATCACTCCTCGCATCCGGGGCGGCGCTCTTCCGCCCGACGACGCTTCGATCGTGTCGTGCGACGTTGCGCAACCGTCGCGCCCGCATCCGCGCCAACATCCGGCCACACATGCCCGGCTGGGGAGCGGCCTTGTGCCGGGCGTCTGGTGGCTGAGATGCAGGCGCGGTCCTGATCGGACGCTCACCCCAGCCTCGTTCTGTCCAGGCCCCTCCATCGCCGAACAGCGTGAACGCGGTGGTTGCCGAGCGCACCATCGAGCCGCGGGACGCCTGACCGTGCCGTCCCATCCGACGGTGCGTCCAGTCTTATCCGGCGCGGGTGTCAGCGCCGGTACGGGAGACGGCGGTGCGTTCCGGCTCCGGCTCCGGCTTCGCGGACGGCGGGTGCAGCCGGCTCAGCAGAGGCCCGGCGAGCACGGTGGTGACGACGGCCATCACCACCATGAGGGAGTAGAGCCGGTCGTCCAGCACGCCGAGCTCCAGGCCGACGCCGAGCACGACGAGTTCCGTCAGGCCGCGCGTGTTCAGCAGTGCGCCGAGAGTGATCGCCCCACGCCGGTCCAGGCCGCCGATGCGAGCACCGGCGTACGTGCCGCCGAACTTGGCGATCACAGCCGTGGCCAGGATGAGAGCCAGCTCCGCGAGCTGGGTCACGGTCAGCCCGGACAGGTCGATCTTGAGTCCCGCCATCACGAAATAGACGGGAAGCAGAAGCGTCGCGCACAGCGGCTCCACCTGCCGGATCATGCCTTTGCGCACCTGATCGCCCGCGCCTCTGGGCAGGAGGGCGCCGAAGAGGAACGCCCCGAAGATGTAGTGCAGCCCGAGCCACTCCGTGAAGGCGGCCGACACGAGGAGCCCGCCCAGCACGACGGCGAAGAAGAATCCTCCCGCCGGCTCGCCGCGCGGGCAGAACTCGCTCGCCCGGCGCAACAGCGGCCGTACGATCGTGACCATCACGACGACGTACGGCACCAGCAGCAGGAGCCACCACTGGAACCGGGCGCCCGTGACGTGCGCGACCACGAGCGCGAGCAGCGACCAGGCCAGCAGGTCGCAGACGGCCGCGCAGGTCAGCGCGGTGGATCCCATCCGGGTGCCGGTCATGCCTCGGTCAGCGATGATCCGGGCCAGGACGGGGAAGGCGGTCACCGACATCGCCACCGCGAAGAACAGGACGAACCCGGCGGAAGGACCCCTCTGATATCCGGACAGGAGTGTCGCGGCCAGCAGGCCGCCCAGCGCCAGCGGCACCGCGGTCGCGAAGAGTGAGGTCCACACCGTCAACCGCCCACCGCCCTTCATGGTGCCGAGGTCCAGCTCAGTGCCGACGACGAACATGAAGAGTGCCACCCCGACCTGGGCGAGCGCGTTCAACACCGGCCGGACCTCCCCGGGGAAGATCGCGGCGGTGAGGGCGGGGCTGAGCAGCGTGGGACCGAGGACGACACCGGCGACGATCTCGCCGACGACGGCGGGCTGGCCGAGCCGCTGGGCGAGCGCGCCCATGACCTTCGCCAGTGCCAGGATCAGCGCGAGATCCAGCAGCAGAATATGCATGGGAGGTATGGCAGAGCCCGTTCTCGGCGCGTGGCCGTCGGAAGGCAGAGGATCGTTGCACCAGGGCGGGACGCCGATTCCACGGGCCCGCGCCTTTCACGGGGCGAGGTCGCCGCAGCGGGGCCCGCGGAACCCGCGCCGCGGCTGTCCGCTCAGCGGGCGGCGGGCTGCGCCGCCGCGTCGACCGTGGTCGGATTCCGCCAGTACAGTCCATCGAGCGACGGGACCAGGCCGCCGGCGAACTGCGGGCGCGGCTCCGGCAGCAGCTCCGGTGTGTCGGCCATCGCCGCGCGGACCTGGAGGTCGGTCGCCTCGTTCAGGACGGCGCCGAGGAGCCGGGTGCCGGTGCCCTGGAAGACGATGTCGCCGTCGTCCATCACCTCCGGGCGCGACGCCTGCGCGAGCGCCGCGCCGAACTGGCTCGTGGGATGCCGGCCCGTGGTCTCGAAGAGCTCCCGGTCGGGGCCCGAGATGCCCGCCACCAGGTCGACGAACGCCTGGGCGTCGCTCTGCTCGGTGCCGAGCAGCTTGCGGGCCTCCCAGAAGTACGACGCCTCGTCGCGATTCAGTTCGTACATCGACTGGAGGAACTGGTAGAAGAGGTTGTACTCGCGCCGGTAGCGGTTCTCGAACTCGGTGAAGCAGGCCTCCTCGGTCAGCTCGCCGTCGAGCCGCGTGTTGATCGATCGGGCGGCGAGGACGCCGCTGTAGGTGGCCAGATGCACGCCGGTGGAGAAGACGGGATCGATGAAGCAGGCCGCGTCACCGACCAGCGCGACGCCGGGTCGCCAGAACGAGGTGTTGCAGTACGAGTAGTCCTTGCGGACGCGCAGCTTGCCGTACATGCCCTCGGTCACGCGGCGCGCGTCGGACAAGTAGTCGCAGATCAGCGGACATGATGCGATGAACTGCGCCATGGCGGCTTCCTGGCCGCGCTGGATCACCTCGATCCGGTCGCGTGAGATGACCGCTCCGACGCTGGTGAGCGTGTCGGAGAGCGGGATGTACCAGAACCAGCCGTCGGCGAACGCGGCGCACAGGATGTTGCCCTCGTTCGGCGCCGGCAGCCGCTTGCCTCCCTCGTAGTAGCCGAACAGGGCGACGTTCTGGAAGAAGGGGGACAGCTCCCTCGTGCCGACTCTCTTGTACAACCCGTCGGTGTTGCCTGCGGCGATGACGACGTAACGAGACCGTACGATGTGCTCCGCGCCGGCCGCATCCCGGAACCGCACCCCACAGACCCGGCCGTCCTCCTCCTCCAGCGCCACGACCTCGTGTTCCTCCCGCACGTCGACGCCGTTGCGGCGGGCGTTGCCGAGCAGGATCGAGTCGAAGCGCTCGCGATCGACCTGGTAGGCGGTCGACGTCGGCCCGGCCAGTTTGCGGGACAACGCGAAGGTGAACGTCCAGGGATCGGGGTTACTGCCCCAGCGGAACGTACCGCCGCGCTTGACGGGGAAGCCGGCCGCTTCCAGCTCCTCGGTCACGCCGAGCATCGCGCACACGCCGTGCACCGTGGACGGCAGGAGCGACTCGCCGATCTGGTAGCGAGGGAAACGCTCCTTCTCCAGCAGGAGCACCCGGTGTCCCGCCTTGGCCACGAGAGTGGCGGTGGTGGATCCGCCCGGTCCGCCGCCTACGACGACGACGTCGAACTGCTGATCTGTCGTCCCGCTCATGTCATTCAGCCTTTCGGTAGTGTGCCTCTGCTGTCGTCGAGGCGTCCGCGACATTGACTTCCAGCCACTTGGCCAGTTGCTCGACCGTCTCCGCCTCGTAGACCCACAGCAGCGGCACATGCCCGCCGAACACTTGGGAGAGCCGCAGCGCGACGCGCGCGACGGCGAGCGATCCGCCGATCTCGAGGAAGCTGCGATCGCGCTCGATGCAGGGGAGGCCGAGGATCTCGCACCAGACCGCCGCGACGACCTGTTCGACGGCACCACGCGGTGCGTCGGCGGCGGGGACGTCGGCAGGAGTGCTGAGGAGCGTCTCCAGCGCGCGCAGGTCGACCTTGCCGTTGGGGGTGAGCGGCAGTCGGTCCATCTCGCGGATCTCGCCCGGCACCATGTACGTTGGCAGTGTCTCGCCGAGGAAGGCCCGCAAGCCGGCCAGGTCGACGGACGGACCCGCGACGAACGCCACGAGCGTGGCCTCACCGGTCCCGGCCGACGTCACCAGGGCGGCCTGCCGGACGCTCGGATGCCGCTGCATCGCGGCTTCGATCTCGTCTGGTTCGACCCGATAGCCGCGGATCTTCACCTGACGATCCATCCGCCCGAGGAACTCCAGGTCGCCATCCTCCCGGCGATGGACGAGGTCGCCGGTGCGGTACCGGCGCGCACCCGGCGGTCCCGTCGGGTCAGGTTCGAAGGCGGCCGCCGTCAGGTCCGGCCGCGCGTAGTAGCCGCGGGCCAGGCCGGTGCCTCCGAGACAGAGTTCGCCGGGCGTCCCGTCGGGTACGAGCGCGCCGGTCGCGTCCACCACGCTGACCCGGATGCCGTCGACGGGACGCCCGATCGGCACGGTCCCACCCTCAGGAAGGCCCTTCCCGGAGGCCCGCCAGACCGTGCTCCACACGGTGGCCTCGGTGGGGCCGTACTCGTTGTAAAGGTCGGCCGAGGGCAAACGGGACCGGCATTTCGCGGGAAGGCCGGGCGGGCAGCGTTCGCCGGCCACCGTGACGGTGCGCAACGAGGCGAGTGCTTCAGGCGCCGCGGTGTCCAACAGCAGCTCGAGCAGCGAGGGCAGGGTCAGGATCGTGTCGATGCCGTCGCGTTGGACGAGTCGGCCGATCATGGCCAGATCGGATTCCGCGCCGGGCGGGGGCAGGTGCAGCGCGCCACCGCGGCTCAGCGTGCCGAAGATCCCCGCAACGGCGCTGTCGAAGGCCATCGCGGACAGGAGCAGGAAGGCCTGGGGCGGCTGGTACCAGGCGTGCCGGGCGAGCGTCGAGCCGACAAGGGATCGGTGCGTCACGGCGACCCCCTTGGGGCGGCCGGTCGATCCGGAGGTGTAGATCACGTATGCGAGGTTGTCGGGGCCGGCCGGCTGCGAGGGGACGAATTCGGGCTGACCGGTGGTCAGATCCCAGTCGCCATCCAGGTGCAGCACCTGGGCTCCCGCGATCATCGGCTGCTGGGCCAGAGCGCGCTGGCTCAGCACCAGCCGCACGGGTGCGTCCGACAGGCGATCGGCCGGGGCCGCCGGGTCCATGGGCACATATGCGCCACCGGCCTTCAGGACGGCCAGGATGCCGACGACCATGGCCAACGACTTGGGCATGTGCACGCCGACCAGGACCTCGGGCCCGACGTCGCGCTTCTGCAGTTCGCCCGCGAGGGCGTTGGCGCGCTGGTCGAGCTCGGCGTAGGTGAGCGTCAGCCCTTCCGACACCACGGCCGGGGCGTTGCCCTGTCGCCGTGCCGCGCTGGAGACAAGGTCGTGGATGCATTGGCTGGCGTA
The DNA here is from genome assembly GCF_041950495.1 of Nonomuraea sp. MTCD27. Classification (NCBI taxonomy): domain Bacteria; kingdom Bacillati; phylum Actinomycetota; class Actinomycetes; order Streptosporangiales; family Streptosporangiaceae; genus Nonomuraea; species Nonomuraea sp. MTCD27. The sequence continues at coordinate 172,702 of NZ_JBGNUW010000005.1, read as the reverse complement.
CTGCAAAGGTCTTCCCTCCTGGGCGTTGACCATCTCGTCGGCTGGCCATCGAGTGAGACCATGCAATGCCGGATGGCGGTTTCGACCAGCGCCTCGCGGCCGCAGCCTGGGGCCAGTCCCAGTTTGCTGATCAGATACTCGATGTGAGCGTTGACGGCGCGGGCGGTCATGTTTCCGAGTCGGCGTGCGATCTGTCCCGAGGTGGGCAGCGGGCAGCAGCTCGAGCCACGCAGACGGGGTTCACAAAGTGTCCACAACACAGCGAAATACGTGGACTGCCGGTTGAGTGCCGGTTGCGCCTCTGGTACGGCCGTGCATGGCGCCGACCGGGCCTTCGCGTGTTTCGGCTCCGGACCGAACACCGTGAGATGCGGGCCATGGGTGTGCTCGGCGACACTGACCCGGCACAGCTCGAACGGCACAGGAGTCTGGTGCCGGCCTGGGCCGACAGTCAGGTATTCGTAACAGTTCTCGAGGTTCTCCACCAGCAGAGCCTCGCTCGGGCAGTAGTTCGTCAGCAGCCAGTGGCCGTCAGTGGCTGTGATCTCCCCGGAGAACCAGATCTCCTGCGGGGCGAGCACCAGATCGAGACTGCACTGCCCACATGCGCAGGTGCCAAAGGTCCCTGATTCGCCATTGTGGAGATCTATTTGTCCTGGCTTGCCGTCTTCGTTCCTCGGCGCCTGGACAGTAACGACCGCGGGCACAACCCCTCCTCCGTCCATCGGTTGCCCCGAAGTCTCGCGCGCACGGCCTGATCGCGATCTTGTCGTCGGGCGACAGGTTCGCAAGGTTCTGACAAGGTTGCCGACCAGACGGTGCCGGGACACTCGGCGAATGTCGATGCATGGTGCGCGCGGTGCCGCCGCGAGTGACCCCTGGGCGGCCGAGGCTCTGCCCGGCCCGTACGATCCCTTCTCGTACCAGGTGCAGGAGGACCCCTACCCCTTCTACGCCTGGATGCGGGAACACGCCCCCGTCTACCGGAACGAGGAGCGTGACTTCTTCGCGCTGTCCCGGCATGCCGACGTTCTGGCCGCGATGCGCGACCCGGCCACGTTCACCAACCGCGACGGGATATCGCTGGAGCCGACCATGTCGGGGCCACAGGCGTACAAGAACGTCTTCTTCCTCGCCCTCGATCCGCCGGATCACACCGTCGTACGCGGCCTGATCCAGCGGGTGTTCTCGCCGCGCGCCGTCGTCCGGCGCGAGCCGCGCATCCGAGAGCTCACCCGGAGACGGCTGCGGCCCCTGCTCGACAGGGACACCTTCGACTTCGCCGCCGACCTGGCCACCCCTGTGTCCACCGACGGCGTCTGCGAGATGCTCGGCATCCCGGAATCGGACTGGGACACCATCCGGCAGGACTCCGACTTGCTCAACACCCGCAAGCACGACTCGGACGAACGGACGCCAGCGAATCTCGCCGCCGCCTTCCGGCTGGGCACCTACTACAAGGAGCTGGTCGCCGACATGCGCCGCCGTCCTGGCGACAACCTCATCTCGATGCTCACCCAAGCAGAGATCAAGGGCAGGCCGGTCAGGGACGAAGAGATCATCGCCTTCATCTTCCTCATCGTCAGCGGCGGGAACGAGTCGACCAGCAAGCTCGTGGGCAATGCCTGGTATCACGGCTGGCGGGTGCCCGGCGTGCAGAGAGCCGGACTCGCCGGTCGGTTCAGGGACTGGACGAGTGAGACGCTGCGATTCGACTCCTCCAGCCAGATGACCTCACGGACCACGACCCGTGACCTCGTGCTGCACGGCACGACCGTCCCGGCAGGAAGCCGCGTGGTGCTTCTGCACGCCTCCGGCAACCGCGACCACCGAGTGTTCGACGACCCGGACCGCTTCGACCTCGACCGCGACACGCGAAAAATGATCAGCTTCGGCGCCGGCCCTCATTTCTGTCTCGGTGCCGCCCTGTCGACGCTGGAGATACCGACCGTGCTGGAGGAGGTCGCCCGGCATGTGGCCGAGTACGACCTCGACATGGCCGGCTCCCGGCGTGTGCACTCGGCGCACCAGCGCGGCTTCATGTCTCTGCCCTGCAGCGTGGTCTGGCGGAAGGACGCCCCGGACGAGCGTGAACGGGGCTGAAGGCGGCAGCGTGCGGAAATACCGAGCGGATCTCGCCGGAGCCTGAGCAAGTGGTTGATTTCATTACGGCAAAAGCGCGGGGCTTGTCAAGGGTCGCGTATCTGGTTCGCTCCGGATTGCGTCGCACTTACGACACCGCAATGATCGCCGTAACCAATCCGTGTCGGTCACGTATACCTCGCCAACTTCGGCCAGTTGCGGTCTCAGGGGTTGTGTGACTCGGAGGAGGCTGTGATGTTGGACTGCGTAATCGTCGGACACAACGACGGTGACTTTCCGACGCAGGTCGAGATGGTCGCGGGAATGGGTCGTGACTCGGGCGCGTACCGCGATTTGTCGCTCGCCTTCATGCAGTGGGAAGGCGTGCCCACCCGGGCCCTGGACTTTCTCACCCGGCAACGCGTGGTGGACGGGTACGGTGACGACCGCCGCTACCACAATCTCGAGATGTTGTGGCCCACCATCACCTATCTCGGTTCCTTCCTGCACCGGCACGGCTATTCCTTCGATTACGTCAACCTGTTCCAGGACGAGAAGGAACGGTTCGCGGCCGTGCTCGCCGACGAGCCGCTCTCCGTGGCGGTCACCACGACTCTGTACGTCATGCCGGATCCCGCTGTCGAGGTCGTGCGGTTCGTCCGTGAGCACAGCCCCAAGACGAAGGTGATCGTCGGTGGCCCGTTCGTGGCCAACTACGCACGGCAGAGTTCACGCCCCGCCTTCAGCCAGGTGCTGAACCTGGTCGGCGCAGATGTCTACGTGGTCAGCAGCGAAGGCGAGAACACGCTGGTGAACGTGCTGGCCGCGCTCCGGGAGGGCAAGTCGCTGCGCGGGATCCCGAACGTCATCTTCCGTGAGAACGGGGAATGGGTCTTCAACGACGAGGAGATCGAGCGGAACCCGCTCGAGCAGAACATGGTGGACTACAGCTTGTTCAGCCCGCTGGGGAACTTCGTCACGCTGCGCACCGCGAAGTCCTGCCCCTTCTCCTGCTCGTTCTGTGGGTTCCCCGCGCGCTCCGGCAAATACGTCTATCTCCAGACCGAGCTGGTGGAGCTGGAACTCGACCGGATCCGCGAGCACACGTCGGTCACGAATCTCACCATCATCGACGACACGGTCAACGTGCCGAAGGTGCGCTTCAAAGAAATACTCCGGATGATGATCCGGAAGAACTACGGATTCCGGTGGAACTCGTTCTATCGCAGCGACCACGGTGATGACGAGACGATCGAGTTGATGGCCGAGGCGGGCTGCGAAGGAGTTTTCCTCGGGGTGGAATCCGGCTCGGACCAGATGCTCAAGGCGATGAACAAGACCGCGCGCCGGCGTGACTATCTCCGGGCGATCCCGCGGCTGCGGCAGGTCGGCATCGTCACGCACGCCAATCTCATCATCGGCTTTCCCGGCGAGACCAGGGAAACCGTGGACGAGACGCGCAGCCTGCTGGCCGAGGCCCAGCCGGACTTCTTCCGGCCGCAACTTTGGTACGCCGACCCGATCACGCCCATCTGGGAACGGCGCGCTGAGTTCGACGTGTCCGGCTCGATGTTCAACTGGCGACACCGGACGATGACCGCCGGCCAGGCCGCCGACGTGATCGATGACATGTTCCTGAACACGCGCGAGTCCATCTGGCTGCCGCAGAGCGGATTCGAGCTGTGGAGCGTCTTCTACCTGATGCGCAGAGGAATGGCTCTCGACCAGGTCAAGCAGTACGTGCGTGCCTTCAACGCCGCAGTCGCGGAGAACGTCGGACGCTCGACCCCGGTGGACGTCAGCGCCGCCGCGGTGAACCGGCTGATCGAGAGTGCCACCTTCGAGCCGAACGGCGCCGACCGTGCTCCCCTTCCTGGGGCGATCACCGCTTAGGCAAGGAACCCCGTCGTCCGTCGCCGGTTGAAACAGGAGAGGCTTGATGGTCATCGAGAACGCAGACGTCATCGACATCGTCGGCCAGTTCGAGCGGAGCGTCGATGTCGCCCCGGACGCGCCTGCGGTGGTCCACGGTGATCAGGTGTTGAGCTACCGGGAGCTGGACCTCCGGGCCAATCGCCTGGCCCATGCCCTCATCGCGGCCGGGGCAGGGACGGATTCCGTCGTCGCGACCATTCTGGAGCCTGCCGCCGATCTCCTCGTCGCGTATCTCGCCGTACTCAAGAGTGGCGGCGCGTTCCTGCCTGTCGATCCGCAACAGCCGGAGCGCAGGAAGACGGACCTGCTCGTGGGCGCGGGGGTACGCGTCGCCATCGTGCCCGAAGGGCACGCCGCACTCCCTCTCAGCGACGTCAGCGCCGTCCCGGTCTCGCAGTCCGTGCGGGGTGACGCCGAGGCTCTTCGGCCGCAGCCGGTCGTGTTCCCCGAGCAGCTGGCGTACGTCATCTATACCAGTGGCTCGACCGGGCGGCCGAAGGCGGTCGGCGTAAGCCGCCGGTCCATCTCCAGCCATGTCTCCGCCATCGCCGGCCGGTATGAGCTCTCGGCGGCCGACCGCGTACTGCAGGCCGCCCGCCCCGGGGTCGACGTCGCCATTGAGCAGAGCCTCACTCCGCTCGTCCGCGGAGCGAGCGTCGTGGTGCCGGTCGGCCGGTGGGGCGCGTCAGAGCTGATCGAGAAGATCAGGCGGACCCGGCCCACGGTGATGGACCTGCTGCCCGGATACGCCCAGCACCTCCTGGAGAGCGACGTCGAGGGGACGCTGGACTCCGTCCGTCTGCTGCTGCTCGGCGGTGACGCCGTCAGACCGGGCGACGTCCGCGCCTGGCGCCGGTTCCTGCCGGAAGGCGCCCGGATCATGAACGCCTACGGCCCGACGGAGACGACGATCACCGCGGTGGCGGGTGTGGTGGGACCGGCCCCTGATGAGGACGGGACGGTGCCGATCGGGGTGCCGGTGGACGGGGTCCGGGTTCATGTCGTGGACGAGGACCTGCGTCCGGTCCCTGCCGGGACGCCGGGGGAGTTGCTGATCGGTGGCGGAGGGCTGGCGCGAGGGTATGCGGGTCAGCCGGGTTTGACGGCGGAGCGGTTCGTGCCGGATCCGTTCGGCGGTCGTGGTGAGCGGTTGTACCGATCGGGTGATCGGTGCGTGCAGCGTGCGGACGGCGTTCTGGAATTCCTCGGGCGGGTCGACGAGCAGGTCAAGATCCGCGGCTTCAGGGTGGAGCCCGGTGAGGTCGAGGCCGTGCTCGCGCGCCATCCGGGAGTGGCCGAGTGCCTGGTGACAGCCCGTGAGGACCGGCCGGGTGAGCGCCGCCTGGTGGCCTACGTGCGGCCGGTGGCCGGTGGCGGGGAGCCGGTGTCGCCGGTGGAGCTGCGTGACCTGGCGCAGGGGAGCTTGCCGGAGCACATGGTGCCGGTGGCGTTCGTACGCGTCCCGAGCTTCCCGCTGACCGCGAACGGGAAGGTCGATCGGCCGGCTCTGCCGGCGCCTCGGCAGGAGGACCTGGCGGTCTCGGAGAGCGCTGAGCCGGTCAGTGAGGTGGAGCGGAGCGTCGCGGAGACCTGGAGGCGGGTGCTGGGCGTGGATCGCGTCGGTTCGCACGACGACTTCTTCGCCCTGGGAGGCGACTCCATCGCCGCGACCCGGGTCCTTTCCGACGTCCGCCGCGCGTACGGCACCGCGATCCCCCTGTCCTCGATCTTCGAAGCGCCGAGGTTGCGGGACTTCGCAGCGCTGGTCGGTGTCGAGAACGCCGGGAAGACCCTGGCCGTCGCGGATGTCCGCAACCAGGACGGCCGGCTGTCCTACGCCCAGCAACGCCTGTGGTTCCTGGACCGGTACGAGCAGGAGAACGGCCAGTACAACGTGTCCGTCTCGTTCCGCATCCGGGGTGAGCTGCGTGAGGATCTGCTGAAAGACGCCCTGAACACGGTGATCGAGCGGCACGACGTGCTGCGTACCGGGTTCCTCCAGGCGCAGGGCCGTCCCGCGCTGCACGTGGTGGACCAGGCGCAGGTGCCCTGGGAGCCGGTGGACCTGCGGTGGCTCGGCAAGGTGCCGACCCGAGAACAGGAGGCCAAGCGGCGGGTCAAGGAGTTCATGGCCCGCCCCTTCGACATCGGCAGGCCTCCGCTGCTGCGCGTCCTGGCCATCCGGCTGGGCCCGGCCGAGTGGATCATCACGATCGCGCAGCATCACATCGTGACGGACTGGTGGTCGCTGGGGAAGCTGCTCGACGAGCTGTCCGCGATCTACAGGTCACGCCTGGAGGGACAGACGCCGGATCCGCGCAGGCCCGAGCTCCAGTACGCCGATTACGCCGCCTGGCAACAGCAGTGGATGGCCGGCGACGAACCCGAGCGCCACCTCGAGTACTGGCGTACCCAGCTGGCCGGATACGAGGCGGCGGAGGTGCGGCCTTCCCGCCCCCGGCCACCGGTGCGATCCACGCGAGGCATGAGCCACGACTTCCGGCTGGAGCCCGAATTCCTCCACGCTCTCAAGGATCTCGCCCAGCGGCACGGCGCGACTCTGCACATGGTTCTGATGTCCGCCGTCGGTCTGACGCTGTCCCGCTACACCGGCCGGAGCGACGTGGCCTTCGGCACCGCGATCGCCGGCCGCGACCGCGGCGAGCTGGAGGATCTCCTGGGGTTCTTCGTCAACACCCTCGTCATCCGGTTGACCGTCGAGCAGGACCTGACCGTCGCGGACCTGCTGCGGCAGACGCGGGCGACCTCCCTGTCCGCCTACGACCACGCGGAACTGCCCTTCGACAAGCTCGTGGAGGAGCTGTCCATCGATCGGGATCCGAGCAGGACCCCGCTCTTCCAGCTCATGTGCGTCCTGGAGAACCCGGCCCAGCCCACCCCGGACCTGCCTGGGCTGCAGGTGGAGGAGTACGACGTCCCGGTCGAGATCGCTCCGTTCGACCTGACGGTCGAGTTCATGGAGAACGCGAGTGGAATGCGCGGACGCATCCTCTATGCGAAGGATCTGTTCGACGAGCGGCTGATCGCCCAGTTCGCCGCCGCTCTCCGGACCGTCCTGCGGACGATGGCGCGGGATCCGGAGCTTCCGCTGGCCAAGGTCTCCGTCCTGGCGCCGGAGCACCACGAGCAGCTCCTCGCGCAGGGGACGGCCCCGCGTCTCCCTGACGGGTGCGGGTTCGTACATCGGCGATTCGAGCTCCAAGCGGCCGCCCGCCCCGAGGCGACCGCGGTCGTGTGCGAGGAGGACTCGCTCAGCTATCGCGAGCTCAACGAGCGAGCCAACCAGTTGGCCCATGCTCTGCGCAGGCGCGGGATCAGGCCCACGGACACGGTCGGCGTCTGTGTCCGCCGCTCGCCGGACCTCGTCGTCGGCATGCTGGCCGTGTTCAAGGCCGGTGCCGGTTATCTCCCCCTGGATCCGGAGCTGCCCACCGAACGGCTGGCGTACATGCTGTCCACCGCGCGGGCGTCGCTCGTGGTCACGGACGATGAGCTTCCCCCGGCGATGACCGCCGAGATCCCTGCTCTGCACCTCGACGACGTCCGGGACGACGGGAGCCTGCCCCTGACCGATCCCGCGACGGCCGGCCATCCCGACGAGACGGCGTACATCATCTTCACCTCCGGTTCGACCGGCCGGCCCAAGGGCGTGGCCGTGTCCAGGCGGTCGCTGGACGATCACACCGCGGCCATGCGGGAGGTCTACGCCTTCGAACCACGCGACCGGGTGCTGCACTTCCTGGCGCAGGGCTTCGACGTGTCGCTGGAGCAGGTGTTCACCACCTTCGCCTGTGGGGCCACCCTGGTGTTGCGCGGCGACGATCGATGGTCGCCCGGCGATCTGGTCCGGCGCATCGACTACCACGGCATAACCGTCCTGCATCTGACGCCGTCCCATTGGCAGGGCCTGGTCGGCCTGCTCGAGTCCTCTCCGGAGTCGCGCCCCGACCACATCGGGCTGGTCATCGTGGGCGGCGAGCAGATGACCCGTGCGGACGCCGTCCGTTCCCGGTCGGTCTTCCCCAAGGCCCGCCACCTCAACGTCTACGGTCCGACAGAGGCGACCATCACGGCGGTCGTCGGTGAGGTGGATGCGGGTGCCGACGGGGACGGCGTGGTGCCGATCGGCGTGCCGATCGGCGGGGTGCGGGTCCACGTGGTGGACGAGAACCTGCGCCAGGTCCCGGTCGGAGTGCCGGGAGAGCTGCTGATCGGTGGGTCAGGGCTGGCTCGAGGGTACGTGGGCCAGCCGCGCCTGACGGCGGAACGGTTCGTGCCCGACCCCTTCGGCGGCTCCGGCGAGCGGTTGTACCGCTCGGGTGACCGGTGCGTGTGGCGCCCGGACGGTGTCCTGGAATTCGTCGGCCGGCTCGACGAGCAGGTCAAGATCCGCGGCTTCCGGGTGGAGCCGGGCGAGATCGAGGCCGTGGTCGCGAGCCATCCGGGGGTGGCCGAGTGCCTGGTGATGGTGCGCGAAGACCGGCCGGGCGATCGTCGGCTGGTCGCCTACGTACGGTCGGCGGCCCGGGAGGCGGCCTCGCCGGCGGAGCTGCGCGCCCTGGTCCAGGGGAGCTTGCCGGAGTACATGGTGCCCGCGGCGTTCGTACGCGTGCCGGGCTTCCCCTTGACGGCCAACGGGAAGGTCGACCGTTCGGCGCTGCCGGCGCCGGGCCAGGAGGATCTGGCGGTCACCGAAGGGGCCGCGCCGATCAGCGGGACGGAACGAACCGTCGCGGAGGTATGGGGCCGGGTGCTGGGCGTCGACCGGATCGGCCTGCACGACAACTTCTTCGCCCTCGGCGGCCAATCGCTGCTCGCGACGGAGGCGGTTGCCCGCCTGAACGACGCCTTCCGGGTCGATCTCTCCCTGCCGGTGATCTTCCAGGAGTCCACGGTGGCCGCCCTGGCAGCCAAGATCGAGGAGGAGAAGGCCAAGGGCTCGGTCACGTCGGCACTGCCCGAACTGGCCGCCACCGGTGCGTCCCAGGCACCCCTGTCCTACGACCAAGAGGGCATGTGGCTGATGGAGCAGTGGCATCCGGGCACGGCGGTGTACAACATCCCCATCGGCCTGCGCCTGAGCGGCAGGCTCGACGCGGATCGGCTGGAGCGCGCTGTGCAGTCCGTGGTGGCCCGCCACGGAGCCTTGCGTACCGTCTTTCCCACGACAGATCCGCCCATCCAGCGCGTGTTGCCGGAGATCTCCGTGCCCTTGCAGATCGTGGACGTGTCCGACGGGCCGGAGGCCCTCCGTGAGGACCAGGCGCGCGCGAGGGCCGGGCAGGACGCCTGCCGGCCGTTCGATCTGGAGCGCGGGCCGCTGCTGCGCGCCGTGCTCTACGTACTCGGCCCGACGGATCACCTCCTGGTGCTGACCGTTCATCACCTGGTCTCGGACGGTTCGTCACTGGGGTTGCTGGTCGAGGAGGTCGGCGCGCTGTACAGCGGTGATCGGGCCGTACCCGAGCTGTCGGTGCAGTACGTCGATCACGCCGCGTGGCAGCGGAGGTGGCTTACGCCGGAGCACGCCTCGCAGCGACTGGCCTATTGGGAACGGCAGTTGGCCGGCGCTCCCACCGAGCTCCAGCTGCGGACGGATCGACCGCGGCCTTCGACGCAGACCTTCACCGGAGGCTGCGTCGCCTTCCGCATCGAGGAATCGATCACCCGCGCGCTGGAAGAGCTGGCGCACCGGGAAGGAGCGACCTTGTTCATGGTCGCGCTGGCCGGGTACGCGCTCACCCTGCATGGCCGGACGGGACAAGATGACCTCCTGATTGGTACGCCGATCGCCAGCCGCACGCGGACAGAGCTGCAGCCGTTGATCGGATTGTTCGTCAACACGCTGGTCATCCGCAGTCGGACGGCCGCTGACATGACGTTGGTGGAGTTCCTGCGCGCCACTCGGGACACCATGCTGGAGGCGTTCGCCCACCAGGATGTTCCCTTCGAATGGCTCATCGACGCGGCCCGTGCGGAGCGCGGTCCGGCCCGTCCGCCGCTGGTCCAGGCATGGCTCGATTTCATCAACATCGCCGGTGCCGAGCCGGCGCTGGCAGGCTTGGAGGCGGCGTACACAGAGGTCTTCGACTGGCCGATTCACTATGAGATCCAGTTCGACCTCTGGCCGGAGAGCCGCGGTCTGCGCGGCGAGATCCTCTACAAGGCGGATCTCTTCGACCCGGCCACGGTGGAGGAGATCGCTGTGGAGTTCGAGTGCATCCTCCACGCCATCGCCTCGGAGACGGCGACCGTCGGCGAACTGAAAGTGTTGGTCGACGACGCTCTGGCCAAGCGGCGGGCGAGCCAGCGCGTCCTGCTGGACGATGCCGGCCGCGCGAAGCTGGATCGGGTGTTGGCCAAGCGCTCTCCCGTCTCAGCAGCCGGAGGCGCGCTATGACCATGGCGGATGCGGGCCGGGAGAGGCAGAGATCACTCTGGCGGCAGGCCTCGTTCACCTCCTTCTGGGGCTCTCAGGCAGCGTCGTTCCTCGGCACGCAGGTGACGATGGTGGCGCTGCCGTTGACCGCGGTGGCCTTCCTGCACGCCAGCGCGTTCGAGGTCGGCCTGCTGGCCGCGTTGGAGCGGGTCCCGTTCGTCCTGCTGTCACTCCCGGCCGGAGCCCTCATCGACCGCTGGGACCTGCGCCGAGTTCTGGTGGCCTCGGCGGTGCTTCGTGCAGTCCTCATCCTCACAGTGCCCCTTGCGGCGGCGCTGGGTCTGCTCACCATCGGCCACCTGTACGTGATCGCGATACTGGTCGGTGCGCTGAGCGTATTCAGCGATGTCGCCGGGCTGTCCGTCCTTCCCGTGCTCCTGCCGCCGGACCGGCTCGCGGACGGCAACGGCAAACTCGAGGCGGGACACTCGGGTGCGGATGTGCTCGGGCCCGGGCTCGGAGGACTTCTCGTCCAGGTGCTCTCGGCGCCGTTCGCCCTGCTCGCCGACGCGCTAGCCTTCGCCGTGTCCGGCCTGCTGATGCTGAGGGTGCGTCCGGTTCGGCCGGCCGTGACCGCTGAGCAGGACGAACCCGCCTCGCTGGTGCGGCAGATCCGTGAGGGCCTGACGTTCGTGGTGTGCACGCCCTTGCTGCTGTGGAACGCGGTGGCGGCCTGCCTCATGAACCTGTTCGCCTTCGTCTTCCTCGCGATCCAGCACCTCTACATGATCAACACTCTGGGCATGGCGCCGGCCACGGTCGGCCTGGTGCTCGCAGCCGGAGGAGTGGGCGGGGTGCTCGGCTCCGTGGTGGCAGGTCGCCTCATCGAACGAGCGGGCCTCGGCCGCGCCTTCGTTCTCGGTGGTGCCGCGGTGGCGGTCGGCGTGCTCATCGCCGCCGTGGCTCCTCACGGGGCGTTCGCCGGCCCGGCAGTCCTGATCGCCGGCTACTTCGTGTACGTGCTCGGTGGGCCGGTGTTCAACGTCGCGGCGATCACTGTCCGGCAGGTGGTCACGCCCCAGCAGCTGCTGGCCCGGACGAATGCGACGATGCGGTTCTTCATCTGGAGCTCGATCCCCATCGGAGCCCTGCTGGGCGGGTTGCTCGCGACGGCCCTGAGCCTCAGGGGGAGCGTGCTGGTCGCGGGGATCGGTCTGTTGCTTCCGCTGGCGGTGTTGTGGCTGTCGCCGATCAGGCGAATGTCGCATATGGAAAGGACTGGTGCAGCATGACAGACGCAATTCCTGCGCCCGGGGTGAGCCGGCGCCGCGCGGTTGGAGCCACCCTCGCCGACTTGACCGACCTCACGCCGTCCGCGCGACCAGCCGAGCCGGTCGTGGTGACCGCACGGCATTCCGGACTCAAGCTGGGCGATTGGCTGAGGTCGAACACCGCGGCCGTCCAGACCCATCTGCACCAGACCGGGGCGGTCCTGTGCCGGGGATTCGCGGTCGGGACCGCCGAGGACTTCGCCGAGGTCGTGGCCGTCGACGCCGACGACCTGCTGGACTACGTGTACGGGGGCACACCGCGGACCCGGGAGCTCGACAAGGTCTACACCTCCACCGAGTACCCAGCGGATCAGACCATCGCGCAGCACAACGAGTTGTCGTACGCCAGCGCGTGGCCGGCCAAGCTGTGGTTCTGCTGTCTGGTGCCGGCCGGCCACGGAGGGCAGACGCCCCTGGCCGACAGCAGGAGGGTGCTGGAGCGCATCTCCGCGCAGTCGCGGGAGCGGTTCGAGCGGCACGGTGTTACGTACACACGTGAGTTCGGGCTGGGCGTCGGCCTGGCATGGCAGCAGGCGTTCGAGACCACGGATCGCGACGCGGTGGAGCGCTTCTGCGCCGGCAACGGGATCCGGGCCGAGTGGGGACCGAACGACACCCTGCGTACCACCCAGGTCTGCCAGGCCGTGGCAGAGCACCCTGTGACCGGCGAACGGGTCTGGTTCAACCAGGCTCACATGTTCCATCCGTCCACCCTGCCGCGGAGCGTCCGGGAATCGCTGCTGTCATCCGACATCGGGCTGAGCCGGGACGTGTGCTACGGCGACGGCACTCCGATCGGCGACGCGGAGATGGACGAGGTCCGCCGGGCCTACGAAGCAGAGACGCGCTCCTTCGACTGGGTGGCTGGTGACGTGTTGATCGTCGACAACATGCTCGTCGCGCACGGACGTCGACCGTACGGCGGCAGCCGCCGCGTGCTGGTCGCGATGTCCGGCATGACCAGCGAAAACTAGATCGTCGTAGGGAGTAGGGATGAGCACCGACACCGGATTCGCCCTGTCGCCGCAGCAGCGGCGTGCGTGGCTGGCGCGGCACACCGTGGACGGTACACCTTGGCGCTGGCTGTGCGACCTCGAGATCCGCGGTGCAGTCGACGCGACGCGGCTACAGGACGTGATCGGGGCGCTCACGGCAGGCCATGAGATCCTGCGTACGACGTACAGGCGGGTCGCTGGTCTCGACGCCCCGGTCCAGGTCATCGGAGCATCGAAGCCGTTCGCGCTGGACAGCGGCCCCGGCTCACCCGGACCGCTCGACATGGCGGCCATCGAACAGCCCCTGCAGGCGAGCCTGATCGCGGAGGGCGAGGAGGTGCACCTGCTGCGGCTGCACGGGCCCGGGCCGAGCCTCGACTTCTCGGGCATCACGCGGGTCGCGGCCGAGATCGCACGCCGATATCGTGACGGCGACACCTCGGCCAACAGCGACGCACCACAGTACGCTGACCTGGCCGAGTGGCTGAACGAGCTCCTGCACGCCGACGACACCGCAGCCGGCCGGGACTACTGGCGGCGGCTGGCCGCGGGCCCGGGGCTCCCGATACGGCTGCCGTTCCGTGAGCGGGGCGACCACGGCGGCCGACGTACCTTCGAGCCGGAGCGGCTTCGCGTCGCGACCATCACGAACTCCCCGGAACATGATGCGCGATCGCTGCTGCTGGCCGCGTGGTCCATCCTCCTGTACCGATACGGCCGGCAGGAGGAGTCGCTCCTCGCCGTGGCACACCCCGGTCGGCGGCACGCTTCTCTGGAAGATGCGATAGGGGCTTTCACGCGTTATGTGCCCATGGCTGTGACGCTGTCGGCTGACGCGACGGCCGACGACGTGATCCGCAGGGTCGCCAACGCCGATGCGGAAGGAGCCGAGTACCAGGACTACTTCACCCGCGAGATGTGGGCCGGGTTCCGGCCGGACTCCACAGCCGAACTCGACGTCGGCTTCGACTACCACGTGATGCCCGCGCTGGCCGCCGGACACGGATGCACCTTCGCGATCCGACACATCGACGATGCCACGGATCTGTTCGAGATCCGGCTGCGTTGCCTGCGTACCGAGGACACGGTGGAGGCGTTCGTCGAGTACGACGCCGGCCGGGTGCGTTCGGAGGACGCGTCCGGCCTGGTGGCGGCGTTGAACGTGCTGTTGAGCGAGATGGTGGCCGACCCTGGGCGGCCGATCGGCGAGCTGCGCCTGATGGCCGTGTCGCAGGCGGGCGGATGCCGCCCGACCGCCTCGGTGGCCAGGCGAGCGAGCATCGGGGACCGTTTCGCCGAGGCCGCCCGCCGCCGGCCGGCCTCGACCGCGGTCGAGCACGCCGCCGAGCGGCTCACATTCGGCGACCTGGACCGGTGGTCGGGCAGCGCGGCGGAAACGCTGAGGCGGCTCGGCGCGGCGCCCGGCACGGTTGTCGCGGTGCTGCTCGAACGGGGACCCGCGTTGGTGGCGGCGATTGTGGCCTGCCTCCGGGCTGGCGCCGCGTACACCGTCATCGACACCGCACTTCCCAACGAACGGATCAGGTTCCTCCTCGACGACAGCGCCGCCTGCGCAGTGCTCACCGACGTCGAGTGGTCGTCCCGCATCCCAGCGGATCTGCCCGCGATCGTGCTGCGGTCCGGTGGCTGCAAACAGCTCGGCGACGCGATCGAGGCACGGACAGTGGTCCCGGCCGATACCGCGTACGTGATGTACACCTCGGGTACCACCGGTTCCCCCAAGGGCGTGCTGGTCGGGCAGCCGAGTCTGACCGACTATGTGACAGGTCTGGTGGACACCCTCGAACTCGAGGAGCCGTTGACCTACTGTCACGTTTCGACCTTCGCCGCGGACCTCGGCAACTCGGTGCTCTTCCCCCCGCTGTGCACCGGCGGCCGGCTCATCATCGCCACCCGGGACGAGATGACCGATGCCGACCGGCTCGGGCGTCTCATCCGCGACAACGCCGTCGACGTCCTGAAGATCGTTCCGTCTCATCTGAGGGCGCTCATGCACGCGTCCTGGTCGCCGGCGACCCTCATGCCTCGCCGCTACCTGATCACCGGCGGCGAGGCGCTCGACCGCGAGTTGCTCGACGGCATCCGAGCCCTGGACCCCCCGTGCGAGGTGATCAACCACTACGGGCCGACCGAGACCACGGTCGGCGCCACCTATCACCGGGTCGCGCCGGGCCCGCTGGATGAGCGGCTCGCCACGGCGCCGATCGGCGGACCCCTCGGCGGCGCCGCCGTCTACGTGGTGGACCCCGCGATGCACGAGGTGCCGGCGTGGGTCACCGGCGAGGTCCTCATCGGCGGAACAGGCGTGGCGCACGGCTACCACAACCGTCCCGGCCTGACCGCGGAACGGTTCCTGCCCGATCCGTACGGCACGGCGGCGGGCGGGAGGCTGTATCGCACGGGAGACCTGGCCCGAAGGCTGCCCTCCGGCGAGCTCCATTTCGTCGGGCGCGAGGACGGGCAGGTCAAGGTCTCCGGGTATCGGGTGGAACTCGGCGAGATCGAGGCGGTCGCCGCGCAGTACGTCGGCGCCCGTCAGTGTGTGGCCGTGCTGGATCCGCGTGAGGGTCACACCGGCACGGTCCTCTACGTCACGTCGGGCGACGGGCCGCTGGATGTGGACGACCTGCGCACCCACCTGGCCGCACGACTGCCTGTCTACATGCAGCCGTCCGATGTCGTCGTGCTCGGCCGGCTCCCACTCACGGCGAACGGAAAGGTCGACCGAGCCGCGCTGCCGGCACCGGTGACGGGCTCTGGCGCCGGTCGTGAACCGGCGGACGCCACGGAACGGAGCCTGCTGCGCATCTGGCGCGACGTCCTCGGCCAACCCGCCATCGGCGTGACCGACGACTTCTTCCGCAGCGGCGGCAACTCGTTGCTGGCGATCCGGCTGATGTCGGAGATCGAGAAGGGCACGGGCGCCAACCTCCCGCTCTCGGCTCTGCTCGAGGCCAGCACCGTGGAGGCACTGGCCTGCCGGATCCAGGAGCGGTCGGTCGGCGATGCGCCGCCGGGTCATCAGGCCGATTCGCCGGCTCCCTTCTTCTGCGTGCACGCGGGCGGTGGTGGCGTGCTGGCGTACACCGAACTGGCCCGAGCCATGGAGCCCGGACGTCGGCTGGCCGGGATCGAGGCCGCAGGACTGCGGCCGAACGGCTCGATGCCCGCCGGCCTCGAGGAGATGGCACGGACCTACGCGCAGGAGATCCGAGCGCAGCAGCCGGTCGGGCCCTATCTGATCGGCGGCTGGTGTCTGGGCGGCATCATCGCCCATGAGGTGGCTCAGCAACTCGTACGCCAGGGAGAGACGGTGGCGGCACTCGTCGTCCTGGACAGCGCCGCGCCGTCCGAGTCGCTGTCGGACGAGACGGTCGAGGTCCAGACGGACGCCGGCGAGGACGCGGACGAGGAGCTCGAGCTGCTGGCCCGGTTCGCGTGGCACTACCAGCTCGTCCTGGACGGGGCGAAGCTCCCGGCCATGGACAGCGAGGGCCGCTTCGCGCACCTTCTCGAGCGGGCCCGGCAGGCCGGTGTCCTTCCGGTGGACGCGGGCAGCGAACGCCTGGCGCGGCTTCTCGCCGTCTACGGGCACAATCTGCGCGCCGCGGATGAGTACATCCGGCGCGGTCAGCCGGCCGCCGTGGCACGGTTCCCCGTGCTGCTGATCAAGGCCGAGAAGGATCCGCTGTGGCCCGAGCTGGACGACACCCTGGGCTGGGCGGCACTGTACGGGGATCTCGTCGAGGTGGGGTCCGTACCGAGCGACCACCACACGATGTTGCGCGCGGACCTGGCCGAACAGGTGGCCGAGCGCCTCACCGCTTTCCTCGATCACTCAATGGACCGACTGGAGGTAAACGCGCCATGACGGACGCGCACGCGCAGAGCCAGATCTATCAGGTGGTCGTCAACCACGAGGAGCAGTACTCGATCTGGCCCGCCCAGCAGGAGTTGCCCGGCGGCTGGCGGCCGGTGGGCAAGACCGGACCGAAAGGCGACTGTCTGGACTACATCACCGAGCTGTGGACGGACATGCGGCCCTTGAGCCTGCGCTTGCGGATGGATGACCCGCAGGGAGAGCACAACGATGCAGGTCTCAGCAGATAGCCGGAGCCGGATCGAATTCGCCGACCCCCGCAACTCCGCCCTCTCCGCCGTTGCGGTCGGTGGTGAACTGATCGTGGACAACCTTGTGGTCGCGTATCAGAAGGGGATTTTTCCGTTCATGATGGGCGATCCGCCGACTCTGGTCTGGCTGTGCCCCAAGGACCGGGCGGTCCTGGAGTTCGATCGGCTGCATCTGCCACGGTCCCTGCGCACCTTGGCGAGCCGGCGACCCTATGCCCTGACGATCGACCGCGATTTCGCCGGGGTCGTGGACGGGTGCGCCCGTGCGAGCCGGCCGGGCGGCCGGCCGACCTGGATCACGGATGACCTGGCCGAGGGGTACCGGCGTCTCCACGCCGCGGGCAGGGCGCACAGCGTGGAGGCCTGGGACGGCGGTGAGCTGGTCGGGGGCGTGCTCGGCGTGGACTGCGGTGGCGTGTTCGCGGCAGAGAGCATGTTCTACCGGAGGCCGGACGCATCCAAGCTCGCCTTCCTGCATCTGGTCGACCACCTGGCCGCCGGCGGAGCTCGGTGGGTCGACTTGCAGCAGACCTCCCCGTTGTTCGACCGGCTCGGCGCCCGGGTCATGGCCAGGGAACGGTATCTGGATCTGCTCGAACAGGAGCAAGCACGCCGGCTGGTCCTCTTCGACCGGCCGGAAGGGAGCTCTCCGCTGTCGGCGCAGGCCATGAAAGGGGTGTAGATGAAGCCGCCTGAGGTACTCGTAGTCGGCGCCGGCATCGCCGGGCTCTCCGTGGCGGGGGAGTTGCAGCGACGCGGCGTGTCCGTACAAGTCGTCGAGCAGGCGGAGGCGCTTCGCGTTCCTACCGCCGGCATCGTGCTGCATCCCAACGCGCTCGCCTGCCTGGACCACCTGCGCGGGGCTCTGGATCAACAGGGAAGCCGTATTGAGCGGAACGTCGCGATGGATCGTGACGGCAGCGAGACCGTAGTGGAATGGAAGAGCGTCTGGCCGGAGCTTCCCCTGGCCGTCCACCGCCGGACGCTGGGAAAGCTCTTGCTCTCCCAGCTCGACCCCGACACGATCCACTGGTCGACGGCACCCCTGAAGCTGATACAGGAGCCGGAGGGAGTGCGTGTCACCTTCAATACCGGGGACAGCGAGACCTATCAGGTGGTCGTCGGAGCCGATGGGATCAACTCGTGGACACGGCACATGGTCGATCCGGATGCCCAGCCGAGGTTCACCGGGCACACGTTCATCCGAACGACGGTGCTACCCCTGACACCGTCCTCCTCCGCGGAATGGCGCACGTGGCGGCATGGCCCGCACACGTTCGGCCTCATGCCGATCGGTCAGGGACGGATGGCCGTCTTCTTCCAGATCGCGGCCTCCGAGCCCCTGCGCTCCGAGCTCCCCGATCCGCTCGAAGTCCTGCGCAACGGGTGCGGCGACATGCCGGGCGAGGTGCGCCGATTCGTGGATTCCATGCGCCTGGACGAGCAGTTGGTGACCCGGTCCGCCTTCGCGCTGACCACCAGCCGATTCGTGGCCGGTCGCGTGGTTCTCATCGGGGATGCGGCGCACGCGGTGTCCCCTGCGACGACTCAAGGCGGCGGTCTGGCCGTCGAGGACGCGGCCGTGCTCGGTGAGGAGATCGGCACACATGGCTGCCGTCCTGAGGCCCTGGCCGCCTTCGAACGGCGCCGGCAGGCTCGCGTGAACGCCTTCCAAGCGATCGCGACCCAGCAGGTGACGCTGATGGAGGCAGTGGCCGCACGCCGGGTGCCTGGACCGGAAGGGCTCGATGACTCTGCACCGATCAAGCCGCCGGTGGACGCGTCCGCCTGGTATCGGCGCCTCTACGGCCCCCTGCTGGCGGTGCCGTAGCAGAACCCGGTGATCGTTCACCGCATGATCTCGGGCTGCGTGCACTCTGAGAGACGTAGGAGCTTGACCATGAGTGAAGGCGTTGCGGATGCGCGCTGGTTCCAGTCGCACGATGACCTGACGGATGCCCGCGTGCAGTTGTTCTGCCTCCCGGCCGCGGGCATGGGCGCGTCGGCGTACCGGAACTGGCAGGCAGCGCTGGGCCCGGCCTTCGAAGTGATCGCCGTACAACTGCCCGGCCGGGAGAACCGGATCGGCGAGCGTCCGCTGCCGACCGTCGAGCTGTTCGTGGAGCAGGTGACCGGACCGTTGCTGGAGCGCGCCGATCGGCCGTTCGCGCTCTTCGGCCACAGCCTGGGGGCACTGCTGTCGTTCGAGGTCGCGCATGAGCTGGTACGGCGGGGACGTCCTCCGGCGGAGCTGTTCGTCTCCGGGCTGGAAGCGGCACATCACCGGGCGCCGGCCCCCGCCGAGGTGCACGAACTGCCCGATCCCGAGCTGCTGGAGTACGTCCTGCGGCTGGGCGGGATCTCTTCGCAAGAGCGCCGGCACGTCGAGGTGCTGTCCCTGTTCCTGCCCACGATTCGAGCCGACTTCGCGGCGGCGGCAGCCTACCGGTATCGCTCGCGGCCGCCGCTGCCTGTGCCGATAACGGCCCTGGCGGGTCGCGAGGATCCACTGGTGGATCCTCGACGGCTCGCCGCCTGGGCCGAGCTGTCACGTGCGAGGGTGCAGACTCACCTGCTGCCCGGCGAGCACTTCTACCTGGACACGCAACGGCAGGCGGTGCTCGACATCATCAGATCGGCGCTGGGCAGCCCGGACGCGGCTCCTGCCGGGGCGTCTCGTGCGATGTGACGTCAGGGTCTTGACCGGGCTTGAGCAGCCCCATGGTGTACGCGGCCAGCGTGAGCTGCGCCTTATTCCCGACCTTGAGCTTGCGGCGGATGCGCTGCACGTACGTGTCCACGGTGGTCTTCGACAGGCTGAGCGACCGCGCGATCTCCTTGTGCGTCATCCCCTGCGCCAGGAGGCCGAGGACGTCGAGCTCCCGGGAGGTCAGCGACTGGGCGTCGTGGGGAACTCGGGAACTGCCGTGAGGCGAGTGTGACGGCTTCACGACCGGCGTTTGTGACATGTAGGAACCGCCCCACGAGAGCACCTCCAGCGCCTCGATGAGCATCCGCGGCGGTGAGGACCAGTCGACCAGCCCGGCCACACCCAGCTTGATCAGGCGGAAGAGATCCGACGCGTTGACCGGCGGGCAGAACGCCAGTACGTGGAGGCGGTCGCACAGCGCTCTCACCCGCTCTGTATGACGGGTGAGACCGAGCGGATTCAGCACGACGACTCCGGGAAATCTGCTCCCGTCGCCGGTCAGGCTCGTGAACGCGCTGTCGAAGCTGGTGAAGGTGCGCAGGACGATGCCGGGCGTTTCAGCCGCCGAGGCTATGGCCCCGCGCATGGCGATGGACTCGTCGATCACGATATTGGCGAGCACCGTGGCAGGAACTCGGCCGCTGGGCGGATACATCCGGGTGGCCCCCTGTTCAGTCGCGTCAGCTCTTGTCGTTCCAGGGCGACGCAGGCGAGCCGGACCGGTTCCGGCCAGTGAGCAGACCGAGCCGAGCGACTGCACCTACACGGCCGATCATTTTTCTGCCCGGGCGCATACGCAGCGCATCCCGGGCGCATGCTCCAGGAGGGTCACGACGTCTCGGCAGGTGAGCCGGTACCGCGAACGCCTCCGGCATGGACGGCGCTCGCCGGTGCCTTCAGGGTCCTTACAGGAGGCTGATGCCGTTCATGACGACCTGTGCCCGCCGCCGGGCCGACCGCGCCCCGCGCTCGTCGCCGCTCCGCTCGCGTGCCTGTCCCAGAACGTCCAGTGCGCGGGCGTAGCCCAGGCGTTGACCGGTCCTGCCGAAGGCGCGCAGGGCCCGTTCGCAATGTTTCGTGCACCGCTCGAGCTCCGCCAGGCCGAGATCGGCCACGGCCAGAGCGACCTCCGCCTTGCCGATGCCCGGGCTGTATCCCGCCGTCGCCCATTCCAGCGCGGATCCGGCGTATGCGCGGGCCTCTTCGAGCCGTCCCTCGCGCATGGCCAGCTCCGACGAGCCCAGCGCGGCCTCCACGCAGCCCTGGCGGTGTCCGATGCTCTCCGCTTCCCGGCTCGCGACGTGGAGCTGGAAGGTGACCGGCCGCTCCAACCGGATCTCGGCCCGCGCCAGGCCGATGAGCGCGAGGATCTCATAGCCGTGGTCGCCGATGCTCACGGCGAGGTCGAGCATCTGCTGCCGGGCGGCCAGCGCGTCCTCGTCACGCCCGGCGTCGCTGTACACGGCGGCAACCGAGTCCAGCACGGCCACCTGGCCGTAGCGCACCTTGGCCGCTCGGGCCAGCCGCAGCGCGTGGCTGAGAACGCTCATCGCCTCGCCGAGCCGGCCCTGCTCCTGCCTGACCAGACCGAGCCCGGCCAGCGTCAGGATGTGCAACTCCGCGCTCTCCGTCTCGGCCATCATGGTTCGCGCGCGCTCCAGATATTCCTCCGCCGTCCCCAGCCGGCCGAGGTGACGCAGCATATAGGCGAGATTGTTGATGCTGGAGGCCGCCCGGTCGCGGTCGCCGATCGACTCGTAGATCTTCAACGCCTGACGGGTCCTGCCCACGGCCGCCCGGTGGCGGCCGGGCATGGCCAGGGCGGAGCCGAGGGCGCGCAGGGCGTCGGCCTCCCCGCTCAGCCACTGGGCGCGACGACACAGCGCCGCAGCCTTCTCCAGGTCCTTGGCCGACAGCAAGTAGTCGCCGGTGCAGTAGTGCGCCAGCCCCAGCGACAGGTGCATCGCCGCCTGCCCCACGAGGCTGCCGTCCCGCCGGGCCGCCTCCAGCCCGAGACGCGCCAGGTGCAGCCACGGGAGCATCCAGCGCCGCCGGTAGAGAACGATGCGCAGCGCGTGGGCCAGTCGCCACGCCATACCCGCCAGCCCGTGACGGGCAGCGTGTTCCGCCGCCGCCATCACGCTCTCCCACTCAGCCGTGATCCACGCCTCCGCCTCCTCCCGCGAAGCGAAGACCTCCGGCGCCACGGCGGACGGCTCCGTGAGCAGGTCGACGGGGCGGTTGTACGCCAGTCCCGCGACAGCGGCGATGCTGTGCAGGTAGTAGTTCATCAGCCTGTCGGCGGCCGCCTCTCGCTCGGCGGGGTCGCCGGCGGCGTTGAACTCGCCCGCGAGCTCGGCGAGCAGGTCGTGGCAGGCGAAGCGGCCGACGCCGGTCTCGGTCGCGAGATGGACGCGGGCGAGCTCGCTGAGCAGGTCCTCCGCCTCGTCCTTGCCCACGTCCGCGAGCGCGGCCGCGGCTCCGACGGTGATGCCCTCTCCGGGGATCAGGTTGATCAGCCGGAACATCCGGCGCGCCGGGGGCGCCAGCACGGCGTACGACTGTTCGAGCGCTTGCCGCACGGCCACCCCGTCGTCCCCCTCGATGCGCAGCCCGGCAAGCCGTCCATGGTCGGCCAGCCGCGTCACGAAGTCGTCGATCGTCCAGTTCGGATGGTCGGACAGGAGGACTCCCGCGATCCGGAGTGCGAGCGGCAGGCGTCCGCACAAGCGGACGAGCTGGGCTGCGGCCTCCGGCTCGGCCGCGGTCCTGCGCTCTCCGGTCGAGCTGGCGAGCAGCGCGAGGCAGTCCTCCAGGGAGAGGACGTCGAGCGTGATGCGTTCGGCTCCGTCGCGCGCGATGAGGCCGCTGAGGCGGTCGCGACTGGTCACGAGGGTGAGGCAGTGCGGTTCACCCGGAAGGAGCGGACGCACCTGCGCGGCGTCGACGGCGTCGTCCAGAACGATGAGCATGCGACGTCCGGCGAGCGAGGACCGGTAGAGGGACAGGCGAGCATCCAGGTCCTCGGGCACGTCCCTCGGCGCGTGGCCGAGGGCGCACAGGAGGCGGGTGAGCGGGTCGGTGGTCTTCGGATTGCGCTGGAATCCGCGAAGGTCGAGGAAGAGCTGCCCGTCAGGGAAGTCAGCCGCGTGCTCGTGCGCCCACCGCAGGGCCAGGCTGGTCTTGCCGACGCCGGCCGGCCCCACGACGGTCACGGTCCTGACCGGCCCCTGGCAGGCCGCGGTGATCCTGCCGAGCTCGGCATGCCTGCCGATCAACCTGCCCGTGGCCGGCGGCAGGTGCCGCGGGCCTGCCTGCCGCTTTCCCTTGATCAGCCGGTCGTACAGCTCGCGTAACGGCGCCGCCGGTTCCAGGCCGAGCTCCTCGCGCAGGCGCAGACGTAACTGATGGTAGAGCTCCACGGCCTCGGCGGTCCGGTCGGTGGCGGACAGGGCTCGCATGAGCTGGCCGTGCGTGCGCTCGCGTAGCGGATTGTTCACCACGACCTCGCTCAGGTCGCCGGCGACCTCCGCCGCTCGCCCGAGCGCCAGGAGTTCCTCGGCGCGCTCTTCGATGGCCGCGATGTGGAGTTCTTCGAGGCGGGCCTTCGCGGCTTCGGCAGAGGGGTGATCGATGCCCGGGAACGGCGGGGCGGACCAGAGGGACAGTGCCTTGCCGTACAAGGCGACGGCCTCCTCGCGACGGTCGTCCGTCGCCGCGGCACGCGCCTGCCGGACGAGGTCGGCGAACAGGTCGGAGTCGAGCTGGTCGGGCCGCAGGTGCAGGAGGTAGCCGGAGTGGCGTGTCACGATCAGCTCGTCGGGACCGGCGTGGCAGGCCGCCCGCAGCTTCGAGACCAGCATGCGGATCCGGGATCGGTGGCTGCCGGGAAGCGAGTCGCTCCAGAGGACGTGCGCGAGGTGATCGACCGGCACCACTTTGTTGGCGTTCAGGAGCAGCACTGCCAGCACCATGGCCTGTTGTGACGGGAGGGAAGCCTCCACTCCCTCGACCGTCACCGTGACCGCTCCCAGGACGCGAAAGGACCGGACGTACGTTGCCATGATCCAACACTAGGCGCTCACGGAGAGGGCGTGTGTCAAGTCGGCGAAGGTGCCCGGCGCACCCCGTACGGCGGTCTCGTCCCGCCACTCGGCGAGCACATCGGCCATGCCCGGAGACCGGTCCTAGAAATAGGACGCCTCGAAATAGGACTGCCGATTGCGCCCTGACCGGTATCTCATAAGACGCGCGATCAAAACGACGCCTCACCGAGAGGAACGCGCGTCCGCCCCGGCTCGCCCCACCCGGAGGCGCAGGAACACGACGGCAGGGGATCGGCTGAACGGACTCGTCCGGAGGTGGCGTGGCGGAACTTCGGTTACTCGGGTCGGTAGAGCTGAGGATGCGTGACCAGGTCATCGATCTCGGTCCACCGCAGCGGCGTGCCGTCTGGGCGGCGCTGGCCGTGGATGCCGGCCGGCCGGTATCGGTGCCCACCCTCGTGGGCAGGGTGTGGGGCGAGTTCATACCGGCAGAAGCGCGCAGTGCCGTGTACGCCCACATCACGCGAATCCGCCGCTTGTTGACCGCGGCGGAGAAGGCCGACGGCGTCCGGATGAGCTTGGAGCGCCACGCGGGCGGGTATCTCCTCGACGTCGATCCTGACCGGGTCGACCTGCTGCGCTTCCGCCGGCTGGCTGAGCTGGCGCTGGACAAGAGCCTCGACGACAGGGCGAGAGTGGCGCTGCTGCGTGAGGCGCTTGGCCTGTGGCGGGGACGCCTGCTGGAAGGTGTGGACGGCGCGTGGGCCGAATGGGCCCGGGCACACTTCGGTCTCTACCGGGTGGAAGCCGTGGTGGCCTGGGCCCGGCTCGAAGTGGATCTGGGCAACCACGAAAGGGTCATCCCCCAGGTGCATGCGCTGATCAGCGAGTACCCGCTGGCGGAGCCGCTGGCCGCGGGTCTGATGCGTGCGCTGCACGCGGCCGGACGTAACGCCGAAGCCCTGGAAGTCTTCGCGACGACCAGGCGACGGCTCGTCGAGGAACTGGGCACAGAGCCGGGATCGGAGCTGTGCTCCATCTATCAGTCGGTGCTGCGTGGAGAGCTTGACGGGGGAGCGGCACCGGCTGTGAGCCCCGCATCACTCCAGAGGGCCCGCCCATCAGTGGCGCGACCGCGGTCCGCGGCCGGCCTCAGGCCGGCGTCGCCGCCGCCCTGCACCCTGCCCGCCGGCATTCCCGACCTGACCGGTCGTGAGGACGCCATCGCCGAGCTGGAACAGCAGTGCCAGAGGGGCGGGCCCAGCGGCGGGCGTGCCATGGTCGTCCTGTCCGGCGCGGCCGGTGCCGGCAAGACGGCAGTCGCCGTCCACGTCGCGCACAGGCTTCGAGCCGCGTTCCCGCACGGACAGCTCTACCTGCACCTGGCCGGGCTCTCGGCCCCGAGAACCCCGGCGGACGCCATGGGGCAGTTGCTGCGGGCTCTGGGCGTGCCGCGCGGCGCCCTTCCCCGCGACATCGATGAGCGCTCAGCACTGCTGAGGTCTCTCACGGTCGATCGCCGCTATCTGTTCGTGCTCGACGACGCGGCGGACGAGGCGCAGGTGCGGCCGTT
This sequence comes from Nonomuraea sp. MTCD27, assembly GCF_041950495.1. Classification (NCBI taxonomy): domain Bacteria; kingdom Bacillati; phylum Actinomycetota; class Actinomycetes; order Streptosporangiales; family Streptosporangiaceae; genus Nonomuraea; species Nonomuraea sp. MTCD27. The sequence continues at coordinate 147,478 of NZ_JBGNUW010000005.1, read as the reverse complement.
GCTTCCCGGCGCCGGCAGCGCGGTGCTGATCACCAGCCGTCGCCCGCTGTCCGGCCTGGAGGGGGCTCACCGGCTGGCGCTGGGTTCGTTCTCTGACGACGAGGCGCTGCGCCTGCTCGGATCCGTCATCGGCGTGGAGCGGCTGGCGTGCGAGCCGGCGCAGGCCGCTGACATTGTCCGGTACAGCGCGGGGCTCCCGCTGGCCGTGCGCGCCGTGGCGAGCCGCATCCAGACTCGCCCGGAACGCCGGCTGGCAGCGGTGGCGGCGGAGCTGGCGGGCTCGAACCGGCGGCTGGACCTGCTCGCCAGCGGAGATCTCGACGTACGCGCCAGCATCGGTCTGTCGTACCGTGCGTTACCACCCGACTCCCGGCGCGCGCTCCGCAAGGTCAGTATGCTCCCCCTGGGGGACGTCCCTGTCTGGGCTTTCGGCGCCGCAGCGCCCCAGGAGGTTACGGCGAACGCCGGCACTGCCGACGGCGGACGGCGCCGGTCCGGCGATCGCACGGCGGTCGCCGATCGCGGCGCCTTCATCGTGGACGACCTGATGGGCTTGCACATGATCGGCTCAGCGGGCCTGGACGAGACCGGCTGGCCGTGTTATCGCATGGACGACCTCGTTCGTGCCTACGCCTGGGAACGTGCCTTCGAAGAGGACGAGGAGGCGGATCGGTGGGCCGGGAGCCTGTGGGGTTCCAGGGCCGGCATTACTTGCAGCACATAGCCGGGCCCAGGGCGGAGAGGCGCCTCGTCGAAGGCCCTTTGCAGCTCGCACAAGATCTGCCTCGAGTAAGGTCCTCGCCGAGTACGAGACCTACTTCAATCTGCATCGTCCGCACCGAGCTCTGAAGCGGGCCAGCCCACTGCGGGCGCTGCCCGATCCAGTCGACGCTGACATCGAGGTCTCCCGACGAGACCGGCTCGGCGGCCTCCTGCATGAGTACGCGCAGGTCGCATGAGGCGACACAATGTTGCACCCACAGGCCGGCATCGGCTCGGCGCCGAAGGTCGCTCCCCTGCGCGGCGGTTACATCACCCTCGCCGAGGCCGCCGACGCCTTCCTGGCGATCCCGCGCACGGCCAACCCGAACACCCACCGCGCCTACGCCTCGGCCATCGACCGCGTCACCGCACTGCTCGGCCGCGGGATCCTCGCCGGGGTGCTGCTCAGTCGCGGTGAGGTGCAGCGGTGGAGCCTGCCCACGGTCGCGGTGCGGGTGGTCCGGCAGCCGCCCGACGGGACCGCCTTCGACGTGCGTTCCGCCGCGCTCCGGCAGGGCAGGGGCAAGCTCGGCTGCCTGATGCTCGTGGTCACTGTGCTCATGCTGCTCGTGGTCGGCGCCATCGGCGCGACGCTGCCGGCGGACCGGGGGACGGACTCCCCGAACTATATCGCCTTCATGGTGGGCCTGGTGCTGGTGATGCTGGTGGTGCTCGCTGGCGACGAGCCGGACGAGCGTCACCTCCGGCTGCCCGACGACGCCACTCCGCACGGCGCGATCGCGGCGGCGCCGGCGGCGCACGGCCCCGAGGGCGTCTTCCGCGGCGGGTCTCGCGAACTGGTGCCACAACATTCGGTCAGGTTGGCAGTTGACGTCCGGTCGTGCCCGCCTGGCGAGGAGGCGCAGGTCGTGAGCGGGCGGCGCATGCGGGGCGGAGCGCCGCACCCGTCCGCTGAGGTGCTGTGAGCGGAGTGACGGAACTACACACAGTTGACTAACGCGACTTAAGCGGAATACTGGTCACCCGATTGGGCCGTCGTTCTAGTGAGACGAGGATTCCCATGTCGTCGTTCGGCCTCGCGATGCCTCAGGCAGAGCCGTATCAGGCACAGCCGTATCAGGCAGAGCCACGCCAGGCGGAGCCGTACCAGGCGAAGCCGCACCGGGCAGAGCCGCACCAGGCTTCCGGCGACGCCGACGACGCGGAAAGGCACGCGCCAGATCGGCGCGGCCCCGACCGGCCACCAGACGGGACCGGCACTCACCGCTAGCGCGTGCCTTTCGCGGCGGTCGACAGATCCCGACGACTCCCCCCGACCCCAGGACTTTCATGCCGCCAGACTCCTTCAGCGTCCCGACGGTGATCGGCATCGCCGTCCTCGTGCTCGCCCTCGCGGGCGTCCTGATCCTCTACCTGCGTGTACGCGGCCAGCTCGCCCAGGCCCGCGGGCAACTCGCGCAGAACCGTCAGGTACAGGACCACCTGACCCGAGAGTCCAGTGCCTGGAGCCAGCGCCTGCTTCAGGCGGAGCGCAAGGTCCAGGAGAACGCGGACCAGGTGCGCGACGCCCGCGCCCAGCACGACCTCGTACGCGCCGAGACCGACCATCTGATCAACAAGCGGATCCCCGCCCTGCTGTCCCACCTGCGCGCCCCGCACGTGATCGTGCCCGGCATGCAGAACCAGGCGCTCGCCGGCACGGACATCGACCGGCAGCACCGCGCCGTCCTCGACGCCCTCACCCGGGGCATCCGCGAGGAGGCCGAACGCATCGACGAGAGCGCCCAGGCCGTCATCAGAGGCGCCATGTCCCGCGTGCAGAGCCAGGCCCTGCGCGCCCAGGACCTGCTCGCCGGCGTGCAGCAGCGTTACAGCGGCGACGAGCACACGGCGCTGCTGCGCGAGGTGCTGGGACTCGACATGTTCAACGAGCTGATCATCCGCCGGATGCAGGTCACCGGCATCGCCTGCGGCGCCACCCCCGGCCTGTCGCGTGACGACACCTACCTGGTGGACCTGGTGGTGGGCGCCGTCTCGCGGGTGGAGAACTTCGAGCTGCGCATCGAGGGCCCGGCCAACCACCTGCGCCGCCGGATCGGGGTCGCCGCCCGCGCCGCGGAGTCGATCCTGTTCATCACCGCCGAGCTGCTGGCCAACGCGGTGCACCACTCCCACGGCACGCTCAAGGTGACCATCGCCGTGCACGAGACCAACAACGGCGCCGCCATCGTCATCGACGACGCCGGCGTCGGCCTCAACGAGGACCAGTACGCCCGCGCGAGCCGCCTGCTCAGCGGCAACCATCCGGTCCGCCTGGTCGACCTGGGCAACCCGCCCCGCACCGGCTGGGCGGCGATCGGCCGCCAGGTCGCGCACTACGGCATGCAGGTCACGGTCAAGAAGAGCGCCTTCGGCGGGGTGCAAGCCGTGCTGAACATCCCCACCGCGCTGCTGGTGGAGATGCCGGAGGACAGCCGGCCGTCGGTGCTCGCGCCCGAGCCGGTGCGCGCGGCCGCCCCGACCGCCGCCACGGCCATCCGCCGGGATCCCATTCCCGCCGCCATGGCCGCCCGGCCGGAGCCCGTGTCCGTTCCCACCGCCCGTCGGGAGCCGACGGCGGCCCCCCGGCCCGAGCCGGTCGCCCCTGCCCCCCGGCCTGAGCCGGCCACCTCAGCCGCACGGCCCGAGCCGGCCACCTCAGCCGCACGGCCCGAGCCGGCCACCTCTTCGGCACGGCCTCAGCCCGTCACGGCGCCCCTGCAGCGGTCGGCGGAGGAACTGGCGCCGCTGCCACAGCGCCGCCGCCAGCAGCCGCGTGACACCAGCCCTCCGCCGGCCACCACGGGCAGCGGTTCCGGCGGTACGGGCGGCAGGTTGCTCACCACCCCGGAAGAGGCCCAGAAACGATGGGGCGACTTCCAGGTCGGAGCCGAAGCGGGCCGCCGCGAAGCGCTCCCCACCGAGCAGCACGACGCAACCGAAGGGAAATGACCGTTCCATGGACGCTCACAGCGCTTCCGGCCGGGTTCAGGCCAAGGGTCGCCCGTTGCCCCTCGACGTGTCCTGGGTCCTTTCACCCCTGCTCGCGCTGCCCGGTGTCGCCAGCGGCGTGGTGCTGAGCCGTGACGGGCTGATCCTCGGCGGCTCGGCCAACGTGACCACCGAGAGCGGCGAGCGGGCCGCCGCCATGACCAGCTCCGTGCTCGGGGCCGCGCGAGCCCTGTGCGCGGGCCTCAGCAACGGCGCCGACGACGAGGTGGTGGACATCGTCATCTCCGCCGGCAACGGCTACTACTACGTCGCCCCGGCCGGCGACCGCGCCGCCATCGTGGTCGCCGCCACCGGCGGCGTCAACATCGGCACGCTGGCCTACGAGGTGCAGCTCCAGGTGCAGAAACTGATCAAGGCTCTCGACGAGGCCAGCGCGGCCAGGGCGCCAGGCGTCCGGGCATGACCTCCGGACGACAACGGCGGCGGGTCGTCCCTGACTACATGGCCGCCGCGCGACTGACCGTACCCGAGCACATCCACGTCGAGCGCACGACCCTGGTCTACATCGCGCCCGACGCCGCCACCCACGGGCTCGACCCCCCGGGGTCCCATCTGCTGACTCTGCTGCGGGACGGGCCGCTGTCGGTGTACGAGTGCGCCGCGCACCTGGGCCTGCCGTACTGCGTGGTGCGGTTGCTGGTCGCCGGGCTGGTCGGAAGCGGAACGCTGCTGACCCGCGATCCGCCAGCCACCGACCTGCCCGACATTGAGATCTTGGAGTTGGTGCTCAGTGGCCTCCGCGCTCTCTGAAAGCCGTATCAGTACCGAACACATACCGGTCAAGCTGGTCATCGCCGGGCCGTTCGGCGTGGGCAAGACGACCCTGGTGGACGCTCTCTCGGAGATCAAGCCCCTCAACACCGAGGAGGTGCTCACCCAGGCGGGCACGCTGGTGGACGACCTCACCGGGGTGAACGAGAAGACGACCACGACCACCGCGATCGACTTCGGCCGCCTCACCATGCCCGGGGTGGTGCTGTACCTGTTCGGCGCGCCGGGGCAGACCCGGTTCCAGGTCTTGTGGAACGAGCTGGTCCGTGGCGCGCTGGGGGTCCTGGTGCTGGCCGACACCCGCAGGATCGACGACAGCTTCGCCGTCCTCGACCTGGTGGAGAGTGCCGGCCTGCGTTACGCGGTGGCCGTCAACCACTTCCCCGACTCGCCGGACTACCCGCCGGACGCCCTGCGCCAGGCGCTGGACCTCCAGCCGAGCACGCCGCTGGTGGTGTGCGACGCACGTGACCCCGTCTCCGCCCGTGCCTCGCTGATCGCGCTGGTGGAGCACATCAGAGAGCTGGTGCTGTCATGACTCTGCGCTACATGCCCGACGCGGGCCGCCTCTACGGGCCGGAGTACGCCAGGGACCCGCAGGCCGTCTACGCGGAGCTGCGCCGGCGGCACGGCGCGGTCGCGCCCGTGGAGATCGCCCCCGGCATCGAGGCCCACCTGGTGATCGGCTACCAGGCCGCGCTCGACGTGCTCACCAACGTCGGCGGCGTCTGGATCAAGAACGGCAGTGCCTGGCAGGCGCGGGTCCCCGACACCCCCGAGGCCGCGGGACCCGTCGCCATGCTCGGCTACCGGCCGAACGCGCTGATGTCGGACGGGGCCGAGCACGCCCGGTTCCGTAAGGTGATCTCCGACTGCTTCGACCTGGTCCAGCCGCACAAGCTGCGCCAGATGGTGATCGAGGCGTCGGACTCGTTGATCAGCCAGTTCGCCGCGAAGGGCGAGGCGGACCTGGTCTCCGAGTTCGCCCAGCCGATCCCGGCCCGCATCTTCAACTCGCTCTTCGGCCGGCCCGACTCCGACAGCGCCGGCCTGATCAAGGCCATGGCGGACCTGATGGAGGCCGACGGCGAGAGGGGCAAGCGGGGCAGCGACGCGTTCAGCCGCTACATCGGCGAGCTGGTCCAGTCCAAGCACGCCCAGCGGGGCGACGACCTGACGTCGTGGTTCATCGACCATCCGGCCGCGCTCCAGCCCAACGAGCTGGCCGAGACCCTCGTGCTCGTGATGGCCGCCGCGTACGAGCCCACGGCCAACCTGATCTCCAACACGATCTCCCGGATGGTCAGCGACGACCGCTACTACAGCTCGCTGACCAACGGCGCGCTCGGCACGTACGACGCCCTGATGGAAGCCCTGCGCGCCGAGCCCGCCATGTCGAACTACGGGCCCTATTTCGTCCGTCAGCCCGTGCACTTCCACGGCACCTGGATCCAGCCGGCCGAACTGGTCCTCGTCTCCTACGCCGCGGCCAACACCGAGCCCACCAACGTGCCCGAGGAGCTGCGTTCCGACGGCGGCGCGTACCTGGGCTTCGGCGCCGGGGCGCACCGCTGCCCGGCCAGCGACCCGGCCATGATCATCGCGATGACCGCGATCGAGCGCCTGACCTCTCACCTGTGTGACCTGGAACTGACCGTGCCGCGCGAGGAGCTCTCGTGGCGGCCGGGCCCGTTCCACCGCGCGCTGGCACATCTGCCGGTGCGTTTCACTCCCATTCGACCTGATCAGCCAGGAGAATCCCCTTGGGCAGTTCAGCCCCCGTCGTCCTCGACCCCTTCGGCACCGACCTCCCAGGGGAGGTCCGGCGACTACGCGACCTCGGCCCCCTGGTCCTCGTAGAGCTCGCCGGAGGCATCCCGGCCTGGGCGGTCACCAGGCACGACCTGCTCAAGCAGCTCATCCTCGATCCACGGGTGAGCAAGGACAAGCGGCACTGGGGGCAGCTGGAGCGGGCGTTCGCCACGCCGGGCTGGTCCTGGATCATCACCTGGATCGGCGTGTCCAACATGCTGAGCGCGTACGGCGACGAACACCGCCGGCTGCGCAAGCTGATCGCCCCCAGCTTCACCGCGCGCCGCAGCAAGGCCATGCAGCCGATCGTCGAGCAGATCATCGCGGAGTTGCTGGACGCGATGGCCGCGCAGCCGCCCGGTCAGCCCGTCGACCTGCGCGCCGCCTACGCCCACCCGCTGCCGATGCGGGTGATCTGCGAGCTGTTCGGCGTTCCCGCGCACATGCGGGAGGAGATGGCCCAGGTCATGGAGGCCATCATGGACACCACCGCCACCCCGGAGCAGGCGGCGGCCACGGCCGCCAAGATCGCCACGGTGCTGCCCGCCCTGGTCGCCTACAAGCGCGAGCACCAGGGTGACGACCTGACCACCGAGCTGATCAACGTCCGTGACAGCGGTGACTCGCTCAGCGAGACCGAGCTGTGCGACACCCTGCTGCTGCTGATCGCGGCCGGGCACGAGACCACGGTCAACCTGATCGGCAATGCCGTGCACGCCCTGCTCACCCATCCGGACCACCTCCGCCGGGTGCTGGCCGGGGAGATCTCCTGGGACGCGGTGATCGAGGAGACGCTGCGCTGGGCGCCGTCGATCGCCAACCTGCCGCTGCGCTTCGCCATCGAGCCGATCGAGATCGGCGGCGTCCGGATCGAGGCGGGCGACGCGATCATCACCAGCTACCTGGCGGCTGGGCACGACCCCGACCAGCACGGCGAGGACGCCGACCGGTTCGACCCGACCAGGCAGAGCGCCGAGCACCTGGCCTTCGGCATCGGCGTGCACCGCTGCATCGGGGCTCCGCTCGCCCGCCAGGAGGCGCTGGCCGCCCTGCCCGCCCTGTTCGCCCGGTTCCCTGACCTTCAGCTGGCCGTGGACGCGAGCGAGGTGGGACACGTGCCGTCGTTCATCGCGCACGGGTGGAGCAGCCTGCCGCTCACGCTGCACCGCTGACCTTCACCCGCGACGCGCCACCTCCTCCGCGTGACTTCGGCGCGAAGGAGGTGGTGCGAACGGGGTCCTACCGGCCGCTCCGCACCCGGATGAGCGCTCCGACGAGCGAGAGCAGGACCAGCGTGACCAGTGCCTGGTCGACGGAGAGACAGGCGCCGAAGCCCACCCCGCCGATGACGGCGCCGGCCAGCTGGACGGGCCAGGTCGGTGAGACCAGCGGCAGCGCGACCGACACGGTGACCATCAGCGAGGAGATGAGCACGAACAGCTTGTGCCGGTTCAGCCGGTCCGCGAGCGGGCCCGCGACGATCGTCCCGAGGACCAGGAAGGCCGTCTGGACCGTGATCTGCAGCGTCAGCGCCTCGGCCGGGGCCAGCCCGGCGGGCAGCCGGAGGTTGTGCCGCTCGAATATTGAGTTACGGGGTCTGAGCTGCGGTTAAGCGGCGGGTTGGTATTCGCTGATCATGCCGGTGACGACGGGTTTTCGGCGGATGGATCGCAGGTCGTTGAGTTCGGTAACGTCGCGGGCGGGCTGCGTTGTGACGTTCGGGGGACGCTGGTACCGCGATTGGTGCGGCCTGTGCCCGTTGTAATGGATCAGATACGCCTGGAGCACGAGTGCCAGATGGCGTTCATCAAGGATCAGGATCCGGTCCAGGAGTTCGCGGCGCAGGGTGCTGATGACGCGCTCGCAGCTGGCGTTCATCCTCGGCGTCCGCGGCAGCGTTGTGACCATCCGCAGCCCTTCGGCTTTGAAGACCTCCCGAAATGCGGAGGTGTAGAGCGGGTCTCGATCGTGGATCAGGGACCGCAGCCCGGCGATGCGGGCATCCAGGTTCCTGGCCAGGTTGCGGCTTGCTGCACGGTCCATGCTCCGGTCGGGTGTGCGGTTACTCCGGCCAGGTGCAGTCGCCGGGTGCCGTGCTCGATGAAGACCAGCACATACAGCCGCTTGAGCAGCAGCGTCTCGACCATCAGGAAGTCGCAGGCGATGATCGCGTGGGCTTGGGCGGTCAGGAACTGCCGCCAAGTCGGCCCGGCCCGGCCCGGCGCGGGATCGATGCCGGCGGCGTGCCGGATCTCCCACACCGTGGAGGCCGCGATCGGGTAGCCCAGGCGAGCCAATTCCCCTTGGATCCTCCGATGTCCCCAGGTCGGGTTCTCCCGCGCCATCCGAGTAATCAGTGCCTTGACCGGCGGGCGGGTGCCTGGCCGTCCCGGGCGCCTCCTGTCCGTCAAGGTCCACTTACGCGCCACGAGGCTACGATGCCAACGCAGGATCGTCGCCGGGGTGACCGGGAACATCTCCGCCCACTGGCGGCGGTGGACCAGCCGCGATAACGCCGCCAGCCAGGGCCGGTCGGAGTGACCCCACTGCGGCCGGCCGCCGAGCTGACGGCGGAGCACCTGGTTCTCGTGACGGAGCACCAGCAGCTCAACGTCCTTGGACAGGTCAGCGCGGACCAGTACTGTCAGCAGGTTGAACAGGCCCCTCATCAACTGGTAGGCAAGCGATAACAACACCCTTGGGATGGTCGCAGCAGCCGTTCCGAGCGCGCAGCAAAATCCCAGCTCACAGTACGAAACCGGATTTCCGAGCGGGACAGGGATGGGAAGTTCCCCACCCTCATGGACGAGGTCGCCGAGGCCAGCATCAAGACCATAATCACCGGTATCCAGGTGCCGCGGAAGAACTCGATCATGAAGCGATGGGTGCAGTCGTGCCGCCACGAACTCCTCGACCGCTGCCCGTATGGAACGAACACCACCTGCGGCATGCCCTGCGCGAGCACGAACGCTTCTACAACCAGCACCGAGCCCATCAAGCCCTGAACCAAGCCGCCCCGCTACGTTCCGCCCCGAACCCGATCACCGATCGCGGGCGAATCATCTACCTGAACGTACGCCGACGAAACCCTCTCGGCGGCGTCCTTCACGATTACTCACATGCGGCTTGAACTGCGTGGATGGAGTTTTCGGCAGGCGCACTGGTCACCCTCGCCGACAAGGGCTACGTCGGTGCTGGCGAGCACGTACGCGTGCCCTACAAGGGCCGCTACAAGCCCGCCTCACAGAAGGCCGTCAACGCTGCCCACGCCAAGCTCCGCGGACCGGGCGGACGGGCCAATGCGCAGCTGAAGACTTGGCGTATCCCGCGCAAACTCCGCTGCTGCCCACTCTCGCAAGTCAGTTCGTCAAAGCGATCTTCGTTCTTCAGCTCCGCGAGGCGGGATGAAAAGCACTCAGTGAGGTGATCTCAAAGAATAATCGGGATGATTGGGATTTTTGGGACGCTCGTGGTGGCGTTTCGGGCCTTTCGGGAGAAGTCGTCGAAGGCCGGAGACAGACGTGGAGCCTCCGGTAGATGAGTTCTCACCACAAGAATCCCCATCGGCCAGAAGGCTCCACGTGATTGCTCATCGTGCCACGCTCGACGTCTCCCGTGCACTCGTTCGCCACGTCGCCCGACTGCTGTACGCCGAACGCCGTCGGCGCGGCACTCCCAAAGGCAGCCGAGCGCTGACCCCGTTCTGGCACGCGGTGATGGTTCTGCGCTGGTTCCGCGGTGAGCACGACATCCCCAAGCTCGGCCGCGATCATCGCGTATCCCGGGCCACCGCCTATCGCTACATCGACGAAGGAATCGACGTCCTCGCAGCTCAAGCCCCCAAACCTACAGGAGGCTCTTGACCGCGCCAAAGCCGACGGGCTGGCGTATGTAATCCTGGACGGCACCCTGATCGCCATCGACCGCTGCGCCGAGCAGATCCTGAGCATCAAGCGCGAGCCAATCGACGCCTGGTACTCCGGCAAAGCTCACCAGCACGCCGGCAATCTGCAAGCACTGTCGGCACCCAGCGGCCTTCCGCTCTGGGTCTCCGGCGTCGAACCCGGCTCGGTACACGATCTGACCGCCGCCCGCACGCACGTTCTGGGCGCACTGTACGCCGCTGCCGTCCGCGGCCTGCTCACGCTGGCCGACGGCGGCTACGACGGTGCAGGCATCGGCGTTCACACCCCGATCAAGCAACCTCAGGAAAACCAGATCCTCAGCCCGGACAATCGCACCTACAACCAACTCCTGCGTGACCTGCGTTGTCTCGGGGAACGCGGGTTCGCCCTGCTCAAAGGCCGCTGGCGGATCCTCCAGCACATCACCGCCAGCCCCAGCGCTATCGGCGACATTGCCCGAGCAGCCCTTGTCCTGACTCATTTCGAGCACAACTGGCTACCCGAAATTCGCTGAGATCACCTCAGTGAATGGCAGGAGAAACCGACTCACCATCCTCAATTTCCTCATCTTCCCCGCACGAAAATAATGCTAATCCTGGTAGCGGTCATCGCGACAAGAGAGGCTGTTCTGGATTTCATGGACGATGCCGCGTAGCGTGGTCGGCGGTGGGCCTCCAACCTAGCCACGGAGTCTTCCGCAAATTTTCCAGGGACCACCGACTTTGTAGCTCTGAGTGCGCAGACGAGGTGTGGCGATATGCCGATAGATCCACGAGACCTCACTCCTCAAGGGCTTCCCGTAGGGTGGTCCGACAATCCCGTCCTCAATTCAGATCGACAACCACAGTTACAGAACTCGGGCGAGTCAAACGATTCGGGTTGCGGCGCCATCGGCTGCGTCGCTCTGCTCGCCATACTCGGCGCGCTACTCTACCTGGCCTATTCTTGCCAGGAAGCCGCCAGTCAAGCGAATTGGGAAGCCCGGCAAGCTGAAATAGTCATGGGCCATTGGTCCGGCTCATGGAAAGGAACGGTCAAGCGTGCCGACGCACAGCCCATGCATATCTTGTTGCGACTGCGCGAAGGCCCAGATGGAGTGGTCACCGGAAGGGATGCTTCCCCTATCAGTGAAGTTCCCTGCCAGGGAACGTTCGGCCAACTGTCGCGTAACAATGTCGAGCTCGTTCTCATTGAAACCGTGAAAAAGAGCAAGGTATGCACAGTCGAGACCTACCGCCTCACTCTGACTCGGAAGATCCCGCATACCGTCCTTGCCACATGGGAGTGGATTGACTCTCAAAGCGGAAGCAGGAGGGTATCCACCCTCCTGCAAAGAGATTGGACTTCTCAACGACCGCCAGAGTGAGCCAGGACAGCTGATCATGTTCAGCCCGGACCTCCGACTTCAACCGGTGCTTCCTTGGCGATGGACCACTGGTGTCCATCGCGCCCGCGAGAGTGCGTTTTTACCTGGACAGATGCGCGAACGACATGCCTTGCCCGATCTTCGCCTCACAACCGAGGAAACTGGGCGCCGACGGTAAGCACCTTGCAAGTAGCGCGCAACTGGGAAGAGTTCTTCTGAAATCCCCCAGCCAGGATGGTCGCAGATGCGCTACCTATTCCCCTTCGTCCTCGCCAGGATCATCTTCAAGCCGAAAGCGGCGAACTGGGCCCGGCCATTCCAACTGCTCTCTGACACGCGAGCGCGAGTCGGCGCCCTCTTCATCATCTTCCTTCTGCCCCCGGATCCCCAGAACCCGTTCTACCTCATCAACTACTTTGCGCAGAACGGCTACATCAGCATGGTCGCCGGCGCCTTCGTCACGTTCGCCACCGTAATCAGCTACTGGATCAGCACACGTCGCCAGGTGCTACCACACGAGCAGCAGGACGGCATAGCATTCACACTCGGGCGATCGATGGTGAGCCTGATGATCACCGCCATTCTTTACGTGATCTGGCGTGACTACGGATGGGAGATCATGATGATCCCGTTCATCGGGATCATCATATACCTGTGGGCATTCCTCTTCCAATGCTCGATGCAGTGGTATTGCCTGCGGTGGGTGTTCGGCATCAGCAACGCAGACGAGCTTCTCGGCCCCATCGTCAGCGCAGTCACGGTGGTCATCGCATTCTTATGGGACGTGCTCCAGAGCCCGCCCAGTTCGTTCAACATCCTTATGGTCATCAAGGTATCGGGGCTCGTGACAGTGTGCTTGCTGGCGCTCTGGGAGTTCTTGTGGGTGCTGAGCGACCAACGCTCGGCCTTGGAGTAAGCGCGAGCAGGTAACCAGTGAGATGCCAAACAACGCCAAGCCACAACAGCCACGGCAGCCAGGAAGGGCGCCGAGGGGCGGTACGCCGTCTCTCGGCTGCAAACCCCAGAATGGAGAAGGCAGATCACGATGTAGATCGCCCCTCGAAGGCTTCGATCGAGACTAGTAGCGACACAGGGCCCCGCGCATCCTGCGACCTTTAGCGATATCGCTTTCGCAGTCTTAATACCGAGCTGTGCGTTCTATGGCTTCAGAAAAGCTGGCGACTCGGGCCAGATCTGACACCCTTTCTGGATCCACTGAGGAGCTTCCGGAAGTGTGTGCGACCCTTTTCCGGTGATCCCGTAGACGGCCTGGCGCCCGTTTCCCCTCCTGCCAGCCTCGATTCTTCAGCTGGTTGAGTTGCGTGAGCTGCTCCGCGGTTCGCCCGTAATGTCCCCGATGCGGTTGGGACGGGCCGTCGCATGACGCTGCGGGGGCGCCGGGTTCCACGGGCCCGGAGGAGGCTCCTTCCTGGATCGTCGTGGTCGGGTCCGACTCTCAGGTGAGAGCGGGCAGGTCGGTGAGGCGCTGTCAGGCCAGGACGGACGTCCCGGCCCAGGGCCGGGTGCGGTCGATGCGCAAGTGGCGGCGGCGGGAGTGAGCGGCCAGCCGGGCGGGCGGGTGGTAGAGCCGGTAGCGCATGGTGTCCGGCTCGGCGCGGTCCAGTCTGGGCTGGTCGTGCAGGGTGAGCAGGCGCAGCCAGCAGTCCAGGTCGTGGCCGAGGTTGGCGGCCAGCATCCAGCCGGCGTGGACAGTCCAGTCCTTGCTGGGCAGGTTGCGCAGACCCTGTGGGGCTCATAAATAGGGTGCGGTGTCTGACCTGCCGCTTCTCGGGTGTGTCAGCTGGCCATCTGATCAGCTGGCGATTCGGTACTCGTTGATGAGGCCGCCGAGGATGGCTCTGCGGTGGACTCGGTGGTCGGCCAGGTCGATGGGGGTTGGTGGGCGTGTTTCGGCTTGCGCTGGGGACAACTGCCCCAAGCCGCGGTGAGGTCGGGCCGTGTTGTAGTGCGCCAGGTAGCGGGTGAGAGTTCGGCGCAGATGCTGCTTGTTGAGGATGAGCACTCTGTCCAGGAGTTCGCGGCGTAGGGTGCCGATGATCCTTTCGCGGTGTGCGTTCAATTTCGGGGCCTGCGGTGGGCTCTTGATGACGCGCAGGGCGGCGTCGGCGAAGACGGCGTCGAAGGCATCGGTGAGTTGGCCGCCGCGGTCGCGGATCAGGAACTTCAGCTTTGTCGTGTCGGTGTCGGTGTCGGTGTCGGTGTTCATCAGGATGTTGCGGGCAGCCTGGGCGGTCCATGGGCCGGTGGGGTTGGTGGTGACGCCGAGCAGGTGGGTGTGGCGGCTGCCGTGTTCGAGCGTGATCAGGGCGTACAGGCGTGTGAGGTTGACGGTGTCCACATGCAGGAAGTCGACGGCGATGATGTGCTCGGCCTGGCTGTCAGGAACTGCTTCCACGTCGGCCCGCTGCGGCGCGGAGCGGGGTCGATCCCGGCCGGTTCAGGATGTTCCACACGGTGGAAGCCGAGATCTTGTGGCCGAGGCGGGTCAGTTCACCGTGGATACGCCGGTGGCCCCAGCGTGTGGGGCTCGACCCAGTTCAGAGCACGAAGCCGTGTTTTCGAGCGGGACAGGGCAGAGTACGCCGCGAACTACTCGACCGGATCCTCATCATGAACGAACGCCACCTGCGCAAGGTCCTTGCTGAGTAGGAGACCTACTTCAATGGGCATCGTCCGCATCGGACCCTGAAGCAGGCCAACCCGCTGCAGGCGCTACCCGATCCGGTCGACGCCGACATCGAAGTCTCCCGACGAGACCGGCTCGGCGGCCTCCTACACGAATACGCCCAGGTCGCATGAGGCGACACAATATTCGTCATCCACACGCGCGAGCTCGCGTCGGAGGTGTAGCGCTCACTTCCTCGACCATTCGGAGCTGTAGCGCTCATCCCTCGACCTGTCGCGGGGGCGGGACCAGCCGGTTCCCGCCCGCGCGTCGCCATGGCCGCCCCCTTCCCGCCCTCGCCCTAGCCACGGGACGGACATCCGTCCGCGCTTGCTTCCCCGCTCCCCTCACGAGCCCCAGCACCCCCTTGACAGGTGCCGCACCACGCATCATTCTGAGGCCAATTCATGACGACCGCTCTACGGACGATTGTCCGATAGATGTGAGCCGGACATGAGTTCACCCCCCTGCGCCACAGAGGAGCCATCTGATGAGCAGCGCCACCGAGCGGCCCGAGGGCGGAGGCGCCCGTACGAACTCCAACTCCGACCAGCTGACGAAGACCTCCGTCGCGATCGGCTTCGCGGTCCTGTGCGCCTCGTACATGCTCAACGCGATGGACCGGCAGATCTTCTACCCCCTCCTGCCCGAGATCCGGAACGAGCTCGGCTTCTCCCTCGAACAGAGCGGACTCCTGGCCACCGGCTTCACCCTCGGCCTCGCCCTCGCCGGACCGCCGGCCGGCTACCTGTCTGACCGGCTCTCCCGCAAGGCCATCGTCGTCGTCAGCGTGCTCGTCTACTCGCTCGGCACCCTCGCCATCCCGCTGGCCGTGGGATTCGTCGACATGAGCATCTACCGACTGGTCTCCGGCGTCGGCGAGGGCATCCAGGCCACCGCCATGTACGCCGTGCTCGGCGCGTTCTTCTTCCACCGCCGCGCGCTGGCCGCCGGCGTCGTCGGCGTGGCCTTCGGCCTCGGCGTCTTCCTCGGCCCGCTCTTCGGCAACGGGCTCGCCGCGAGCTGGGGGACCTGGCGGGCGCCGTTCTTCCTGTTCGCCGCCGTCGGCCTGGTCATGAGCCTGCTCATCGCGGCGACGGTGTCACGCAGGATGACCGAGGCGGTCACCGGCACCGCCACGGAAACGACCGGGGCGTCGTACGAGCACGTGCCGGCGTCCCCGTACAACCGCAACACGCTCGGCATCGGCATCGCCTGCGCCGTCTCCGGCCTGGTCTTCTACGGCTACCTCGGCCTCTACCCGACGTTCCTGCGCGAGGCGCTCGGCTTCGCACCCGACCAGGCCGCGTTCGCCGTGTCCATGGGCGGCCTCGGCGCCATGATGGCCCTGCCGGCCGGCTGGCTCGGCGACCGGTACAACCAGGCCCGCCTGCTGATGTTCGCCATGGTCGCCACCGGCGTCACCGCGTACCTGATGTACCAGATCGCCACCTCGGCCCCCGCCCAGTACCTGCTGTCGTTCCTGCTGGGCACGTTCGCCAGCGGTTTCCTGTTCACCAACTGCAGCACGGCCATGCAGCGGGCCGTCCGCCCGCACCACGTCGGCCGCGGCGCCGGCCTGTTCATCCTCACGTACTACGTCGCCGCCGCCTTCTCCGGGCTGCTGTTCGCCCGCCTGGTGGGCGCGCTCGGCTGGGACGGCGCCGGCCTCTGGCAGCTCACCCTGCTCCCGATCGCCGGGATCGCCGGCCTCCTCCTGGTCGACTCGTCCAGGATGGTGCTGCCCAGAGAGGGCAAGTAGTTGGCTCCCTTCAGCGAGGCTTTCCGGCTCCGGCGATGGTTCCGTGTCTGAGGGGCTCAGGAACACGAATCATCGCCAGCGCCGGCCTTCACCATGTGGGATCGGGTGCTCCCCAGGTCGGTGAGCGGCTGACTCGCGGAGCGAGGTCTCTACGAAGGCGGACCTGCTGGTGCTCAGGCACGAGAACGCGGTCCTGCGCCGTCAGGTCCCACGGGTGCGCTACGAACCAGCCGATCGCCTGTGGCCGGCAGCACTCTCGTCCCTGATGCTGAGGCGTTTCTGACTCAGGCAGGGTGACGGGCAGGCTGACCTTGACCAGGCCCTGAGGGCGGGCACGCAGCACCACGTCCTGGGTGAACCCGTTCGGGCGGGCGGTGAGCACCAGGTCGGCACCCTTGGCCACCGCGTCCCGGTAAGAGATCGTGTTGCCGTCCACGATTGGCTCGGGAGCTTTGCGCCTGCCGAAAATCACATCCATGCAGGTCAAGCCGCTTGCGAGTACTCGTGGAGGATGCCGCCGAGCCGGTACGGGCGTGACGCCCTCGCAGCAGGTCGCGGTGCCAGCGCAGGGCAGTGTCCGGCCGGATGAGAAGCCGCAGCCGGCGCAGAACCTCGCGAGGCAGCGACGTCAGAAGAGCGGCGAGGAAGGCCCGGTCCTCGGGCGCGAATCGCACTCTGGTGTCAGCGCCGAATTGACGTTCAAGGACGGCGATCCGGTGACGCAGGACGAGGATCTCCACGTCCTTGTCCCGAGCGCCCATGGGGAGCAACCGCAGCGCGGCGAACGCGTTGGTGACGGTGAGGTCGGCCAGGCGAAGGAGCGCAGCGGATCATCCTGCCGTACGCGCTTCCGTCTCACGGGTGACCGGAGCTCGCATACGCCCCGCGAAGCCCTCGCAGAGTCATGACCTGGGCGGATGTAATTTCCGGCAGGCGCGCTGTTCCGCGCCTGGTTCTACGCGTGAGTTTCGGTACCAGTGCCGCGTGAGTCTTGGTACCAGCGTGTAGCCGGGTGGTGACGGTTCAGCGAGTTTTGGTGCCACTGCCCGAGTTGTAGTGAGACGCTCGGTGTGCTCTGAGGCGTGAGGGGGCGCATGCGGTGCGGATGACCAAGGTGGAGTTGTTCGCCGCGATCCGGAGAGACTCTCGGCTGGAGGGGCTGTCGCAGCGGGCGTTGGCCGCCAAATATGGGGTGCATCGCCGGATGGTGACTGAGGCGTTGACGTCGGCGTGGCCCCAGCCGTGATCTTGCAGGAGGCGGGTCGTGGCCCTCTGCCGGAAGTGCCGATCGACCAGATCCACAAGCCGGGAGTCGAGGCCGAGGTCGACTTCGGAGACGTGTGGGTCGATCTTGCCGGGGTGCGGACCGCCTGCTACCTGTTCGTGTTCCGGATGTCGTACTCGGGTAAGGCGGTGCACCGCGTCACCGCATCTGCGGTCAGGAGGCCTTCTTCGAGGGGCACGCGCATGCTCTCAGCGTGCTGGGCGGGGTGCCGTCCGGCAAGGTCCGCTACGACAATCTGAAGGCCGCGGTCGCCCAGGTGGTTGGCTTTGCCCGAGCACGGGTGGAGAACCAGCGATGGGTGGCCTTCCGTTCGCACTACGGCCTGGACGCCTTCCATTGCCGGCCGGGCAAGGACGGCGCCCACGAGAAGGGCGGGGTGGAGGGCGAGGTCGGCCGGTTTCATCACAATCGCCTGGTCCCAGTCCCGCGCGTCGATTCACTGGCGGAGCTGAACGCCACGATCGAGCAATGGGATCGAGAAGACGACCAGCGCAGGATCGGGTCTCGGATCCGGACCGTCGGTGAGGACTTCGCCACCGAGCAGCCGTTGCTGCAGCCGCTGCCCGAAGAGCACTTCGAGACCGGCCGGGTCTTCCACCTGCGTGTGGATGGCCGCTCGCAGATCACCGTCCGTTCCGTCCGATACTCGGTGCCGGTCCGGCTGATCGGCCACCCGGTCCGAGCGCTCCTACACGCCTCCCACCTGGTCATCTACCACAAGGCGGTGGAGGTCGCCCGGCATGAACGGCTGATCGCCAAGACCGGTTCCCGCCTGGAGCTGGACCACTTCCTGGAGGTGCTCCTGCGCAAGCCGGGCGCGCTGCCTGGGGCCACCGCGCTGGATCAGGCCCGTCAAGGCGGCAATTTCACCCCCGTGCACGACGCCTGGTGGGCGGCTGTGCGCGAAGCGCACGGCGACACCTCCGGCACCCGCGCCCTGATCGAGGTGCTGCTCCTGCACCGCAGCATGGCCCACGAGCACGTCGTCGCCGGGATCGCGACGGCGTTGAAGGTCGTCGCGATGACCGCGGACGCGGTCGCCGTCGAAGCTCGCAAGGCCGCCCACAGCGACCCACAGCCCACCACCGCCGATCCCGGGCCCCGCCCGATCGGAACGCCGGTGCAGCTGCCCGAGGACATCGCCTCCTTGACTCAGCGGCGGCTGGCCACGCTGCCGGTCGACACCCGACCGCTGCCCTCGGTGGCCGCCTACGACGGGCTTCTGCCCAGCCGACGTGCTCTTGCACCACCTGCCACCAGCCAGGGAGACGCATCATGACCACCCGCCAACGAGGCCTGACCGAGCCCGCCGCCGAGACAGCCATCGACCAGGCCTGCTGACTGCTGCGACTGCCCACCATTCGCGGCCAATTCATCCCCACCGCCGACGCCGCCGAACGCGAACAGCTCACCTACCGCGGCTTCCTTGCCGAGCTGCTAATGGCCGAATGCGACGATCGCCAGCGGCGCCGTTCCGAGCGGCGCATCAAAGCCGCCGGGTTCCCGCGTCAAAAATGGCTGTCGGGCTTCGACTTCGACGCCAACCGCAGCATCCCGCCCGCGGTCATCCACACCCTCGCCAAATGCGAATGGGTCAAGAACGGGCACCCGCTCTGCCTCATCGGCGATTCAGGAACCGGCAAGTCACACCTGCTCATCGCCCTGGGTGCCGAAGCCGCGATGGCCGAATACCGGGTCAAGTACGTGCTGGCCGCCAAGCTCGTCAACGAGCTCGTCGAAGCCGCCGACGAACTGATCCTCAACAAGACCATCGCCCGCTACCGGCACTTCGATCTTCTCTGCATCGATGAACTAGGCTACATGGAGCTCGACAAACGCGGCGCTGACCTGCTGTTTCAGGTACCTACCGATCGCGAGGAAACCGCCAGTGTCGCTATCGCCTCCAACGAGAGCTTCGGCAAAGCGCATATGTTCGCGCGAACGTGTGTCAGGTGCCACCGAAACTGCACGGGTTTCGGGGCCGGGCGAGGAATGCCTGGACGTCAGAGGCCAGGGCGGTCAGTTGGTGCCCACCCTCGATCCAGGTGGTGATGGAGGTCTCCCATGCTGCTTGCCGTGAGGACCAGGGGCGGAGTTTCCAGGTCAGCTCGACGTGACCGCCGGAGTGGAAGTCGGCTTCGAGCGTGAGCTGGTTGGTATGCCAAGTGCGCTTTCCGGGCCATCCGCGGAAGTCGTCGGCGAGCTGTTGCAGGAAGGCGGCCAGGTCGCCGGCGCCGTCCCAGATCGCGACGGTCACGTCGGGGATCGCCGCGCGCAGTCCGTCGGCCTTGGCCTCGATGGAGAAGACGGTCTCGTCGCTATCGATGAACTGCCTGTTGCTGAGCCGAATGAGGAGATCGGGGTCTTGCGAGCAGCGAACCAGCACGTCGGGCGACCTGGCCTGTTCATCGTGATCTTTGTGGTCCACGTGAGCAGGATAGTCAGGGCCGGTCGGCTCAGCGGGTGTTGCCGGGCGGCAGGCGCCCTGCGTCGACCTGGTCAGCGAGATAGATCATGACGCTTTCGGCGGTCATCCCGAACGCGGCGGCGACGACTTTGGGGTCGAGGGTGTTGACGAGGTCGACCAGGCGGGTGCTGCGGAGTATGCGGGGCGGGACGCCGCAGGGGTCCAGGACGTGGCTGACATATGCTCCCGAGGCTGACCGGGTGCCGGCTTTGGTGCCGCGGGTGACCATGAGGTGCGGGTTGGCGGTGGCTTGTGTTCGTCGGTGGCCGAGGCATCGTTGGACGACGTCCGAGCTTGCGGGGTCGAGCGGGATAGGGCGAGGCCTGCCCGCGACATGGATGGCGCGGTATGCGTGATCGACGTCGTCGATCTTGAGGTTGCGGACTTCGAGGCTCGACAGGCCGTGGATGAGCCCGAGGATGCCCAGGAGCGCCTCGTGGGGATGGGCGTCATCGCTGCTGGTCCATCGGCGGAACAAGGCGCGCTGCTGGTCGAGGCCGAGCGTCTGCCCGATGAACCCGCTGGGCTGTTTGGCGGTCAAGCCAGTGGTGGGGTTGACCAGGACGATTCGCCGACGGCGGGCGAAGGCGAAGAACTGGCGGAGCACGGTGAGTCGTCGTTTTCGTGCTTTGGGCAGGATAGCGAGGAATGCCTCGACGTCGTGGACGTCGACAACGGCCCAGTCGAGCTTGCCCCGTTCGGCGGCGAGGAACTGGCCGAGGTCGCGGATGGTGGCTAGGGCGGCTTCGATGGTCACGTCGGTGCGGGGCCGGGTGTCGGCGCGAAGGGCGCGTTCACGTGAGCGGAGCAGGTGGTCGCAGAACGCCGCGGCAGCCGAACGCAGCGGTTCGGGGACCGCGGTGACGCGACGGTGTCGTCTCCCGGCGGCCAACCGCTCGGCCTGGTCGGTGGGCAATGCCAGGCCCTGACTGGTGAAGAACCCTTCGAGAGCTCGGGCCAGCGACCCCATCGATCGGCCCGGGCGGCGTGATCTGTCCAGGACGGCCTGCGGGTGGTTGGGGTTCGGGTCTTCCAGGATCCGCCCCAGCTCGGTGAGCATCGTGCAGGCTCGCGCTGGGCCGTGGCGGGCAGCCAGATACGTGACGAACCCCTCAAACCACACGGGCGGGTCGCCCAGACGGGCGGCGATCCCCGCGCCTCGGATGAACGCTCGGTCGGGGTGCTTTTGAACGCAGGCGCTGCACAGGCCTAGGCCACCGTGCTTGCGAAGCTGGCCGCATGCTCGGCAGATGCGCGGCGGCTGTTTGCTCGGGCGGGGCCGGGAGCAGGGCCCGCACCAGCCGGTCGTCTCGCGCAGCAGCCCCGGACGCCCGCACCGCGGGCAGTCCTGCTTGGCGGCCTCCTGACGGGTCTTGCGCCGACAGTCGCGGCACGCCGTCTCGTCGGCCTTCCGGACGGGGTGCCCGCACTGGAGACAGACGCGCGAGCACAGCACGCATTTGCCGGTCTCGGACTCCAGGATCCGCTGCTTGCCGCAGCCCGGGCAGGACGCCTTCGCTTCCTGCTCCTTGAGGCGCCGCCAGCACAGGCAGCAGTGTTCCCGGTTCAGATAGCCGACCGGCGCACCGCAGGTGACGCAGTCCCGTTGTCGCTTGCCCATCCTCGGCCGTCACAGGGGCGGCATCGACCGGCCGCCGGAGGCGGTCTTCTTCTCCTGGACAGGCTGCGGTGGCCGGGCAGGCTGCTCGACTGGGGTGGTGTCGACTTCGAACAGGTCGTTGGGAGTGCAGTCCAGGGCGGTGCACAACGCGGCGAGGGTCGACAGCTTCACCTGGGATGGCTCCTTGGTGAACAGCGCCGACACCGACGCGGCCGACATCTCCAGGCCAGCTTTTTCGGCCAGCAGCCGCCGCAGTTGGCTGCCGGTCCATACCTCGCGCTGCGCCGCGGCCATCCGCAGCTTCCACCGGATGTTCACGCCGGACCCTCCTCGGTGAGCTCGCTCAACGTGCTGGTGACTGCGCGCCGATAGGCGTCCTCGATGAACGTCGCGGACGGGGGACATACCGCATCGTCGAACTGACGGTCCAATGCCCAAGGAGCTGCTGGATCGCCACCAGATCCACGCCTCGCTCATAGTTGTGAGTCGCGCATGCCCGCCGCAGCGCGTGCGGACTGAACCTCTCGACGGGAGGGCGGCCTTCTATCTGCATCAGATACCGCAGCCGGTTCCGGATCGTCCCCGGATGCAGGCTGCCGCCCGACTCGTCGGCGAACAGCACCGGCGAGTCCGGGAAACGGCCCCGAACATCATCGAGGAACCAGCGCAGCACCAGGTCCAGGCCGTCCAGCATCGGCACCCACCGCGGCCGCGGCCCCGACGTTCGGGCACCCTTCCCGAATCGGACATGCAGCTTGCCGAACGGGCCGCGGTTGAAATGCACGTCCGGCTGGTCCAGCAGCGCGGACTCCTCCGACCGCAAACCAGCGTGATAAAGCGTCCGGAACAACGCGTAATCGCGGGCCGCGGGTGCGTACTTGCGGGCGGTGGCGATCCTGGTCTTCAGGAAGTCAAAGAACTCCTCCACCCGCTCCGGAGTCGGCGGCGGAAGCTCAGCCGGAGAATCGTCGCCGACATGGCGGGAGGCGTTGAACTCATCCACCGGGCACACCAGCCGCACCCCGAACGCGGCCTCGATCTCCACCGCCTTGCGGACCTGCAAAAACCGGTGGAACCCCTTGAAGATCTGCACATACTCCCGACGCGTCGACGACGCCTGGCCGAGCACAGCAAGGTCACCGACGACCCGGTCGATGTCCTCCGGGGTCACCTCCCACGCCGGCCGGCCCAGCGCCCGCAACGTCCGGTCCAGCAGGCCGATGTCGTTATCGATCGTCACAGGGCTGAACCCGCGAGCCCGCCACGACGCCACGAACGCTTCAACGCACTCGGCCTGGTACTCCCACGGATCCGTCGCCAACGGCGCGGCCGGGACCGCACCGCCCTCCACCACACGGAACCGCGACGAGCCCACGGCACACCTTCCTCACACCTGAAGGATTAAGGTGCTGCCTAACATACGACCCTTACACCTCAAAGATCCTGGAAACGAGGAAGAACCCCATACACCCAGGCAGCAGGGAAGATCCGCCACAACGAACATGTGCCAGCCCCAGATGGCTGGACCAAGACCTTCACCGGACCCCGCCTCTGCGCCGCCATCGTCGACCGGCTCACCTTCAACGCCACCATCATCGAGACCGAAACCAGCTTCTATCGCATGGCCCACGGCCGAGCCAAGACACAGACCGGCGACACAGCCTGACCATTGGCTATCCATCCATGACCCATAACCTCGTCACGCCGTTCCGTCAGAGAGACCGCCAACAGCCTGGGCGTGGCGCATAACACCGTGGCCAGGTACCTGGCGGCCGGAGCGCCGTGATAGACAACCGAGGTGCAAAACATCTTGGAGTTCCCCGAGGTCCTGCGGCTGATCGAAGACCGCTCGGCGGCGTTCCGCGCCGCGATCGCGTCCGCCCCCGACCTTGACGTCCAGGTCCCGACCTGCCCGGGCTGGACGCTGCGCGAACTGGCGCAGCACCTCGGCGACGGCCGCCGCCGCCAGGCCGCCATCGTCGCGGCGGGCCCGGGCGCTGAGCCCCCGGCGAGGACGGACCCGAAGGGCGCCCCGACCGCGCCCCGCGATCGCGAAGCCCTGGACGCCTGGCTCGCCGAGTCGACCGAGCTCATGCTCGACGCGATGCGCGAGGCCGGCCCGGACCGCGGCTGCTGGACCTGGTGGGGTCGCTCGCAGGCCCCGGAGACCAGCGGAGCCGTGGCCCGGCACCAGATCCAGGAGATCGCCGTCCACACCCACGACGCCCAGCTCACCCAGGGGGCCGCACAGCCGCTGCCGACGGACGTCGCGGTCGAGGGGGTCGACGAGTTCCTGACGACCGTCGCGGCGACGACCGTCCCTTGGCCGTTCAAGCCGGCGACCATCGACCTGCACACGACCGAGGGCCGCTCCTGGCGCCTGACCCTCAACGCCGACGGCGTCCGCTGCGACGACCTCGCCGCTGACGCGGAGCCGGGCGACATGGCGATGCGAGGCGCAGCGAGCGAACTGGTCCTCTACTTCTACGAGCGCGTCCCGCTCGACGGTCTGGAGACCAGCGGCGACACCGAGCCGATGGAGCAGCTCGCAAACTGGGACCCGAACGCGTAAAACGCGCACTTGTGACGCATCATGGAACAGATTATGCGGACGGACGGACGACGTCGGGTGGCTCAATTCCGTGATCGTTGCCCGGCTCGATTAGACGAGCGCTGATAGCCAAGCGCCCCGACACGACCGCTGACGATCAGCCTGCTGATGAAGTCGCCTTCGAGCCGAGCGGCGCGCTGCAGGCGTCAAGCGAGCCCACGCGATCAATACCCGGCACCTCCTCGGCGGCCTCGCCTTACCCATGAGCTACACACCAACTGGCGAGAGACCTGGTGCCCTTGAGGACTGGCACCGGAATTCGTTCGCCGAACCGATCTCGAAGATCGCGAACTGGTACCAAAACTCATACGAATCGCGGTCCCAAAACTCGTTCGTGAAACCACCGGCGCCCGAGCGGGCGCCTGGGGGCCGGCCTTCCTCGGCCTGCAGACCATCGGATCACCTGAGCGACAGAACCGGAAAGCCATCTCCCTCGCAGCGTGGGGGACCCGCGTTCGAAAGTGATCTCCTTCCCGTCATCGCCCGCCGAGACCCGCTCCCAGCCGTCGAAGCAGATGCACCCAGGAAACGGCGCGGGATCGCGTCCAGTTGCCGGCACCTGTCATCAGAGCCGACCTGTCGCGCGCACAGCCAGCAAAGCCAGCACAGCCAGCGCTACCAGGGCGGCCAAGATGACAGCGGAGCCGCCGATCGCGATCGTCCGCAGCCTGGCGAGCATCCTCGCGTCCCAGCCCGCGTCTCGCGCGAGGTAACTCAGGACGGCTGTCAGCGCGCGCCCAAGGCCGAAGCCCGCGCCCGTCAGGAGCGCCGCCGACAGGGTGGGATGGCTGAGCAGCAGGCCGGCCGCGACCACGTATGGCGCAGTCGTGGACACGTACGTGCGCACCCCCGTGCCGAGTTCGAAGCCGAACTGCGCGGCACCCAGCCGGGCACGGCGGCGCAGCACGTCCTGCGGGATCTGCCGGGCGTTCTGCGGAAGCGGCAGCCGGACGATCCGCGTCTCGTTCAGCACGCCCAGCACCGCGACGCCGACGATGAGAGGGTGCCTCCAGACGTCGGGGACGGGAGCCGTCAGGCCGGACAGCAGCCATAGAACGCCGGCGCTGGTGACGCCGCCGAGGACCAGCCCTGCGGTGAAGGCGGCCAGGACTGCTCCCTGGCTTGTCAGTGCTCGCCAACCTGGCGAGAACAACACGAAGTTGCTGTTACGCGCTCAAACCGAACCGGACAGCGAGTAGCCGGCCATGGCTCCGACCGCCGCCCAGCACAGCACGCTCTGCTGGAGCGCGGCGGCGGCGATCGCCAGCATCGCCAGGGCGGCGGCTGCCAGCAGGGGATCGGTGACAGTGCTGCGGACCCTGGTGGGGGCGGGCATCGCAGTGGCCTCGTCCCGAGGTCAGCCGCACGCGGTCCGGTAACGGCAGATGGTCTTCACCCACGGCCCGGCCCAGGTGACCGTGTAGCCGTCGTGGCATCGGAAGGTGACGGCGGAGCAGCCGCCGCACGAGCTGGTGTAGCGCCACAGCCAGCCGTCCGCCGTGCCGCCGAAGCACTGGTTCGGCCGCAGCCGGTATTCCGCGTCGCCCCGGTGATAGCCGGAGGAGGAGCAGCACCAGCCGGTCAGAGCGCACGTCTCGCTCGGGCCGCAGCCGGGCGAGCAGTTGTGGTCAGCCGCGTACGAGGGGCACGGCAGGCCCTTGATGTCGTAGCCGTCGGCGAGCGCCTTGCGCGCCGGCGGGAAGATGCCCAGGACCGTGACCCCGATGGCCGAACCCGCGACCAGCATTCCGCCCAGAATGGACCGGCGAGTCAGGTGCACGGGGATGCCGGGGAATTTCGGGACCGGACGTCTTACCCGCGTCGATCCGTCCGGGCGCGGCCCGCGCAGGGGAGGCGTGTTCTCCAGGTCGAGCATTTCACGACTCCGATCAGATTGTTCGGTCCCGGGTAAGGGTGGGCTGTGCGATTTTCGACAGCATCGCCTCGAATGCGGCCGGGGAGCCGACCGGTTCTGAGGCCCGTACGTGCCCGTCCGCGTCCACCGCCACCGCGAAAGGAGCGGTGGTGATGCGATATTGCGGGAAGAGGTCGGATTCGCCGGCGTGTACATTCGGCAGAGTCACGCCGTCGCGCGCCTCACCGGGAAATATTGCGTGCAAAAGCTCGGGGCGTACGATGTTTTCGCGCACCGCACGGGACGCCTCGTCCAAAATCAAGGCGCAGCTCGGGCAACTGTCGGTGAGGAACAACAGCAGCACAGTCCCGTCCCTGCCAGGCGCGATCCGGTCGATCTCCGGCGCGACGGAGCCGACCGGCGTACCGGTTTCCCGAGTGCGCGGACCTGTCGTGAGGGCGTGCACCTGCCGGATCAGGCCGGCCACCACCAGGCTGAGCAGCGCGATGGCCACCCACGTCACCAGCAGTGCCGTCAACTCGAAACTCACGGTACCAATGCCTCCTCATTCCGACGCAGGGGATCGGCCATGGCCATCGGAAGGTGCCAGAGCAGCAGGGCGAAGGTGAGCCCCGCCGCTGCCGGGACCCAGAACCGTACGTCGGCGACGGGCCGGACGATCTCCCCTGCCCAGGTCGCGCCCACCGCCGCCAGCAGGGAGACACTCGCCGCCCGGTAGACCACCCACCGCGAGACCGGAACGTCGCCGCCCGAGCACCCGCACGGGATCTCCCGCGTGGGATATCTCCTGAGCAGTGACAACAGGTACGCGGCATACCCCGCCAGCTGGACCGCGCAGCCCACCAAAGCGGGACGCATCAGCCAGCCCGCCTCCGGCCGGACCAGCCCGGCGGCGAGCAGGAATGCCCAGCAACCTTCGGACAGCACCAGCGCCGCGGCGGCGAGCGGCGCGACGGAAGACGGGATCACGGCCTGCGCCCTGAGCGCGCGCAGCAGTTCCGACGGTCTCATCAGGTGCTGGACCAGGGAGATGGCCAGTATCAGGGTGACGGCCGACACCACGGTGCCGGCCAGCATCGCCTGCACGGAGCTAGCCCGGGGCCCGGAGGGTCAGCCGATCGAGTCCTTCCGCGAGCCCGGCCACGTTCTTGCCGTCGGGGTCAGGGATCACCGTGGCCATCGCCGAGTCCGTGACCAGCACGTAGTAGGGCTTGCCGTCCGACAGCGTGTCGCGGAACAGCTCCGCGCCGGCCGCTGTCCGCGTGCCCGCCCAGGGCGGGACCCTGCGCGACATCTCCTTCGTCAGCAGGGCGATCTCCAGCAGCCCGACCGAGGGAACCTCCTTGAGCGCCACGGCCTGGGCGTTGTATGCGCCGCCCGTGCCCGGCCGGGGCGCGACGGAGAGCCCGTCGGCGTGCTCGGTGATCTCCAGGGCCTCGATCAGGGCCACGGCCTGCGCGGTGCCTGTGTTGTACAGCCGGGTGTAGAGAGAGGAGCGCTGCCCCTCCCAGACGACTGCCACATAGATCTCGGGAATCCGCGGGAACCCGTCCGGGGGCGGGACGGCCGACTGGGACATGTCCAGACGGCCGACCGACAGTTGCCCGCCCTGCGTCGAGAACGTCTCGTCGAACCCCTTGACCCCGGCCTGGACCGCATAAGAACGGGCGAAGCCGGCGGTCGAAGCCGTGAACTCATGCACATGACCGTCAATGGAAATTCAATTACCGAGCTGTAAGGCCGCGAGAGATCCACTTCTCCGGACAATGCGACGCGATTTCCGTCGAGCAGTCTGTGTACGACTTCTTGCTGTGCGACCACTGCCATGGCTGTACCTCGATCGGCAAGCTGCGGGTCTGATCGCTCCAACATAATGGCGTTCTATCAGGACGGCAATATGCTGGAGCAATGTAGCCAAGATCTGAAACGTAGAGCGACGGTGGAATTTCATGCGGTAATGTCGCCCGAATATTCTCGGCGCCCATGCAACCTCTTCCGGGCACCAGGTGTCCTTAGGAGGCGGAGGAAGGATGGACGACTCTGAAAGACTGCAATTCGGCGAGTTCGTGAAACACCGGCTGCCGGCGCTGTTCCGCTATGCGCTCGTCCTCGCCGTTGACGCCCGCGACGCCGAGGACCTGGTCCAAGAGGCGCTGACGCGCACCGGCGCGGCCTGGTGGCGGGTGCGCCGCAAGGACGACCCCGAGCGCTACGTCCGCACGATCATGACGAACATCATGAGCAACCGCTGGCGCCGAGGCCGTCGAGAGATCACTGTGGCCGAGCTGCCCGAGCGGGCCGTGGACGACCCGTCCTTCGCCCGACTGCCCGGCATGGACGGCGTCGATCGTGTCCTCGCGCTGCTGCCGCCGCGCATGCGGGCGGTCATCTTCCTCAGATACGTCGAGCAGCTCACCGAGAGGGAGATCGCCCAGGCGCTCGGCTGCTCGCAGGGAACCGTGAAGAGCCAGGCCGCGCGCGGGCTCGCCAAGCTGCGCGCCGCACTGGCCGACGAGGAGGAACGTCATGGATGAGAACCCGTACGGGCTGAGGGAGCGGTTCGAGGCGATGACGGGCGACGCGTCCCCGTCACCCGGCCTGCACGCCAGGATCATCGCCGCCGCGGCCGCGCGGCGCCGGAGCCGGCGGTACGGGATCCTCGCCGGTGCGGCGGCACTCCTGGTGGCCGCGGTTCTGCTCCCCTCTCTCGCCCCGCGTACGGAGCCCGACGAAATCGCCGCCGTACGGACTCCGACCGAGCCCCCGGGGCTCATCGCACCCGACGCGCCGAAGGAGTTGCACGCCTTCCTGCGCCCGGACCCGCCCGCCCGCATCCCGGTGCGCACCCGCGACGGCCGCTACTTCCGTGTAGACGCCCTGGGAGAGATGGGAACGGTGCTCGGCGGCACGGGGTTCGACGCGGATCCGTACCGGGCCACGGACGACCGCCTGTGGCTCGCGACGCCCTCCGACCCCGTCCCGGCGGTCGCCGCCGCCACCGCGCCGCAGTCCTGGGCCCGGGCGGCGGGAAGCGAGTTGCACGCCTGGGCGGAGCCGCGCGGCGGCGCCTACGACTACCAGTTGATGTGCGTCCAGAGCGGCTCCACACCGCGCCAGGTGGGCACGACCGGAGTCACGAAGGGCTGGCCGCACCCGATCCGGATCTCCGGCGACGTGCTTGTGTGGACCGACGAGACCGACGTGGTGCGGGCAGCGACCGGATGCGCCGGGGAGCCGCGCGAACTCCGCCGGTCCGGCCGTGCGGTTGCCTTTTCCCATCCCTACGCCTACGTGGCCGACGGCCGCCGGTTGCTGCGGGTCGACGTGCGCGGTGGCGGCGCGGAGAGCACGGTGGCGGAGCTGCCGGACGGTTCCGTCGAGGACCGGCCCGTGATCTTCGCCGCCGCAGGAGACACGGTGACCTGGGTCGCGGGGCGGGTTCTCACGGTGCTGGCCGGGCGGGAGCGCCGGCAGGTCTCGCTCGACAGCGCGCTCGCGGCGCAGGCCACCGACCTGACGGTCGGCGGCCGACTGGTCGTGCTGGCGGCCAGGCCCGCGGAGACCGACCCGAGCCACTACGCGGCCCTGGTGTACGACCTGCGCACCGGCGACACGGTCCGGCTGGCCGCCGAGGCCTACGCCGCCGACGGGTGGCTGCTGTGGCGCGAGCGCGATGCGTACTCGCTGGCCCGCGTGGCCGGGTAGCCGTGAGCACCGGGGCGAGCGCTGCGGCGGGCGGTCTCTCAAAACCGTGTGCATCTGCGCGAACCGGCCAAGCCCGAGACAACCGAACCGCCTGCCGAGGCGTCGGAGCCGGCCCGCGAGGAAGGGGCTTCGGCGGCTCGGACCAGGGCGCGGCACGCTGAGATTCACCAGCTCCGCTCGCAGGGGATGACCATCACTCAGATCGGCCGTGCGCTGCAACTCTCTCGCAAGACTCTGCGTCGCTACGCTACCGCCGCCGGCGCCGACGAACTGATCAGCGACGAGCGCGCACAACGTCAGACGATCCTCGATGCTTTTCTTCCCTACCTGCACGAACGCTGGGAACGAGGCTGCCGCCCCCGACAACGTCTTCACGCTCCGGCCCGACCGGGCTTGATACCCCTAGGGGGTTGAAGCTGTCTTCAGTAAAAGTGATCCGGTGGGTGAGGTTCTCAAGGAGGTTGGGTCCGGGCTGACGGGCATCGGCGCATCCTCCTTTACCGCGATCCATCGCAAGGTGACGCAGATCACATCTCATAACGTGAACTCGCGTCGGCCGTCCGGGCGAAAGCTGGCGAATCGACGCGTAGGGACGGGAGCAGCATGTGATCGCCAACGAATCCGGCAGGGCCGATGACGCCGAGCTGATACGGCGCTCGGAGCGCGATCCGGAGGCCTTCGCCGACCTGTTCGAGAGGCACGCACCCGCGTTGCGGCGCTATGTGGCCCGGAGGCTGGGCCCGTCCCTGGCCGACGACATCGTCTCCGACGCGTTCTTGGCCGCTTTCCGGCGTCGCGGCCGCTACGACCTGAGCCGTCCTGACGCGCGGCCCTGGCTGTACGGCATCGCCGCCCGGCTCGTCAGCCGGCATCGGCGGGTGGAGATCCGCTTCTACCGGGCGCTGGTCCGCAGCGGCGTCGACGAGATCGTCGAGCCGTATGCCGAGTGCGTCGACGACCGGGTCGCCGCGCAGCAGGCCGGGCTGGCGGCGGCTCTGATGCACCTGTCACCCGGGGACCGGGAGGTGTTGTTACTCGTGGCCTGGGCCGATATGTCGTACGAGGACGTGGCCCGTGCGCTGGACATTCCGGTCGGCACCGTCAGATCCCGCCTGAACCGGGCCCGGACCAGGACACGCCAGGCGCTCGGTGGATCAGACCCCGCGATGACGCGAAAGGAGTCTTCGGATGGATGAGCTGCGATCGTTGCGCGAGTGGCGCGCCGAGGTGCCCGAGCCCGGCCAGGACTGGATCATTCCGGAGCGGCGGCGGCTGCTGAAGCGGATGCGGGGGCGCAGGCGGGCACTGGGGCGTCGCCTGCTCGTGGTTGGGGCGTTGGGGGCCGCCGCCGCGGTCGCCGTGGCGACTTTTCGGCCGCAACCTCCCGCTCAGGAGCCGGCGGCTACACCCTCGGTCGTCCAACTTGACTCCGATGTGGTGCTGGCCCGCGCCGCCGAGGTGGCAAGCAGGCGCGAGAGCACCCCGGTGCCGCTGCCGACGCAGTGGCACTACACCAAGACCCTGGACAAGCAACCGAACTCGGACACGATCGAGACTCGTGAGCACTGGACGCGCTATGACGGCATGCAGGCCGCTAATTTCGGTGAGGACGGAAAACTGCACGTCGGCCCTGAGGGCAATCCCCTGGATTCCGGCGACGACGACCTGTCGCCGCAGAAGTACGACGCCAAGCTGCGCGAGCTGCCGACCGACCCGAGGAAACTGCTGGCCAAGGTCACGGGGGACCGCCATTGGATCAAGGGAGCCCGTGAGGAGGGGGTTCCCAAGACCGTCGTGCCCGCCGATGTTCGGGCGTATAACGTGATCATGCTCTACCTGAGCAGGTACGGTTCGATGCCACCGCGGCTGGAGGCGGCCATGTTCCGCGCTCTCGCTCTCATTCCCGGCGTCCGGATCGAGCAGGGCGTGAGCGACGCCGCCGGCCGCAGCGGGCTGGGCGTCTGGCGGGAGCTAGCCGGTGATGCATGGCCTTACCGCAAATATGAGATTTTGGACCCCGCTACCTACCGCTATCTGGGTAGCCGGACAGTCTGGCTGCAGGATGAGGTGCGGCCCGGCATGACGGAACCCCTCGCCCGCAAGGGAGCGGTGTGGAGCACAGCCCTATTGGCATCGGTGATCGTCGACCGTCCCGGCCAGCGGAGCTGAGCGCCCATCGCGCGGGCGTGAAGACCGACGGCACCACGTCCTTGATCATGTCGTTCCCGGGTCGCTGACGATCAGGCGTCCATGCCGACGTCGGTGAAGTCGACCCCTCCTTCAGGAGGGGGTCGAGCGGGTCGGGCCGGCAGCACAGGTTGTCGGTGGCGTAGGCGCCGAAGCGGCTGATGTGGGCGCGTAGGAAGGGGGCGAGCTGGCAGAGCCGGCCGGAGGCGATCTGCCGGCCTTCAGCGATCTGCTGCCGCACGATGCCGGAGATGCTACACAGGTGGAATTCGTAGAGTCGGTCATGGTTTTGTCGGGGTATCGAGGGTGAGGCCGGTCTGGGTCAGGCAGCCGGTGAGCAAGTGGGGCCGGTACTGGATCTTCTTCAGCTTGCGTTTGATGATCCGCGCCAGGCCGGGCAGGTCGGTGACGGCGAAGTGGGTCAGGGAGCGGCGGAGTAGCGACCACACGCCCTCGGCCGGATTGAGTTCGGGTGCGTAGGTGGGGAGCTGGACGATGCGCAGCCAGTCGGTGTGCTCGGCGGCGAAGTCGGCCAACTGTCCGGCCAGGTGCACGTTGAGGTTGTCCCAGCACCATTACAAGTGGTGCGCCGAGCTGCTGGTCGGTGGCCACGATCAGGTCCCGGTAGTCGATCCAGGAGAACGTCTTGGGCTCGCCCTTGCGGCCGTGGTAGATGTGCAGCTTGTAGAACAGGTGCGGTCGTTCACCGTCGCGGAAGCAGACGACGCCGGCCATGTTGATCCGGCCGGAGCCTCTGACGCGTACCGTCACCACCGGATGGGCACCGACCGGCGCCCAGGTGCGTCCCTTCGGCGGCCTCAGTCCCTGCCCGGCTTCGTCTTCGAAGCAGAGGTAGGCACCCAGGTCCGCCGCGGTGGTTTTGCCGCCGGCCACACCTCGGCCTTCCACAGCGCGATGGCCTCCTCGTCCCGCTCCAGAGCGCGCCGGGCCGGCATCTGTACCGACCAGCCGTGGCGATGCAGCAGCTTGCCCACCCCCTCGATGGTGTAACCGATGTGGAACAGCCGCCCGATCAGCGTCTTGACCCGGCCCAGCGTCCAGCACTGATCCTCGACGTAGCCCCAGGCCAGCGGCCCACGCTTGAGCTCGGCATCCAGCCGCGCCCACTGCCGGGCCGACAACTTCTCCACCGAGACCGGCCCCTTCGACAGCAACGCCGACGTGCCGCCCTCCAACCAGGCCTTCCGCCACCGCGTCACCGACCGCTCATGCACCCGCAACCGCACCGCGACGCCCTGGTCGACTCCCCGGCCTCGAACCACTCGGCCACCTGCAGCCGCACACGCTCGCGCCGCTCCTGCTCCGCAGGCGTGTACCCACCCTTTTGCCCATACCGCATGCTCCGGTCGGACCTCACCCGAAGCGATCCGTCACGAGGTTAAGACTCTACGCATTCAATCTGTGTAACCAGCCTCGACAATGTCGCAAGCCAGACCCGGTCGAGGTGACCCCACCGCAGCCGGTCACCGAGCTGGCGGCGCAGCACCTGACTCTCGTGACGGAGCACCAGCAGCTCAACGTCCTTGGATAGATCAGCGCGGACCAGCACCGCCAGCAGGCCGAACAAGCCCCTCACCAACCGGTAGACCGATGACAACAACACCCTGCGATGGTGGCAGCCGCCGTTCTGATCGCGCAGCAAAACCCCAGCTCACAGTACGGAACCGTGTTTTCGCGCGGGACAGGGATCAGGATGCTGTCCAGGAGCTCACGGCGCAGGGCGTTCCTGTTCCGCATCAGTAGGTCCATGGCCAAGCCGACGGCGACCTCCACCTGCCGGACCCTCTGCAACGCCACGTCCAAGTCCTCGACGCCTCCAAAGTCAGGGCGGCGTCCATGACGGGCGGAGGATCTCGGCGATGCTCGCGCGCTGCTCGTCGAAACAGTCTCACAGCCACCAGGCAAGTCAGAGGAAGGGCTTCTTGCCCCGGTTGATGTCGTCAATGGCCCGCTGGGTGCTGATGTCCCGCAGGTTCTTCTGTGCGTCCTTGGCCGCTGCCTCGATGTTGGCGACAGCGATCAGCAGGTCGCTGACGCCCATGCCGGGCGTTAGCCGGTCGATCGCGAAACGCAGCCCCATCATGGCGGTTTTGATCTCGGATTCTTCATCCACGACCTGACGTTACGCCGGGGGTGGCCGACTCGTCACTGCCCCTGCTGAGCGGCCTTCCGCGCCGCAGCCCTGCGCAGGCGCCGTAACCTCCTCAACTTCCACGAGGCGAACCGTGCTTGCCTCCTCAGCCGGGTCACGGCCCGCAGCATGCCGTCCAGATCGCGTGCGGAGTTCACGTGCGCGTAGGCGCCTTGCACGTCATAGAGGAGGCGGCGCGCTTCAGAGTCCTCTTCCACGTATTGACGCTACGCCGCGTCCAGCGGCTCGTCACCGGGGTTCCGTGCGGCAGCCCAGTGGGGTTCGAATATGCAGTCACCGCCTGTGATCGGTGGGTTCGCTCGACACGCTGAAATTCCGGCGCTTCGATTTGAGCGACCGCTCAGATGGTGGCGCTCGTGATCCGGACACCTGCCAAGTGCTGCAAGTCGCCGCATGGATCGAGCACGGGCGGGCCGAATGTGCTGGGGTAGCCGGGTGAGTGAGCGCAAGCCGTACGCGAGCGACTTGTCCGATGAGCGATGGGCGTTGATCGAGCCAGTGCTCACCGCATGCGGCCATCCCGGCTACCAGCAGATTCTCGCCCTATGACCGGCACCGGCCGGCCCACACGAGCGCGGGATCTCTGCTCGGCCCTGGAGCGTAAGAACTTCGAGGACGCCCGCGCCAAGCTCAAACGCCTGGTCAGCCTGGGCATTCCGGTGGAGATTGAGCCGGGTCCATTGCCCGGCAACGAACCCATGACCAGCCCTCCCCATCCGGCGCAAGCGATCAAAGGGGCATCAACTCGCGTACCGCTCTCTGAGCAGGATCGGGCGCTCGCGGTCCTTGCGCCGCGCCAGCCCTGGTTGGTGGATCGCCGCGCCGCCTGGCCCTGTCCTGCACATACGCATCTCGGCGGGCGACGAGGTGATCGTCAGGTCAGGTCAGGTCGAGGCCGGCGAGTTGGGCTCTGCTGGTCTGCGCAACTGTCCGGGCCCGTGGCGATCGACGTACCCTGGCAACCAGTCACCGGGGTGATCGGTCTTTGCGGTGTCCTCGCGGTATTGACGGCCGTACTGCCCGCGAGCCGGAGCAAGACGGTGGCGATTCCCCGGGCCTGAGCCGATTCGGCGCGGAACGCGGGCCGTCCAGAACGGCAGTCTGATCACTGCCTGCCTTCGGCGCCGTTCTCGACGCCGCCGGCTCCGAAGGACAAGGGTGTCCGCAGGCCGAGCTGCGCGTAGATCTCGAGCTGGTCGTAGTAGAAGCGCTGGCTGGAGACGAGGCCGTCGCGCAGGTGCCAGAACCAGCAGACCCGTACGCTGACGTGACGGCCAGTCGGGGCCAGGACGTCGCCTCCGGCCACCAGGTACGGGCCGGTGTGTGTCCCGGCCGCCGTCAGCTCGGTCGCGATCGTGTCCCGGACAGTGATCGTCTCCCACTGTGTGAAGCGCAGGTCGGGAAAGCCGTCCCACATCTGCGTGTAGTAGGAGCCGATCTCCTCGGGGCCGGCCGCCTCCATCTCAGGTCCCACCACGACCGCGCCCGGCGCGTAACACCGCAACACCGCATCGAGATCATGGGCGTTGGCAGCGTCGAGCAGCCGGTGCACGACCGCGTGCGTCGATTGCGGCGCCTGTTCCATTCCACGCAGCGTATCGAGGCCGGGACAGCCCAGGGCCAACGGCTCGTCACCGGCCCCTCATCGGCTGGAATGGGCTTGGTTTCCTGAAGCCGCCTGTGAGCGCGGGGCAGACGGTGAGCTGAGGGAGGGCAGGCCCCGGCGCGGCGTCCGCCGGGAGGTGTCACCGCTTCGGGGAGCCAGGCGGCCCCGGAATGTCGGTGAGAAGCAGGAGCGCTGTCGATCGCGGCGATGCCGCCGGTACCGCTGGTCGGTTCGAGTGGGGTCGTGGACTCCTCGGACAGGTGGCGGCGGTCGTCTGACCGGTGCTCGTCGTGCATGCCGGCCGCTGGGTCACAGGGGTCTCCGGTACTGCAGATACATGATCCCGTTGCTGGAGGCGGTGCTGGAGACCAGGTCGAGCTGGTAGGACTTGGGGACGCCGTCGAACAGCCGGGTGCCCTCGCCCGCGACGTAAGGGAACATGCTCAGCTGGAGCTCGTCGATCAGGTCGAGTCGCATGAGTGACCGCCAGAGGCTGACGCCGCCCCAGACCACGATGTGGCCGTCGCCGCCCTGCCGGAGCTTGTCGATCTCTTCTGTCGTGTCACCGGCGGCGATGGTGGTGTTGGCCCAGTCGGCTGTCTTCAGGGTCCGGGAGAAGACGACCTTGCGCGCGGCGGTCAGGATGTCGGCGAACGGGTGGTCGGTGGAGGTTGTCATGCCCTCGGCGATGCCCTCGTAGGCGGTGCGGCCCATGATGTGCGCGTAGGCGCTCTGGAGGAAGTCGAGGTGCGCCGGGTCGTCGGGCTGACGATTCTCGGGCAGGTCGAAGCAGAACTTCCAGAACTCGGTGCCCTCGTCGGCGAGCAGGCCGTCGAGGGAGTAGTTGAACACCGTCGCTATCAGTTTCCGCATGATCGAATCTCCGTGGTCTCGGATCGTCTGGGGACCGTGCTTGCTGGGGGACGTGCGTGTCCCGTGCCGCAGGGCTCGCGTGGCCGCGGCGGCCGTGGCCTGTCGCCAGGGCTTTAGACGCCAATGCCGCCCGGAAGTCATCGGTGCCCGGTCAATTGACCGGTTGCCAGAATGTGAACGCGCCGCGTCGCCACCTCCATCACGAGGCGGCGGGGAGCCGGCCTGTTTCGGCACGAGCGCGGGATGCGTTCGCAACGTCAACGATCCATCGGGAGGAAGCGGGCCGGCGCCGTCAGGAGCGCTCGATCACGATCTTGCACCCACGGGCGCTGAAGGTCGAAACCGCAGATCAAGCACCCTGCGAGGAGGGAGGAAGCGGTGCAGACGGTTTCACTGGTCGTACGAGGCCACGGCCTAGTGTGTTGAGCCCTTTCATCGCCAGGTCGAGGCCGCGTCTGGCCGCCTTGAGCTGCTCCTGCTCCACGGGGCCGGACCGCTCGTAGCTGGCCATCGCCGCTGCCTGCGCCGCGCCGATCATCGAGCCGACCGCTGCCGCCGCGCTGATCGGGTCGAGCTCGTCAGGGTACGCCTCGACCAGCGCCTCAGCCATCCCCCGTTGGATGTCGAAAAGCACTTGCAGCCCCTTGGCCTGCACGGCGGGCACGGTCATCACCATGTGCTTGTAGACCTCCATCCGCTCGACGTCGCCTGCCGTGGGCCCCTCGGTCAAGTAGTTGACGATTTCCCCGTCGTACAGCCGTATCAGCAGGTCGGGAACGCTCTCGTCAGGCTCGCGCTGGGCGATCAGCCGCCGCGCCGCCTCCACGTAGGAGCCCGCGTTGCCGAAGACGACGTCCTCCTTGCTCGGGAAGTAGTTGAAGAAGGTCTTCATCGCCACGTCGGCCGCGGCGGCGATCTGCGCGATCGTGGTGCGCTCGTAACCCTGCTCGGCGAACAGCCTGAACGCGGTGTCGACGAGCAACTTCCTGGTCTGGCGCTTCTTGCGCTCGCGCCTGCCGTCCTCCATGGGCGACATCTTACATCATCACTAAACTTACATAAGTTGTACTTTTACTCATAGTGGTGTTATCTCGGAAGTGAAGGCATCAAAGAGAGGCGAACAGATGTCCTTGCTGACACAACGCCAGGCCGGCTGCCCCTTCGACCCGGCACCGGAGCTCGCGCGCCTGCGCGCCGAGCAACCCGTCTCCCCACTGACCTATCCAGACGGACACGAGGGCTGGCTGGTGACCAGCCATGCCCTGGTCCGTGAGGTGCTGTCCGACCCGCGCCTCAGCCACAAGGCCGAGCTTCTCCACAACCCGCTGACAGGAGTGGGCATCAGCGACAAGCCGCAACCGGCGCCGCCGGGGGCCTTCACCGCGATGGACCCGCCGGAGCACACCCGCTACCGGCAGCTGCTGACCGGCCAGTTCACCGTCCGCCGGATGCGCCGGCTCACCGAAAGGATCGAACAGGTCACCGCAGAGCGGCTGGACGCCATGCAGGAGCAGGGCCCGCCCGTGGATCTCGTCCAGGCGTTCGCCGTGCCCATCCCCGGCCAGGTGATGTGCGAACTGCTCGGGGTGCCCGACGGCGACAGGAGCCGGTTCTACGATGAAATGGCCGTCCTGGGACGCATGGACGTCTCGCCGGAAGACAAAGCCGCCACCTTCATGTCCCTACGCGGGTACGTGGCCGAGCTGATCCACGCCAAACGCGCCAATCCCACCGACGACCTGCTCAGCGGCCTGGCCGGCAGCTCCGACCTCACCGACGACGAGCTGGCCACCATCGGGTTCATCCTGGTAGGCGCGGGACTCGACACCACAGCCAACATGATCAGCCTGGGCGCCTACGCTCTCATGAGCCACCGCGACCAGATTCCCGCCCTGCGCCGGCGCGGCGCCATCGAGGAACTGCTCAGATATCTGAGCATCATCCCCGCCGGCGTGCGCGCCGCCCTGGAGGACCTCGAGCTCGGCGGGGTCCAGATCAAGGCGGGCCAGTCGGTCACCGTCTCGATCCCCGCCGCCAACCGCGACCCCCAGCACTTCGCCGAGCCGGACACACTCGACCTGCACAGGTCGGCTTCCGGGCACGTGGCCTTCGGGCACGGCATCCACCAGTGCCTGGGGCAGCAGCTCGCGAGGGTGGAGATGGAGGTGGCACTGCCGGCGTTGTTCGACAGGTTCCCCACGTTGCGGCTCGCCGTACCGGAAGGGGAGGTTCCGCTGCGCGACGACATGTTGATCTACGGGTTGTACGGGCTGCCCGTCACCTGGGACCCGACCATGTGAAAGACCGTGGATGGCGCCGCGGGCCAGGTCGTGCCGCAGCACGATCCAGTGGCCATCCCACCGCCCATGAGGACCTCCGCTCGGGTGGCCGTGACCGGACGCCGGCTCATGACGACCGGTCGGCGTACGTTCAGGACGACGGTTGCGGCCGGACCGGTGATCGGGTTCGGGGCGGGACGTCGCGTCGCGATCTTGAAAGTGCGCAACAGAAGAGGTGAGGGAACATCACCTCATCCGGGTGATTAGATCTGGGCTATGCGACCTGACGACGGGGTCCCCCGCGTTCGCCTGGGTGGATTCGTGCCGCGACCGGTCTTGTTCGGACGGCTGGCAGCCGCAGGTCGGGTGACCGTGATAGCGGCGCCGGCCGGTAGCGGGAAGACGGTCCTGGTCCAGTCGTGGATCGATGAAGCGAGCATCGACGAGCGGGTCGCCTGGGTGGCGGTCGGACACGACGAAGGTGACCCGCAGCGGTTCTGGCTGTCGGTGCTCGACGCGCTGCGTGGGACGGTTCCGGGGTCGGCGCTGGTGCGGGCACTGACGGCGGCACCCGATCTGGACGGCTGGGGAATCGTGGAGCGGCTGCTGACCGACCTGGCGCCCTTGGCGGACCGGACCTGGCTCGTGATCGATGACGTGCACGAGCTGGGCTCGGCAGAGGTGCGCCGGCAACTTGAGCTGCTGGTGATGCGGGCACCGTCCGCGTTGCGGTTCGTTCTCCTCACCCGGCAGAACGTGCGGCTGGGATTGCATCGCCTGCGGCTGGACGGCGAACTGACCGAGATCAGGACGGCCGATCTGCGCTTCACGCTGGAGGAGGCGCGGGAGCTGTTGGACGGCGCCGGGGTGCGGCTGCCCGAGCCCGCGCTGACGCTGCTGCTGGAGCGCACCGAGGGCTGGGTGGCGGGGCTGCGCCTGGCGGCGTTGTCACTGGCCGGACATCAGGCTCCGGAGCGGTTCGTGGCCGAGTTCTCCGGGAGCGAGCGGACGGTGGCCGAGTACCTGCTGGCCGAGGTGCTGGAGCGGCAGAGCGGCCAGGTGCGGGAGCTGCTGCTGCGGACGTCCGTCCTGGAGCAGGTGAACGGCGAGCTCGCCGACCTGCTCACCGGTGGCAGCGGCGGGGAGCGCATCCTGCAGGACCTGGAGCAGGCGAACGCGTTCGTGGTCTGCCTGGACGCGACACGGT
This sequence comes from Nonomuraea sp. MTCD27, assembly GCF_041950495.1. NCBI lineage: Bacteria > Bacillati > Actinomycetota > Actinomycetes > Streptosporangiales > Streptosporangiaceae > Nonomuraea > Nonomuraea sp. MTCD27. Next base: position 107,512 of record NZ_JBGNUW010000005.1, on the reverse strand, counting down.
CGTGGTTCCGCTACCACCGGCTGTTCACCGACCTGCTGCGGCTGGAGTTGCGCCGCACCGCGCCGGGTGAACTCACCGCACTGCATCGGACGGCCGCCGGATGGCTCGCCGCGCACGGGCACCCGGTTGGCGCGATCCGGCACAGCCAGGCCGCCCACGACTGGAACCTGGCCGCCCGGCAGCTCGCCGACCACTGGCCCGTCCTGTGCCTCGACGGTCAGGCCGCCACCACTCGCGACCTGCTCAAGGGATTCCCCGACGATGTGGTGGCGACCGACGGCGAACTCGCGGCCCTGTTCGCCGCGGAGGAACTCGCGCACGGATCGGTGGAGGCCGCGCAGCGACATCTCGGCCTGGCGGAGCGGAACTTCCCGGCCGTGCCCGCCGAACGGCGCGAACACGCGCGTCTCGTGCTCGGGATCGTCCGGCTGATGCTGGCCCGCCGGCGCGCGGACCTGCCGGCGGCGGCCGAGCAGGCACGAAACCTGCAGGAGATGGCCGCGGCGCGCAACGAGATGCGGCCCGGGCTCGGCGAGGAGCTGCGCGCGCTCGCGTTGATCAGCTTGGACAGCACCGAGTACTGGATGGCCGAATTCGCGCAGGCACGACGGGACCTTGAACTGAGCCGCGCGCTGGCCCGGCGAATCCGGCGACCGTACCTGGAGTTCAGCAGCCTCGCCTACCAGGCGGCCAACGAGTTCTTCCTCTCCTTCGAGCAGGCGGCCGACCACGGAATGCAGGCGGTGGACCTGGCCCGGCGGCACGGCTGGACCGAGGAGCCGGCCGCTGGGGTGGCATACATGACGCTCGGGGCGGTACGGGTCTGGCAAGGACGGCTGGACGAGTCGGAAGCCTGGGTCCAGCGCGCCGAACGCACCCTCGTGGCCAACGCCCAGCCCCTGGCCGGGATAGGGATCTGCCTGGTCCGCGCGATGCTGGAGATGGCACGCGGCCGGCACGTCGAGGCACTGGCCGCTTTCCACGCGGCCGAGCCGCTGTCCGAACTGCTGGCCGCGCCAAATCCGATGGGCATGGCGATGCACGCGTTCCGGCTTCAGGTTCTCGTGCGTTCCGGCGAGACCAGGCGCGCCGCCCAGGCCCTCGCCGACCTGGACCAGCACGATCGCGACCGCGGGGAGATGCGGATAGCGCTGGCGATGCTGCGGCTCACCCAGGCCGACCCACGGGCCGCGACCGACGCCCTGGCGCCGGTCCTGGACGGTTCCGCATCGGTGCCCTGGCCGGACTGGCTGGAACAGGCGTTCCTGCTGGAGGCGATCGCCAGGGACGCGCTCGGCGACCCCGGCGCCGCCGAGCGCGCCCTCGAACGCGCTCTCGATCTGGCCGAACCGGGCGGCGTGTTGATCTGGTTCTTGCTGCAGCCGACGCAGCACCTGCTCAGCAGGCACAGCGCACACCGCACCCGGCACGCCTCCCTCATCGCCGAGATCCAGAGCCTGCTCGCCGGAAGGAGCCCCGCTCCCGGGCGGACCGCGCCTCCGCCGCCGCTCGAGCCGCTCAGCGACAGCGAGATCCGTGTGCTGCGGTACCTGCCGACCAATCTGTCGGCACCGGAGATCGCCGACGAACTGTCCCTCTCGCCGAACACCGTCAAGACCCACACGCGCAACCTCTACCGCAAGCTCGGCATCAACCGCCGGGCCGAGGCGGTCACCCGTGCCCGCGCCCTTGGCCTGCTCGCACCGCTCGCTCGCCGCCGCTGACCCGGGCAGTTCCTTACGGAGCCGGACGTTCGACTCGACCGTCTCTCGGGGGTGTGGCGCACGCCGGTTGGGGTGAGGGAAGCCGCAGGTCGCCGAGCTGTCGGCGGGAGGTGATGCCGAGCTCGTCGAAGATGTTGCGCGGGCGCACGGTGTCGATCGTGCGCGCGCTCAGGACCTTGGAGGTCGCCGCGGTGGCCACCAGCCGCGCGGTGCGCAGCTCGGGCTGATCACCCTGATGAGGTGACGTCCCCTCACCCTGTCACCCGCCAGGTTGAAGCAGGAGAACCGAGACGGTGGTTGAAGAGCGGGGAGACGCAACATGTTCGCGGTAGTGAACACCGATGACGGAATCCGCACCGTCGAGGTCGATGAACCTGGTGGAGCGGGGGTACGGCTGTCGGTCGCCGCCGCCGGGATCTGCGGCACCGACGTCATGTTCGCCAACCTCGGCGTCACCAGCTTCGTCTACGGCCATGAATTCGCCGGAGTGGATGACACCGGCAACGCCTATTTCGTCGAACCGACCATTTACGGCGGGGAATGCGCGGAATGCCGTGCCGGTAATCCACAGCGGTGCACCGAGGCCGGCCACGGGAACCTCGGGATGTACCGGGACGGCGGCCTTGCCGAGGCGGTCGTGGTGCCGGAATACACCTTGCTGGCCCTGCCCCCGCAGCTGGACGTGAAGGACGCGTGCCTGATCGAACCCGGCGCCGTCGCCTGGCACGCGTTGCGCCGCGCGCAGGCGCAACCAGGAGAGCGCATTCTCGTGGTCGGCGGGGGGTCGATCGGGCTCCTGACAGGTGCGGCAGCCCAGTATCAAGGATTGGACGCCGATGTGGACACCCGGCACAACCATCAGCTGACCGCCGCCGAGCGACTTGGATTAGGGCGGCCGGAGGGGACCTACGACGTGGTGATCGATGCGGCCGGCAGCGAGTCGAGCCTGGCTCGGTCCGCGGACGCGGCACGTCCGGGAGGCCGGATCGTCGCATTGGGCGTGTACCGGACGACGCTGCCGATCCCGGGGACCCAGAGCCTGGTCAAGGAGCTGACCTACGTCAACAGCATCGCCTACGGCAGGCACGAGGGGGTCCGCGAAGTCGAGGAAGTGGCGTCGATGCTGGCCAAGAAGCCCGATATCGCGCGGACGATCATCACGCATCGGTTCCCGATCCAGGAGGCTCGGGAAGCGTTCCGCGTCGCGGCCGACCGCGGCGCCGGCGCGATCAAGGTGGTCGTCGAGCCCTGATCACCGGGTCAGGTGTCCGGGAACGGAAAAAATCTTGGTCGGCTCCGCGAGTGAGGCTGATTGTCGGTGCCCGTTGATACCTATGGCCTGTCACGTTGACCGACCGACGACGATGGAGCCCCCCCATGGCCACGGCCATCTTCAGAGACGAGAGCGCTGCCGGCAGGTGCTCAGTCCAGATCCCGCCTCCCGCTCGGCCCGGCGCGAGCCCGGCGCGCGAGCTCGTCCGCCTCGTGCCGAGGGCCGGAGGCTGACATGGGCGTCCTCGACAACTTTCCCCGGTCCCAGAGCCACCTGCTCAACTACCGCCTCGAGGGGCTGCCGCGTGCGCTGTTCGCCCGCTACGACGCGGGCGGGCGGCCCGGCACCGACGAGGCCGGGCGCAGGGCGTTCGGCCTATGGGCGCAACTGCGGCTCAGCCTGGGCGACAAGGGCGGCCACGAGCACCCCGAGGAGGTGCTCCGGCTGGTGCGCGAGGTGGCCGGCGGCGACATCCCCTGGACGTTCGAGGACACGCGCTCTCTGTGGGAGATCGCCGACGCGCTGTCGAGTTCCGGTCACACCGGGCACGCCGAGGTGTACCGGATTCCGCTGGCCGCCATCGCGACGCTCGGACACCCCGAGCGCCGTCAGATCCTTGGTGACGCGCCGCCGTGGCACCCGGCCCACCGCAGCCCCGGCCGGGCCGCGTTACGCAAGGACCTGGAGCGGGTCCTGACCGAGCCCCCGGAGCACGGGCCGGCCGGGGTCGTGCGCAGCCTGGTCTGGGACGGCGACCCCATCGCCCGCGCCATGGCAGGGAAATACGCCGCCCGGCTGGCTCACCCCGCCGTGCTGCCCCTGCTGAAACACTGGCGCAAGGCCAAGGCCAACAGGCCGAGCGAGCCCTGGCTCGCCAAGGTCCGCATGCTGCTCACCGACGACGGCGTGGCGGTGCTGCGCGAGATCCTCTCCCGCTTGGCCACCCACCGCGAGAGCCGCGAGCCCGGCGGCAGGGTCTTCCTCGCCTGCCACACCGCTCTCCCGCTGCGCGGCATGCTGTGGACCTGCGAGGTGATCGACGCGCCCTGGGTGTCCACGCTGCTCGGCGACGTCGCCATCAACTGCGGCATCGGGCGCAACGGCACCGGCGGCGCCGCCGTCTGCCGCAACGAGCGACTGGCCAACGCCGCACTGAACGTGCTGGCCGAGCGGGGCGGCCTCGACACGGTCGGCGTGCTCGCGCGCGTGCGAGCCAAGCTGCGCCGACCGGCCCTGCTGGCGAAGGCGGCCGATGCCCTCGACGCGGTGGCCGTGCAAGAGGGGCTGAGCCACGAACAGCTCGTCGACCGGACGGTCCCGGCCTTCGGGCTCGGCCCCGACGGGGTCCGGGAGGAGCAGGCCGGCGACTGCGTCGTCCGGCTCGACGTCGACGGGCCGGTGCTGCGGTTCGTCAACGCGTCCGGGCGCGTCGTCAAGACGGCGCCCCAGTCCATCCGCAAGGATCCCGTGCTCGCCGATCTCAAGGCCACGCTGAAAGACCTCAAACGTACGCAGGCCGCCGAGCGGCTGCGCCTGGAGCAGATGCTCATCGTCGAACGGGAGCTGCCCTGGCAGGAGGCCGAGCGATACTTCTTCGACCATCCCGTCACCGGCCCCTACACCCGCGCCCTCATCTGGCGGCTCCCCGACGGGTTCGCCGGGCTGCCGGTCAGGAGCGGCGGCGGCTGGGCACTGGCCGGCGCGAGCGGCAGATCCGTGCGTCCGGGCGCCGACACGCCCGTCCGGTTGTGGCACCCTGTCCAGGAGAGCGCCGAGGGGGTGCGCGGCTGGCGCGACCACCTGCTGGAGCGGGGGATCAGGCAGCCGTTCAAGCAGGCGTTCCGCGAGGTCTACCTGCTCACCCCGGCCGAGGAGCGCACCCGCACCCACTCCGACCGGTTCAAGGGTCACTTCGTGCGCTACGGGCAGGCCAAGGCCCTGCTGGAACAGCGCGGCTGGAGCGGGCTGTCGATCGGTCACTGGGACTACGAGTGCGGCGGCGACGTAGGGGCGGCCGTCAAGACGCTCGCCGGCTGGCAGGCGAGCTGGGGCATGCAGGTCGCCTCCGACCCCCAACAGGACGCCTGGGGCACGGCCTCCTGCGCCGCCACCGACGCGATCCGGTTCCGCCGCGCGGATCTGCCCGGCGACGCGCCGCTCACCGAAGTGCCGCCGCTGGTGTTGTCGGAGCTGCTGCGCGACGCCGACCTCGCCGTGGGGGTCGGGTCCCTGGGGCTCGACCAGCAGGCGGCGGTCGGGTACGACGGCTACTGGCATTCGTACGGGTTCGGCGAACTGAGCGAGACCGCTCGCACGCGGCGTGACGCGCTGGCCCGGCTGCTGCCCCGGCTGAAGATCGCCGACCGGGCGGAGCTGACCGACCGGTTCCTGCGCGTGCGCGGGAAACTGCGTACCTATCGGATTCATCTGGGGTCGGGCAACATCCTGATGGAGCCGAACGACGCCTACCTGTGCATCGTCCCCGGCCGCGACCGCTCCGCCGCATCGGTGTTCCTGCCGTTCGAGGAGGACGGCGGGATGCTGTCGGTCATCCTGTCGAAGGCGTTCCTGCTGGCGGACGACACCAGGATCAGCGATCCCAGCATCACCCGCCAGCTCGTGACCACCTAGGCCCGCTGCCTTCGAGGGTGGAGGCGCGGTCCCGGTCGCGCGACCACTTCGGCCCGAAGCCCTCCGTCGTGTTCGGCGTAGTGGTGCGGGAAGCGGCATGTGAACACGCGTGGAGTACGCCGCCGAGCCGGTCTCGTCGGCGTACGTTCAGGTCGGTGATTCGCTCGGGATCCGTGATCGGGCCGGGAGGGGGCGCCCTGGCCACCTCGAAGACAGCGCGCTGAAGGCGAGGTCGAGTTCGTGCTCTGCCATCCATGGGTAGGGCTGAGGGTGCTTGTGACCGTCGGGGGAGGTCACGATGGATGTCGTAGATCGCGGAAGCAGCGGGCTGTCGTTCGAGATGCTGGATCCCGCGCCGGTGGGGGTGGCGGTGACCCGGGGTTCGGGGCACCGGCTGATCTACAGCAATGCCGTGTACCAGTCGCTGGTCAGCGATCCCGGGGGCGGGGTGTCCGTCGAGGAGGCCTTCTCCGAATCCGTGCTGCCGCACTACCTTCCGCTCTTCGACCAGGTGTACGCCACCGGCGAGCCGGTCATCAGCACGGCCGAGCCGGCGGTGCCGATACGCGGCCGCCGGGACCTGGGGGAGCGGTTCTTCACCTTCAGCCTGTCGCTGGTCGTCTTCGGGCCCGGCGACCACGGGGTGCTCGTGGTGGTGATGGACGTGACCGAGCAGACCACCGCCGCGCACCGGCTGACGGCCAACGCCGAGGAGCGCCACCGCATCCTGCGGCGCTACGAGAGCCTGATGCGCGTCAGCGCGGACATCTTCTGGGTGACCAGCAGGGAAGGCTACGTGTCCGAGCCGAGCCCCAGCTGGGAGCGGGTGACCGGGCAGCCGTGGGAGAGTTACCGCGGGCAGGGCTGGCTGCGGGCGGTCCACCCTGATGATCGACCGGCCACCGTGGAGTCCTGGTCACGGGCGGTCGCCGAGACCACCGAGATGTGGGAGCACGTCTACCGGCTGCGCACCGTCGACGGCGGTTACCGGCACTTCCAGCTCCGCGCGGTGCCGATCTGCGTGGACGGCCAGGTGGTGGAGTGGGTGGGCACGTCCACCGACGTCGAGCAGCAGTGGCAGGAGCAGCGGCGCCAGCGCCTGCTCGACCGTGCCGCCGCCGTCACGACGCAGTTGCACAGCCTGGAGGAGATGCTCGGCGCGCTGGCCGACGTCATCGTGCCGGAACTGGGCGACGGTTGCGGTGTCTATCTGGTCACCGACCTGACCGACGAGCGCCATGGCGGCGCTCCGTTCGTCATCGAGCGGCTGGCCACCGCCGCGCGCCCCGGCCTGAAGCGGCTGCCGCCCTACAGCGAGGAGCAGCTTCCCGCCGGCAACGCCTTCGTCAAGGCCGTACGGCGGCGGCGGCCCCTGCTGAAGCGGTTCCCCGCCGGCTCGCCGCCACCGGCGCTCGTCCCCACGGGCACGCTGCCGTGGCTGACGACGAACGACGCCAACAGCGCGCTGGTCCTGCCGGTCGTGGTCGACGGTGCGGTGCCCGCCGTGGTCTGCGTGGTGACGTGCGGCGACCGCCCGCCGATCAGCCAAGCCGACATCAGCCTGCTGAACCGCATGTTCGACCACGCCCATGACGCCCTGAGCAGGGCCATCCGCTTCCAGCGCGCACAGCAGATCGCGCTCGCCCTGCAGTACAGCCTGCTCGCCGAGCCACCACGCCTGCCCGGTCTGCAGATCGTGGCCCGCTACCGGGCGAGCCCGGCGGCGGCGGAGGTGGGCGGCGACTGGTACGACTCCTTCGTCCTGCCCGACGGTGTCCCGGTCCTGGTGATCGGCGATGTGGCCGGCCACGATCTGAGCGCCGCCGTCGCGATGAGCCAGCTGCGGAACATGCTGCGCGCGCTGGCGATGGATCGTTGCGAACCGCCGGGGGAGATCCTCACCCGGCTCAACATCGCGATGGAGTCGCTGGCGGACGACGTCACCGCCACGTGCGTGTACGCCCGCGTGGAGGAGTCCGACGGCGGTTACCGGCTGTGGTACGCGGCGGCCGGTCATCCGCCGCCGCTGCTGGTCACCGCCGAAGGCCGGGGACGTTTCCTGGAGGGCGCCGTCAGCCCGTTGCTGGGCCTCCCCCATCAGGGGGCGCGCGTCTCGCAGGTGGAGCCGTTGCCGCCGGGCAGCACGCTCCTGCTGTACACCGACGGCCTCGTCGAGCGGCCGGGCGAGCATCTCGACCGTGGCCTCGAACGGCTGCGCAGCCTGGCGGAGTCGGTCGCCGACGAGCCGGCGGACAGGTTCTGCGACACAGTGGTCAGCGGGCTCCCGACCAGCGGGCTGGACGACATCGCGGTGATAGCGCTCCGCCTGCCGAGACCGTGAGGATCTCCTCGGAGGACATGCTGCCTGGGAGGTGCGGTCAGAGCCAGTCCCGGCGCTTGAAGATCAGGTACAGGCCCAGGCAGGTCAGGGCCATCAGGCCGAGAGCGAAGGGGTAGCCGTAGGGCCAGCGGAGTTCGGGCATGCCGGGGGCTTCGAAGTTCATGCCGTAGACGGTGCCGATGAGGGTGGGGGCGAACAGGATCGCCGCCCAGGAGGAGATCTTCTTGATCTCCTCGTTCTGGGCGAGGCTGGCCTCCGTCATGTGCTTGATCTCCTCGTTCTGCGCCTGGGAGACGAGGGTGGCGTTGACGGTGAGGATGTCGGCGAGCATCTGGCGAAAGCCGTCCACGCGCTCGGCCACGGTGGTCGCATGGTCGGCGACGTCGCGCAGGTAACGCTGGAGCTCCTCCTCGGTGCCGTACTTGTCGAAGCCCGCGGTCAGGCTGTTCAGGATGACCAGCAGGGGACGGGTGGCGCGCTGGAACTCGATCACTTCACGGGACAGTTCGTAGATGCGCCTGGACACGCCGGGGTCGCCGCCGAAAACCTGGGTCTCGATCTCGTCGATGTCGTTCTGCAGCCCGGCGATGACGGGGGCGTAGCCGTCGACGACGTGGTCGAGCACGGCGTACAGGACGGCTTCGGAGCCGCGGGCCAGAAGCTCCGGGTCGGCTTCCATGCGTTCGCGTACCGGATGCAGCGGGGGCGCGTTGCCGTGCCGGACGGTGAGCACGAAGTCGGGGCCGACGAACAGGTGGATCTCGCCGAACTCGACCTGTTCGGCGTCGTCGTCGTAGCGGGCGGCGCGGAGCACGACGAACAGGGTGTCGCCGTAGCGTTCCAGTTTGGGACGTTGGTGGGCCACGATGGCGTCCTCGATGGCCAGCTCGTGCAGCCCGAACTCCTCGCCGAGCGCGGCGAGGTGTGCCTCGTCGGGCTGGTAGAGACCGATCCAGCCCATGCCGCCGGACTGCTCGCTCAGGCGCGCGCGGACTTCGGTGGGGGTGGACGGGCTGTCCAGGCGCTTGCCGTGCCGGTAGAGAGCGGCATCCACGACCTGGCCGTCGGCCGACCGTACGGGGCGGTGGCCACGCGGGTCCATCGACTGCTCGGGGGAGGGCTCCCGCTCCTTGGCCGTTGCTGATTCGGTTCGCCGGACCGGGCGCAGGACGCGCGAACGCCAATCGGACATCATCATGGGGGACCTCCGGAGACACCTCAAGGGTCACCAGCACGGCGGCACAGCCGAACGAGCCGCAGAGCGGCGCTGGTCAGAAAGGGATGAGACGCTCAGCGAGCCGGACTGGGAGGTTGACTGCTCATGCAGCCTCACCTCCTCGCCCTTGGCCGCCGGTCCCGGCGGTATCCGGAAGAACCTGCTCAAGATACCGCACACTCCTTCGTACCGGCAGACATGTCTCATGCGGCGCATGTGTCCGCCGGCCGGGGGTAGACCTGCGGATGTCCGCATGTGACGGGCGCGCCGAGGAGAAGTCAGGCCGCGGGCGCCGCTCCGGGGCGCCGGTGCTGTCCGCGGGGAGGCAGGATGAGCTTTCAGGCCGCCGGATGGTTGTGGTTGTTCGTGGTCCTGGCCGCCGCCGTGGCCGGATACTTCGTCGTGCAGCTCCTTCGGCCGCGTTACGCCGCGCGCTACACGAACCTGAGATTGCTGGACCTGGTGGCACCGAACCGGGCGACCTGGTCGCGGCACGTCGCCGCGGGGCTGTTCGCGCTGGTGATGGGGCTGCTCGTCGTGGCCGCCGCGCGCCCGACCGCCACGGTTCTCGTGCCCCGGGACCGGGCCACCATCGTGGTGGCGATCGACGTGTCGCTGTCCATGGTGGCGACCGACATCCCGCCGTCCCGGTTGCAGGCGGCCAAGTCCTCGGCGAAGACGTTCATCACCAGCCTGCCTGAGCGCTTCAACGTGGCCCTGGTGTCCTTCGCCCGATCGGCGGCCGTGGTGGTCTCGCCCACGGTGAACCACGAGGCGGTGGCTCAGGCCATCGAGACGCTCCAGCCCGCGTCGGGCACCGCCATCGGCGAGGCGGTCTTCTCCAGTTTGGACGCCATCCGTTCCTTCGACCAGCAGGCGGCCAGCGACCCGCCGCCGGCGGCCATCGTGCTGCTGTCGGACGGCGACAACACCGCGGGCCGGACGGTGCCGGAGGCCGCCCAGGACGCCGCCCGGAGCAAGGTGCCGGTCTCCACCATCGCCTTCGGCACCCCGAACGGCACCGTGGAGATCGACGGCCGCCAACTGCCGGTCCCGCCGAACACCGAAACGCTGCGCACCCTGGCCGAGGGCACCGCCGGGCGGACCTACGACGCTCAGACGGCCGACTCGCTGGACGAGGTGTACCGCAGCATCGGCAGTTCGCTCGGCACCATGGCCAGAACGCAGGAAGTCGGGTCCGTGGTGCTGCGCTGGGCGCTCGTGCCGGCGTTCGCGCTGGCCGGCCTGTCGTTGCTGGCCCCGATCAAGCCGGCCTGGTCACGCCGCCCTGCCCGCGGTGGCTGACAGCGGGTGCGGACTCACGGGCCGGAGCCGTGGGGATCGAGCAGGATGATGACGGTCAACAGGACGATCCAGGCGACGACCGCGGCAAGAACAAGTCTGCTCGGGGAGGGTCTGCGGGGGAGATTGGGCGTTCTCATAGCCATCCGCTCTTTCGCAGCAGCCGGTGGACGATGAGCACGGCGATGACCATGACGGTGAGACTTAAGGGGTAGCCGAGCAGCCAGTGCAGTTCGGGCATGTAGTCGAAGTTCATGCCGTAGATGCCGGCGATCATGGTGGGGACGGCGATGAGGGCGGCCCATGACGAGATCTTGCGCATGTCGGCGTTCTGCTGCATGGCCACCGTGCTCTGCTCACGGCCGACCAGGGCCAGGTGGGCGCTCAAGGCGCTGGTGAGCAGCTCGTTGTGCTCGTCGACCTGGGCGTCCACGCGGAGCAGGTGGTCCAGGACATCGCGGAACTGGTCGCGGGTGCCGGCGCACAATGCCACCCGGCCTTTGACGATCTCCTCCAGGACCGGTACGAGCGGGTCCTGGGCGGCCCGGAACTCCAGGACCTCGCGCTTGAGGGAGTAGATGTCGGCGGTGACATCGGTGTTCTCGCCGCTGAAGACGCGGCGTTCGAGCGCGATGAGATCGTGCTCGACCTCGTGGGAGACCTGGGAGTAGGTGTCGACGACCTGGTCGCAGACCGCGTACAGCACCCCGGCCGGACCGGCCGCCAGCAGGTCGGGATCGGATTCGACGCGCCTGCGCACCCCGCTCAGCGGGTTGGCCTGCCCGTGGCGGACGCTGATGAAGAAGTCGTCGCCCAGGAACATGTTGATCTCGCCGACCTCGATGTCGGAGGTCTCTTCCACGTACATCAGGGGCTTGAGCACCACGAACAGGGTGTCGTCGTAGCGTTCGAGCTTGGGCCGCTGATGGGCATGGATGGCGTCCTCCACCGCCAGCGGATGCAGCTTCACCTCGCTGGTGATCAGATCGAACTCCTCCTGCGTGGGTTCGTGCAGGCCGATCCACAGGAAGCAGTCGCCCCTGGCCCGAGCCGCGTTGAAGGCATCGCTGATGTCGCCGCTGATGGTCTCACGCACGCCGTTGCAGTAGATCGCCTTGTTCACAATCACACCGGGCATTCTCGCGTATCCGAACAACCCTCCCATCTGCCTCGCGCAATGTGGCCACCGTCCCGGCCCATCAGCCTCGGCGTCACCGGGATTCGGCCGGCTGCTGGTGCTCCTGGGAACCGGATGAGCCGCTGTCGCTCTTGACCGCCTGCCCCACGCCCCGGGCGTCGGCCCCCTGCCCGGGGAGCGAGCGGGTGCAGGCCGCCGCGGCACAACCGGTCAACGCCAGAACGACCAGCGCCGCCGTCGCCCCGCTCGGCCCCCGGTCGAACGACCAGCCCACGGCAATGCCGCCGGCGAACGCGAACAGACCCGAGAGGAACGTCTGCACGCCCAGGTAAGCCCCGAAACGCGCCGGCGGAGCGAGCCGGGCGATCGTCTGGAACACCGCCGGTTGCAGCAGGCCGTCGGCGAGCCCGTGCAACACGGCCACCACCACCAGGCCCGTCAACCCGCCGCCCGCGCCGGCCGCCAGCAGCAGATGGCCGCCCGCGGCCAACAACAGCCCCACGCGCAGCACGCGGGGCCGGTCGGCGCGGCCGGGCACCGCGTACCACGGCTGGACCGCCGCCGACACCATGGCGAGCACGCAGGAGAACACGGTCACCGGCCCCGCGTCCACGCCGCCGAGCGGCACCACCACCGATGACTGGTCCGTCAGCAGCACCGCGGGCGTCGACACGGCCGCGAACCAGAGGAAGACCCGATCCCGCAGGACCGTTCGCACCCCGGAGACGACCCCGCTCCCGACCCGGACGCGCGGGACGTGCCGCACCAGTGAGAACAGGAACGCCGCGCCGGCCCACAGCGCCGCCGCCGTCAGCGCCACCAGCCAGTAGCCGACGCTCAGCAGCGCCAGCCCAAGGACCGGGCCGAGCACCGCCGCGACCTGCAACGTCATGGCGTACGCCGCGTATCCGCGCGCCCTTCGCCGTTCGGCGAGCCCGGCCAGCAGCGACTGCGCCGCCGGATGGAACAGCGCCCCGCCCGTGCCCAGCAACACCGCCGCGACGACCAGCCAGGGCAGGGAGGACACGGTGCCCAGCAGCGCGAACCCGGCCGCGCGCAGCAGGCACGCCACCATTCCGATCCGCACCGGGCCGAGCACGTCCACCAGCGCGCCGACCGGCAGGGAGAGCGTGTGCTGCACGAGATTGCGCAGCGCCAGCACCAGGCCGATCAGCCCGGCGGCCAACCCCAGGTCGACTCTGAGGTGTATGACGACGTGCGTCATCGCCGCGAAGTAGCCCAGCGAGATGGCCGCCTGGATGGCGACGACCACGGCGACCGTGCGACGGTCGCCGTGGTCGGAGGGGTCCTTGTGGGAAACGCTCACGCCGTGGGCGGGACGTTCAGCCGGTGCAGCGGTTCACGCGCGAGCGTGGCGCGCTCGACCCACCCGGCCCGCCAGCCCGTGCCGGGGCCGAGGGCGTTCTGCCGGCCTGACTTGGCGTACAGCACGTACCCGTCCTTCTTCTCCTGCTCGATCAGGTCGCGGGACGGCGCGCTGGTGCGCGCGCGAGGCGGGCGGGCGCAGGGTGGCCGGCCGCTCCATGAACCCGGCCTGTTCCACCGCTGAGCTCCTCAGCGGGCCGTCCAGCCAGAACCGGTCCACCACCGTCCCGGTCCGCCGGCTGCCGTAGCCTACCCGGTGCTGCGCCGCGACCGCGGGGCACCCCCGGCGCCCAGTTCGACCCCGGCTGGGGCGCCGCCGACCTCGTGCGCGCCACGCCGGCCCCGTTCCGGCAGCGGCCCTGAGCTCGGCTCAGAAGCCGGCCCGCTGGTAGTCGCTGATGAGCCCACCAGCCGTCGGTGGGGGCTCGAAGCGGCCCCTGCCTTACGTCGCAGGGCTGACCAGTCCGGTTCGGTACGCGATGACGACCAGTTGCGCACGGTCGCGCGCACCCAGTTTCGTCATCGCGCGGCTGACATGGGTGCGCGCGGTGGCCGGGCTGAGAAACAACTCGGCACCGATCTCGTGGTTGCTCAGGCCCTGTCCCACCAGGGCCAGCACTTCGCGCTCGCGCTCGGTCAGCACCGCGAGCCGCTCGTCCGCGTCCCGGGCGGCTGTTCGGCGCGCGGTGAACTGGCCGATGAGGCGTCGGGTGATCCGCGGCGCGAGCAGCGCGTCTCCGGCGGCGATCACCCGGATGGCCTGCAGGAGCTCGGCCGGCCCGGCGTCCTTGAGCAGGAAGCCGCTGGCACCGGCCTGCAAGGCGTCGAAGACGTACTCGTCGGTGTCGTAGGTGGTGAGGATGAGGACTCGGACCTGCTCCAGCCCGCGCGTCCCGGCGATCTGGGCGGTGGCTTGGATCCCGTCCAGCTTGGGCATGCGGATGTCCATGAGGACGACGTCGGGGCGGGTGGCGCGGGCCCGCTCGACGGCTTCGGCGCCGTTGGTGGCTTCTCCCACCACCGTGATGTCGTCCTCGAGGTCGAGCAGGACCTTGAACCCGGAACGTACGAGACGCTCATCGTCCGCGACCAGCACCTTGATCGGCGCGTTGGTCAGCGGTGACGCGACCGCCGCGTTCACAGGCGCACCCCGGTCGGCGCGAGGGGCAGTCGTGCCTTGACCTCGAACCCGCCACCCGCGAGCGGCCCGGCGTCGAGCTCTCCGCCCAGCAGTTGACAGCGCTCGCGCATTCCGAGGATGCCGCGACCGGGCTTGGCCGAGCCGCCGGCGCCGGCCGGATGCGGGGCCGGTGGGCGCGGGACCGCGGGGCCATGAACTGGGGCGGCACGGCGGCCCTCATCGGTCACGCGGATCTCCAAGGCCTCGAGTCCGGGGTTGAGCGCGACCGTCACCCGAGTCGGGCCGACGTGGCGGACCACGTTGGTGATCGATTCCTGAACAATCCGGTACGCGGCACTTCCCACCGCGCTCGGCAGCGGGGTCGGGGGCGGCGTCTCCTCTAGCTGGATGTCGAGTCCCGCCTCGCGTGCCTTGGCGGCCAGTTCGTCGATCTGCCCCAGCCCGGGGTACGGCACGCGCCCGCCGTCACCGTCGTCGTCACGGAGCACCCCGAGGATGGCCCGCATCTCCTGCAGCGCCCGGGAACTGGTCTGCTCGATGGCCCGCAGCGCCTCGCGTGCCACCTCGGGCCGCTTGTCGAGCACGTGCGCGGTGACGCCGGACTGGACGTTGATGATCGCTATGGCGTGCGCGACGGTGTCGTGGACCTCGCGCGCGATCCGGAGCCGTTCGGCGTCCACCCGCGCCCGCGCCTCCTCCTCGCGGGTCCGTTCGGCCAGCGCGGCGCGCTCCTGCGCTTCGGCCGCGATGACCTGCCGGGACCGCACCGACTCGCCGAGGGCCGCGCTCATGACCGACGCGCCGATCCGGAAGAACACCCAGCCGATGGCGGCGCGTGGCTCGATGTCGGCCGCGGCGACCAGCCAGGCGATGGCGAGCATCGTGGTGCCCACGCCCGCGATCACCAGCGACCGGCGCCCGTCACCGTAGGCGGCGACGGCGTACAGGGCGACGAAGAGCCCGAGCCAACCGGGCCCGTCCGGGAAGTCGAGGCCGTAGTACACCAGGCTGGTGAGCGCGGTGACGACGAACACCGGAACCGGCCACCGGCGGCGGGCGACAACGACCACGCCACTCACGACCAGCAGGACATATCCCAGGTTCCCGAGGTCGGTAAGGGGACGCTGCACCACCTCGCCGGCATTGCGGACTATCGTGCCCTGAACCTGCATCACGGTGATGAAGAGCGCGAGCAACAGGTCCTGCGCCGGCGCGGGCAGGCGCAACGACACCACGCGGTGTTCCATGCCGCGATCCTACGGTTGCCGCCCGCGAGAACACTCCGCCCAGACGCGCGGCCGCCTACGACGACGGGCGTACCGAGGCACGAACCGTGTACGCGGAGCTGCGTAGACGCTGCCGTCCGCTGCCGGAGGCCGTGGCCGCCTCGACGGCGCGACGATCGATTCGTGAAACCCCTCCCAGGCGCTCGCGCTCGTCACCGGCACCTCGGCCGGCATCGGCCGAGTCACCGCGCTGCACACGCTGCCGACGCCCGTCATGCGACCGAAAGGAAGCTCAATGTCCGTCCTGTATGTGATTGCCGCACAGGCGGCCTCGCCCGTGTGTACGTCGGCGGCGGAATGCGCGGGCCAGGGTGTCGACACGTTCCTCGGAACCCCTGAGCGGATCTGGGCCAGCGTGGCCGCACTGGTGGCGCTGGGCGGCGTGGCCATCGGCTGGCTGGCGCTGCGCTCAGTCCGTCGTGTCGGCGACGGCGGGCGGAGGGCAGCCGTCGTGGCCCTGGTGGTGGCGCTGACCGGCGGGCTCAACGGCGCGGTGAAACTGGCTGTCGCCGACGGCGGTCTCGGCACCGGCAACGGAGTCTTCGGGGCAGCCTTGGCCCTGATGCTCGGGCTGGTCGGTGCGGTTCTCGGCGGGCTGGCTCTGGCTCGCTCCCGGCGCACCGAGCCGAGCGGCTGACCGCAGCGAATCCAAGCGCGCGATCGAGGCCCCGATGACCGTACCCCTCGATCCTCTCGTGATCTTGTACGTGTGTGCGTACAGGCAGACAGCTCTACAGAAGGGATCCCCATGTCCGTCCGTAACCTGCTGACCACCGCCGCGGCCGCCCTCGCAGGAATCGTGGGGCTCGCCACACCGGCAGCCGCGCACGTTGTGGCCCAGCCTGTCGGTGCCTACGCCTTGACCGCCGGGCGTCTGTGGTCCGCGGTGGCCGCGCTGCTGGGGCTGGCCGGCGTCGTCATCGGCGGCCTGGCTCTGGCCCGCTCCGCCGGCCGTATCGGCAACGGGGGGAGGAGGGGAGCCGTCGTGGCCCTGGCGGCGGGGCTGGCCTGCACGGTCATCGGCGGGCTGGTCGTGGCCGCCGCCGAGGGCGGTCCCGGCGCCGGCTACGGAATCGTCGGGGGCTACGTGGACCTGGTGGTCGGGCCGATCGCCATGGTCGCCGGTGGGCTGGCTCTGGCCCGCTCCCGCCGCACCGCCTGACGCCAGGGGCCGGCCTGCGCTTGCTCACCCTTCCGCGGGGAACCGGGCGTTCAGCTCGGCGAGGTCGCGCAGGTCGACGGTGACGATCCGGTGCCTTCGGGCCTGGAGCGGTGCGAGGGTGTCCCGCGCTTCGAGCGCCCGCCCAACCCATGCAGGCGCAGTACGGCGGAGCCGGCGCCGCCGTGGTCGCGGGCCGCGGGCGGGATGACGTGGTCAGCGAGGGTGATGTCCTGAGGGGGCACGCTGCTCCTTCGGTTGGTTGAGCCGGGCGCGTACGGACTCGGTGGTCACCCCGCCGTCGGGATGGCGTACGAGCTTGGCGCGCTTGACGAGGTCGTGAACCCCCTGGCGGGTGATGCCGAGCATGGCCGCGGCCGTGGCGTACGACACGGCGACCGCCCCCGGGTGGCCCACGCGGCGGGCGACGGCCTGCCCGAAGGCCGAACGCCACCACGCCTCCGGCGGGTCGAACGGCCCGTCGCCGGGGAAGGCCGCCGCGATCAGGCGCGCCGACGTACGGACCGCGAGGGCGTCGTCCGGGCCGAGCAGCTGTGCCGCCCACACCTCGGCCTCGGTGCGCAGCCGTTCCCGTATCGGCCGGACCTGGTCATCCGACTCGAGAAGGATCTCCAGCGGGTCGACGACCCGGGTTTCGACCAGCCGGAGGAGTTCGCCGGCGAGTTCGACGTGTGCTGCCGTACTTGCGTGGTTCACTTGACGGACGATAGCAAGTACTTGTCATTTTGCATCAAGCGCTCGATGCGGGTTCCGAGACGCTTACTTTCGGCGGCCATGATCCTTTTCGCTCACTGGCGTCCTCCGTCACACGGTCGCGGAAGTCTGGCGGTAGAAGGCGATCTGGTCGGCGACCACACGATCCCGGAAGCTGGGGTCGGTGTAGAAGGTGAAGTGGCTGCCGGGGTAGACACGCAGCTCGCCGCGCGGCGCGCGGTCGGCCAGCACCCGGGTGGTCTCCAGCGGCGTCTCCCGGTCCTCGGCCGCGACGCAGACCAGCAGCGGGCAGGCCAGGCGGGCCGCGGCCTCGGCGGGCCGGTAGCGCATCATCTGCAGCAGCCCTCTGGGCGCGACGCTGTTGCGCCACAACGTCGTCTGCCCGCCGGTCAGGGTCTGGATGTGCTGGTCGGCCTCGGGAGTCGCGGTGACGGCGAGCTCTCCCGGCCGTCCCACCATGGGGATGTAGTACGGCCGCAGGCCCAGCTTGCCGCGTAGCGCGTCCCAGACGATCGCCCCCAGCAGCCGCAGCGTCTCACCGGTCGAGCGTCCCTCCACCTTCTTCGGGAATCCGTTGAACGGGATCTGCGCCACCACGACGGCGATCCGGGGATCGCTCGCGGCCACGGTGATGGCGTGCGCGCCGCCCAGCGAGTTGCCCCACAGCAGCACCCTGCCGGGGTCGACCCGCTCGTGCCGCCGGGCGAAGGCCACGGCGGCGCGGACATCGACGAGCTGGCCGTCGATGTCGGGGACCTGGCGGGGCTCGCCGTCGCTCTCGCCGAAGCTTCGGTAGTCGAAGACCAGTGCCGCGAAGCCCTCGGCGGCGAAGCGCTCGGCGTAGTCGAAGAGCCGGTCCATCGTCCCGCTGAAGCCGTGGCAGAGCACCACGCACGGCACCCGTCCGGACCCGGCGGGCAGGTAGAGGTAGCCGGCGCAGCGGACGCCGTCAGCGGTGAAGGACACCTTGGTTCGCATACAGATCATCCCTGCGGCAATAGACTGACTGCCGGTAAGTACTCTAGCGAAGAAACTGACCGCAGGTAAGTGAGATCCATGACATCCGAGCGGATCCTGGAGGCGGCGCGTGCCCTGTTCGCCGCCCGCGGCTACCGCGCCACCTCCATGCAGGCCATCGCCGACGAGGTGGGCATCACCAAGGCCGCCCTCTACTACCACTTCGACTCCAAGGAGGAGATCCTCCGCCGGCTCACCCTGCCGCTGCTGGACGAACTGGAGGCGGTACTGGCCCGGGCCGAGTCGTGCGACAGCGTTGAGGAGGTGCGGTGGCGGGCGATCGAGGGCTATGTCGACGTGCACCTGCGCCACCGTCAGACGCTCACCATGCTGGTCAAGGACATGACGCTTCTTGTACAGGCGCCGATCGCCGACCGCTTCCGCACCGCGATCGCCCTGGCCAACGACCTGGTGGCCGGTCCGGGCGGCGGGCTCGAGCAGCGGGTGCGCGCCTGCCAGGTGGTCGCCGGGCTGGCCGATCCGGTGGTGCTGTTCCGGGACGAGCCGGCCGAACGGCTGCGCGGCCTGATCCTGGACGGCGCCAGGGCGCTGCTGAACGAACCGGCCGCGCCCCGCGCGCGTGGCCGCGCCCGGGGACGCAACGGCGGACGACGAGCCCTTCTGGCCGAAGAACAGATCGCCCAGGCACGCTCCCTGTACGCCGCGGGCCGCAGCGCCGAAGAGCTAGCCGCCCGTTTCGAGGTCTCCAGAGCGACCATCTATCGCCATCTCAAAAACTAATGTTAGTGAGATTTGATTCTGAGATGGCGCGCGCCGATCTCGGCCTTGGCCATGGCCACCCACGCCATCGAGATCGCGCCGGGTTCCGAGCCCGACCACGGGCGATGATCCTGACCACCCCCTCCGAGATCGCTAGAAGCGGGCCATGGAGACCGTCTCGCCGCGCGACCTCTGATTCACGAGTTCTGGCCCGCCCGGCCTCAACCGCCCGGCGCCCGCCGCGGCGTCTTCCACGCGGTGGTTCGCGGGTCAGGGCGTGCCGGGCGCGACCATGGCGGCGGTGAGGGGAGGGCTTGAACCCCTTGACGACCAGCCGGAGGCCGAGTGACCCCTCCCGCAGGAACATCGGAACGGCCGCCCGTGGCACGAGCCGGGTACAGCAGGCGAGCCGGACCACTAAGAGACCGCTCTTGGAGGTGCGTTCCAGTATGAACGGCAAGAGAGGGTCATAGCTGTGTGGCCGTGCGGATCAGTCCGGCGAGGGCGAGGGAGCGGCTGTGCGCGGGCCAGGCGATGTGGGTGACGACGGGGGGCGCGTCGGTCAAGGGGACGGCGGTGTGCTCGGCCCACAGCCAGGCGCGGGCGGAGTCGGGGAGGACGGCCACGGTGCGTCCGAGGGCGATCAGCTGGGCCAGTTGCGTCTGGTCGTGGACCTCGGGGCCCGGGCCGGGTGGGTAGGTGCCGTGGTGGGGCCAGCGGGCGAGCGGAAGGTCGGGGACGTCGCTGACGTCGGCCAGGGACAACGTCCTGCGCGCGGCGAGCGGGTGCCGGGCGGGCAGGATGGCGATCTGCCCCTCGGTCATCAGCTCCTCGCTGTCGAACCCGGCGAGGGAGTTGTACGGCGCGTGCATGAGCGCCACGTCGGCGCGGCCGTCGCGCAGCAGCTCTTCCTGCTCACAGATGCCGCACGGCAGCACCTCGATCTCGGCGGCGTCGGGCTCGGCCGCGTAGGCGTCGAGGATCTTCCGCAGCAGCTCGTGAGACCCGGCGGCCTTCACCGCCAGGACCAGGCGATGGCGGGGGCTGCCCGAACGGTCAGCGCCACCGGCGCGACGGGTGCGGCGAGCGGCAGCGGTGGTCGCGTCGAGGGCCGCGCGGCCCTCGTGCAGCAGCACCTCCCCGGCGCCGGTCAGGGAGACGCCGCGGCGGTTGCGTTCGAGCAGGGAGACGCCGAGGCGCCGCTCGAGCTGCTGGATCGCCCGGGACAGCGGCGGCTGGGCCATGCCGAGGCGCTCGGCGGCGCGGCCGAAGTGCAGCTCCTCGGCGACGGCCATGAAGTACCTCAGCTCGCGGGTCTCCAAGGTGTCCACGGCCACAGCATAGCCAGTGATACCTACCGGGTATGACAGGGCACCGGATCGGTGTTGGCTGCCCCGCTCGTCCGGCAGCGAACATCAACGGCATGAGCGAAACGAGGATCGCGCTGGTGACCGGCGCGAACAAGGGGATTGGCTACGCGATCGCGGCCGGGCTGGGCGCCCTCGGATACCGCGTGGGCGTGGGAGCCCGAGACGGGGCCCGGCTCGAGACCGCCGTCGAGAAGCTGCGCGCCGGCGGGGTGAACGCGTTCGGGGTGCCGCTGGACGTGACCGGCGACCGAAGCGTCACCGATGCCGCGGAACTGGTCGAACGGCAGGCCGGGCGCCTGGACGCCCTGGTCAACAACGCCGGCATCTCGGGAGAGGTGGGTCCGGGGTGGGTGCAGGACCCGACCACGCTCGACCTCGACGTGGTCCGCACGGTCGTGGAGACCAACGTCATCGGTGTCATCCGGGTGACCAACGCGATGCTGCCGCTGCTGCGGCGCTCGGCCTCGCCACGCATCGTCAACGTCTCCAGCAGCGTCGCGTCCCTGACCCGGCAGGCGGACCCGGACATCGAGATCGGCCCTGTCATGGCGGCCTACTCGCCGTCGAAGTCGTTCCTCAACGCCGTCACCGTGCAGTACGCCCGGCAGTTCGCCGATACCGGCATCCTGATCAACGCCGCCTGCCCGGGCCTGGTCGCGACCGACTTCACCGGCTTCCAAGGACCCCGCACGCCCGAACAGGGCGCAGCCACAGCGATCCGGCTCGCCACGCTGCCCGACGGCGGCCCGACCGGTTCGTTCTTCGAGGACGACGGCGTCATCCCCTGGTGACCCCGAACCTGCGGCGACACGATCAGCGAAACGTGAGCTCCGCCGTCAGCGCCGTCGCCTCGGCCGGGGGCGTCTTCGAGTTCACCGCTCGCGGTGGACCGGGGTGCGCTGTTGTGCCGGCGGCGCGTCGCGCCCGGGCGAACGGGCTTCCGACCGCATCCCGGAGTCGGCGTGGCCGGTGAGCAGGTCGTCGAAGAAGTCGATGATCGGCGGTTGCGTTCCCGCGGCATCGTGGCCCACCTTCGGCACCTCGACCTTCCGGACGGTGGTTCGGTGCCGTGCCAGGCTCCCGCCCAGGCGGTCGAGCTCCTCCGGCCGGCTGCGGCCGGGATGACCCATGGCGGCCAGGTCGGCCCGCCCGTCGTCGTCACCGCCGATGACCAGCAGCACCGGCACCCGGGCGACCGCGGCGGGGTCGACCGGGATCCCGAATCGCTCCCGGGTGTCGCCGATGCCGGCCGGCCAGGCGAGCGAGTGGTCGAGCAGGGTCACGCTGCCCGGCGCGCTCACCGCGACGGCGGCGAGCCGCTCCGGGTGGAGGTAGAGGAACCGGTGGGCGAACTGGCCACCGCCGGAGTGCCCGCACAGCATCACCGTGTCCACCCGCGCGTTCCACCGGACCCGGACCTGCTCCAGGACATCGAGCAGCACCAGGTCGAACCGGATGCCGTGGGCGTCGATGCTCTTGTAGTTGTGCACGTCGTCCGGATCGTCGATGCCGGCCGGGAACAGCGGTGCCACGACGATGACATCGTGCCGGTCGGCAAAGGGGATGAGTCCCTCCCGCAACGCGCCGACGTTGCGCCCGGTGCCGTGCACGGCCACCAGCACCGGCATCCGGGCATCGGGAGTCCAGGTCCTGGGGACGTAGGCGCAGTAGCCGCAGCGCGGTTCGGCCGGCGCGGCGAAGAACGGGGTACGGCCGGTCAGCAGCCGGCGGCCGGGGTGTGCGGCAGGCAGGTCCGCGAGACGGATCACGAGAGCTCCCCTTTCGGATCGAGGCGAGAGCAGGCGGGCTCATCCGCCATCGGGCTCGTCGTCGACGACCAGGGCCCGCATGAGGGTGGTGACGGTCGGCGCCAGGTCGACGTTCCAGATCTCGTCGAGCATCCGGCCGCACCGCGCTGCCGTCGTCAGCGGTTCCACCAGGGCCACGAACTTCTTCGCGAACTGCTCGTCGGTCATCGGGGTCCGGTGGCCACCGGGGGCGTCGTGGACCTCGCGGACGAGCTCTTCACCGGACCTGAGGCGGACGGTGACCCGATTGGGGATGCGGGTCGGCAGCATCGCCGTGAGAACCGGGTCCTCGCGAACCTCGACGCGGGCCATCAACGCCGCGACGGCGGGGTCGGCGAGCGCGTCCGGTTCGTACGAGGACGCCGTCAGCTCCCCGTCGACGAGCACGCGGGCCACCGTGTACGGGAGGCTGTGGTCGGCGGTCTCGCGCGTGGTGGGGCGCCACTTCTCCGGGTCCTTGCCCAGGATCGTCCAGCCGATGTGCGTGGTGTCGACGACGACGCGGTCGATCTCGGCGAGGTCGGCGATCTTCTCGCGCAGGTCGAGCGCCGCCCACACCGCGGTCTGCATCTCACCGTTGGTCGGCAGCAGTTTGGTGAGCGTCCGGGACACGGCGTACGTGCTGCCGGGGGTGCGGGGGAACTCCAGTGGCTCCAGCACGAAGGAGTCGCTCACCTGCCGCATGAACCCCATTTCGCCCTCGAAGATAGGTGCGGGGCCGGTGAACCCCTCCCTGGCCAGCCAGGCGGAGAAGACACCGTTCCGGGCGGCGTTCGGCGCGGAGGAACCCTTCCACGACGACAGTTCGCCTGCCCGGACCTGGCGCATCGCGATGTGCCCGTTCAGGGCGATGTTGACCGCCTGGGTGAGCTGCCGCGCCTCCAGGCCCATGAGCTTGCCCGCGGCGAGCGTGGCGGACACGAGCACGTAGTTCACGTGGTCCCAGCCGCGGCGGTAGAGGTTCGCGGCGTCCTGCAACCGGACCTGTACCTCGTAGGCGAGCGCGATGGCGGTGACGAGGTCCCGGCCGGAGCGCCCTTCGGCCTCGGCGACCGCCAGGCACGCCGCGATGTTGTCGCTGGGATGTCCCGGCTCGAGCCCGAGGTAGCCGTCGTTGAAGTCCAGGTGGCGCACCATCGTCCCGTTGACGAACGTGGCGACGTCCGCGGTGGCGGTGTTTCTCGTGCCCAGTACCGTCGACGGGCCCGGGGGAAGGGCGCGTGCTAGACGTCGCGCCGCCCGGCCGGGCTCGGCGTCGAACGCGCCGAGCCCGCAGCCGAGGGTGTCGACCAGGCGTTGCCGGACCGTGTGGACCGCGTGCTCGCTGAGGTCGTCGAACCGCAGCGCGGCCGCCCAGGTGCCGAGGTCGTCAGCGATCATGGTCGGCCGGCCGCCTGATCGGCATGCGCGCGAGAGGGACGTGGTGCTGGCCGGCGTGCATGTCGCGGTCCCGGAGCGATCCCTGGCTGATGGGACGCGGGAAGGAGATCTTCACGACGTTCAGCGACGGGATCCGGAACATCTGGACCGTGCTCTCCTCGACCCGGTAGAGCTCGGCGATCACGCGCTCGTTCAGGAAGGACTCGTCCGCGGCGATCCGGTAGCCGTCGGCGTCGCGCATGAAGAGCTCCATGGTGACCCAGAACGGGCCCGCGTTCTTGGACCGGACCTCGTGGGCGAGGTCCGCCAGGGTGGTCTCAGGCATCGGCGTCGTCTCCCGTCTCGATGCGGAACAGGCTCGTCGGGTCGGCGCAGTCGACGACATGGTTCAGCACGAACTCGTACGCCGCGCCGCGCTCGACCTCGGCCGGCGAGGACGCGAACGCCAGGCTCGGCAGGTAGTCCATCGCCGGCGTCGGCAGGTGCAGCATCAGCGGGTTGGCGACCTTGGCGATCGCCGTGGCCGTCGCCTGGTCGGGCGCGTTGACCAGCAGCATCACGCCCACCTCCCGCGGCGGCCCGGTCTCGGGCTCGAGGTCGCCCAGCACCGCGTTGTGGCCGTAGAGGCGCAGGTCGAAGGCGTACTCGTGGTCCGCCAGCTCCAGCGTCTGGCCCACCCGCCGCTTGATCATCGTGCGCATCAGGTCCGCCCAGGCGTCGATGTCGGCGAGGATGAGGGGGTCCCGGATCGCGGTGAACGACATGGTCTCGTAGCCGGTGATCCGGGCGCCCTCCAGCTTGATCGTGTACTGGTCGGCGACGTGGAACCGCGACCCCTCGACGCGGACGATCCGGTCGTCGACCGCGGTGTAGCGCGCGTCCCGGACGTCGAGGGTGCCGTCGGGCTCCCGCATCTCGAACGGGTTCGCGGTCTCGTAGAGCATGTGGGCGGCCACCGAGATCGGCGTGCACGACACCGCGGGGTCGAGCGGTTCGATGGTGAAGCCGTCGGCGTCGATGGTGGCGAGGACGCCGCCCGCGCGCGGGTTGCCGGTGCACTGACCGCCGCACTCGACGATCTTGGCGGCGTGCCACGTCGGCCCGGCGGGCAGCCCCTTCATGAGCGGGTAGGCGGCGGCCACCGCCGTGTCGGTGGCACGGCCGGCGAGCACGACCTGGGCACCGGCCCGGAGTGCCTCGACGATCGGTTCGTGGCCCATCGCGCCGACGATGTGGGTGCAGCTCTCGAGGGTCTCGGCGCGCAGCTGTCCCAACGGGGGCAGCGGGTGGATCCGGCCCGCGTCGAGGTGCTCCTTCAACCGGGTCGCGTCCTGCTCGCTGTAGATCCGGGCGACCTTCAGGTCCAGGCCCTCCTGCGCCATCACCTCGGCCGCGATCCCGGCGACCCAGTCGACGCCGCTGTCGGTCCCGCTCGTACCGCAGGAGCCCACGATCACGGGTATGCCCGCTCCGGACGCGGCCGTCAGCAGGCTGCGCAGGTCGCGTGCCACCGCCTTGGCCGTCGTCTTGGGGGTCGCGGAGCCGAGGTAGTAGGGGCCGGAGTCCGTCGACCCGGCGTCGATGCTGATGACGTCGGCACCCAGGGCGATGCCGCGCTCGATCGTCGCGTGGTCCCAGCCCGCGCCGAGCATGCCGCTCGGCGACAGGACCCGGACCGGCTTGACGGGTTCGCTGTCCATGTCCCTCTTTCTCTCGGTGTCAGTTCACCGGGAACCGTGCTCGGCCTTCGAGCGCCGCCACGAGTTCCTCGGCCCCTCTGAGCCCCGCGGCGGCTCGTGCTTCGGCGGTCTGCCCGGCCATGTGGGAGTAGACGACGATGCCGTCGACGCCGCGCAACGGGCTGCCGGGCGGAAGCGGCTCCTCGCTCACGACGTCGAGCGCGGCGCCCGCGATCTGTCCCGCCCGTACGGCCGCGACGAGCGCGTCCTCGTCGACGATGGGACCACGCGCGGTGTTGACCAGCAGCGCGGTCGGCTTCATCCGCTTGAACGCCGACTCGCCGAGCAGGCCTCGGGTCCGCTCCGTGAGCGAGGTGTGCACCGAGACGTAGTCGGCGGTGGCCAGCAGCTCGGCCAGGTCGACGAATGCGACCGACGGATCGCTGCGCAGCCGGGCCGGCACGCCGGTGGAGCAGACCACGTTCATGCCGAAGGCGCGAGCCAGCGGCACCACCGCCCGCGCCGACGCGCCGTAGCCGATGAGCCCGAGGGTCGACCCGCGCAGTTCACGTCCGTCCTCGCGCGGCCAGGCCCCCCGGGCCACACCGTGTGCGGACTGCACGAGGCGTCGGGCGCCCGCGAGCAACAGACCCATGGTGTACTCGGCGACGGCGTTGGCGTTGATGCCGGGCAGGTTGCTCACGCTGATCCCCAGCCGGGCCGCGGCGGCCACGTCGACCGAGTCGTAGCCCACGCCTGTCCGCACGATGACCCTCAGCCTCGGCGCGCGGGCGAGGACGTCGGCCGTCAGCGGTTCGTTGGCCACCAGCGCGGCGTCGATCCCGGCGAGCGCCGCCACGAGCTGTTCGGGGTCGCGCCGGCCGACCATGGGCAGGTGCACGGTCTCCAGCCCGGAGAGTCTCAGGAACTCGTCGACCTCGTCGCCGGGGCGGAGGTAGTCCGTGGTGATCAGCACGCGGGTCGCCGTCACAGCACACGTCCGGAGGAGGAGCGTCGTTGCAGGGCGCTGACGCGCGCGACCGTCAGCACGGCGACGACCGCGATGATCGCGACGTGGACCAGCAGCAGGGACCAGCTCGTCAGGTCGACCATGCCGCCGACCACCGCCGGCCCGAGGAAGCCGCCGCCCACCCATCCGACGGTGTAGAGACCGGTATAGGTCCCGACCACTCCGTCGGACGGGGCGAGGTTCCACAGGACGACGACCGCGTTGACCAGGAACGAGGACGCGCCCGCCGCCGCGACGCACAGGCCGACCACCGCGCCGGTGGGCGTCTGCACCACGGTGCCGAGCACCAGGCCGGCCGCGAACACCGCCATCCCGGCCATCATCACGCGCAGCCGGCCGAAGCGCTCCGCGAGCATCGCCACCGGGTAGGCCGCCACGATGAAGGCCACCCCGCTGGGCAGGGTCAGCCCGCCCGCTTCGCCGCGGGACAGGTCCAGCACCTCCATGCCGTACGGCGTCATGAGGGCCCGGGAGGCGGCCCACGCACCGCCGAAGAGGAGGATGGCCACGATGAGCAGCAACCTGCTGCGGTTCGGATCCCGCACGATGTCGAGCACGACGTCCCGCACCCGCACCCGCACGTTCGCCGCCGCCGTACCCTGCCGCTCGCGGTCCTCCTCGAGTGCCGTCCGGTAGGCCGGGGACCGGCTGTCCCGCAGCTTCGCGGCGAGCAGGGCCACGGACGCCACCATCAGGACCGCGGGAATCGCGAACGACAATCTCGGGAAGTCGTCGATCAGGAAGATGCTGATCAGCGCCGCGACCATCACCGTGAGGCTCGACGCGATCTTGACCGCCGCGTTGGCCCGGCTCCGGCGCTGCGGCGGGATGAAGTCCGGGAGCAGGGACTCGGCGATGGGCTTGAACGAGTTCGCGACCAGCGCGTAGGCGAACATCACCAGGATCAGCAGGGGTAACGAGGCCGCGGCATGCGGGATGACGAGGAACAGCAGCGCCGCCAGCGGCATCCCGACGACGAGGTACGGGATACGTCTTCCCCACGAGGTGCGGGTGTTGTCCGACCGGTTGCCCATCCACGGCTGGATGAAGATGCCGAGCAGGTTGTCCATCCCCATGAGCAGGCCGATGAGCGCGGCACTGCCGATGTGCTCGCGGAGCAACGGCGGCACCTGCGAGTCGTAGAGGTTCCACGTCGACTCCTGCGCGAAGACCGCCAGGGAGACGAGGAAGGTGATGCGTCCCGCTCGCGTGGGCTGCCCGCTCATCGTCGTGGACATTGGACACCTTCCCTTCACTTCGCCGTTGTGGCGAGCACAACGCTACGGTTGCTATAGCAAGACGGTCAATAGTCTCAAGTTAGCTTTGCCATGGCAGTTAGACTGATCGCATGGCGGATGAGACGTTGAGGGGCCTGACGGCCGGCACCCTGGCCGACCGCGCGTACCGCGCCATCCGCGACGCGATCACGATCGGGGAGCTACGTCCCGGGCAGAAGGTCACCGAACGGGGGCTCGCCGAGCGGTTGTCGGTCAGCCCGACGCCGGTGCGCGAGGCCATCCGGCGCCTGGAGCAGGACGGCCTGCTCGAACGGACGGGGCCGAGGACGGTGCAGGTGGCCACGTTCGGCGACGTCGCCATCCAGGACCTCGCCGAGGTCGAGGTGGCCCTGCGCGGGATGGTGGCCCGCTTCGCCGCCCGGCACGCGTCCCCGGAGCAGCTGGACCAGCTCGACGCCATCCTCGACGAGGCCGACGACCTGCTGATCCTCATCAAGCAGCGGCAGAAGGCCGGGCAGGAGCTGTCGCGGCACCTCGGCCGGCTGCTCGACGCCATGCAGCGCTTCAACGAGGTCGTCGAGTCCTGCGCCGGCAACCCGGTCCTCGTGCGGCTGCTCGACCAGACCCGGGTGTTCTCGTGGCCGGAGCGCCGGGCCAGGCTGATCGAACGGATCAGCCACGACGCCGAGTTCGGCCTGCACCGCTACACGAGCCATCGGGCGCTCGTCCGGGCGTTGCGGGCGCGTGACTCGGCGGCGGCCGAGGCGCTCGTGATCGAGGACGCCCGTGGCGGGCTCGGGGACCTGCTCGCCGCGCCCACGACACCCGCGGCGGCCTCCGCCGCCCGGTTCTGAAGGACCATGCCCGGCCGCTCGAGGTCAGCGCGCGAGGTCGACGAGGAGCGTCAGATCGCGGTCGACCCGGATGCGGCACTCCGGTCCGAAACAGCACGAGGACTCGCGCTCCTCGAAGACCGCCGGTCCCGTGATCTCCATTCCCGGTCGCAGGCGGTACCGGTCCCAGACCGTCGCCCGGAGCCGGCCGTGCCCGGGGAGCCACACCTCGCGTACCCCGCGCCGGGGGTCGCCGGCCACGGGCGCGCATCCCATGGGGATGTCGTGGCCGGGCAGCTGTGCCGAAAGCCGCCAGTTGACGACTTCCGCGGGTCCGTCGAGGGAGCGACCGAACGTCGCGCGGTAGGTCTCTTCGAAGGCCCGGTGGAGGCGTTCGACGTCGGTGCGGGCGACGTCCGTCCCGGGGAGCCCGATCTCGATCTCGAACCCCTGCCCCACGTACCGCATGTCGACTGACCGCCGGATCCGCACCAGATCGGGACGGTCCGGTCGCAGCACCGCGGTGGCGTGCGCGGCCATCTCGTCATAGACGGCGGCGACGCGGTCCCACTCGACGCCGGCGAGGGCCGAGGGCAGGCTGCGCGCCTGGTCCACGGTGGGTGCGGCGACGAGGAACCCGTAGGCGGACATGACGCCGGCGCGCATCGGGACGATGACCCGTGACATCTTCAGCTGCTTGGCCAGACCGTACGCGTGCACCGGGCCGGCCCCGCCGAACGCGACGAGGGCGAAGTCGGCGGGGTCCCTGCCGTGCTCGGACAGGTGCATCCGGGCGGCGGCCGCCATGCTCGCGGTGGCCACCTCGACGATGCCCGACGCGGCGCCGACCCGGTCGAGGCCGAGTGGCCCCGCCACCTCCCGGTCCACCGCCTTGTGGACCTCGGCGGTCCGCAGCACCATCTCCCCGCCGAGGAAGGCGGCCGGATCGAGATAGCCGAGCACGAGATCCGCGTCCGTGACGGTCGGATGGTCCCCGCCCCTGCCGTAGGCGACGGGCCCCGGCACGGACCCGGCGCTGCGCGGGCCGACCTTGAGCAACCCCAGCGGGTCCGGCGCCGCGATCGAGCCGCCACCCGAGCCGATCTCGATCATGTCGACGACGGTCAGCCTGAACGGCAGGCCCGAGCCCGGCTTGAACTTGTCGACGCGGCCCGCCTCGAAGTCGTGCTTGCGGCGAGGCTCACCGCCGCCGACGATCGCGATCTTGGCCGTGGTGCCGCCCATGTCGAACGAGACGACATCCGGCTCACCCAGCCGGCGTGCCACGGCGGCAGCGGCGATCGCACCCGCGGCCGGACCGGACTCGAGCAGGCGGAAGGGGAACGCCTTCGCCTCCTCCAAGGAGGTGACCCCGCCTCCGGACAGCATGACGTGCAGCGGCGCGCCAATGCCCATCGCGAGCAGGTCGCCACGCAGCGCGTCGAGGTAGCGCACCACCAGGGGCTGCACGTAGGCGTTGAGGCATGCGGTGCTCGCCCGTTCGTACTCGCCGATCACGGGAGCGACCGCGCTGGAGACGGTGACCGGCAGCGCCGGGTGTTCCCTCGCGAGCAGCTCCTGCACCCGCCGTTCGTGCTTGTCGTCGCGGTAGGAGTGCAGCAGGGCCACCGCCACCGCTTCGACGCCTCGATCGAGGAGCTCCCGCACCTGCGCGAGCACCTCGGCCTCGTCCAGCGGCTCCAGTTCGGTGCCGTCGGCGGCGATGCGCCCCCGCACCCCGCGGCAGAGGTGCCGCGGGACCAGCGGATCGGCCGGGCGGGCGAGGAGGTCGGTGGTGTCGAACCGGATCTCCCGGGCCATCTCCAGGGTGTCGCGGAAACCCCTGGTGGTGAGCAGTCCCACGACGGCGCCGGTGCGCTCGAGCAGCGTGTTGGTCACCAGGGTCGTGCCGTGCACCACCCCGGCGACGTCACCGGCCGGCGTGGCGGTCTCCGCCAGCAGACGCGCGATGCCCGCGGTGATCGCCTCGTTGGGGGCGTGCGGCGTGGAGGGCAGTTTGCCGGGCCATGTCAGGTTGCGTGCCGGATCGTGCAGCAGCAGGTCGGTGAACGTGCCACCGACGTCCACCCCGATCCGGACCGTACGACTCATCGATGAGACTCCTCACCCGTCTGTTCCCGTCCCACCGCAGGTGGACGGACATAGCCACCCAGCTCGTCGGCCACGGCCAGGTGCGGCTCCCGCTCCTCCGGCGCACCGAACCCTCCGCCGCCGGGGAACGAGATGACCACCGAGGAACCCGGGGCCAGCTGGGAGATCGACTTCAGGGACAGGCGTTCGCCGGTGTCCAGCACCGCGTACGCCGTCGCCCCCGGCTCCCCTCCGGCGAGCCCGAGGGCCGGGTGCCGCTCGCGATCCCCCAGCAGCACCATCTGCACCGGACGACGGGTCGGGTTGTGCACCTCGATGTCCTGCCCCAGCCCGCCGCGGCGCCGCCCGCGACCGCCCGAGTCAGCCCGGAGCTCCTTGCGCACGAACCGCAGGGGAGAGGCGACCTCGATCGCCTCGACGCTCCCGCTCCCGGAGTTGGTCGGGAACGCGGTGGTCGAAAGCCCGTCCTTGTCCCTGGAGGCCCCCATGCCGGCGTTGGCGAACAGCATCTGCGAGAAGGGGCGACCGTCGTCGTCGACACCGGCGAATCGGACGCGGAGCGCGGGCGCCCCGCCGCTGTCGGCGATGACCCGGTCGGGCAGCACCGGCGCGAGCGCCTGGTAGATCGCGCACGAGAGCAGGTGCCCGGTCAGGTGGCGCGCCACGACCGGCGCGGGAAACGTGGGATTGACGATCGTGCCCGCCGGAGCGGTCACGGTGATCGCCTGGTAAGAGCCCCAGTTCGTCCGCGTGGCCGGATCGAGCAGGATCTTCAGCGGATACATCGAGTACGCGCGCGTGTAGTTCAGCGTGGAGTTGGTCGAGTACGGCACCTGGGCCGAGCTCCCGGCGTAGTCGATCCCGATCCGGTCCCCGCTCACCGTGACCGCGCACTCGATGTGCGTCGGGTGCCCCTCGACACCGTCGGCGTCGACGCCCGCCCGGTACACGCCGTCCGGCAGGTCGCGGATCGCCGCCCGCAGCGCGGCATCGGCCAGCGCGTGCACCTCGGCGGCGAACCGCTCGAAGTCCGGCTCGCCGAAGTCGTCGAGGAACTCCCGCGCCCGCCGCCGGCACACCGCGTGCGCGGCGGCCTGCGCCTCCAGGTCCCCCCACAGCTGGTCGGCGAGGCGGACGTTGGCCAGCAGGAGGTCCTTGACCCCCTGCTCCACCCCGCCGGCCCGGAACAGCCGCAACGGCGGGATCAGGATGCCCTCCGAGATCAGCTCGGTGGCTCCCATGGACGGCGTGCCGCCGATGTCGGGGGAATGCGCCGCGGTCCCGGCGAAGCCGACGAGCGCGCCTCTGTGGAAGATCGGGGTGATCATGGCGATGTCGGGCAGGTGCCCCGTCGCGATCCATGGGTCGTTGGTGATGACGCAGTCGCCGTCTCGCCATTCCCGGGCCGGGAACCTGTCCAGCACCACGGCGCAGAGGGAGCTCATCAGGGCCGCGAAACCGGGGATGCCGGCGCGCGACTCCGCCATGGTGCGTCCCTGGCGGTCCATCAGGACGACGGTGTAGTCGTTGGACTCGCGGATGATGGTCGAGAAGGCCGTGCGCAGCATTGTCGAGGCGGCCTCGTCGGTCGCGGCGGCGAGCCGGTCCCACCGCACTTCCAGGCCGATCGGGTCGGAGAAGGATGGTGTCATGACGTCGTGGTCGCCTTCGGCCGCGAACCGCGTCGCCCGGCTGCCCCGGTCGCGATCTCGGCGGCGATCGCCGTGCCGAGACCCGCGGTCGTCCCGGAGCCGCCGAGGTCGGGAGTGAGCACCTCCGGCCGCTCGTCGAGCACGGTCTCGATCGCGGCCACGATCCGCGCCGCCGCGGCGGGCTCTTCCAGGTGGTCGAGCATCATGGCGCCGCTCCAGATCTGACCGACCGGGTTGGCGATCCCGCGTCCGGCGATGTCGGGAGCCGAGCCGTGCACCGGCTCGAACAGGCTGGGCCAGGTGCGGTCCGGGTTGATGTTGGCGCTCGGGGCGATCCCGATCGTCCCCGCGCACGCCGGCCCGAGGTCGGAGAGGATGTCGCCGAAGAGATTGCTGGCGACGACGACGTCGTACTGCTCGGGGCGCAGGACGAACTTGGCCGCGAGGATGTCGATGTGGTCCTTGTCCGCGACCACGTCCGGGTACCGCTCCGCCATCGCGGCCGCGCGCTCGTCCCAGTACGGCATCGTGATGGAGATGCCGTTGCTCTTGGTCGCCCACGTCAGGTGCCTGCGTGGCCGCGAGCCGGCCAGCTCGAACGCGTACCGCAGCACCCGGTCCACCCCGGTTCGGGTCATCACGGTCTCCTGCACGACCGTCTCGCGGTCGGTGCCCTCGAAGATCCGGCCCCCGATGTCGGAGTACTCGCCCTCGGTGTTCTCGCGGACGACCAGGAAGTCGATGTCGCCCGGCTCGTGGTCGCGCAGCGGGCTGCGCACCCCGCGCAGCAGCCGTACCGGACGCAGGTTGACGTACTGGTCGAACTCGCGGCGGAACTTCAGCAGGCTGCCCCACAGCGACACGTGGTCGGGCACGACCTCGGGCCACCCGACCGCGCCGAAGAAGATCGCGTCGAAGCCGCCGAGCACCTCCCGCCAGTCCGGTGGCAGCATCTCGCCGTGCCGCACCCAGTAGTCGGCGCAGGCGAACCCGAACTCGACGGTTTCCAGCTCGAATCCATGGGCCTCCGCGGCGGCCCGCAGGCACCGCAGCCCTTCCGGGACGACCTCACCTCCGATGCCGTCGCCCGGGATGACCGCGATGCGGTGACGGTGGGACACAGGCGCTCCTCCGGCCTCGTCGACAGTGCGCGCACCCGGTCCGGCCGGCGGGTGCGCCTCCACCTTCGTCGGCGGGAAACGCCGCAACAAGAACGCCTGGAGCAACCTATCCTTTCGCTCATGGAAAGACGCCGGCGCCAATCCCGCCGCGGTACGACGCGATGACCACCTCGATGGACGACCTCCACTTCTTCCAGGTGGTCGCCTCCAGCGAAACGCTCACGGCGGCCGCCCGCGAGCTGGACTGCTCCCTGCCTGTCGTCAGCAAGCGCCTCAGCGCCCTGGAACGCCGGCTCGACGTACGTCTGGTGCACCGCGGCCCGCGCCGGCTCGCGCTGACCCCCGAGGGGGAGGTCTACGCCGCGCGCCTGGAGACGATCCTCGACCAGGTCCGCGAACTCGAGGACCTGGTCACGCATCGCTCCGGCGACCTGCGGGGCTCCGTCGTGGTCCAGGCGACCCTGGGCCTCGGACGCGCGCACGTGGCGCCGCTGCTCGGCGAGTTCACCGCCCGGCACCCCCGGCTGAGCATCCAGCTGCGCACGACGGCGCTGCCCCTGCGGCCGCACCGCCGCGAGTTCGACCTGGCCGTCCACGTCGGCACGCCCCCGGACTCCTCCCTGCGGATGCGCCGGCTGGCGGCGAACCGCCGCGTTCCCTGCGCCGCACCCTCCTACCTGGAACGGAGCGGAAGGCCCGAACGCGTGGAGGACCTGGCCGACCACGACTGCATCGTGCTCCGCGAGAACGAGGGCGACTTCGCCCTGTGGCGCTTCGGCGACGCCGGG
Organism: Nonomuraea sp. MTCD27; assembly: GCF_041950495.1. Lineage (NCBI taxonomy): Bacteria > Bacillati > Actinomycetota > Actinomycetes > Streptosporangiales > Streptosporangiaceae > Nonomuraea > Nonomuraea sp. MTCD27. The sequence continues at coordinate 73,432 of NZ_JBGNUW010000005.1, read as the reverse complement.
AACCCGCGCCAGATACGCGTGCACGGCCGCCTGTCCAGCAACGACGGGGACATCGTGACCGACTGGGCGCTGCAGGGCCGCGGGGTGATCATGCGGTCGGAGTGGCAGATCCGGTCTCACCTCGAGAGCGGGGCCCTGGTGCGCGTGCTGCCCGGGGTGCCGACGCCGCCTGCCGACATCTACGCGCTCCTGTCCGACGACGTCCACGTGCCCCGACGGATCAGCGAGCTGGTCGACCATCTGGCCGCACGCCTGCCTGACCGGATCGCCTGACCGGATCGCCGGACGGGATCGCCGGCTCCGGTGGGACGGCGCTTTCCCGTGGAGAAAGGTCGCTTTGCCGTCGACGGCGTTGTCCAACCGCCACCCGATTCCTAGGTTGCCTACCGTGGACATCACCGAGCGCATCGATCCCCAGGTCCGCGCGCGCCTCGATCAGTACCTGCGGCTGGTCGGTCCCCAAGGTCTGAGCGGTGTCAGCGACATTCCCGAGCGACGCAGGCGGCAGGCCGAGTTGTCCGCCCTGCGAGCCGCCCCTGCCGTGCCCGACGACATCGAGGTGTACGACCTGCCGATCACTCATGGTGTGGCGGTGCCCGTGCTGGTGCGCGTGTACCGACCGCACGCGAGCACCCGGCAGTCGCCCTGCGTCTACTACGTTCACGGTGGCGGCATGGTGGCGGGCAGCGTCGACGGCGATCAGGCGAAGGCCGTCGGGCTGGCCCGGGCGACCGGCCTCGTCGTCGTCTCGGTCGAGTACCGGCTGGCACCGGAGAACCCGTACCCCGCGGCGCTGGACGACTGCTACGCCGGACTCGTGGCGGTCGCGGACCGGCACCGCGAGCTCGGGATCGACCCCGGCCGGATCGGTCTCTACGGGACGAGCGCGGGCGGCGGGCTGGCCGCGGCGGTGGCGTTGCTGTCCCGCGACCGCGGCAGCCCGGCCATCGCCCACCAGATGCTGGTGTCCCCCATGCTGGACGACCTGTCGTCGACCCCTTCGGCCACGGCCAACACCGGCTTCGGCGCGTGGAGTCGTGAGGCCAACATCCAGGCCTGGCGGGCGCTGCTCGGCGAGGACTTCGGCACAGACCGGGTGCCGCCGTACGCCGCGCCGGCGCGCGCCGGCGATCTCTCCGGCCTGCCGCCGGCGTACGTCGACGTCGGCGACCTCGACCTGTTGCGCGACGAGGCGATCGATTACGCACGCCGGCTGTCCTGGGCCGGCGTGCCCGTCGAACTGCACGTCTATCCAGGCGGCATCCACGGCGGTGAAACCCTCGCGCCCGACGCCGGGCTGAGCGTTCGAGTCCGCGGCTACCGGCACGATGCCCTCCGCCGAGCGCTCTGCGGCGAAGAGCCACCCCGATGACGCCGGTCCGGTAGGCGCTCCAGCTCGTGCGGCGCTCGGTCAGCCGGCGCGCCGAGGTTCCATCCCGGACAGGTCGCCACGACCTGGCCTGTTCGGGGCGCTCCACACAAAAAGAACGAGCATTCTTTTAGTGTGCTCCGCAAGCAGAACCGTCATTCTCTTTGTGGAGGTGTGGTGCCGCGGCTCACCGACGCGCGCAAGGAACTCCGGCGTGCCCAGATCGCCGAGGCCGCCGTACGCTGCTTCGGTCGTAACGGCCTGAAGCGGACCTCGATCGCCGACATCACCGCCGAGTCCGGCCTCTCGGCCGGCTCGATCTACGCGCACTACCGCGACAAGGCCGACCTGGTCCGGGCCGCCGCCCGCGAGGTGCTCGCCAAGCGCGCCGACGTCCTCGGCGAGTACGCCGCGGGCGACGCCCCGCCCGGCCCTGACGAGCTGCTCTCCCGCCTGATCGCCGCGGTCGACCCCGCCGAGGCCCGGGTCGGCGTGCAGACCTGGGCTGAGGCGACCACCGACCCGGACGTCCGCGACATCGTCGTCGACATGACCGAGCGGATGCGCGCGATGCTGCACGACTGCGTCACGGCCTGGCTCGTCAAGGTCGAGCGCCACGAGCCGGCCGCGGCCCGGGAGCGCGCCGCCCCGATCGCCCACCGGCTCATGGCGCTCTACCAGGCCGAACTGCTGTACATCGCCTTGCGATCATCGACCGAGGAGACAGCGTCATGACCACCGCGACCGCGTCGTTCGCCGACCGCTCCGTTCACCGGATCGGGTACGGCGCGCTGCAGCTCGAGCGCCTGCACGATCGCCGCGAGGAGGCCGTCGCGCTGCTGCGCCGCGCGGTCGAGCTGGGCGTCGACCACGTGGACACCGCCGAGTTCTATGGTTTCGGTTTCGCCAACGACGTGATCCGCGAGGCACTGCGTCCCGAGGACGACGTCCTGGTCGTCACGAAGGTCGGCGCTGACCCCGACCCCGGCGGGCGCGCGCCGCTGCGTCCGGCACAGCGGCCCGAGCAGCTGCGCGCCAGTGTCGAGGACAACCTGCGCAGCCTCGGCGTCGACCGCCTCGCGGTCGTCAACCTCCGCCGCCTGGACACCGGCCCGGGGCTGCGTCCCGAGGGCGACCAGGTCGTCGACCTCGACGACCAGCTCGCGATGATGATCGCCCTGCGTGACGAGGGCAAGATCGGCGCGATCGGCCTGAGCAGCGTCACCCTCGACGGCCTGCGCCGCGCCCTGCCGGCCGGCATCGTCTGCGTGCAGAACGCGTACAGTCTCGTCTCCCGCGACGACGAGGAGCTGCTGCGGCTGTGCGCGGCCGAGGGCATCGCCTGGGTGCCGTTCTTCCCGCTCGGCGGGGCCTTCCCGGGCCTGCCCAAGGCGGGCGACGAGCCGGCGGTGCACGCCGTGGCCAGGGCCCTGGGCGTCACGCCCTCCCAGGTCGGCCTCGCCTGGCTGCTGCACCACGCCCCGAACGTACTGCTCATCCCCGGCACCGCCGACCCCGCCCACCTGGAGGCCAACATGGCGGTCAGCGAGATCGCCTTCGACGCCGCGACCCTCGCCACCCTCGATGCCATCGAGTCCCGCTCCAACGAGGTCCCTCTCGGCTGACCGGAACCAACGCGACCCGGCCCACCACACACCCTGACGGAACGCCGGGCCGTGCCGGGAGGCCCCGCTCCACCAGGCCAAAAGGACGGATCATGAAGGCCATCATCTACCGCGACAACGGCGCCCCCGACGTTCTCCAGCTTGTCGACCGTGACCTGCCCGCGCCCGGCCCCGGCGAGGTCCGGGTCCGGGTCGCCGTCTCCGGGGTCAATCCAACCGACTGGCAGGCCCGCTCCGGCGCCTCCCATCCCAAGCACTTCCCCGAGGTCACCCCGCACCTCGACGGCGCCGGCACGATCGACGCCGTCGGTGAGGGGATCGACCGGAGCCGGGTCGGTCAGCGGGTCTGGCTGTTCATGGCCGCCGCCGGGCGGCCCACCGGTACTGCCGCCGAGTTCACCGTCGTGCCCGCCGAACAGGCCGTGCCGCTGCCCGACGAGGCCGGCTTCGACGTCGGCGCCTCACTCGGCGTCCCCGCGCTCACCGCTCACCGCGCGCTCACGGTCGCCGAGGACGGCCCGGGCCGGCTGCGGCCCGGGGCGCTCGACGGCAAAGTGGTGCTCGCCGCGGGCGGGGCCGGAGCGGTCGGGCACGCGGTGATCCAGCTCGCCCGATGGGCCGGCGCCACCGTGATCAGCACCATCAGCAGCCCGGGGAAAGCCCGGCTGGCCACCGCCGCCGGGGCCCATCACGTGATCAACTATCGCGAGGGCGACCCGGCCGCTGAGATCCGCAGGATCGCCCCGCATGGCGTCGACATCGTCGCCGAGGTGGCGCTGGGCGCGAACCTCGCACTCGACCTCGCCGTGCTGCGGACGCGCGGCACGATCTCGACCTACGCCAACGACGGCGGCAAGCCGGTCGAACTGGACGTGCTCCAGAACATGGTGCTGAACACACGCTTGCAGTTCCTGGTGCTCTACACGGTCGGTCCGGAGGCGCGCGCCGCGGCCGTCGAGGACGTCGCCGCCGCCGTCCGCGCCGGCGCGCTGCCGGTCGGCGAGGAGCACGGCCTGCCGCTGATCCGCTTTCCGCTCGAGCGCACCGCCGACGCGCATCGCGCGGTGGAGAGCGGCGCGGTCGGCAAGGTCGTGGTGGACGTCACGTCGTAGCGTCCGGTCGGCCACCGTACGAACGCCGCGGCCGTCCTGGGGACTCTGCGCGCGCCGAAGGGAGCAGTGGTCGCGGACGTGCTCGGTGCGTGCTCGTACGCTCCGCCAACCCGGCGCAGTCGCTGGTCCTCGGCTGAGGCGCCCGTCGGGCTCGTGCAGCCTCACATCCGGGCTCTCAGCACGTCGACCTCGCAGCCGGGCAGGAACGGGTCGAAGCCGTGCTCGACCAGCCAGCGGATCGCCAGCAGGCTTCGCAACGACCACCACGCGCGGATCACGTCGAGGTCGACGTGGGTGCCGTAGCCGGCGACGACGTCGCCAAGGTGCTCCTCGTGACCGAGCGTCAAGATGGCGAGATCGTGCAGGGCGTCGCCCTGGGCCGCCTCGGACCAGTCGATCACGCCGGTGATCTCGTCACCGTCGACGAACACGTGGCTGACCTGAAGGTCGCCGTGCGTGAACACCGGTGTCCACGGCCGGAGCGCGGCCTCGGCAATCCGGCGGTTGCGCGTGACCAGGTCGGTGGGAAGGACGCCGTTCGTAATGAGCCACTCGCATTCGCCGTCGAGGCGCGATGCGATCTCGTCGATGCTCCGACCGGGCCATGGCGGCAGCGGCGCGTCGTGCAGCATCCGTGCGGCGGCACCCGCCGCGGCCCACGCCGCCGGCGACGCGATCGACGGCTTGCCGAGGCGGCCGAGCGCCGTCCCTCGGAGGGCGGCGAGCGCGAGCACGGGCGGCTTCCGCCACAGGACCTCCGGTGTCGGGACCGGCGCCATGGCCATCGCCTCGACCTCGACGTCGGTGCGCGTCTGATCAGCGTCGACCTTCAGGAACACGTCGCCGACGCGCAGGGTCGCGCACTCGTGATGGGCGACGACGACCTCGACCTGCTTCACGTCGGCCATTATCGCGGGAGCGACCAATGACGTCGCCTGGTTTATCGCGTGCGCCCGCGCGGCTGACCGCGTCCCGCTGCCCACCGACCGCTGAGCCCGATCGCGGATCACCCGGCTCGATCCCGAACACCGGCGCCAACACTCGGTCACCGGCAGCTCCACCCGCGAGCAACAGCGAACTTTGATCATTTGTCGGTCGCTCCCTAGCATGCGTATCGATGAAACCAAGTCATCGGCCTGACCAACTGCTTTGCGAGGAGCTGCGGGATGTTCCATAAGTTGACCGACCGGGCGCGGCGTGTGGTCGTCCTGTCCCAGGACGAGGCCAGGATGCTCAACCACGACTACATCGGTACCGAGCATGTTCTCCTCGGTCTGATCCGCGAGGATGGGGGCGTGGGCGCCACGGTTCTCAAGAACCTGGGCCTGAGCCTTGACGGCGTTCGCCGTCAGGTTGAGGAGAGCCAGGGCCGAGGCCAGACCGCTGCGTCGGGGCACCTTCCGTTCACCCCGTCGGCCGGCGAAGTCCTCCAGTCGGCGGACCAGGAGTCCTTGCAGCGCGGCCTCGACTACATCGGGACCGAGCACCTCCTGCTCGGGCTCGTCCGCGATCGTGCGAGTGCGGCGGCCCAGGTGCTGGTCACGCTCGGGGCCGACCTCGACCATGTCGCGCGGGCCACAGACGAGCTCGTCCAGCAGTACGTGGCCAAATAGGCGCTCGGAAGTGTCAGCTCCGGAATCGATCAGAAGTTCACTGATGTGAGGCGGCTGCCGCCACGTCGGTCGGCGGTACCCCCCGGTTGAGGGACCGATGGCGCGAGGGAATCGCCGACCATTCCCAGCAGCCTTCGAGGCGCGCGGCACCGCAACGTGGGGGTCGACGTGGACGGCCCGCGCGATCTCGCTGCAGGTGCGGGCCGGTGACCGTTCAGGGCCGGTCCGGGTGGGCCCGGGGAAGACGACGACCGGCCTGACCACCTCCACGGGGCCGATGTGTCGAGTGAGCCTGAACCCGGGCGAGCGCGAGCCCGGATGAGGTTGCTCTCGACGGCTGTGCACCAGATCAGCGCCCATCGCGCCGGAGGGGCGCCGCGCATGGACGGATGCGATGTCAGGCCGGGTGAAGTAGCGGGCGGCGCGCGCACGCGCGGGCGCCTCTTCCTCGGCCCCCGGATCCGAGCCGACAGCAGCGCCGCCCCCATACCCCGGCAACGTCATCGCCCGCAGGGGTCGTGTCAGCGGCGGTGTCAGGACGGCGACAGCCCGGTATCAGAGCGTTCGGCGATGGTTGACCCCATGCAAGGCCCACCGCTCCCGGCCTCGGGTCGCGAACCGGGCCACGCCGAGCTCACCCCCGGCCCGCACGCGCCGCTCATGGACACCCATGAACGGCGCACCGGGACGCGGTTTTCGCAAGATCGAACACTGTCGGCAAGGAGATTCATGATGGAACACAGCGACAGCGGCTTCTCCGCAGCGGGGCTGCGCAGGCTGCGTGAGGTGCTGGCGCGGCATGTCGAGTCCGGGAAGATCCCCGGGCTGGTCGCCCTGGTCAGCCGGGGCGGCCGGACGCACGTCGAGGCGCTCGGCACGATGCGGCACGACGGTGGCGCGCCGATGCGCCGGGACACGATCTTCCGGATGGCCTCCACGTCCAAGCCGCTGTCGATGGCGGCGGCGATGGTGTTGCTGGACGAGTGCCGGCTGCGGCTGGACGACGTGGTGGATGCGTGGCTGCCGGAACTGGCCAACCGTCAGGTGCTGACGCGGCCCGACGCCCCGCTGGACGACACCGCGCCGGCGCGCCGGCCGATCACCGTACGGGATGTGCTGGCCTCCACCTTCGGGCTCGGCATGGACATGACATCGCTGGGCACCCCGATCATGAACGCGATCTTCGAGCAGAACCTCACTCCCTCGGGACCGGAGCCGCAGCCCGGGCCGGACGAGTGGATCCGCCGCCTGGGCGAGCTGCCGCTGCAGTACCAGCCCGGGGAGCGCTGGCAGTACCACCTCAGCAACGACCTGGTAGGCGTGCTGGTGGCCCGGGTCACCGGCCAGTCGTTCGAGGAGTTCCTGCGCGAGCGCATCTTCGAGCCCCTCGGTATGAAGGACACCGGCTTCCACGTGCCCGCTGACAAGATCGACCGGCTGCCCACCCTGTACGCGCCCGACCCGGCCACCGGCGAGTTCCTGGTCTGGGACGAGGCCAAGGGCGGACGCTGGAGCCGGCCGCCGGCGTTCCAGGGCGGCGGTGGCGGGCTGGTCTCCACGGCCGACGACTACCACGCCTACTTCCGGATGCTGCTCAACGGCGGCACCCACCAGGGCAGGCGGATCCTGTCCCGGTCCGCCGTCGAGCTGATGACCACCAACCGGCTCACGCCCGAGCAGCAGGCCGCCCGCCACGCCATGGCCACCGACAACGTGCACATCTCCTTCGGCCAGGGCCAGCACGGCGGCTGGGGCTACGGCATGGCGGTCCGCACCTACCGCGGCGACTACGCCCCCATCGGCCAGTTCGGCTGGGACGGCGGCAGCGGCACCTCGGCCTACGCCGACCCGGCCAACCAGCTCACCGGCATCCTGCTCTGCCAGCTCGGCTACACCGTGCCGAACCCGGCGCACCTGATGAACGACTTCTGGACCACTCTCTACCAGGCCATCGACGACTGACTCCGGTGGGCCGCCGAGGGCGGGACTCCCTCGGCGACCCCCGCCTCAGCCATCCAGACACCCCTGGCACCCACCAGGACCGCGTTCCACCCCTCATCCGATCCATCGAACGTCAGAACACGATCAAGGAGCACACGACCATGTCCGTCACCCTCACCGACCAGGACAAGCTCACCCTGCGCACCGCCGCGTACGGCGCCGTCACGCTGATGTCCGCCGCCGATGCCGCCGGCTCGCCCCACAAGGCCGCCACCGAGGGCTCCATCGCCCTGTCCTCCGCGACCGGGCTGGTCGGGCACGTGCTCGCCACGTACCCCAAGGAACTGAAGCTGGACAGCAAGTCCGTAGCCGCCATCGCCGACCAGGTGTTGCCGGCCCTGACCGCGGCCATGGCCCTGCTCAAGGAGCAGGCCCCGGAAGAGGCCGACAACTTCCGCCGCACCGTCCTCGTCGCCGTCGAAGCGTCCGCCCGCACCCACCAGGGCCGGCCAAGGCCCACCGTGACGGACATGAGCCGCAAGATCACCGAAGCGCTCGACGCCGCTTGACGGGATGCCGGCCGGCGCGGCTTTCGCTGGAGGGTGGCCTGCGCCGGGCGCAGGTCACCTTTTTGGGATCAGCCGCTTAACGCATCTTCCCGCGCCAGGACCTCATTGTCCTGGTGAGATCTGATCCGAATGACTTTCGAGGCGGGGTACACGTGAGCGGCGGCGGAAAAAAGATCGTAAGGCCGCGAACCTTCCTTCCCCTGGCGCTATCCAACCCAAATGTACAAGGAACATAAAAACAGACTCCGGAAGGGCATCCACAGATGCGATCGAAGCTGACCACCCTGTTCCTCGCCACACTCACCGCCGGCAGTTGCGTCCTCGCCGGCGCCTCGCCTGCCTCGGCCACGTCGTCCTACGGCAAAAGCAAATGGATCAACTCGGAGAGCGGCTGGCAGCACGCGGGCGTGTACGTCGAGCCAGGCGACATGGTACGGATCCACTACGTCACCGGCCGGTGGACGGTCGACTACCGCAAGTTCCCCTACGTGTCCTCGGCCGGCTACGCCAGGCACATCGACCGCAGGATCTACCAGGGGTGCAAGATCCTCAACAGGCACCCGTACGGCTCGATGATCGCGAAGATCAACGGCGCCCACTACAAGGTCGGCAGGAGTGCTTTGATCCAGGCGCGCCAGGCAGGCTTCCTCGAGCTGCGCGTCAACGACGCCGACGGTTGCCTGCGCGACAACGACGGCTCCGTCCGCGTGAAGATCACGGTCGCCGACTACTGAGCCGTGTCTCCCGGAAGATCGCGATGAGCAGGGCCGCAAGCCGATCGGATCCTCCTGGTTGAGCGGCAGGAAATCCAACTGTTGGTCGACTCGATCTTGCGCGTGCTCGGTCGGAGCGCCGGCCCGGGTTCAGCTCGACGGCAGGTGAGGAGCGACCAGGTGGGCGGCCGAACCATTCGCCGCCTGGGGCAGGGGGGCAGGGCGTCGTTTACGAGGCTTACGACCGCGACGGCGCCCGGCCGTACATCGTCAGTGAGGGACGGGGTGACTTGACGAGCACCGAGTAGGAGCGGCGTAAGCCGCCGTCGGGGCGGGCACTGGAACGACCTGTACCGATTTAAATCTCGTCGTGAACTGCGGTGAACGCCATGGCTCCTACGCTGACTCAAATGAGTGCTCAAAGCGCTTGAGAAAGCCCGGGAAAGATGTAGGCACGCTTGCCGTATCGGATTGCCACGCCCGGAAGTTCTTGAGCCGGTCGATGCTCGATTTGCGAAGTTGCTTTTTATTCGCCGTCCAATAACGGCGCTTTACGTAAGGGCGGTTTCCCTGACGGGCGCGTACGTCGCCTGGGGCCGATTGCACCGTCTGAAGGCCGTACGCCTGCCTTCTGTCCCTGCCGGTTCACCACCAGCCGAAGGCGGCCCAGGTCAGGACGGGGGCGACGACGATCGAGATCAGGCCGTAGATGAGCAACTGGCGGAACAGGCGGGATCTGGCCGAGGGCTCGGCGGCGCCGAGGATGAGGCCGCCGGTGATGCCGAGCGGGTTGAGGTCGACCAGCACCGAGGCCAGGGCCAGGGCGAGCACGCCGCCGACCGGGGAGACGCCGGCGGCCACCAGTGGCGGCAGGAGGGGCATGACGGTCGCGAACACCGCGATGGAACTGGCGGCGAAGGAGGTGATGCCGGCGACGTAGCACAGCACCAGCAGGCTGAGCAGCGGCGAGCCCGCCACCCCGAGGAGCTCGCTGATCTGCTTGAACGCGCCCAGGTGCTGCATCAGGCCCACGTAGGTCAGCAGGCCGCCGATCAGCAGGACCACGTTCCACGGGATCCTGGACACGATGGCGCCGAGCGGCAGCCGGAAGGCCAGTTGCAGGATCAGCGCCGCGGTCAGGCCGAGATAGCCGACGTTCATGTCGAAGCCGACGGACAGGATGACGACGGCGGCCATGCAGAGCAGCGTGAAGGCGCGTGCTCCGGGGCGCTGCGCCCCTGCCGCGGGCGCGGCCGGGTCGGCCCGGTCGGACGAGTCGGCGAGGTCGGCCGTTGCCGTCCTGGCACCGACGGTGCTGGCGGTGCCGGCGGTGGCGTCGGACGCGGGAACGGGGTCGGACGCGGGAACGGGGTCGGAGGCGGGTGCGGGGTCGGGGGCGGAAGCCGGGCTGAACGCGGGGGCGGGGCCGGGGCTGAACGCGGGTGTGGGGTCGGAGGCGGGGCTGGCTGGTGCGGTGGTGCTGGACGGGGGTGCCGGGGAATCGGCCGGGGTGGCGGCGCGGCCGCGAGGGATGCCGCCGTTCAACCGACCGACGGCCAGGCAGCCCGCGCACACGACCAGCCCGGCGAGCAGCCCGCCGACCAGGAAGGTCACCGGGGCCGAGCCGGGCAGGCCGAGGTCGAGCTTGGTGCCCAGCTCGCGGGCGGTGACGCCGTAGACGGCGAGCGGCGAGAGCAGCCCGCTGATGATACCGGTGACGCCCAGGACGGCGGCGATCATGGGGGAGATCCGGTACCGGGCGGCGAAGCCGAGGGCGATGGGGGAGACGATGGCGGTCGCGGCCGCGGGCAGGGTGCCGGCCGCGGTCAGTACGGCGCCGATGGCGAACGGCGCCAGGGCGATCAGGACGAGCCGGCCGCCGGCCAGCCGGAGCAGCAGGTCGAGTAGCCAGTCGAGGGTCCCGTTGAGCTGGGCGACGGCGAACAGGGCCGTCACCCCGACGATGAGCACGAAGAAGTCGGCCGGGAAGAACGCCGTCACGTCGTTCGTCGGGACGCCGGCGGCGAGCCCGAGCAGGAACGCCGCCGCCAGGGCGCCGAGGCCGAGGTCGAAGCCGGGGATCAGGGTCGCCGCGAGCAGGACGGCCAGCACGATGATGGACAGGGTTGCCATGGTCATGAGCACGCTCTTTCCGGGTCAGACCACTCCTCGGTGGCGCAGGTCATGGATCTCCGGCTCGGCGAGCCCGGCGAGGTCCCGCAGTACGTCGGCGGTGTGCTCGCCGAGGGCCGGCGCGGCACCGCCGATCGTGGCGTCGAACCCGGAGAAGCGCCCGGCCGGAGCCTGCATGAGCCGTGGGCGGCCGGTCCTGCCGTCCGGCACCTCCACCACCGAGCCGCGGGCGCGGATGTGCGGGTCGGCGCAGATGTCGGCCGCCGAGTTCACCGGCCCGGCGGCCACTCCGGCGTCGTGGAGCAGCGACATCAGCGGTTCGAGGTCGTGTGCCGCGACGAAGGCGGCGACCCGCGCCTCGATCTCCTCGCGGTGCTCCAGCCGGGCGGTCATGGAGTCGTGGACGGCGAGGTCGCCCGCGTCCATCACCTTGACCAGGCGGCGCCACATCTGCTCGGTGGAGGCGGGCAGGGCCAGCCAGCGGCCGTCGCGGGTGCGGTAGAGGTCGTTGGGGCTGATGTGCGGGTTGCGGTTGCCCTGGCGCTCGCGGGTCTCGCCGGACGCGCCGTACTCGACGATGAAGTCCTCCATCATCCGCAGCAACGGCTCGTAGAGGGGGATGTCGGCCAGCTGGGCCTGTCCGGTGCGGTCTCGCTGGCGCAGCGCGAGCATGGCCGCGAAGGCGGCGTAGATGCCGGTGACACCGTCGGCCACGGGATAGCCGGCGAACACCGGCGGCCCCTCGGGGGTGCCGGTGCGGTGGGTGAGGCCCGCGAAGGCCTCCGCGACGCGGGCGAAGCCGGGGCGGTCGGCGTAGGGGCCGGTGCGGCCGAACGCGCTCACCTGGATCATCACCAGATCCGGCCGGTACGCCCGCAGGTCGTCGAAGTCGATGCGGAACCGGCGCAACGTCGCCGGGCGGAAGTTGGTCACCACGATGTCCACGGCCGCGGCCAGCCGGCCGACCAGCTGGGCCGCCTCGGCGTGGTGCAGGTCGATGGTGACGCTCCGCTTGCCGCGGCCGATCATCGACCAGGCGGCCGACTCGCCGTCCTCCAGCGGCGGGTAGTGGCGCGCCGGGTCACCCGTGACTGGATGCTCGACCTTGATCACCTCGGCGCCGAACTCGCCGAGCAGCGCGGACGCCAGGGGCCCGGCCAGGATCGTCGACACGTCCAGGACTCGCACACCGCTGAGCGGGCGGTCAGACACTTGGTATTCCTTTCACCTCGACACCACCGGTCACGATTCCGCGCCGTCGGAGCGACGGGAAGACGTGGAAGCAGTTCACAGGTGAAAGGTTCTGCCTTTATGGTGGCGCGATGCGGGTGGAACGGGCGCGGTACTTTCTGGCCTCGGTCGAGGCGGGTTCGCTGCGTGGGGCGGCGGCCCGGTGCGGTGTCAGCCAGCCCACCGTCGGGCAGCAGATCGCGCTGCTGGAGGAGGAGCTCGACGTCGTCCTGCTCACCCGCAGCCGGCACGGCGTGCGCCCGACACCGGCGGGCCAGGCCCTGATCGAGCCGCTGCGCCGGCTGGTGGCGGCCGAGGAGGCGGTGCGCGAGTCGGCGATGGAGTCGAGCGGCGCGTATCGGGGGCGGGTGCAGATCGGCGGCGTCACGGTGACCGTGGAGACCATCATCGCGCCGGTCGTGGGCCGGTTGCGCCAATATCATCCCGGGCTGCGGTTCGCGGTCCGGGAAGGGGCGTCGGCCGCCATCGAGGCCGCCGTGCTCGACGGCGCGCTGGACTTCGGGGTGGTGACCATGCCGTCGAGCCCGGCCGCGCCGGGGCTGCGCCGGATACCGCTCATCTCCGCCCCCGTCGGGGCGTACGCGCGTACGGACCATCCACTGGCCGGGCGGGACCACATCCAGTGGCGTGATCTCGAGACCTGGCCGATCGTCACCATGCGGGCGGGCACGGTGCTGTGGGAGACGCTGCACCGGCACGTGGCGGCCCCCGACGTCGTCGTGCAGGCCATGTCGGCGCGGACCGTCAAGGTGATGGTCGGCCAAGGTGCCGGGGTCGGCATCCTCGCCCGGTTCGACACCTCGGCCGACATCGCCGATGTGGTCTGGCTTCCCTTGTCCGACGCGGACCCCGTCCACCTGTGCCTGACGCAGCGTCAGGACAGCCGGCCCTCGCCGTCCGCACTCATCGTCCGGCGGCTCATCCGCGCCCGGGCCGGCGAGCTGGCCGGCGGTGCGGCCGTCAGCTGATGGCGCAGGTGTTGGCCACGTCGCCGGCGGTCTGGCGGGGGATCGTGGCACTGGGCGGGGGCTGCTGCCCGGACGACCAGCGTTCGAGGGCCTCGAACGCCGTGCGCATGCAGGGGAGCAGGGGCCGCATCCGGTCAGGGAACATGTCGTATTCGAGGTCGAGGTGGGAGGCGCCCTCGATCCGGTAGTAGCGGTGCCGCGCGGCCATCCCCTGCGCACGCACCGACGCGGCGTACGCGTCGCCGTGGACCTTGATCGGCAGCAGGGTGTCCAGCGTCCCCTGCACGGTGATCAGCGGCTTGCCGATGCGGCCGGTGTGCGAGGCCCGCCGCACCGCCTGGTGCACGCTCTTCGGGCGCGCGTAGTAGTCGTAGTCGGCGTCGCAGCCGGGCGTGCCGCTCTGGCAGTACGGGATGCCCGCGTCCAGGTCGCCGTCGAAGTCCGGGTCGACCTCCTCGCGGTACCGGCGCTGCGTGCCGTCCCAGAGGATGCGGTAGTTGAAGTCCCACAGGAACTCCGAGCCGGGGGCGAAGCCGGCCCGGAGCATCGCGGCGTGCGCCTCCCGGTCGCCGGTCGCGGCGTACTTGGGGTACTCGCGCAGCGCCACCGGCAGGTAGGTCAGCGCGTTCGGCCGGTTGTCCGGCGGCCAGAACGTGCCTTCCGAGTCGACGCCGCCGTCGTACAGCTCGGGGTGGTTCTCCAGCGCCCAGCGCACCAGCTGGCCGCCGTTGGAGATGCCCATCGCGTACGTCTTGTGGAGCTTCCTGCCGTAGTGGCGGGCGACGGTCGTCCTGGCGGCGACGGTGACCTGGGTCATCCGGTGGTACCACTCGAGGATGGCGTCGCCCGGCCGCCTGCCGTCCCTGTAGAACTGCAGGTCGACGTTGCCCTTGTCGGTCGAGGCGTAGGCGTAGCCCTTGGCCAGCACCCAGTCGGAGATGGTGAAGTCGTTGGCGTACTGGCGGCGGTTCCCCGGCGCCCCGGCGATCACCAGGCCGCCGTTCCATTTCTCGGGGAGCCGGATCACGAACTGGGAGTCGTGGTTCCAGCCGTGGGTGGGGTTGGCGGTGGAGGTGTCCTGGAAGTAGCCGTCGATCTGGATCCCCGGCACGCCGCTCGGGTTGCGGGTGGCCGCCGAGTGCAGCCCCGCCCAGTCGGCCGGATCGGTGTGCCCTGAGGCGGACGTGCCGGCGGTGGTCAGATCGTCCAGGCAGGCGGCGACCTGGTGCTGCGCGCCCGGTACGTGGATCTTGCCGATGCGGGCGCAGCGGGCGTCCGCCGGCGCGGCTGAGGCCACCGGCGCCAGGGGGAAGGCCAGGAGTGACGCCAGCAGGGCCGAGAGGACAGCGGATCTGCGAAGAAGAAGGGGCATGTGCGACTCCCATCGGTCAGGCCGTGGTGGACGCCATGGTGATCGACGGCGTCCGGCACGGCGACGTATGCGCTCGCCACTGTTCGCCGGCGACCTGTGGACACGACATCCACCGCTTTCCAGCCGACGAGTCTTCCGGCCCGGCCCGAAGCGTCATGGGGACGTCCGATCGCGGATTCGGTGTGTGCCATCGCATATCGGGCCGCCGGAATGTGGAGGCACGTCACCTGGTCCGCCGTCCGGGCCGCCACCTAGCGTTCACGGTGTCCCGGGTCACCTTGTGATGCGTGAGGAGGGTGCATGGGAGGAGGTCCCACGGCAGGCCCGCACGATGCCGGATCCGTCCCCGTCCTGCGGGCGCGGGGGCTGGTCAGGGAGTTCCGCGGCTTCCGGGCCGTGGACGGCGTCGACCTGGACGTGGCCGAGGGCAGCGTGCACGCTCTGGTAGGACCCAACGGCGCCGGCAAGACCACCCTGTTCAACCTGCTCACGGGCTTCCTGAGACCGACCGCCGGCAGCGTCGTGATCGACGGCCGGAGGGAGCTGGTCGGGCGCAGCCCCGAGGCGATCAGCCGTCTGGGCCTGGCGCGCTCGTTCCAGATCACCAGCCTGTTCGCCGAGCTGACCCCGCTCCAGCACGTGGAGCTGGCGCTGGCGAGCCCGACCGGTCTGGGCTGGCGGTTCTGGCGCTCTGACCGGGCGCTGGCCCACTTCACCGCGCCCGCCGCGGAACTTCTCGCCCGGGTCGGGCTGGCCGGCCACGGTGACGTGCCGGCGGGCTCGCTGTCGTACGGGCGCAAGCGGGCGCTGGAGCTGGCGCTCGCCCTGGCGCTGGACCCCAGGGTGCTGCTGCTCGACGAGCCGACGGCCGGGATGGGCGCGGAGGACGTGGAGCGCACCATCGAGCTCGTACGCGCGATCCGCGCGGGCCGCACCGTGGTCATGGTCGAGCACAACATGAACGTGGTCGCCAGCCTCGCCGACCGGGTGACCGTGCTGCAGCACGGCAAGGTGCTGGTCGAGGGGCGCTACGCCGAGATCCGCCGCGACCCCCGCGTCATCACCGCCTACCTGGGGGACTCCGATGTTGCGCGTTGACGGGCTGTCCGCCTGGTACGGCGAGGCGCAGGCGCTGCGCGAGGTGTCGATGCGGGTCGACGAGGGCGAGATCGTCACGCTGGTCGGCCGCAACGGCGCGGGCAAGACCACGCTGCTGCGCTGCCTGATGGGCCTGCACGGCGCGTACGGCAGAACCGCGGGCACGATCTCCCTGTCCGACGGCGACATCACCGGGCTCCCCCCGCACGCCAGGGCCCGCCGCGGGCTCGGTTACGTTCCGGACGACCGCGGCATCTTCGCCACCCTGTCGGTGGAGGAGAACCTCACGCTCGCGCCGGTGGGGAAGGCCGGAGGCGGCCCTGAGCCGTGGTCGCTGGAGCGCGTGTACGAGACGTTCCCGCACCTGAAGGAGCGGCGCCGGTCGCCGGGGACGACGCTGTCGGGCGGCGAGCAGCAGATGCTCGTGCTCGCCCGGGTGCTGCGGACGGGCGCCCGGCTGCTGCTGTGCGACGAGCCCACCGAGGGCCTGTCGCCGCTGTTCGTCCAGCGGATCGGCGAGATCCTGCGCGAGGTGCGGGCGGCGGGGACGACGGTGCTGCTGGTGGAGCAGAACGTGCACTTCGCCGCCGCCGTCGCCGACCGCCACTACCTGCTCGCCGAGGGGCGGATCGTCGAATCGCTGGACCGCGACCAGGTACGCGAACGCGAGCACCAACTGCTCGAATACCTCGGAATCTGACGACCGCCACCCCCAGCGACAGAACGGCCGAGCGCCCCGGGAACAGAGGAGATGCCGTAATGAGAATCACGGGCTGGAGCGGCGGGCTGGCCGCCGCGGGGCTGCTGCTGGCCGGATGCGGGGGCGGGCCGGGCGGCGGCGGGGGAGCGATCAGTGACGGCGGGGTGGTGCTGGCCGTGCTGAACGACCAGTCGGGCATCTACGCCGACACCTCGGGCCGCAGCACGGTCGAGGCCGTCAGGATGGCGGTGGACGACTACCGGGCCAAGTACGGCGACAAGGCGGTGGCCAAGAAGGTCGAGGTGGTGGCCGCCGACCACCAGAACAAGCCCGAGATCGCCAACTCCAAGGCGCAGGAGCTCTACGACCGCGAGCACGCCGACGTGATCCTGGACGTGCCCACCTCGTCCGCCGCGCTCGCCGTCGCAACCGTCGCCAAGAACAAGAAGAAGGTGTTCATCGACGTCGGCGCCGCCAGCACCGAGCTGGAGGGCAAGGCGTGCAACAAGTACACCTTCCACTACGGCTACAACAGCTACATGCTGGCCCACGGCACCGGCACGGAGGTGACCAGGTCCGGCGCCAGCAACTGGTACATCGTCTACCCCGACTACGCGTTCGGGCAGGACATGAACAAGACCTTCAGCACGGCGATCCAGGCGGCCGGCGGCGCGGTGGTCGAGGCCGACCCGACCCCGTTCCCCAACGACAACTTCTCCACGTTCCTGCTCAAGGCGCCCGGCCTCGATCCCAAACCGCAGGTGCTCGGCACCATGCACGCCGGCGGTGACCTGGTCAACCTGGTGAAGCAGTACAACGAGTACAAGCTGCGCGACAAGGGCGTGCAGCTCGCGCTCGGGCTGCTGGCGCTCAGCGACATCCACTCGCTCGGGCCCGACGCCCTGGCCGGCACCCGCTACACCACCATGTGGTCCTGGAACTTCGACGAGCAGACCCGGGCCTGGGCCGACAGGTTCCAGGCGAAGACGGGCAAGCGGCCGACCTCCAACATGGCCGCCAACTACTCGGCCGGCCTGCAGTACCTGGAGGCCGTGCAGCGCGCCGGCACCGACAACTCCGACAAGGTGGTCGCGCAGCTGGAGGGCCACGCGGTCGAGGACATGTTCGTCCGCAACGGCACCATCCGCGCCCAGGACCACCTGCTGCTGCACGACGCGTACCTGGCGCAGGTCAAGCCGTCCAGCGAGGTCAAGGAGCCGTACGACTACGAGAAGGTCCTCAAGACGATCCCGGCCGCGGAGGCGTTCCAGCCGCAGCCCGACCCGGCGTGCAGGCTGTAGGCGGCCGGAGTGCTCCAGCAAGCGTTCAACGGACTGGTGGGCGGGGCGTTCTACGCCCTGCTCGCCCTCGGCCTGGCCGTCATCTTCGGCATGCTCGGCGTGGTCAACCTCGCCCACGGCGCGTTCTACATGCTCGGCGCCTTCGGGGCGTTCATCGCGCTCGACGCGTTCGACCTGAACTTCTGGGTGTCACTGGCGCTGGTCCCGATGCTGCTGGGCGTGGCGGGCGCCGTCCTGGAGCGGCTGTTCGTCCGGCGGCTGACGCCGCTCGACCCGCTCTACAACTTCCTGTTCACCTTCGGGCTGGCGCTGATCCTGCAGGACCTGGTGCGGCGGGAGTACGGGGTCAACTCCCAGCCCTACCCCCGGCCGCCCGAGCTGGCCGGCACGGTCGACCTCGGGCTGTTCACCTACCCGGCCTACCAGGTGTTCGTGCTGGCGGTGTCGGTCCTGATGTGCGTCGCGGTGTGGGTGGTGCTCACCCGGACCCGGATCGGGATGATCGTCAGAGCCGCGACCGAGCGGCCCGAGCTGACCCGGGCGCTGGGCATCGACGTCGGCCGCTGGGTGACCCCGGTGTTCGGCTTCGGGATCGCGCTGGCCGCGTTCGCCGGGGTGCTGGCCGCGCCGATGCGCGCGGTCAACCCGCTGATGGGCGCCGACCTGATCATCACCGTCTTCGCCGTGGTGGTGATCGGGGGCCTTGGCTCGGTGTTCGGCTCGGTCGCCGCGGGGTTCGCCGTCGGGCTGGTGTCGGCGCTGGGCAACCTGTACGTGCCCGCGCTCTCCCAGATCACGGTGTTCATCCTGATGGCCGCCGTGCTGCTGTGGCGCCCGGCCGGGCTGTTCGGACGTGAGGAGGCGTACCGGTGATCTTGTCCAGGCTGGCCCGCTCGGGTCGGGGCGGGATCGTGCTCCTGGTGCTCGGGCTCCTCGCCGCCCTCGTGCTGCCGTGGCTGGTCTACCCGCCGGTCGCGCTGGACATCGCCTGCTGGGCGCTGTTCGCCGCGGCGGTGGACCTGCTGCTGGGTTTCACCGGCCTGCTGTCGTTCGGGCACGCCGCGTTCTGGGGCGGGTCGGCGTACTGCACCGGCCTGATCGTGCTGCACGGCGGGGTGCCGTTCCCTGTCGCGATCGTCGGCGGCGCGGTGTTCGCGGCGCTGCTGGCGCTGCCGATCGGCCTGCTGTCGGTACGGCTGACCGGGATCTACTTCGCGATGGTCACCCTGGCCTTCGCCCAGATGATCTATTTCGTGGCCAACCAGTGGCGGGACGTCACCGGCGGGGAGAACGGGCTGCAGGGCATCCCCCGCGAGCTGTTCGGCCTCGACCTGTCCGACCCGTTCTTCTTCTACTACGCGGGCCTGCCGTTCGTGCTGGCCGGGCTGTTCGCCGCCTGGCGGATCGTCCGCTCGCCGTTCGGCCGGGTGCTGGTGTCGATCCGGGACAACCCGGCCCGCGCGCGTGCCCTCGGCTACCCCGTCGAGCGCTACCGGCTGCTGGCCTTCGTCCTGTCCGCCGCGCTGTCCGGGACGGCCGGGGGCGTCTTCGCCATCGGCCACGGCTTCGCCTCGCTCGACGGGCTCTACTGGACCACCTCCGGGCAGGTCGTGATGATGGTCATCCTCGGCGGCATCGGCACGCTGTGGGGCGGGGCCATCGGCGCCGGCCTGGTCGTCCAGCTCCAGGACTTCCTGGCGACCGCCGGGTTCGAGGGGATCGGGATCGTCACGGGCACGATCTTCATCGTGATCGTGCTGCTGTTCCGCCGCGGCATCTGGGGAACGGCCCGCCACCTGGCGGCCTCCCGGCGCGCGGCGCGTCCGCCGCTCAGCCCCGCAGACGGTGCAGGCGGAGAGCCAGCTGGATCTCCAGAGCACGCTCGGGCTCCTGCCAGTCCGCACCCAGCAGGCGACTGACGCGATGCAGCCGCTGGTGGACGGTGTTGATGTGCACGTGCAGGCGCTCGGCGGTCCTGGACGGCCCGCACCTGCTGCTGAAGTACGTCTCCAGCGTCCTGACCAGGGACGTGCCGCGGCGGGCGTCGTAGTCGAGCACCGGGCCCAGCGTCGAGTCCAGGAAACCGCGGGCGTCGCGGTGGGTGCCGATCAGCAGGCCGACGAATCCGAGCTCGCGGGCGTCGGCGCCGTCGTCCAGCCGGTCGAGGGCCAGCAGCGTGTCGGCGCAGCGCCGCGCCTCCCGGTGCGCGGCGGGGACCCCGGTGAGATCGCGGGTGAGATCGCGGATCGGCCCGGCCGCGCCGACGGTCACGGGCGCCGCCAGCGCCGCGCCCAGCTCCTTGGCGACCCGGCGCGCGGTCTCGCCCGGCACGTCCCCCGGCAGCAGCAGGACGATCTCCTCACCGCGGGCCGCCGCCAGCCCGTGTGCCGCCGCCGCGTGCGAGGCCGCCCAGAACGCGGCACGCCCGCGATGCCTGGGCGAGGCGTACCGGGCCGACAGCACCACGTAAGGGGCATCCGCCTCCAGATTCGCCCGGCGCATCCGCGCCTCCAGCGCCGCGGATCCGTCCGCCCTGCCGTCCGCCCTGCCGTCCGCCCTGCCGTCCACCCTGCCGTCCGCTCTGCCGTCCAGCAGGTCGTCCAGCAGCTCGCCCTGCACTCGTGCCTCGGCCTCGGCCGCGCTGGACCGCAGCAGCAACAGCAGCGCGGTGACCAGCGCGGCGCGTTCCAGGATGCGCCGGTCGGCGTCGCCGAGCTCCGCCGCGGTGCGTAACACCAGCGTGCCGAGCACCTCGCCGGGGGTCGCGACCGGCGAGATCCACAGGTCGCCGTGCCGGGTCGTGCCGCCCCGGTTGTGGACGGCACCGGCGACGGCCATGACGGCGGAGATCTCGTCCTCGGCGAGCGGCACCTGGTCGCCCGACGTGGCCAGGCAGCGGCCGTCCGCGTCAAGGACGTGCAGCGTTCCGCCCAGCACCTCGGTGACCACCGCGGCCACGTCACCGGCGTCCCCGCCCCTGACGACCAGGGCGGTCATCCGGTCGTGCGCCTGGGCGGCCCGCTCGATCGCCGCGCCGCGCGCCCGGATCCGCCCGTTGACCGCGTCCAGTTCCTCCAGCGCCGTGCGGGTCCGAGCCAGCAGCCGCGCGTTGTCGACGGCCAGGGCCGCGTGCGCCGCCAGCGAGCCCAGCAGCACCGCCTTCTCCGGGGCGAACGGCCGCTCGCTGCGGTTGGCCGCGTACAGCACGCCGATCACCCGGCTGCCCAGCCGCATCGGCACGCCCAGGATCGACACCAGCGCCTCCTCGGCCACCGCCGCGTCGATGTGGGCGCGGTGCCGGAACTGCGGGTCCGCCGCGTAGTGGTCGGTGCTGTACGGCATCGCCGTCTGCGCCACCAGCCCGCCCAGCCCGTCGCCCAGCGGGATCCGCAGCCGCCGGAAGGCCGCCGAGATCGATCCGTCGGTCATCCGCATGCGGGTCTCGCCGCGCTCGTCGTCGTTCAGCGTCACGTACGCGATGTCGGCGTTCAGCAGCCGCCGGGCCCGGCGCACGACCGCCTCCAGGATCGCGTCCAGGTCGCGGAGCGCGGCCAGGTCGCCGGCCAGGTCGAACAGCGCGGTCAGCTCGGCCTCGCGGCGGGCCTGCCGCCGCATGCCGGCGCTCACCCGCAGCGCCGCGAGCTTGGCGGCCTCCAGCTGCGCCAGCGTCTCGGGTGCCGCGCCCGCCGCGCGGGCCGAGACCACCGGCTCCTCGAACTCGACGGGCGCGGCCTCGCGGGCCAGCAGATCGAGGAAGACGTTGCACGATGTGAGGGGTGATCGCACGGTCATCGGTGCATCCGTCCATGTGCGGTGGGTCGGCGCTCCTGCGGTTCGGGGCGCGGGCACGGCATGGTCACGCATGCGGACGAGGAACGGCAGGCCGTCCGCATGAGGTGGTGGTCAGGTCCTGCGTCAGGGCATGCAATGGGGCCTCCAGAGCACAACGGGCAGGGGTCTGATCGGAGTCCGCCGAGGTTACTAAGCGCATAGTCAGGCTGTGAGCGGTCGCTTGTCAACCGGTGACGGGGCTCGGACTGCCCGCCCGCCGCGTCCTAGACGGGGGCGAGCAGCTTCAGCGCGAGGTCGGCGTAGAACTCGCCGAGCTGCTCGGGGGAGTCGGGACCATCGAGCCGGTACCAGCGCACCAGGTCGATGGTCAGCGACAACATCGCGCGCGTGACCCGCTTGACGTCGACCTTCGCGAACGCCCCGTCGGCCACCCCGCGCGCGACCGCGCCCCTGAAGTACCCGTTGGTCTGGTGGCGCAGCTCCACGATCTCGCCGTAGTGCTCGGGCGTGAGACCGTTCAGCTCCATCTGGCAGACCCGCGCGGTCACGTGGTGGCGGGCGTGCCACACGGTGTACGCCGAGACGATGGCGCGCAGCCGCTCCGCCGAACCGTCCAGGGCCAGGATGGACGGATCGCGGACATGCGCCAGCACCCGCTCATGGCCGGCCCGGATGATCTCGAACAGGACCAGTTCCTTCGACGGGAAGTGGACGTAGAGGGCGGCCGGGCTGAGCCCGACGCACTCGGCGATGTCGCGCGTGGTCGTGGCGTGGAATCCGTTCGCGGCGAAGCAGCGGACCGCCGACGACAGCAGCCGGCGCTGCACCTCCCCCAGGTCCTCTCTCCACAGATCGGGAGAGTGGTCCCGCAGCCGGGAATCGTCCGCCAGGTCCTGCGCGGTGAATCGGGCCTGCCGTCGGGCCATCCGCGATCCTCGCCCCCTCCGACTCCGAGTGCGTGGTCTCGATGCCGCCCGCGCTGCCCACCGGACATGCCGGCCACGATGATCGGTGGCCCGCCGCGAGTCTTGGTACTCGCATTCTAAGGCTGACTATGCGCTTAGTCATCGGCCACCGGTGATCACATGCGCGTATCAGGTGCGTCACCGCCCTTGCCGCGACCCTGCCCGCCGCCGAAGGTCTAATCAGCGGGGGAAGGAGGGAAGGAATGCGGGTGCCGCTGGTCGTCAAGCGGGCCCTTGACGAGCCGTTGCTCCTCCTGGCCGCGTTCGGGTCGATCCTGCTGGCGACGACCACGCTGGTGGCGCTGACGATGTACGCCTCCGCCATCGCCGGCGCGGGGGTGCGCAGGGCGATGGAGACGGCCTCGTACCGCCAGACGACCACCACCATCAGCGCCCAGGTCGACGCCACGACCTTCCCGCGGTACGACCGGATGGTGCGCGACGAGCTCGCCGCCACCTATGGAGCGCCGCCGGCCGTCACCACCAGCCTGCGTTCGGACTCGTACGTCATGCCGGGGCAGGACGGCAAGGAACTGCCCGAGCTGCTGCGGTTCGGCAGCCACGACGGGCTCGACCGGCACGCCCGGCCGGTCGAGGGCAGGTGGCCGCGGACCGGCGGGCAGGCCGTGGAGGCGGCGATCTCGGAGTCGGCGGCCGCGGCCACCGGGTTCGAGCTCGGCGGGGAGTTCGTCACGAAGGCCCGGCTCGACGGGCGCCCGGTCCGGGTCCGCGTCGTCGGCGTCTTCCGGCTCGACGACCCCGTGGGCGAGCGGTGGGCCGGTGAGGAGTTGCTGAGCCGGGGCATGGAGCGCGGCGAGTACACCACGTACGGGCCCCTGATGGTGGCGCAGGAGACGTTCGTCGCGCGCTTCGCCACCAGCGTCAGGGCCGTCTGGGCGGCCGAGCCGGATCTCGGCGCGCTGACGCCCGAGCGGCTGCGCCCGCTGGCGGAGGCCGCCGGCCGGGTGGGCGAACGGCTGTCGGCGGCCGGCTGCGCGACCTGCCTGACCGCCGGCGACCTGCCCGAGCTCCTCACCCAGCTCGACACCGCGTCCCTGGTGGCCCGCTCGACCATGCTGATCCCGGTGCTGCAACTGCTGGTGCTGGCCGGGTACGCGCTGATGCTCACCGCTCGGCTGCTGGCCGACCACCGCCGCATGGAGATGGCGCTGCTGCGCTCGCGCGGCGCGGGCACGGCTCGGCTGGCGGCGCTGGCGGGCGGCGAGGCGCTGCTGGTCGCGGTCCCGTGCGCGGTCGTGGCGCCGTTCCTGGGGCCGCCGGTGCTCGCTCTGATCAGCCTGCTGCCCTGGATCAGGTCCTCGGGGGTGCGGCTGACGCCGGTGACGGACGTGGGGACGTTCCTGGTCTCGTTCGGGGTGGCGCTGGCCGCGGCCGTCCTGCTGGCGCTGCCGGCCGTGGCGGGCGCGCGGCGCACGTACGTGGAGGAGCAGTCGGCGCGCGGCCGTGGCGGCCGGCGCGGCCTGGTCCAGGGGGCGGGCGCGGACCTGGCGCTGCTGGCGGTGGCCGCCCTGGCGATCTGGCAGCTCCAGCGCTACGGCGCGCCGGTCACCGCGACGGCGGCGGGCGGGCTCGGCATCGACCCGCTGATCATCTCCGGCCCGGCCCTGGCCCTGCTCGCGGGCGGCCTGCTGGGGCTGCGGCTGGTGCCGCGCGTGTCGCGGATGGCCGAGCGGCTGACCTCGCACCGGCCCACCCTCGCCCCCGCGCTGGGCGCCTGGCAGGTCAGCAGGCGGCCGCTCAAGTACGCCGGCCCCGCGCTGCTGCTGACCCTGGCCATCGCGATCGGCGTCGTCTCCATGGCCACCACCTCCACCTGGCAGGCCTCGCAACGCGATCAGGCCGATCACCAGGCGGCGGCCGACCTGCGCCTGTCGGGGCCGTCCGAGGGGCCCGAGCTGGGGGTGCTCGGCCGCGGCACGGCGTTCACGGCGCTGCCCGGCGTCACCGCCGCCTCGCCCGCCTTCCGGGCACCGACCGAGGTGGGCGGCGAGAGCGCGCTGCTTCTCGCCCTGGACGCGAGCCGGTTCGGCGAGCTGTTCCGCCTGCGCCCCGACCTGTCGGCGCGGACGGTCGCGCAGCTGTCCGTGGCCCTCGCCGGCGACCGGGCGGGCCGGCTGGAGCTGCCCGGACGGCCGCGTGCCCTCACCGTGCGGGCCGATTCACCCGCCGCCGTGCCGGCCCGGCTGGTGCTGTCCGACGCGCTGGGCGTGTGGCGCGACCTGCCGCTCGGCGAGCTGCGGGAGGGCGGCAACCGGATCGGGCTCGACCTGGCTCCGCTGGCCGGACGGGCCGGCACGATCGCCTATCCGCTGTCGGTACGCGGCCTCGTGGCGGGCGAGCAGCCCGGCCTGGGGTCGACCGGGCTGAGGTTGACCGGGCTGAGCGCGGACGGCCGGGACGTGCCGGTGGCCGGGGCCGTCGCTCATCCGCGTGGCGTGATCGCCTTCGGGCCGTCGCGGGAGCACCGGCCGCTGCCCGTGGTGGTCACCTCCGGCCTGGCCGCCGCTCTCGAGCTGGACGTCGGGCAGGGCGGGTCCGTCCGCTTCGCCGGCCGGGTCCTGCGGATCGAGGTGGTGGGCATCGTGACGAGCATGCCCACGAGCGCCCCGGACCAGCAGGCCGTGCTCGCCGACTGGGAGACGCTGCAGGCGCACGAGCTGGCCGCGGCGCAGCCGTCCCGGCCCGCCACCGAATGGTGGCTCGCCACCGCCGACTCCGCGCCCGCGCGGGAGATCCTCCGCCGCAACCCCCAATGGGACGTGACCACGGTGGACCGGCGGGAGCTGGCGGCCGAACTGCGCGACGATCCGCTGGCCGCCGCGCTGCAGGGCGGGCTGACGCTGGGGTTCGCCGCGGCGTTGGGGTTCGCGGTGCTCGGGTTCCTGGTGAACGCCGTGGTCGCGGCGCGGGAGCGGCGGGCCGAGTTCGCCGTGCTGCGGGCGCTGGGCGCCGGCTCCCGCCAGGTGTTCGGGATGCTGGCCACGGAGCAGGCGTTCGTCATCGGGCTGTCGCTCGCGTCCGGCACCGGGCTCGCCGTGGTGGTCGGGAACCTGGTGGTCCCGCGGGTCGTACTGACCGGGCAGGCGTCGGCGGTCACGCCCGGCGTGCTGTTCCACCTCCCGTGGGCGGCCGTGGCCGCGATGCTGGCCCTGGTGACGGCGGTGCTGGTCGCGATCGTCGCCGGGCTGGCCCGGCGCATGTGGCGGGGGCAGACCATGGAGGAACGGTGAGAATCCCCCTGGGCGTCCGGGCGCACGCGGGTACGTCGGCGCTGCTCGTCGTGCTGACGGCGGTCGCCTGCCTGCTCGTCGCCGGGCTGCCCAGGACGATGCAGGCGTCGTTCGACGACGCGCTGCGCCGGTCGCTGACCGAGGCCGAGGCGGTGCGGACCGACCTGACCGTCGCCGGGGATCCGGCCCTGCCCGCCGGTGAGCTGCACTCACGCGCGGAGTTCGAGAGCGGCGACCTCCACTGGCGCCGGCTCATCCCGGCGGCGCTGCGGCCCCTGATCGGGCCCGGCGGCCACCTCAGCGCCAAGACTTACCGCACGCCCGCCGGCGGGACGAGCGGGATCCGGACCTTCGTCAATCTCGGCTGGCTGTCCGACGCCGCCCGGCGCGTGGACTGGGTGCGGGGCCGCGCGCCCGGCGAGCCGTCCACCATGCGGTACCGGGGGGCGACGATCCCGGTCATCGAGGTGGGCGTCGTGGAGGAGGCCGTGGCCCGGATGGGGCTGCGCGTCGGCCAGACCAGGATGCTCGGCGAGAGCGTGCACACCGCCGCCAAGATCGTCGGCGTCTTCCGGGCCAAGGACCCGGCCGACCGCTCCTGGAGCCACGACGCCGACGTCCTGCACGTCACCAGGGTCGTGCCGACGGACGGGCCGGAGGAGCTCCACACCACGACGCTGATGTCGGACGACGGGCTGAGCGCGCTGACCAACAAGGCCCGTACCCTGACCTACCGCTGGGTCCTCCCCCTCGACGGGCGGGCCGCGAGCGCCCTGGAGGTGCCGGACGTCGAAGCCGCGGTCGCCGAGTTCCAGCGGCAGGTGGACGTCCAGGGGACGGGCACCACCGGCTACCGCATGGTCACCGGGCTGCCCCAGTTGCTCGCCGGTTTCCTGGCCGTGCTGTCCGCCGCGCAGACCGTCATGTACCTGGTGCTCGGCGGCCTGTTCGCGGTCGCGCTCGGCGTGATCGCGCTGGCCGGGCGGCTGCTGACCGACCGGATGGAGCGCACGCTGGCCCTGGCACGGGCGCGCGGCGCCGCGCTGTGGCAGGTGGTGGCGGCCGGGGCCGCGCTGACCGCGCTCACGGTGGGGCCCGCGGCCCTTGCCGGGTACGCCCTGTCGTTCCTCCTGCCGGGGCCCGTGCTGCCGATCGTGCACCTCGGACCGGCGGTCGTGGTCGTCATCGCCGTGGCCTCCGCCGTGGTGCGCCTGGTGCTCGCGCATCGCACGCCGCTGCGGGAGCGCCGTGCCGATCTGGTCACCGTCCGGCCGTCCGCGCGGCGGGTGACGGTGGAGGCGCTGGTCGTCGTGCTCGCGTCGGCTGGGGCGTACCTGCTGCGGGCCCGGGGGCCGTCCGGCACCGCGCAGCAGGATCCGTTCCTGCTGCTGATCCCGGTCGCGCTGACGCTCGCGGCCGCGCTGATCACCCTGCGGTGCTACCCGTACCCGCTGCGGCTGCTCGTCCGGCTGGCCGCTCGGGGGCGGGCGGCCGTGCCGTTCCTGGGGCTGACCAGGGCTGCCAGGGAGCGGTCCGTGGGCGCGCTGCCGGTGCTGATCCTGCTGCCCGCGCTGAGCCTGTCGGTGTTCGCCGCGGTGGTCCACGACGGGATCACCACCACGCAGCGGCTGGCGTCCTGGCAGAAGGTGGGTGCGCCGATCAAGCTGACGTCGGTCGCGAACATCCCGCCCGACGCCATCGAGCGGGTCCGCCGAACCCCCGGCGTCGAGAAGGTGGCGCTCGCACTGACGGGCCGGGTGCAGATCGGGGCCACGGGGGAGTGGCCGTACGCCGTCGCCGTGGACCTAGCGCAGTGGCGGCGGGTCAACGAGGACGCGCCCATCAGCCTGCCCGCGCTGTCCGGAGGCACGTCCGCGCTGGTCTCGCCCGCGCTGGGCAGCCGGGGTGCCTTCGAGATCAGGTGGTTGTCACCGGTACGGCTCACCGCCCAGGGCGTGATCGACGCGGTGCCCGGGTTCTACTCCAGCGGGCAGTTCCTCCTCGTGCCGCAGGAGGTGTTGCCCTGGCCCGCGGCCAACACGTTGCTCATCAAGGGCGACATCCCGCCCGCCGAGCTGGCGCGGCTGGTCCCGTCGGCCACCGTCGAGACGCAGGAGGCGGCGCTGGCGGCCATCCGGGCAGACCCGCTCACCGGAACGGTCCGCACGACGATGGTCGTGGTGATGGTGGCGCTGGGTGCGTACGCACTGGTCGCGATCGTCCTGTCGCTGGCCGCCGGGGCGGACGGGCGGGCCAGGGCGGTCTCGCTCCTGCGTACGCTCGGGCTGTCCGACCGGCAGGCCCGGCGGCTGACCCTGCTGGAGCTGCTGCCCGTCGTCCTCGTCACGGCGCCGGTGGGCATGGCCCTGGGCATGGGCCTGCCGGCCGCGCTCGGGCCAGGTGTGGACATGTCCGCATTCGCCGGTGGCCTGCCCGTGGCCGATCACACGCCGGGCCTGCTCGCGCCCGTGGCGCTGGCGGCCGGGCTGGGCCTGTGCGCCGTGTTCGGGGCGTACGTGCACACGGCCATGAGCCGCCGCCGCAACCTCGACGCCGCCCTCCGCGTGGGCGACCCCTGACCCGGCCGGGCTAGCGGCGCGCGAGGGCAGGGCTAGCGGGATCACGAAATATCCAGGACGTGGATCTCCTGATCGTCGCGTGCCGCGTCCCTGTCGGGGCAGTGCTCGCCGATGCCGCGTTCGCCAGGCCGCGCAGCCGCGCGGGCCTGCTCCCGTTCGCGCCCAAGGTCGACGCGTACCCGACGGTCGTCACGATCGACGCCGGGGACACGGTCGTCAGCGGCGGCCACACCATGCCGCACACCCTGCCGCACACCCTGCCCGCCGAGGTCAAGGCGTCGTGAGGCCGGCGTTCCTCGCGGCGGCGGGCGGGCTCGCGGGTCTGGCCCTGCTGGCCGTACGGCTGCGCGCGACGTACCTGGTGATCCGCGTCAGCGGCGACAGCATGGCCCCGGCGCTGACCCATGGGGACCGGCTGCTGGCCCGGCGCACGGACCTGGCGGCGCTGCGCAAGGGGCAGATCGCCGTCGTCTCGAGCCCGCACCCAATCGGCGGCGACTTCCTGATCAAACGTGTCGCCGCCCTGCCCGGCGATCCGGTCCCGGAGCGGGTACGGAGGGTCGTCGCCGACGACGTCGTCCCGGCCGGCAGGTTCGTCCTGATCGGTGACAACACCGAGGTCAGCTTCGACTCCCGCGAGCACGGCTTCTTCCACGCCGGCGACCTCCAAGCCGTCACCGTCAGGAAGCTGGAGCGGCAGCATGGCCGTTGACGGGGTGCGCCTGACCGCTTCCGCGCGTGCGGCGGCGGCCATCTGCTGGAGCGGCGCCGCCGGTCCCATGATCGGGTATGCGCTCACCCTGCTGGGCACGGCCACGACGCCGGTCGCGGTGGCCTGGCTGACCAAGCTGGTCATCGACGGCCTCACCGGGACGGCCTCCCTGCCGGAGCTGCTGGGCCTGGCCGCCGGGCTGGCCGGTACCGGTGTCGCCGCCGCGATCCTGCCGCACGCCTCGCGGTACCTCGGCAGCGAGATCAGCCGCGCCATGGCGGCCACCACGACGGACCGGCTCTTCGCGGCCACGGCACGATTTCCCGGGCTCCGGCCCTTCGAGGACCCCCGCTTCCTCGACCGGCTGCGCCTGGCCCAGGAGGGGACGTCCAGGGCGGACAGCATCGTCACCGAGGCATTCGGCCTGGTCCGCTCCGCTGTCACCGTGATCGGCTTCGTCGGGTCCATGCTGGTGATCAGCCCGGCCATGACGCTGATCGTGCTGTGCGCCGCCGTGCCGGCACTCATCGCGCAGCTGAAGCTGTCCCGCCGGCGCACGACCATGATGTGGGAGATCGGCCCCGCGGAAAGACGGCAGCTCTTCTACAGCACCCTGCTCGGCACGATCGAGGCGGCCAAGGAGATCAGGCTCTTCAACCTGGGCGGATTCCTGCGCGGCCGCCTCATGGCGGAGCTGTCGACGGCTCAGGCGGCCAAGCGGCGGATGGACCGCAAGGAGCTGTCGGCGGAGGGGGCGCTCGCCCTGCTGTCCGCCGTGGTGGCCGGTGGCGGGCTCGTCTGGGCCATCGCCGCGGCCCGGACCGGCATGCTCACCGTCGGGGACGTGTCGATGTTCACCGTCGCCGTCGTCGCCGTCCAGGGCGGGCTCGACACCCTGGTCAACGGCATCGCGATCACCGATCACAACCTGCGGCTCTTCGGCCACTACGTGGCGGTGGTCAGGGCCGAGCCCGACCTCGTCGTGCCGCCCGGCCCCGCGCCGCTGCCGCCGCTGCGCCGGGGGATCGAACTGCGCGACGTGTGGTTCCGGTACAGCGACGACCATCCCTGGATCCTGCGCGGCGTCGACCTGCTCGTCCCGTACGGCGCGGCCGTGGCACTGGTCGGGCTCAACGGCGCGGGCAAGAGCACGCTGGTCAAGCTGCTCTGCCGGTTCTACGACCCGAGCCGGGGAGCGATCCTCTGGGACGGGGCCGACCTGCGCGAGGTCCGGCCGGAGGCGCTGCGGGAGCGGATCAGCGGCGTCTTCCAGGACCACATGGCCTACGACTTCTCCGCCCGCGACAACATCGGCGTGGGAGACGTCGGTGCCCGTGACGACCTGGACCGGATCCGCGCCGCCGCGCGGAAGGCCGGGGTGGACGAGCTGCTGGCGTTCCTTCCCCGCGGCTACGACACGCTGCTCACCCGGATGTTCACCAGCGAGGAGGACCGCGAGGACTCCTCGACCGGCGTCGTGCTCTCCGGCGGCCAGTGGCAGCGAACCGCCCTGGCCAGAGCCTTCCTCCGCGACGGACGGGACCTGATGATCCTCGACGAGCCGAGCTCGGGTCTCGACCCCGAAGCCGAGGCCGACGTGCACGCCCGGATGCGCCACCACCGCTCCGGCCAGACGAGCCTGCTCATCTCCCACCGGCTGAACACGGTGCGGGACGCCGACCTGATCGTCGTCCTGAAGGACGGGGTCGTCGCCGAGCGGGGGAGCCACGACGAACTCATGGCGGTGGACGGCACCTACGCCCGTCTCTTCCGTCTACAAGCCCGCGGATATCACGAGACAACTCCCCGTGAAATCCGCGCCCACTGAACCCCGAGACAGGAAAGGAGGTGAAACGGAATGCTGGACAAGCTCATCGACCGGTTGATTCCCACGGTCAAGGCTGACGCCGCGTGCGTCCCGAGGTGCGTGCAGATCAGCTACGACCCGAACACCGGGTGCTACAAGATGCGGTGCTACAACAGGGACTGCACCTATCGCACGGTCACCATGTGCGAATAACCGGGCGGAGAGAAGGTGAGACACGTGAAATCCATCACTGCCTTGGCGGACCGGATCGTCGCCTTCGTCGTACCGGCCGGCGATGCGCAGGCCGCGTGCACCGCACGTTGCATTCTCGACCACACAACCTGCACCGGCAGCATTTGTTGTGCCTACTTCAAGTGCTGGAGGAGCGACTGCTCGCCCTACTGGAAAAAGCAGTGCGCCTAGGTAGGTAAAGGGATAGCCCTCTGGCCGGCGCCGGCCAGAGGGCACTTTCTTTGCTAGAGCGACGCGCCTCGGAGTATCTCCTGATGCTGCCGGCGTAGGTGGTCGGCCGGCTCGATGCCGAGCTCCGTGCTGAGGATGTCACGCATGCGCCGGTAGGCGGCGAGCGCTTCGGCCCGGCGGCCGCGCCCGGCCAGGGCACGCAGCAGCATCTCCCACAGGGATTCGCGGAAGGGGTGGGCCTCGACGAGGCGCTCCAGCTCCGGGATGACCCCGGTGTGGAGGCCGAGCCGCAGTTCGGCCTCCACCCAGAGCTCGGATGCGGTCAGGTGCATCGCGTCCAGGCGGCGGCGCTCGCAGCGGACGGTCTCGACGTCGATCTCCGGCGCCAGCGGGCCGTGCCACATGTCCAGCGCCTCCCGCAGCAGCCCGGCCGCCATCGCCGGACTGCCCGCGGTCAGCGCCTGCGATCCCCGGGTGAAGCGCTGCTCGAAGGCCCTGATGTCCACCGCCCGGTCCGGGACGACCAGGGTGTAGCCGTTCCCGAGAGTGGTCAGGTCGACGCCGTGGGCGGCCAGCGGCGCCAGAGTGCGTCGCAGGCGGTAGACGTACGTCTGCAGACTCGCTCTCGCCGTCGCCGGCGGCTCGTCCGGCCAGAGCTCCGTCATCAGCCGATCCACGCTGACCACTCCGCCCGGACGCAGCATGAGAACGGCGAGGATCGCCTGCTGCTTCGCGGCTCGGACGTTGATCGCGCGGCCCCCGCCGTCGACCACCGCCAAGCGTCCCAACAGTTGGAACATCGTGCACCTCCGATCGACATTGTGCTGATCGCCGGTATGTTCCAGGTATGGCAGGCGGCGTACAGCAGCTGCGCACATGAAAGGGCCGGACAAGCTCCTGTTGAAGGGAACTGTCCGGCCCCGGTGTGGTCGCTACGCGGCTAGCAACATCTGCGCTCGAGAGTGGTCCGCACCCCGAAGGTGCTGCCCGGCCCCCAGTTGCACGCGTACTTGTCCTTCATCGACCTGCTGCCGCAGGCGGGGTTGTAATAGCACCGCCCCCACCAGTAGCCGCCAATGGGTCGGTTGTAGCACTTGATGACGGCGCCGGCAGAGTCCTCGGGCAGGACCAGGGACAGGGCGACGTCCGCGAGCCCGGTTATGATCTTCACGCTTTTCTTCCATTTCTTCGTTCACGGTCTCGGAAACTCGGTCAGTTGATCTGTGCCGTCTCCTTTACTGACAGCCCCGCATATCCAGGGGACAGCCTTCGGCGAGTGATGGCATGAATGTCGGCGAGCGGAAAGTAGCCGTGGTCCCGCGAGTCGTAGCTGCCCTCGCTGTTGTCGCCGAGCAGGACGACATTTCCGACGGGGACCCGATCTTCGGCCACCACCGGTGCCACCGAGGGCGGAACAGGATCGCCCGGCAATCCGGCGATCCGCTTGACGAGGAAGGTCACGCCGACGAATCGTGGTGCGCGGACCACCGCGATCTGACCGCGTCGGAGAGCCGACGCGGTCACGCGCCGGGCCAGCAGCCGGTCTCCGTCGGTCAACGTGGGGGCCATGCTGTCGCCGTCGACCCGGATCACGGAATACGTCGCGCGCAGCCGCACGATCAACAGGGCCAGCGCGCAGCTCGCGGCGAGCAGCACCCACCTCACAGGGTCACCGCCTCTTCCGGCTCGCGGTACCCGGTCGCCTGGAGGTTGAAGAGCCGTGCGTAGGGGCCGCGGGCGGCCATGAGAGCGTCGTGCCTTCCGGCTTCCCGGATGGCGCCGTCCTCCAGAACGATGATGAGGTCGGCGTCGCGCACGGTGTTGAGCCGGTGAGAGATGAGCAGGCTGGTGGCGCCGTGCCGGCGGCGCCGGGTCCGGGAGTGCACGTCGGCCTCGGCCTCGGGGTCGAGCCCGGCGGAGGGCTCGTCGAGGATCACGAGGTCGCGGTGACCGCGGAACATCGCGCGGGCCAGGGCCGTGCGCTGCCATTGCCCCCCGCTGAGCACGACACCGGTGTCGGGGTCGTCCTTGTCGTCCTCGCTGAAGAACGTCCGCGTCAACAGGGTGTCGTACCCGCGAGGAAGGGAGGAGAGCTTGTCGTCGATCCCGGCCTCGTGAGCGGCCCCGCGGATGCGGGTTTCGTCCTCGCGGGCGGGGACGAAGCCGATGGAGACGTTGTCGGCCGCGGACATGTCGTAGGCCATGTGGTCCTGGAACACCCCGCTGATGCGGTGCCGCAGATCATCGGGGTGCACGTCACGGATGTCGACGCCGTCCCACGTGATGCTGCCGTGCTGCGGGTCGTAGAACCGGCACAGGAGCTTGACGAGGGTGGACTTGCCGGCCCCGTTCAGGCCGACGACGGCGACCGACGCGGCGGCCGGGATGAACAGGTTCAGGCCGCGCAGGATCCAGGGATGATCCTCGCTGTAGCGGAACCACACGTTGGTCAGCTGGATGCCGTGGCGCAGCCGGGGCAGGGGCGCGGGCTCGGCGGGGATGGGCAGGTCGGGTTCGGCCGAGGTCACGGCCACGTAATGGCCGAACATGAGCAGATCCTGGTGGAGAGTGGCGATACCGATGATCAGCCCGTTGAGGGCGGCCTGGACCGCGGCGATGGCGGCGATCAGCAGGGACACGTCGCCGATGCTCAACGCGCCGGAGCCGGCGGAGATGACGGCCCAGATCAGCCCGCCGCCCGCGACCACGGAGCCCAGCAGCGTCAGCAGGCCCTCGACGGACAGTTCCTTGAGGTCCATCCGGCGGCGCGCGGCGTTGGACGTGCGCAACTCGGTCATCATGCGGCCTCGCAGGAAGCGGCCGCTGTTGAACAGCCGGATCTCCTTCGCCGCCGCGATCGTGGTGAGCAGGTCGCCGTAGAACATCTGGCGTCGTTCGGCCGGGCCGATGTCCCACATCATCGCGGCGCGACGATGCGACAGCCGCAACTGCGCCACCAGCGCGGGAACCCCGGTCGCCAGGACGATCCCCGTGAGGACCGGACTGACCATCAGGAGGGAGCCGACCATTCCGGCCAGCGTGATCACCGCGCTCGCCACCGCCAGGCATCCGGTGACGACCTCCTGTCCCGTCGACAGGCTGTTCTTCGCCAACCGCAGCTGGTCGTGGAAGCTGGGGTCCTCGAACCGTCGCAGCCCGGCGAACCGCAGCGTCGCGGAGAACAGCTGGGTGGTGGTCTGGGTGGTGAACCGCCTGCCCATCTCGCTGTTGAGGTACTGCATGAGCTGGGGCAGCACCGTCAGCAGGATGCCCGCGGCGGCCAGCCCCACCGCGAGGGTGCTCAGCTCGGCCGCCGATCCCTGTCCCGCCAGGGAGTCGACCACCAGCTTGGTCAGCCACGCCACCGCGATCGGCGCGATCGCCTCAACGATCATCACCAGGACATAGACCGCCATCAGCCCCGGGGCCGCGCGCAGGGCGACCCCCGCGGCGGCCCTCGCCGTTCCGATCATGCGCGGACCGTGGCGGGCAACACGGGATTGTTGTCGGCGACCCTGCGGTCCGCACCGATCTCGAAGACGGTCGGATAGCCGGCGACCCGGAAGGCGCCCTGAATGGCGCCATGAGGCGCCTCGACCACGACCCGTGCCACCTCGGCGAGGCGTTCGACGTCGGCGACGGCCTCCTGGTCGCTGTCGCTGTCGCTGTCGCTGTCGCTGTCGCTGTCGGTGACGACGACGGCGAGCACGGCGGCCGGGGTACGGCGGGCGTGCTCGATGAAGCGCGGCATCAGTTCCCTGCAGGGCTCGCAGGACGGGGAGAAGAAGCCGATCAGGGCGGGCCCGTCGATCAGCTCATCGGAGATCGGCTCGCCATCGGTGGTCGTGGCGGCGAACTCCGGGATCTCCTCCCCGACGGCGAGCCCGTCCTCCATGGGAGGCAGGGATGCCGCTGACGCGGCCTGCTTCCGCAGCCGGCGGATCACTCCGACCGTCAGCAGGAGGTTCAGCAGGCACAGCACGCCGACCAGGACGACGGCAACGATCAGATACGGCATCACGCACTCCCCGAAGCTTCCATGAACAAATCGGCGATGTCGTCAAAGACGATCAGGAGAATGGCGGCGACCAGCCCGACCGGCACCGCCAGGGCGAGGCCGGCCACGGTTGCCGGGCCGCCGGGAAACATCAGCGCCACCGAACCCAGCGCGACAACGAGCAGCAGAAGCCCGTTGCGGACCAGATGCACCGGGCCGAGCGGGGTCACGGACGCGCCGAAGCACTGGCATGCCTCGCGCTGCCCCCGGCGAAGGGAAACAGCGATCCACGTGGAGAACGCGATCAGCAGCACCCCGCCGGCGGCCAGCCCCACAGATGGAAACACGATCAAGGTCACCGCGGCGACGACCTCCATGGCCGCCGTCGCCCCAGCAGCCGGGAACCGGGCCGGGCCGGGCAGCGATCGCAGGGTGGCGGCGAAAGACCGTAGTGCGGCACGGCTGCGCAGTTTCGAGTACGCGGAGACGACGAAGACCGTGGCGAGCAGGGCTTGGCTCGCCACCAGCACGTGAACCATGACCCCAGATGCTCTTCCGGCCGGTTAGCCCGGCGATAGCGCGCCGGTAGCGCCGCCTGCGGCGCGTGCCGACGACCGGCGGCCGGCTGGTCGTGTCCGGCCGGCCCGCCGGCTAGTCCCACCGGAAACAGGCGGCCGCGACGACACCGCCGAGCAGCAGGCTCACGACCAGGCCGATCAGGTGGGCGGGTGGCACGGGCGCGCCCACCCAGGTGGCCGACATGGCCTGGACCGAGGCGCCGAACGGCAGCCAGGCGCCCACCGACGCGACCACGTCGGGAAGGCTGCCGCGGCCGCCGAACATGCCGCCGAGGGCGCCGAGCGCGAAGAACAGCGCCAGGCCGATCGCCACGGCGGAGTTCGGGGTGGGCGCGAGCGCGGCGACGATCATCCCGACGGCGTACATCGTGGCCGTGGACAGCGCGAGGACGCCGATCGCCGCGCCGGCGTTCACCGGCGGCTTCGCCCCGAACGCCACCATCGCCAGGAGCCACGCGGCCGCGATGCCCAGGCCCGTCTGCAGCACGCCCACGGTCACCTGCGCGACGAGGACCATCGCGGGCGAGGCCGGTGTCACCGCGAGCCGCCGCAGGATCCCGCTGCGGCGGTAGTAGGCCAGGAAGGACGGCATGTTCACGATGCCGGTCGTGGCCACCACCATCGTGAACACCAGCGGCAGCACGTGGACGTCGAGCGCCGTCCGGCCGTTCGCGACGACCTCATTGCCGGCCGCCGACGCGTTCATCACCAGGATGAGCATGGGCAGGCCGATCGGCACGATCAGCCCGGCGGTGTCGCGGACGACCATCTTCAGCTCGCAGGTCAGCATCGCGGCCCAGGACCGGAGCCCGGGGCGGTGCACGGCGATGTCCGTCATCGAAGCGCCTCCTTCTCGTCGTCCTGCCGCCCGTCGTCGATGCGCCCGTCGTCGTCGCGGTCGTCGTCGTGGCGGTCGTTGTCCAGGCGGCGTCCGGTCAGGGCGACGAAGGCGTCGTCCAGGCTCGCGCGCTCGCCCCGCGTCTCGGTCACCACGACGCCGGCGCGTACGAGCGCCACGCTCACGGCCTGGAGCAGGTCGCCGCGGCCCTCGACCACGACCCGGCCGCCGTCGGCGCGCACCCGCTCGACCTCGTCCAACCCTTCCAGCAGCCCCTCCGGTACGGGCTCCGCCGCCACGAAGGTGACCCGCTGGGCGAACCCGGCCCGGCGGACGAGCCCCGAGGGCGAGTCCAGGGCGACGACCCGCCCCGCGTCGAGCAGCGCGACCCGGTCGCACAGCCGCTCGACCTCCTCCATCGCGTGACTGACGAGCAGCACGGTCACGCCGCCGTCACGCAGGCGCTCGACGGTCGACCACATCTGGCGGCGCGCCTGCGGGTCGAGCCCGGTCGTGAGCTCGTCGAGGATCACCACCCGGGGCCGCCCCACCAGGGCCAGCGCGATGGACAGCCGCTGCTGCTGGCCGCCGGAGAGGTTCTGGAAGCGGACGTCGCGGGAGCCGGTCAGGCCGACCGACTCGATGAGCTCGCCGGAGTCCAGCGGGTCGCGGTAGAAGGTCCCGTACAGGCGGACCAGTTCGGTGACCGTGAGCGCGGCGTGCAGATGGCTCTCCTGCAGTTGCACCCCGAGGAGTTGCCGCAGCCGGGCCCGGTCGCGTCGCGCGTCCAGGCCGAGCACGCGGACGGTGCCCCGGTCGGGCCGCCGGAGGCCGGCGACCAACTCGACGGTGGTCGTCTTGCCGGCCCCGTTCCGTCCGAGGATGCCGAAGATCTCGCCGGTGGGGATCGACAGGCTGACCTCGTCGACGGCGACCTTCGAGCGGTAGCGCTTGTGCAGGCCGTCCGCTTCGACGGCCAGTGATGTCCCAGGCATGTCCCCGACGTTAGGAGCGGGCGGGCCACCGGAGCCTGTGCCGATCGTCAGCCCGCGCACCCATGACTTTCGGCACCCCCGGCGCCGTCCACCGCCCGATTAGAGTGATTTCATGCGGCGAATCGGGCCGGACACCTGGGCGGGTCTGGCGGTGCTCCTGATGTGCGTCGCGGTGGGGACGCCGACGCTGCTCGGCGGGACCGAGACCGCCATCCCCCGCGCCCTGTGGGCCGTGCTGTTCGCCGGGCTGCTGGCCACCTTGCTGGTCGCCGCCTTCAGCGTGGAGAGCCGTCGGTGGCCGGCGCGGATCTCCTACGGCGCGGCCGTGGCCCTGAGCTGGCTCACGGTCCTGGCGGCTCCCGGTGCCGGATGGCTGCCGATCCTGCTGGTCTTCACCGCGGCTCTGAGCGCGTACGTCCTGCCGTGGTGGGCCGGGCCGGTGGTGATCGCCCTCAACACCCTCGTGATCGGCCTGGCCGCGAGCCGCACCGAGGCCACCGCGACCGGGGTGCTCCTCGGCGCGACTCTCTACCTGCTGATCCAGTCGGCGACGCTGCTGAGCACGGTCACGATCATCCGGGAGCAGCGGATGCGCCGCGAGCTCGCCGAGGCGCACGTCGACCTGCGCGCGGCCAGCGTCGTGCTCGCCGACTCCACCCGCGCCCACGAGCGCCTGCGCATCGCCCGCGAACTCCACGACCTCATCGGCCACCAGCTCACGGCGCTCACCCTCGAACTGGAGGTCGCCCGGCACCACGACGGCCCCGCCGCGCGCGAGCACATCGAGCGCGCGAACCGGGTGGTCAGGGACCTGCTCGGCGACGTACGGCAGACCGTCGGCCGGCTCCGCACCGACGCGCCGGACCTGCGCGAGTCCCTGACCGCCGTGGTGCACGACATCCCCGGCCTCGACATCAGCGTCCACGTCGACGAGGACGTGCACACCACCGAAGAGCTGACCATGACGCTGACCCGCGTCGTCCAGGAGATCGTCACCAACACCATCCGCCACGCGGACGCGACCCGCCTGCGGATCCGCATCGAGACCGCTCCGGATCGCACCCTGCGGCTCACCTCCGTCGACGACGGCCGCGGCACGTACGAGATCAGGCCCGGCAACGGCCTGTGCGGCCTGACGGAGCGGATCG
The DNA here is from genome assembly GCF_041950495.1 of Nonomuraea sp. MTCD27. NCBI lineage: Bacteria > Bacillati > Actinomycetota > Actinomycetes > Streptosporangiales > Streptosporangiaceae > Nonomuraea > Nonomuraea sp. MTCD27. The sequence continues at coordinate 34,582 of NZ_JBGNUW010000005.1, read as the reverse complement.
CCGCGGTCGGCGGTGACGTACGGCTCGACGGCAGCGACGGCTTCCGCGTCACCGCCCGGATGCCCGTGCCATGATCCGCGTGCTCGTGGTCGACGACCAGACTCTCGTCCGGCAGGGCATCCGCAGCCTGCTCGACCTCACCGACGACATCGAGGTGGTGGGGGAGGCCGACGACGGCATGACGGCGCTGGCGGCCATCGCCGAGCACACCCCCGACGTCGTCCTCCTCGACCTGCGCATGCCGCGCCACGACGGCATCTGGGCCCTCACCGCCCTGCACGACGGCACCGCGGACGCGCCCCCGGTCCTCGTCCTGACCACGTTCGACAACGACACCCTGGTCCTCGACGCGATGCGCGCGGGTGCCTGCGGCTATCTCCTCAAGGACGTCACCCTGGAACAGCTCACCCACGCCATCCGGGTCCTGGCCGACGGCGGCACCCTGATCTCCCCGTCGATCACCGACCGCCTCCTCCGCGCCGTCCACCGCCGCCGCCCCCCGGCCGACACCGGCCTTGCCCCGATCCAGCCGCTCACGGAACGGGAGCTGGAGGTGCTCCGGCTGGTCGCCGAGGGCTACAGCAACCGCGAGATCGCCCGCGCTCTGTTCCTCGCCGAGGGCACGGTCAAGAACCACGTCTCGACCGTCCTCCTCAAACTCGGCGCCCGCGACCGCACCAACGCCGTGTTACGGGCCCTGCACGAGAACGTGCTGGGCTGACGCGCTCTCTCAGCGCGCGGCGCCCAGCGCCGCAAGGGCGGCGGCGAGTCGCGGGTCCGCCTGTCCCGCCTCCTCCAAGGCGGCGTTCAGCGTCTCCTCGTAGGTGCGGTTCGCCTCGGCGTATCTGGCCCGGCCCGTCTCGGTGATGACCGTGTAGACGCCGCGCTTGTCGTCCGGGCACAGATCCCGGTAGGCGAAGTCCGCCGCGTTCAGCCGCGACACCAGGCGGGTCACCGAGCTCTGGTTGAGCCCGACTTTGTCGGCCAGCTCCTGCATGCGCAGCTCGTTGGTGGGGGAGGCGGCGAGGTGGCCGAGCGCGCGGAACTCGGACAGGCCGATGCCGTGCCGTCGCTGCAGCGCGGTGGCGAGCTTGCTCTCCACGTGGGCGTGCAGGAGGAGGATGCGCTGCCAGGTCGCGGCGATGTCCGAGACGGGTGGCGCCGGGACCGGGGCGGGGGCTGCGGGAGTCATGGAACCTCTTCGTGCGTACGGGGACCGGCTTGACAGAAGTATACATGTACATGCAACATTCCTTCCCGAGAAAACAGCTTGCACATACATACAAATAGGAGTGTCCCAGTGGCCTGGATCTACCTGCTCATAGCGGCCGTCTTCGAAGTCGTCTTCGCCCTGGCCACCAACGCCACCGAGGGCTTCACCCAGCTGGGGCCGTCCCTGCTCACGGCCGCCGCGGCGGCCGGCGGGATCTTTTTCCTGAGCCTGGCGCTCAAGACGCTGGACGTCGGCGTCGGCTACACCATCTGGACCGGCATCGGCTCGGTCGGCACGGTCGTGCTCGGCTCCGTGATCTTCGGCGAGGAGATCACCATCTGGAAGGCGCTGGCCTTCGTCCTGATCATCGGCGGCGTGCTGGGCCTCAAGCTCTCCGACCGCCTGGCCTCCGAGAAGCCGTCCGCGGCCTGAACACCCTGCTCTGTCACTTCGCGCCTGAAGGAAACGTCATCATGGCCTGGATCTACCTCTCCATCGCGATCGTCTTCGAGATCGGCTTCGCCCTCGGCACCAACGCCACCAAGGGCTTCACCCGCCTCTGGCCGTCGGTCTTCACGCTGCTGTCGGCCGCCGGTGGCATCTTCACCCTGAGCCTGGCGCTCAAGACGCTGGACGTCGGCGTCGGCTACACCATCTGGACCGGCGTCGGCTCCATCGGCACGGTCATCCTCGGCGCCCTCATCTACAAGGAGAAGATCACCCCCGCCAAGCTCGGCTCGTTCGCCGCGATCATCGGTGGCGTCGCCCTCCTCAAGATCGCCGCGGGGATCTGATCCGCGATGGCCGGGCCGCGCCGGTCGCCGGGTACCGTCCCACCCGGCCTGGCCAGGCGCGGCAGGCATCTTGTCGGTGAGCCTGGTTAGGCTGCCGCCATGCCGATCGACTACGCGCGTCCCGGGATCTTCACCACGCTCGACGCCGACCAGTTACCGCTGGCCGAGGCCTTGCCGTCCGATCCGGTGGAGATCTGCCGGGCGGTGCGCGGGCTCGTCGTCCATCCCGGAGAGACCGCCATGCTGGAGCTCCCCGAGGATCGCATGGCGGAAAAGAACCTGCGGCCCGCGAGCGCCATCGTCCGCGCGCTCACCCGGCTCGACCCGGCGCCACTCGACGTGCCCCGCCCGCCGCACCTGCGGGTGGTGGGCACCTGCCGCCACTTCGCCGCGCTGAGCGTCGCCCTGCTCCGCCTGCGCGGCATCCAGGCCCGGGCGCGGGCGGGCTTCAGCACCTACTTTGCCCCAGGAAAGAGCGTCGACCACTGGATCACCGAATACCGGTCCGCCGGCGAGGGGCGCTGGGTGCGCATCGACAGCCAGATCATCGACGAGCACCCGGTCGCGCGGCCCGAGGACCTGGCGCCGGGCGAGTTCCTCACCGGCGGCGAGGCCTGGTCCCTCTACCGGAAGGGAGCGGTGGACCCGGACACGTTCGGGGTGCTGGGCACGACGCACGCGTGGGGCGTGGCCGAGATCCGCGGCAACGCGATTCGCGACCTGGCCGCGCTGGCGACGATGGAGACACTGCCCTGGGACGAGTGGGGCCGCATGACCGCCTCCTACGAGGGCAAGACCGGCCCCGACTACGATCTGCTGATCGACGAGGTGGCGGCCGTCTGCGCGGCCGACGCCCCGGACGCCGTCGACCGCCTCTACCGCAGCGCGGAGCTCCAGGTCCCCGACGGGATCCGATAGCGGCGCCGGCCCCGTGGGTCAGCCGAATCGCCAGCCGAGCAGGTTCCAGTGCTGGCAGAACCAGACGAGGAGCAGCAGCCCGGCCAGGAGGGTCACCTGGTGGACGCGGGCCAGCACGCCGACGTGCCGCTGCCTCCAGCCGATCACGGTGGTGGTGATCGCGGCGACGGTGAGGGCGAGGAGCAGCGGGGGAAGCAGCAGCAGGGCCCGGAGCGTCGGCGGCACGCCGTACAGGATGCTGGTGTCGCCGGTCAGCGTCAGCGCGAACATGACGACGAACGCCAGCCCGACGGCGCCGGCCAGGCCGGAGAGGAGGCGGCCGGCCCGCCAGGCGCGAGGCGTCCGCGAGGGGCGTTTCCGCAGTCGCCGGACCCCGGCGGCCAGCGGCAGGCCGAGCACGCCCGTCAGGGCGGTGACGGCGAACAGCAGCACCATGGCGAGATTGACCGGAGGGGTGTCCCACCAGGGGATGAGCTCGTAGGCGGGACCGTCGGTGGCCGCGTACGTGACCCCGGCGCCGTTCGTGACGAACGCCAGTCGCTGGGAGCCGCCGTCCTGCTGGTAGAGCCCCGGTCCCAAGGGGCGCCATGTCGCGCCCTTGAAGGCGATCCTCCCGCCGTCCTCGACCCGCAGCCGGGAGGAGTTGGTGAGGGTGAGCACCCTCTCGATGGTCGACTCGACGGTTCGGGCCGGCTTGTAGAAGCCCGCTACGGGCGTGCCCGTCCTGCCGGGAGGGGCGGAGGGCGCAGCGCGGTCGCCGGGGAGGAAACGGGCGAAGAAGGCGGGAATGAGTCGTGTGACGGCATCGATGCCGCCGACGCTGTTCGTGGAGACGAACAGGCCGAGGCCGGCGTCGGGCACGAGCAGCAGCACGCTCTGGAAGCCTTCCCAGCTGCCGTCGTGCATGATCACGCGATGCCCGTTGAGGGTCTGCTCCTTGAACCCGTGGGCGTACCCGTCGATGCGGGGGTCGGCGGCGAAGGACCGCTGGTGCATGAGACGGGCGGTGGGCTGGTCGAGGAGGGGCCTGCCGGACAGATGAGCGATCATGAAGCGGGCCATGTCGTTCGCGGTGGCGCTGATCGATCCGTCGGGCGGGAGGTTGTCGAAGACGAAGGGCTTGCGCTGGTACGTCCCTTCTTCGTGGGCGTAGCTGCGGGCCAGGCCGGCGGCCAAGGGGGCCGGGACGGGCTCGGCGGCGGTGGTGTGCCGCATGCCGAGTGGGTCGAGGATGTGCTCCTGTACGTACTGGTCGTACGGCTGCCCGCTCACCTGCGCCACGATGTGTCCGGCCAGCGCCGCGCCATAGTTCGAATAGGCCGACACCTCCCCGGGCGGGCGAATCCGCGCCGGCATGTTCTCGGCGAGGTACGTGCCCAGGGGCGGAACGTCGGCCCTGCGCCGCGCGCCCACGCCGATGGTGCGGTCCTCGAACCCGGCTGTGTGGTCCATCAAGTGCTCCAGCGTGATCGGCTGGGGGTACGTCGCTGGGACGCGGAAGGCGGGGAGATAGCGGTTCACGTCAGCGTGCAGGTCCAGCCGTCCCGACTGCACCTGCTGCATCACTGCGGTCCAGGTGAACAGCTTGGTGATCGAGGCGATCCGCACCAACGAGGTGCCGGGGTCGAACGGCGTCCGGTGCTCGAGGTCGGCCAGGCCGTACCCCTTGCTGAAGAGTGTCCTTCCGGCGCCCACCACCGAGACCACCGCGCCCGGCACGTGGTTGGCCGACAGCCCGCTCGCCATCGCGGCGTCGAAGAAGTCCGTGAGCTCACGGGTGTCGGGAATGCGCGCCGGCGTCGCCGAAGCGGGGATGGGCGGCCAGACGGCTGCGAGCACCAGGGCGACGACGAGCAGCAGACGCGGGAGAGTGAACGGCCACACGGCGTGACTCCTGACCTTGTCGGGGTCATCAACGGTGCGGCCTGTGTGGCCACGGCCGCATCGCCATCACGGCTAGGGCTGCATCACACTAAAGTCGGAGATTTCCGGACAGCTGACACCAACGCTCGTCTGAGGTGACGCGATGCCACCCTGGCTACGCTGGATCGATGGTGTCGTACCGGGGCGTGCTACGACGGATCATCACACTCGGCCCGAACGCGATCAGCTCGGTCGCCGTGGCGTTCTGCCTGATCCTGACGGCCATGGCGGTCAAGACGCCGTGGGCGCCGCTGCCGGGCGCGGTCATCGCCGTCTCCGGGCTGGTCGCCTCGGGTTCCGTGTGGTTCCGCGAGCGGTGGCCCACCGCGGTCGCCGCCGTCGGGGCGGGTGCGTACGCGCTGTCGGGCAACCCCGGGCCGCTGCTGATCGGCCTGTTCTCCGGCGCCGGGGCGCGGTTGGGCCCGCGGTTCGCGGCACTGGCGAGCATCGGCGTGGCGGGGTTCGTCGCACAGCAGTGGGTCGACGACGGCAAATTCAGCGCGGACGCGCTGGTCCCCGCGCTCGCCGCCACCGGTGCCGTGCTGGTGACCGGCGGGTACGCCGCCACCCGCCGCGAGCTCACCCGATCGCTGCGGGAACGCGCGGAGCGCGCCGAGGCCGAACGGCTCCTGCGCGACGAACATGCGAAGGCCGCCGAGCGCGGCCGGATCGCACGGGAGATGCACGACGTGCTCGCACACAAGATCACCCTCATCTCGTTGCACGCCGGCGGACTGGAGGTCAACGCCGGCGCGGAACCGGCGCGGATCGAGCGGGAGGCGTTACTGATCCGGGTCACCGCGCAGGAGTCCCTGGAGGAACTGCGGAAGATCGTGGGCGTGCTGCGTGCCGGACACGACGACCGGGGCCCCGACCTACGGCGGCTGGTGCGGTCCTGGGCGTCGGCCGGCAACGCCGTCACGCTGCGCGGCGACATCAGCGACCTCGGCGCTTTGCCGGTGGCGACGGCCCGGGCCGCCTACCGGCTCGTCCAGGAAGGGCTGACCAACGCGCACAAGCACGCCTCCGGAGCGCCCGTCACCGTCTCGGTCGCGGGGAGCCCGAAGGACGGCGTCACGATCACGGTCGTCAACGAGCGATCGCGCCGGCCCGGTGCACGTCCGTCCGGGGCCGGGGCCGGGGCCGGGGCAGGGGCAGGGGCAGGGGCCGGGAGCGGGGCCGGTGCCGGGCTCGTGGGCCTGGCCGAACGGTTCCGGCTGATCGGCGGAACGGTACGCGGCGCGCCCGACGATGCGGGAGGCTGGCGCCTCGAGGGCCGGTTGCCGTGGAATGCCTCCGCGAGGGAAACACATGATCAGGACGCTGCTGGTTGATGACGAGTCGCTGATCCGCGCCGGACTGCGGTTCATCTTCGACTCCGCGCCCGACCTGGAGGTCGTGGGGGAGGCCGAGGACGGGGACCAGGCGATCGACGCCGTGCGCCGCCTCGGGCCGGACGTGGTCCTGATGGACATCAGGATGCCGCGGTCCGACGGCCTCGCCGCCACCGAGGCCATCCGCCGGCTCGCCCGGCCGCCCGCGGTCGTGATCCTCACCACGTTCGACAGCGACGAGCACGTCTTCAGCGCGCTGGAGGCCGGGGCCTGCGGGTTCCTGCTCAAGGACACGTCGCCGCACGACCTGATCCACGCCGTACGCCTGGCGCATGGTGGCGACTCGATGCTGTCCCCGCGGGTGACCCGGCGGCTGATCCAGCGGGTCACCACCGACGCGCCGATCCGGCGGCGCCGGGACGCGCTCGCCCGTCTGGAGACCCTCACCCGCCGCGAGCGTGAGGTGCTCACCGAGGTCGGACTCGGCCGCTCCAACACCGAGATCGCGGTCAGCCTGCACATGAGCGAGGCGACCGTCAAAAGCCACATCTCCCACCTGTTCGACAAGCTCGGCGTCACCAACCGGGTCCAGGTGGCCATCGCCGCCTACCGCGCCGGCCTGGTGGACTGACCGGTCCCGCTCCCCGTCGGCGGGCTTTCGGTTTCGGGGAGGTTTCGGACTCTTGACAGGAGGATGGCCGGGCCTCAGTATCTTCACCACTAACTTTATGTCTAAAGAAAGTCCTCTCATATGGCAGGCACGGACCGCGGCGACCTCACCAGAACGGCAATCCTCGCCCTCCTGGGCACGGGCGGCCCGCTGAGCCGCAGCGAGATAGCCCGCGGGCTCGATCTCAGCCCCGCCACCGTCACGCAACTCACCAAGGAGCTCATCGGGCACGGAATGCTGGAGGAGCTGGACCTGAAGCCGTCCCGCGGCGGCCGTCCGGCCCAGCGGCTCGGGCTGGTGGGCAGCGCCGGGCGGGCGCTCGGGGTGAAGGTGACGGCCGACCACCTGGTGCTGGTGGACGTACGGCTCGACGGCGAGGTGCTCGGCTCCTGGGAGAGACCCCACGACCCGGCGGCGCCCGATGCGCTGGAGCACCTGGCGGACGCGGTGGAGTCCGTGGTCCGCGAGATCTCCGGGGTGCCGCCGCTGCTGGGCGTGGGGGTCGGGGTGCCGGGGAGCGTGGACGACCAGGCTGTCGGCACCGTCAACGCGCCGACGCTCGGCTGGCAGGCCATGCCGGTGGGCGAGCGGCTGCGCCGCCGGCTCAACCTGCCCGTCCTGGTCGAGAACGACGTGAACGCGCTGGCCGCGGCCGAGCGCCTGTACGGCCGGGGGCGTACGCACAGCGACTTCCTCGTGCTGACGATCGGGCGCGGCGTCGGCGCGGCGATCGTCGCCGACGGCCGGGTCTACCGGGGCGCGCGGGGCGGCGCGGGCGAGTTCGGCCACCTGCAGGTGGACCCCGAGGGGCCGCCCTGCGGGTGCGGTGCCCGGGGGTGCCTGGAGGCGTTCGTCGGCTCGGCCGGCCTGCTGGCCACCGCCCGCGCCAGGGAGGCCCTGACCCAGGGGGCCGGCCGGCCGGGCGCGGAACGCGGCTCAGGGGCCGGCCGACCGGGCGCGGGACCGGGGTCGGGGGACGGCCGGCCGGGTGCGGAGCAGGGGCCGGGGGACGGCCGGCGGGACGCGGACCGGGCGGAGGCGGACGCGCGTGACCCGCTCGGCGCGGTGGCCGCGCTGGGCCGGGCCGCGGCGGGCGGTGACGTGGCCGCCCGGGAGGTGTTCGCCGAGGCCGGGACGATCCTGGGCCGGGCCACGGCGGGGCTGATCAACGTGGTGGACCCGGAGGTCGTGGTGGTGCTGGGCGAGGGCACGGCCGACTGGCCGCTGTGGCGGACCGGCTTCGAGCCGGCCCTGCGCGCGCAGCTGTACCCGGGGCGGCGTGACATCTCCGTGGAGGTGGAGAGCTGGGACGACACGAGCTGGGCGCAGGGGGCGGCGGCCCTCGTGCTGGCCACCCCGTTCGACTCCGCCGGAGCGGCGGGTGAGCAGGGCCGCCTGGTCCGCGCCCGCCTGATCGGGGCCTCGTCATGAGCGCCCTCTCGATTCGCGCCCGCCTGATCGGAGCCGGGTCGTGAGCGTCCGGCAGGTCCTGCCCGAGGCCGCGCCCAAGGCGCCGGTCACCCACGCGCGACCGAAGCGGCGCGGCGGGTGGCGCTACGCCGGCACGGTCGCGCTGTTCCTGCTGCCGAGCCTGGTGCCGCTGATCCTCTACACGCTGATCCCGATGGTCGCCTCCTTCTGGACCAGCCTGCACGAGTGGGATCTCATCACCGAGATGCGCTGGGTGGGCCTCGGCAACTACGTCGAGCTCATCGGCGACCCCGACACCCGGGCCGCGTTCCTGCACACGCTGTACTTCATCGCCGGTTACCTGCCGCTGGTCTACCTCGGTGGCCTGGGCCTCGCGGTGCTGCTCAACCGGGTGATGCCCGCGCGCGGCCTGCTGCGCGGCGTGTACTTCCTGCCGGTGATCACGAGCTGGGTGGTCGTCGCGCTGATGTGGAAGTGGCTGCTCAACCCGGCCAGCGGCATCGTCAACTGGGCGCTCGGCCTGGTGGGCGTGAGCGGGCCCGGCTGGTGGACCGATCCCGACTGGGCGATGCCGTCGATCATCCTCGCCTCGGCCTGGAAGGACCTGGGGTTCGTGATGATCATCCTGCTGGCCGGGCTGCAGGCGATCCCCCGGGAGTACCAGGAGGCCGCCATGGTGGACGGCGCGACGGCCTGGCGCAGGTTCCGGCACATCACGCTGCCGCTGCTGTCGCCCTCGACCTTCTTCGTGGTGGTGATCTCGCTGATCAACGGCTTCCAGGTGTTCGACCAGGTCCAGATCATGACGGGCGGCGGGCCGGGCGGCGCGACGCAGGTGGTGGTCTCGCAGATCTACGACCTCACCTTCCGCTACGGCCGGGCGGGTGCCGCCTCGGCGCTGTCGTGGCTGCTGTTCGCGCTCGTGCTGCTCGTCACGATCGTGCAGATCCGGGGCCAGAGGCGGTGGGTGACCTATGGGTAAGGTCCTGCGTGCCCTGCTGGTGGGGATCGGCGCGGTGGTCATGTTGTTCCCGTTCGCCTGGGCGGTGATCACCTCGATCACGCCGAGCGACGCCGTGTTGTCCGTACCGCCCGACTTCACCCCCGAGGGCGCGAGCCTCGACGCGTACGGGCGGCTGCTGGAGACGCTGCCGTTCTGGCGGATCGTGCTCAACAGCGCCTGGATCGGCGCCGCCTCCACCACGTTGCAGCTCGTCACCAGCGCGATGGCGGCCTACGCGTTCGCCAGGCTGCCCTTCCCCGGACGGGGCGCGTTGTTCGCGGTCTACCTCGCGACGCTGATGATGCCGCTGCCGGTGCTGGTCGTGCCGCTGTTCATCGAGATGCGTACGTTCAACCTGGTCGACACGTATTTCGCGCTGCTCGCGCCGACGATCGCCTCGGCGTTCGGCGTGTTCCTGCTGCGGCAGGCCATCAACCAGGTGCCCCGCGAGTTCGACGAGGCGGCCGTGCTCGACGGTGCCGGGCACTTCCGCATCTTCCTGTACGTGGTGCTGCCGCTGATCCGCCCGGCCCTGGCCACGTTCGCCATCTTCGGCTTCATGGCGAGCTGGAACAGCTATCTCTGGCCGCTGATCATCATCAAGTCGCCGGAGTTCATGACCCTGCCGCTGGGCCTGGCGACCCTGCACGGCCAGTTCACCACGCAGTGGGACGTGGTGATGGCGGGCTCGGTCGTCAGCGTCGTCCCGATCCTCATCCTGTACGTCTTCGCGCAGAAGCACGTCATCGCCAGCGTCGCGCAGAGCGGGCTCAAGTAAAGGAATCCCCCCATGTCACGACACATCAAGATCGCCGGCGCCGTGGCGGCGGCCGCGTTGCTCGCCACCGCCTGCTCGCAGGGCTCGGCCACCAGGGGCACCACCGCCGAGGCCGGCGGCAAGGTGACCTTGCGGTACTTCACCTTCTCCGCCGCGCCCGACCACGTGAAGGACCTCGACACGATCGAGAAGGCCTTCGAGAAGGAGAACCCGAACGTGGACGTGGTCGTCGAGACCGCGCCCTTCGACCAGTACTTCACCAAGCTGCAGACCAGCATCGCCGGCGGCACCGCGCCCGACACGTTCGAGCTCAACTACGAGAACTTCGTCACCTACGCCAGCGCCGGCTCCCTGCTGGACCTCGGCACGGTGGCGGGCGACGTCGACACCTCGGTGTACGCCCAGGAATCCCTCAACGCCTTCAAGCGGGACGGCAAGCAGTACGCGCTGCCCGCCTCGTTCTCCACGGTCGTGCTCTTCTACAACAAGGACCTGTTCGACAAGGCCGGCGTGCCCGTCCCGACGGCGGACTGGACGTGGGAGGACGAGCAGGCGGCCGCCGAGAAGCTGACCGACAAGAAGAAGGGCGTGTACGGCGACTTCCAGCCGGTGCAGTTCTTCGAGTTCTACAAGACGCTCAAGCAGGCGGGCGGCGAGTTCCTGTCGGCCGACGGCAAGAAGTCGGCCTTCAACAGCCCGCAGGGCGTCAAGGCCGCCAATTGGCTGGTGTCCAAGGTGGGCAAGACGATGCCGACCGAGGCTGAGATCGGCGGCACGGCCGACTACGACACCAACCTCTTCAAGTCCGGCAAGCTCGCCATGTGGCACAACGGCATCTGGCAGTTCGCCGGCCTGAAGGACGTGCCCTTCGAGTGGGACGTCGTCGTCGAGCCGGGTGACTCGGCCAAGGCCAGCGCGGTCTTCCACAACGCGGTGGCGGCCTCCTCGACCACCAAGCACGGCAAGGAGGCCTGGGCCTGGGCCCGGTTCCTGTCCGCGTCCGGCACCGCGGCCACCACCCGCATCCAGTCGTCGTGGGAGCTGCCGCCGATCTCCGACCAGCAGGTGCTGTCCGGCTACCTCAAGGATCCGAAGCCGGCCAACCGGCAGGCGGTCTTCGACTCGCTCAAGTCCATCGCCCTACCCCCGGTGATCAAGCGCCAGCAGGAGATGCAGGACGCGGTGACCAAGGAGATCGGCGAGGCCGCGGCCGGGCGCAAGAGTGTGGCGGACGCGCTCAAGGCGGCCGCCACCGAAGTCGACGCGCTGCTCGGCTAGCCGTTCCCTCTTTTCTACGCACTCAGGAGAGATTCGTTGTCCCTCGTCGCGCACAGCCTCGACGTGATCAAGAGTTTGCAGGCACCGTCAGGGGCCTACCCGGCCTCGCCCACCTTCTCCGCCTACCGCGGCTACTCGTGGCTGCGCGACGGCGCGTTCATCGCCGAGGGGGTGAGCAGGCACGGCGACGTGGCCGGCGCGGACGCCTTCCACGCGTGGTGCGCCCGGGTGGTCGGTGACCGCGCGGGCCAGGTGGACGTGCTGGTGTCCCGCGCGGGGCGCGGCGAGGCGGTCACGGCTGCCGAGATGTTGCCGACCCGGTTCACGCTGGACGGCGTGGACGGCGACGACGACTGGTGGGACTTCCAGCTCGACGGGTACGGCACGTGGCTCTGGGCGCTGCGCGAGCACGTCGTCCGGCACGGCAGGGCGGTGCCCGGCGTAGAGAAGGGCGTCAGGACGGCGGCCCGCTACCTGACCGCGTTCTGGCACGTGCCCTGCTACGACTGGTGGGAGGAGCACGTCGAGCACCGCCACGTGGCGACGCTCGGCTCGATCCACGCGGGCCTGCGGGCCGCCGTCGCGCTCGGCGTGCTGAGCGCGGCGGAGTCGGCGGCGGCGGTCGAGGCCGCCGAGGGCATCGCCGGGCTCGTGGCGCGCGAGGGCGTCAGCGCGGAGGGGGCCGGCGGGGAAGGGGCCGGCGGGGAAGGGCACCTGCGCAAGTGGCTCGGCAGCGACGCGGTGGACGGCAGCCTGCTGGCCTGCGTCGAGCCGTTCGGGCTGTACCCGGCCGGGCATCCGGTCGGCGAGGCCACGGTCGCCGAGGTCGAGCGGCAGCTCGCCCGCGACGGCGGCGTGTACCGCTATCTCGCCGACACCTTCTACGGCGGCGGGCGGTGGCTGCTGCTGGCCGGGTTCCTCGGCTGGAACCACGCCCGCGCCGGGCGGCGGGAGGAGGCCGTGCGTTACCTGGAGTGGATGGCGGCGCAGGCGACGTCCGACGGCGACCTGCCCGAGCAGGTGTCCGACCTGCTGCTGGCACCCGACCGGCGGCAGGAGTGGCTGGACCGGTGGGGGCCGGTGGCCACGCCGCTGCTGTGGTCGCACGGCATGTACCTGATTCTCGCCGACGAGCTGGGGGTGACGGCGTGATCCGGCACCGTCCCCATGGCTCGGGGCACCCGTACGCGGAGACGGAGGACCAGCGCGTCCCGGCCAGGCCGCTGGACGGCGAGAGCGTGGAGCTGCGCGTGCGCGCGTCGGCGCGGGTCGTCTCCGTCGTGTGCGACTGGTCCGTGGACGGGGCCGCGCCCGCCGAGCTGTCCCTGGCCAGGCCGGACGACCCGTCGCCGGCCGGCACGGCGGACGTGACCGGCACGGCGGAAGCGACCGGCCCAGAAGGGGTCGGCCCGGAAGCGACCGGCCCAGAAACGACCGGCACAGAGAGAACTGGCGCTGCCGGGGCGGCGGACGGCGGGCACCTGGCCGCCGCCCAGGCGCGCGCCGCCCGCGCCGCCGCCGGTGCCTGGAGCGTGCGCACCCCGTCCCTGCGTGCCGGCAGCCGCTACACCTACCGTTTCCGGGCGACCACGGCCGACGGCGCGACCCGTGCCACCCGGTGGTTCGAGGTGACGGCGGCGAGCTGGTCCGGCGCGGGCGGCAAGCTGGAGGTCACGGGTGCCGACCGGGTCGTGCCGGGCAGCGTGCGCTGGCTCTCCGACGGTGACGGCCCGCTGCGGGTGCGCTTCGAGCTGGCGCTGGGGCCGCAGGAGCACGTGGTGGGCTTCGGCGAGCGGTTCGACGCCGTGGACCAGCGGGGCCGCGCCCTCGACGCGGTGGTCTTCGAGCAGTACAAGGCGCAGGGCCGGCACGGGCGCACGTACCTGCCGATGCCGTACGCCATGGTGGTGGGCGGCCCGGCGAGCTGGGGCTGGCACGTCCGGACCTCGCGGCGCACCTGGTACGACGTCGGCGCGTCGCGGCCCGGCCGGATCGTGGTCGAGGCCGAGACCGGCCCGGACGGCGAGCTGGGCGTGCGCTTCTACGACGGCGAGCGCCCGGCGGACGTGCTGGGCGCCTTCCTCGACGACGTGGGGCGTCCGGCCGAGCTGCCGTCGTGGGTGTTCCGGCTGTGGGCCAGCGGCAACGAGTGGAACACCCAGGAGCGCGTGCTGGCCGAGATGGACCGGCACCGCGAGCACGGCATCCCGGTGGGCGCGCTGGTCATCGAGGCGTGGAGCGACGAGACGACGTTCACGGCGTTCCGCGGGGCCGAGTACGAGCCGTCGGAGGAGCCCCACCGGCTGGCCGACTACACCTTCCCCGCCGACGGGCCGTGGCCGGATCCCAAGGGCATGGTGGACGAGCTGCACCGCAGGGACGTCAAGGTGCTGCTCTGGCAGATCCCGCTGCAGAAGATGCGCCCCCACCCCCGCCATCAGGCCGCCGTGGACGCCCGGCAGCTCGTCGAACGCGGGTACGGCGTGCGCGAGGCCGACGGCCGCCCTTACCGCAACCGGGGCTGGTGGTTCCCGCTGGCGCTCATGCCCGACCTGTCCTCCCTGGAGGTCCGCCACTGGTGGACGGCCAAGCGCCGCTACCTGGTCGAGGAGGTCGGCGTGGACGGGTTCAAGACCGACGGCGGCGAGCACGCCTGGGGCCACGACCTGCGCTACGCCGACGGGCGCGACGGCGCGGCGGGCAACGGGCTGTTCCCCGTGCACTACGCCCGGGCGTTCGGCGACCTGCTGCGCGCCTGCGGCAAGGCGCCGGTGACGTTCAGCCGGGCCGGGTTCGCGGGCTCGCAGCCGCACGGCGCCTTCTGGGCGGGGGACGAGGACTCGACCTGGGAGGCGTTCCGCTCCTCGATCCGGGCCGGGATCACGGCCTCGGCCTGCGGGATCGTCTATTGGGGGTGGGACCTGGCCGGCTTCTCGGGGTCCGTGCCGGACGCCGAGCTCTACCTGCGGGCGGCGGGGGCCTCGGCGTTCATGCCGATCATGCAGTACCACTCCGAGTTCAACCACCACCGCACGCCCATCAGGGATCGCACGCCCTGGAACGTGGCCGCCCAGACCGGGGACGAGCGGGTGATCCCGGTGTTCCGGCGGCTGGCCGAGCTGCGGGAGCGGCTGGTGCCGTACCTGGCCGAGCAGGCGCGGGCGGCGACGGCCGGCGGGGCGCCGCTGATGCGCGGCCTGTTCTTCGACCATCCGGACGACCCGGAGGTGTGGCGGCACCCGCTGCAGTACCAGCTCGGCGACGCGCTGCTGGTCGCGCCCGTGACCGAGCCCGGTATCACCGAGACGTCCGTCTACCTCCCCGGTAGGGAGGGCGGCTGGGTCGACGTCTGGACCGGGCGCGAGCTGGCCGGCGGGCGGACGGTGAGCCTGTCCGCACCCCTCGACCGCCCGCCCGTGTTGTGCGCGGCGGAGCACTGGACCCGTCTGTCCCCCGTGTTCACCGACTGAGTGGTCGCTGCTTGAGAGGAGCACACCCCGATGAGTTGGTTACGGTCGGTCGCCACCGTCACGGCGCTCGTCCTGCTCACCTCCCTGGTGTCCGTCCCCGCCTACGCCCTGGACGGCATCCACCACAACCCGACCGGAATCGACGACCTCTACTCCAGCGAGCCCACCGAACGGGTCCCGCGCGACCCGATGGCCGGTGAGCCGGTTCAGATCAACGCGACGACCTGGCCGATCGAGCCCGGCCAGACCGTCTGGGTCACCTGGACCAGGAACGGGATCGGCCAGACCCCGGTGGGCGCCGCGTGGGACCACAACAGCGGCAACAACAGCTACTGGAGGATCAACCTCGGCACGTTCGCCCGGGGCGACAAGATCTCCTACACGGTCAACGCCGACGTGAACGGGGGCGGCCAGAAGAGCGTCGGGCCGTTCGCGTTCACGGTCACCTCGTGGAGCACGGTGACGAACGTGACCGGGTTCGTGAACAACGGCACGTCGGTGGACGTCACGACCGGTGACAGCGCGGGGAGCTTCACGCCGAAGATCCGCTTCGCCTTCCCCGCGCTCGACCGGTTCCGCACGCAGATCGCCCCCAGCGGATCCGGCCTCAACATCTCCGGCGTCTCCGGCTACACGGTGACGAACTCCGCGAGCACGTTGACGATCTCCACCAGCTCGCTCGTCCTCAAGATCCAGAAGTCGCCGTACCGGCTGGCGGTCTACAAGGGCGACGGCACGACCCTGATCACCCGCCAGTACGACCCCGCCACGTTCCGCAACATCGGCTGGGCCAGCGACGGCGCCACCACGATCACGAAGATCGAGGACCACTTCCTGTCGCCGCCCGGCGAGCGCTTCGAAGGCTTCGGCGAGCGCTACGACCGGCTCGACCAGCGCGGCACCGACGTGCACAACTACGTCTACAACCAGTACCGGGACCAGGGCGCCACCCGGCGCACCTACCTGAGCGTGCCGTTCTTCCTGAACTCGGCCGGGTACGGCGTGCACGTCACCGGCACCCGCTACGCGAGCTTCAATCTCGGCACGCACCTGAACGACCTGGCCGGCTTCACCGTGGACACCGGCGGCGGGCTGAACTCGACGCTCGACTACCACTTCTTCGCCGGCACCCCGGCAGAGATCGTGGACGACTACACGGCGGTCACCGGGCGGCCCCAGCTCCCGCCGAAGTGGGCGTTCGGGGTGTGGATGTCGGCCAACGAGTGGAACACCCAGGCCGAGGTGAACGCCGAGCTGGCGAACGTGGAGACGTACAAGATCCCGCACACCGCGATGGTGCTGGAGCAGTGGAGCGACGAGGCCACGTTCTACCTCTGGCACGGCGCCACGTACACGGCCAAGCCCGGCAGTGGCAAGCCGGCGTACGGGGACCTGACGTTCCCGGCGGGCAGCGCGTGGCAGGACCCGAAGGCCATGGTCGCCAATGCCCACAGCAAGGGGATCAGGATGATCCTCTGGCAGATCCCCGTGCTCAAGGAGAACTTCGACACCAACCCGCCCACCGCGCCGCAGCAGCACCTCAACGACAAGGCGTACGCGCAGGCGCAGGGATACGTCGCCAAGAACGCGGCCAACGGCCCCTACCGTATCCCGACCGGCCAGTGGTTCGGCGACAGCATGATCCCCGACTTCACCAGCGCGGCCGCGACGAACTGGTGGATGAGCAAGCGCGACTACCTCATCGACGAGGTCGGCGTGGACGGCTTCAAGACCGACGGCAGCGAGGCCGTCTTCGGCAGGGGCGTGCAGTTCGCCGACGGCCGCAAGGGCGACGAGATGCACAACGCCTACCCCAACAGCTACACCGGCGCCTACAACACCTACGTCAAGGGCAAGAAGCCCGGCGGCACGATCTTCAGCCGGGCGGGCACGACCGGCGCCCAGACCACGTCGATCTTCTGGGCGGGTGACCAGAACTCCAGCTTCTCCGCCTTCCAGGAGGCCGTGCGGGCCCAGCTCAGCGCGGGGCAGTCGGGCGTGCCGTACACGGCGTGGGACCTGGCGGGCTTCACCGGCGACTTCCCCGGCGCCGAGCTCTACCTGCGCTCGACGGCGCAGGCCACGTTCTCGCCGATCATGCAGTACCACTCGGAGAAGGCCAACCCCGGCGTCTCGGAGGCCCGTACGCCGTGGAACGTACAGGCCCGCACCGGGAACACGAGCGTGGTGCCCACCTTCCGCAAGTTCGCCAACGTGCGGATGAACCTCATCCCGTACCTCTACACCGAGGCCAGGGCCGGCTCCACGACGGGCGTGCCGATGATGCGGGCCATGAGCTTCGCCTTCCCCGGCGACGCGGCGGCGGCGGGGCACGACCAGCAGTACCTGTTCGGGTCGCAGTTCCTCGTGGCGCCGATCACCACGCAGGGCGCCACCGCCAAGAACGTCTACCTGCTCGCGGGCGAGTGGTACGACCTGTGGAACGGGGGCCGCTTCACCGGGCCCGGCACCAAGACCTACAACGCCGGCCTGGACACCATCCCGGTCTACGCCAGGCCGGGCGCGATCGTCCCGCTCAACCTCAACGCCGACTACCAGCTCGGCGGCGAGATCGGCAACAGCGTGGACACCTACCCGAACCTGACCTTCCGCATCTATCCCTCGGGCTCGACGTCGTACGCCTACTTCGAGGACTCCGCGAACGCCACCCGCACGATCACCTCGGCCGAGAACTGGGCCGCTCACACGGTGGCCGTCACCGTGCCCGCGCTCATCACGACCAGCACGCTGCAGGTCGCGAGCACGAAGCCGGCGTCGGTGACCGGCGCGACCGCCCGGGCGAGCCTCGCCGACCTCAAGGCCGCGTCCGAGGGCTGGTGGTGGGACCCGGTGCAGCAGCTCACCCACGTCAAGCTGGCGAGCGCCGCGGCCGGCCGCACCGTCACGCTCAACGGCGTGGACAAGGCGGCCTACGAGTCCGAGTTCGCCACCGGCACCGGCACCTCCACCAACACCGACCACGCCGGCTACACCGGAACCGGCTTCACCGACGGGTTCGCCACCTCCGGGGACGCGGTGACGTTCCACGTCAAGGCGGACGCGGCGGGCAGCCATCAGCTCAGGTTCCGCTACTCCAGCACGGTGGCCGCCACCCGGACGGTCTACGTGGACGGCGTCGCCGCGGGCACGCTCTCGCTGCCCGCCCTCGCCAACTGGGACACCTGGGGCACGGCCGCGCTGACCACCTCGCTCACCACGGGCGCCCACACCGTCAAGATCGCGTACGACGCCTCGAACACCGGTGGGATCAACCTCGACAACCTGGTGGTGGCCCGGCCATGACAACACGTGCGATCGTCCTGCTGACCGCCCTGTTCCTGCCCCTGCTGGTCGCGCCGCCCGCCGTGGCGGCGGTCCAGCGGGTGCAGTTCACCAGCGGCTCCACCTACCTGATCGTCGAGTTCCTGGACGACGACCTGGTGCACTTCGAGCTGGCCGGCGGCACGTCCCCGGGCACCGGCTCGCCCCTCTTCACCACGCCGCAGGTGGCCAAGACCGACTACACCGGGCCTTCCACCTTCAACCAGTCGGGCAACACCCTCACCACGGCGGCCATGAAGGTCGAGGTGACGGCCGGCACGCTGTGCGTGAAGGTGTCCGACCCGGCCCGGCTGCTGTACGAGGCGTGCCCGCGCAACCTGGCCCAGGCGTGGAAGGGCCTGTCGATCAGCAAGGGCTCGATCCAGCACGCGTACGGGCTGGGGGAGCAGTTCTTCACGGGCGGCAGCGCCGACGGCGACTGGGTGGGCCGCAGCCGCACCCCGGGCGGCCTGTACGGCAACGCCATGGTGTACGACGGCGACAACGGCCCGGTGGGCAACGCCCAGATCCCCGTCCTCTTCGCGGTCGGAGGCGCGAACCTCAACTACGGCCTGCTGCTCGACCAGGTCTACAAGCAGGAGTGGAACCTGACCGGCGACCCGTGGACGGTCGACACCTGGGGCGACCAGCTCAGGTGGTACACCATGACCGGGCCGGACCTCCCCGACCTGCGCAAGGACTACATGGAGCTGACGGGCCGGCCGCCGGTGCCGCCGAAGAAGGCGTTCGGCCTGTGGGTGTCGGAGTTCGGCTACGACAACTGGGCCGAGATCGACAACCGGCTCTCGGGGCTGCGCGCGGCGAAGTTCCCGGTGGACGGCTTCGTCCTCGACCTGCCGTGGTTCGGCGGGGTGACGGCCGGCTCCGACAACACCAGGATGGGTTCCCTCACCTGGGACACCGCCGCCTTCCCCAACCCGTCGGCCACCATCGCCGACTTCCAGGCGAACAAGGGCGTCGGCCTGATGACGATCGAGGAGTCCTACGTCGGCAGGAACCTGCCCGAGCACGCCGACCTGGCCTCCCGCGGGTATCTCGTGCGGGCGGGGTGCGCGGCCTGCGCGCCCGTTTACCTGACCACCAACGACTGGTGGGGCCGGGGCGGCATGATCGACTGGACCCAGGACGCCGCGGGCGACCACTGGCACGCCGTCAAGCGCCGGCCGCTGGTGGACGCCGGGGTGCAGGGCCACTGGCTCGACCTCGGCGAGCCGGAGATGTACGACGCCGGCGACTGGACCTCCGGCGTGCTGCCCGGCAAGCACGCCCACGCCGACTACCACAACGTCTACAACCTCAAGTGGGCCGAGAGCATCGCCCGCGGCTACAGCTCCGGCACCAAGCGCCCGTTCATGCTGGCCCGCTCCGGCGCGGCGGGCATGCAGCGGCACGGCGTGGCCATGTGGTCGGCCGACATCGGCTCCAAGCTGACCGCGCTCGCCCAGCAGCAGAACGCGCAGCTGCACATGTCGATGTCGGGTATCGACTACTACGGCTCCGACATCGGCGGCTTCCGCCGGGAGATGCTCGACTCCGACCTGAACGAGCTCTACACGCAGTGGTTCGCCAACGGCGCGTGGTTCGAGGTGCCGGTGCGCCCGCACACCGAGAACCTGTGCAACTGCGCGCAGACCTCACCCGACAAGATCGGGCATACCGCCAGCAACCTCGCCAACCTCCGGCAGCGCTACGAGCTGGCGCCCTACTACTACTCGCTGGCCCACCGGGCCCACCGGTTCGGCGAGCCCGTCGTGCCGCCGCCGGCGTACTACTACCAGAACGACCCGAACCTGCGCGAGGCCGGCCACGAGAAGCTCATCGGCCGCGACCTGCTGGTCGGGGTGGTGGCGGGTGCGGGCGAGCGCGCGCGGGACGTCTACCTCCCCGCCGGCACCTGGTACGACTACGCCACGGGCGAGAAGCTGACCAGCACCGGCCAGTGGTTCACCGACCGGCCGCTGTGGGTGAACGGCGTCTTCCGGCTGCCGGCCTTCGCCCGGGCGGGCGCGATCCTGCCCAAGATGCACGTGGACGACAAGACCATGAACGTCGTGGGCAGGCGAACCGACGCCACCACCAGGAACGAGCTGATCGCCCGCGTCCACCCCGACGCCGCGGCCACGAGCTTCACGCTCTACGAGGACGACGGGGCCTCGACGGGGTACCGGTCCGGCGCCGTCCGGACGACGCAGATCAGCCAGCAGCTCACCGGCGGCACGGCGACCGTCACGGTGGCCGCCTCCAGCGGCACCTACACCGGCGCTCCGGGCAGCAGGCAGAACGTCGTCGAGCTCGTCACCGACACCCAGGCCTCGGCCGTCACGCTGAACGGCAGCCCGCTGACCCAGCACGCCACCAAGGCCGCCTTCGACGCGGCCGCCAGCGGCTGGTACAACGCGGGCGGCAACCTCGTCGTCGCCAAGTCGGCGGGCACGGCCGTCACGACGGCCAAGACGTTCGCGTTCACGCTCGGCCAGGCGCCGGTGTCGGCCACGTTCACCTGCCACAACGGCACCACCACGCCCGGCCAGTCGGTCTACGCGGTCGGCGGCGCGCCCCAGCTCGGAGCGTGGTCGGTGGCCGGCGCCGTCAAGCTGTCGCCGACCGCCTACCCGACCTGGACGGGCACGATCGGCAAGCTCCCGCCCAACACCACGATCGAGTGGAAGTGCGTCAAGCGGCAGGAGGCGAACTTCCCCGACACCGCCGACCAGTGGCAGCCGGGCGGCAACACCGTGCTCACGACCCCGGCGAGCGGCAGCGCCGGCACCACGACCGGCACGTTCTGACGCCTCGCGACGGGCCGGGGCGGCGGTCACGCCGTCCCGGCCCCAGCGCGGGCACCCGCCGGGAACGCCGTGAAAGCCGGATGACGTGCTCCCCGGGCTCACGGACGGTTCTGGTCCTGGTCGGGCAGGGCCTGCGGGAGTTGATGACGGGAGGTGATGGCGAGCTTGGTGAACACCTTGCCCAGGTGGTACTCGACGGTGCGCGGGCTGAGGAACAACTGGGCGGCGATCTCGGAGTTCGACAGGCCGGCCCGGGCCAGGCGGGCGATCTGGCCCTCCTGAGCGGTGAGCCGGTCCGGTGAGTCGGCGGTGCGCTTGCGGACGGTCTCGCCGGTGGCCAGGAGCTCGCGACCGGCGCGCTCGGCGAAGGCCTTGGCGCCGAACCGCTGCAGCATCTCATGGGCGATGCGCAGGTGCTCGCGCGCGTCCACGCGCCGGTTCTCGCGACGCAGCCACTCGCCGTACACCAGGTGGGCGCGGGCGAGGTCAACGGTGCTCCGGCTGCGCTGGAGGCGCTCGATGGCGTCGCGGTACAGCGGCTCGGCGGCCTGGCCGCCGGACAGCAGCGCCCTCGAGCGGGCCAGCAGGCCGAGGGCCCAATTCGTGCCGCTGGCGGTGGCTCGTTCCTCGATCTGCCGCAGGGCGGTCGCGGCCGATTCCGGGGCGTCGGAGCGGGCGGCCGCCTCGACGAGCTCGACGAGGGAGAAACCGTAGACCCCCAGATCCTCGTGCTCGCACGCCCCTTCCGCACTGGCCAGGGCGGCCTCGTACTGACCGAGACTGTTGTACAGCACCGCGTTCATGTAGTGCCGCCCCCCGATCGATCGCCCCTCACCCCAGCTGCTCGACGCCCACTCGGCACGGGCGTCGAGCACTGTCCACGCCTGGGCATCCTCGCCACGCATGATGAGGAGCAGCATCGAGGCGTAACCGAGGTACGCGTTACCGGTCACCTTCAAGATCGCGGTGGACTCCTCGACCAGCGTCGCGGCCGCGTCGAACTCCCCGGCGTGCACGTGCACGGCCGCGCGGTAGGTGAGGGACAGGGGGAGGAAGTTGAGCGCGCCGGTCTCGCGAGCCGTCCGGACCGCGTGCGTGGTCAGTTCGTGCCACGCCTCGTCGTCCCACATGTCACCGGCGACCAGCCAGGTCAGCCAGAGCCAGCGCATGACGTCGTCCCCGTTGTTCCCGGCCTCCTTCCGGAACGCCCGCAGCGCGCGCTTCAACAGCGGCGCCCCTTCGACGTAGCCCTCGGCGAAGCGTGTCGCCAGGCCGTCGAGAAGTGCGTCGGCCGGCCGCGGTGGTCGCGGTCCCGGCGGTGCGGCGCGGGCGGCCTCGGCCACCTTCCGGAGTGCACCGCGTTCGCCCAGCCGGCCGGCGAAGACCGCTGATCCGATGGCTTCGAGGTACGCCTCGCGCGCCTGTCCCTCGTCCACCCGCTCCAGCCGGTCGGCCGCGTCGAGCAGCAACGGCACCGCCTCGCCGCCGCGCCTGCGCGCGAAGACGATCTGGGTGCGGAGGCGGGCCAGCCGCCCGTGCTGGAGCTCGTCCAGCGGGCACAGCTCCGCGGCGACGAGGAGGTCGAGCGCCGCGTCCGGGGCCCCGGCCTCGAAGGTGGCCTGCGCCGCGGCCACCGCCCTCGCGCCGCGCCTGGCCGGATCGGGCGTCAGCTCGGTCGCCCGCTTCAGGAACGCGGCCGCCGCCGCGACACCGCCGCGCGCCTGGGCCCGGTCGGCCGAGCGCTCCAGCTCACCGGCCACGGCCTCGTCGGGTTCGACCGCCGCGTGAGCGCGATGCCAGGCCCGGCGATCCGGATCGGACTCGGGATCGGTGGCCTCGGCCAGCGCACGATGCACGTCCTGGCGTTCTCCGGGATCCGCCGCCCGGTAAGCCGCCGAGCGCACCAGCGGATGACGGAACCGCGCCAGCGTGCCGAACTCGATCAGGCCCGCCGCCTCGGCCGCCGTCGCGGCGTCCGTCCCGATGCCGAGCCGCTCGGCCACCCGCCGCAACAGCAGGACGTCCCCCACCGGCTCGGCGGCCGCCGCCAGCAGCAGCCGTTGCGCCGCACCCGGCAGCGCCCCGATACGCCGCACGAAACTCTGCTCGATCTGACTCGCCAGCGGCCGCGCGTCGGGCCACCCGAACCCACCGGCCAGCTCGGCCACCGTCAGCCCGCGCGGCAACTCCAGCAGGGCCAGCGGGTTACCGCGCGTCTCGGCGACGATCCGGTCCCTGACCCGCACGTCCAGCCGCCCGGGGACCACCGCGTCCAGCAGCGCCCGCGCGTCGTCGTCGCGCAGCCCCCGGACCGCCAGCTCCCGCAGCCCCCGGAACCGGTCAGCGCCCGGACCGGGCGTCGGCACCCGCACCGCGAACACCAGCGCCACCCGCTCGGCGAGCAGCCGGCGCGCGACGAAGGCCAGCGTCTGCGCGGAGACCTGGTCGAGCCACTGCGCGTCGTCCACCACGCAGACGAGCGGCTGCTCCTCCGCCGCCTCGGCCAGCAGGCTGAGCACCGCCAACCCGACCAGGAAACGGTCCGGCACGCTGCCCGCGCTGAGGCCGAACGCGACGGCCAGGGCATCGCGCTGCGGGCCGGGGAGGCGGTCGATCTGCCCCATCAGCGGGAGGCACAGCTGGTGCAGCCCGGCGAACGCCAGCTCCATCTCCGACTCGACGCCGGCGGCGCGCAGGGTCTGGCACTCCGTCGCGTTCGCCACCAGGTAGTCCACCAGCGCGGACTTGCCGACCCCCGCCTCGCCGCGCAGCACCATGACCTGGCTCTCGCCCGCCCTGGCGCCCGCGAGCAACCGGTCGAGCGTCTCGCACTCGTCACGCCGGCCAAGCAGCTCGTGTCGAGGAGCGCTGCTCGACATTCACCACCACCGCGCAGGTCAAGTGGGCCAGACCCGGTCATTTTGGGCTGTCGCAATTATGCATCACGTGGACGCGGTGCGGACGATCCGGTCAGGGGACACGAGTTTCAGCGCGCCGGCCGGTATCCCTGGGGGGTGCCCCAGTGCCCACTAGGGATCGGACCAGGGTCACCCCGAGGCGAGCGCGGCACCTGCCCGGCCACAGTACATGGTGTCGGCGGTGGGCGTCCGACGGCGGGCCGAGGGAGGGGTGAACCCAGGTGCGGCTGTATGGCCGGAAGTTCGAGTGCGAGAGGCTGGATCAGCTCGTGGCCACGGTGCAGGCCGGGCGCAGCTCAAGTGCGGTCCTGGTGTTGCGGGGCGAGGCCGGCATCGGGAAGACGGCGCTGCTGGAGTACACGCGGGGCAGCGCGGCCGGCTGCCGGGTCGCCCTGGCGGCGGGCGTGGAGTCGGAGATGGAGCTGGCCTTCAGCGGGTTGCACCAGCTCTGTGCCCCGTTCCTCGACCGCCTCCATCGCCTGCCGAAGCCGCGGCGCGACGCGCTGGAGACGGCGTTCGGGCTGAGCGCGGGCTCGCCGCCGGACCGTTTCCTGGTCGGGCTGGCGGTGCTCAGCCTGCTCGCCGACGTGGCCGAGAAGGAGCCGCTGGTCTGCCTGATCGATGACGCCCAGCGGCTGGACCCGGTCTCGGCGCAGGCCCTGGCGTTCGTCGCGCGTCGCCTGCTCGCCGAGCGGATCGGGCTGGTGATCGCGGTGCGCGAGCCCGGCCTGCGGCAGGTGCTGGCGGGGCTGCCGCAGCTCGAGGTGGGGCGGCTGAGCGACGGCGACGCCCGCGCCCTGCTCGACTCCGTGACTCCCGGGCGGCTGGACGGGCGGGTCAGGGACCGGATCGTCGCCGAGTCGCAGGGCAACCCGCTGGCCCTGCTGGAGTTGCCCCGTGGCTTGGCGCCGGCGGAGCTGGCCGCCGGGTACGGCCGGCCCGACGCACCATCGGCCGGCCGGATCGAGCTGAGCTTCCTGCGCCAGGTCGAGTCGTTGCCGGCCCGGACACGGCAGCTGCTGCTGGTCGCGGCGGCCGAGCCCGTGGGCGACGTGACCCTGCTGGCCAGGGCCGTCGAGACACTGGGCATCGAGGAGAGCGCCGCCGCGCCGGCCGAGTCGGCGGGGCTGATCACCATCGGGACCCGGGTCCGCTTCCTCCATCCGCTGGTGCGTTCGGCCGCCTACCGGGCGGCGACGCCGGAAGACCGTCAGCGCGTGCACCAGGCGCTGGCGGACGCGACGGATCCGCGGGCCGACCCCGAACGCCGGGCGTGGCACCTGGCCAACGCCACCGCCGGTCCCGACGAGACGGTGGCCGCCGAGCTGGCCCGCTCGGCCGAGCGGGCGCAGGCCCGCAGCGGCGTCGCGGCGGCGGCGACGTTCCTGGAACGGGCGGCCCAGCTCACCCCCGATCCCGCCCGCCGCGGTGGCAGGACGCTGGCGGCGGCCCGGGCCAAGTACCGGGCCGGCGGGTACGACGCCGCGCTCGGACTCCTCGACGCGGCGACGCTCAGCCCCCTGGACGAGCGCGAACGTGCCAGTGCCCACCTCCTGCGCGGTCAGATCATGTTCGCCTCCACCAGCGCCAGTACCGCCCTGCCGCTGCTGCTCGAAGCGGCCGGGCGGCTCGAGCCGCTGGACCCGGGGCTGGCCCGCGAGTCCTACCGCGACGCGCTGCTCGCGGTCATCACGGCCGGCCGCCTGCCGGACGGCCCGCGCTTGGCGGACGTCGCCAGGGCGACCCTGGCCGCGCCTCCCGGACCCGCGCCGGAGCGGGCCGACCTGCTCCTGAACGCCCTGGCCCTGGTCGCCACTGACGGTTACGCGGCGGGCGTGCCGGTGGCGCTGCGGGCTCTTGAGGCTTTCCGTACCGACGAGGTCTCCCGGGAAGAGGGGCTGGGCTGGCTCCCGTTCGCCTGCCGCCTGGCCCACAACGTCTGGGACTTCGACAGCTGGTCGGTGCTCTCGGCCCGGCTGGTCGACCTGGCCCGCGAGACGGGGACGCTGTCGGTGCTGCCGTCGGCTCTCCTGCTGCGCGTGTCGAACCGGGCCCTCGCCGGCGAGTTCGCCGACGCCGACGCGCTGGTCGCCGAGGCGCAGGCGATCGGTGAGGTGACGGGCAGCCGCTTCCTGGCCCAGTACGCGGCCCTGGTGTTCGAGCCGTGGCGGGGCCGGGAGATCGCGACGCGGCAGGCGATCGAGGCGGTCACGCGAGAGACCGCCCTGCGCGGGGAGGGCAAGGTGGCGACCGCCACCCAGTGGGCGACCGCGGTGCTCAGCAACGGCCTGGGCCGCTACGAGGAGGCGTACGCCGCGGCCGAGCGAGGTTGCGAGCACCCGCAGGAGCTCGGGGGAGCGTTCATCAGGTCCTTGGTCGAGCTCGTCGAGGCCGCGACCCGGAGCGGAAGACCGGCCCGCGCGGCCCAGGCCGCCGAGCGGCTCGACGAGCTGGCCCGGGCCAGTGGCACCGACTGGGCCCTGGGCACGTCCGCGAGCGTGCGGGCCCAGGTGAGCGAGGGACCTGCCGCCGAGGCGCTGTACCAGGAGGCGATCGAGCGGCTCGGCCGCACCGAGGTCCGGATCGCCCACGCCCGCGCCCGGCTGCTCTACGGTGAGTGGCTGCGCCGGGAGAACCGCCGGGCCGACGCGCGCGAGCAGCTGGGCAGCGCGTATGAGATGTTCTGCCAGATGGGCGCCGAGGGGTTCACGAAACGTGCCTGCCGTGAGCTGCAGGGGACGGGCGAGAAGGCGGGCAGGCGCTCCGCCCGGGTGGGCACCACGTTGACCGCTCAGGAGGCGCAGATCGCCCGCCTGGCCGGTGACGGGCTGACGAACCTCGAGATCGGCTCCCAGCTGTTCATCAGCCCGCACACGGTCGAATGGCACTTGCGCAAGGTGTTCGTGAAGCTCGGCATCGTGTCCCGCAAGCAGATCCGCACGTCGTTGCTGGAGGACGTCGTGGCCGCGACCTGACGTCCGGGATCCCCGGGTGCGACAGGTACTGGACTGTGTCGCTTGGGGTCGCGCAGACTATGCAGACCGCACAGACCGGTCAGGCTGCCGTGCTCCGGGGGAGCGCGTCGACACCATGGACGTGCTCGCACCTGCCGCGCCCGGTGTTCCCCCCTGCCCTCCTCAGAAGGATCCCTCCCATGCCCGACGGCACGCTCGCTTCGCGTCAGAGCCGACGCGCCACGATCGCCTCGTTCATCGGCACGGCGGTCGAGTGGTACGACTTCTTCATCTACGGCACCGCTTCGGCCCTGGTCTTCGGCACCCTGTTCTTCCCCGAGGCCGACAGCGGAACCGGGACGCTGGCGGCGTTCGCCACGTTCTGGGTCGGCTTCCTGACCCGTCCGCTCGGCGGCATCGTGTTCGGGCACCTCGGTGACCGCATTGGGCGCAAGAACGTCCTGGTCGTCACGCTGATCCTGATGGGATCGGCCACCACGCTGATCGGCGTCCTGCCCACGTACGCGTCCATCGGGTACACGGCGCCGCTGCTGCTCGTCCTGCTTCGCGCGCTGCAGGGCATCGCGGTGGGCGGCGAATGGGGCGGGGCCGTCCTGATGGCCACCGAGAACGCCGCCCAGGGCCGCCGCGGCATGGCCGGCGCGTGGGTGCAGCAGGGCTCGCCCGCCGGCGCCATCCTGGCCACCCTGGCCTTCCTCGTGGTGGGGCGGATGCCCGACGACGCCTTCCTGCAGTGGGGCTGGCGCGTGCCGTTCCTGCTGTCAGCGCTCCTCGTGGTGATCGGACTGGTGATCCGGATCACGGTGCACGAGTCCGCCGAGTTCCGCGCGGCTCGCGAGGCGGAGCCGGCCGTCCGGCTGCCTCTCGTGACGTTGTTCCGGACGGCGTGGCCGCTGGTCGCGCTCGGCATCGGGGCGAGCGCGCTGGGGATCTCCGCGGCCTACTTCACGAACACGTTCCTCGTGTCGTGGGCCACCACCGACCTCGGCATTCCCCGGCAGATGATGCTGGACATCCTGCTGGTCACCTTCGTCCTGCAGTTCCTCTGGCAGCCTGTCGCCGCCCTCATCGCCCGCAGGGCCGGCGCCGTACGCGTCATGGCGGGCGCCCTGACCGCGAACATCCTGGTCGCCGTCCCGATGTTCCTGCTCATCACGACCCGGGACGGATTCCTGATCGGGGTCGCGCTCGCGCTCAGCGTGGTCACCGGGGCCTCGTACTACGCGTTGCTCGCCGGCTTCCTGGCCCAGGCGTTCCCCGTACGCGTCCGCTACACCGGCATCTCCGTCGCCTACCAGCTCTGCAGCACGATCATCGGGGGTTCCACCCCGCTGGTCGCCCAGTGGCTGCTGATCAGCGGCGGCGGCAGCCACTGGCCGGTCGTGGGGTACTACATCGCCCTGCTCGTCCTCACGCTCGGCTGCGTGCTCGCGCTCGCCCGCCGCGCCGGGCACGATCGGCACCCCGCCGCCGCGCGAACCGCTCTGACCAGTCCTTGACCGGGCCGCGTTCCGGGCTCCGCAGTGGGCGCGGATGAGGGCGATCACGGTGTCGGTGGTGCGGTCCAGGTGGCTGCGGCCGTCGGGCAGTCGCGCCTCCGGGCTGATGTAGCTGTGCCGGCCGACGTGGGTGGCCGGGTCGAGCGACCGCGTGGTGATTCTCCCGTCGCGGCGGGCCCTGTTCCACGCGCTGCGGCGGAACAGCTGCCAGCGCTGAGGGAAGAGCCAGGTGCACACCCGCTCGATCCAGTCGTGGTCACTGGTGAGCTGGTACAGGTGGTCGGCGTGGGTGAGATCGTTGGCGCCGTTGTGGAACCCACCGAGAGTGATCAGCAGCAGCGGGGCACGCAACCGGGCGTGCAGCTCGGCGACCGCGCCGATGGCGACCTGCGCGCCGCCGCTGTAGCTGAGCAGCACCACGGGTATGCCGCTGCCGGGCCGGTAGCCGGCCCGGCGCAGCTGGTCGGCGATCTGGACGCCCACGGCGCGGTTGTACAGCGGACGGTACCGGTGGTCGGCGGCGACGAAGATCTGCACGACGTTGTGCAGGAACAGCAGCAGCTCGATGTGGTGGCGGAGCCACTCCCACACGGGCCGGTTGACCAGCGGGGCGGCCACCGGGGAGTAGGGCTGCACCTGCCCCAGCGCCCGCAGCTCCGGCGCCCCGGCGATCAGGGCCTCGACCAGCTTGCCCCCGTCGCGGGTGTCGCGGAAGCGGCGTTTGCCGATGCCGTCCAGATACACCAGGTACGCCGCCGGCGGGCGGTCCGGGTCCGCACCGCGGGCATAGGGCATGCCCTGCGGGAGCTCGGTGGTGGGAGCCCGCCAGCCGGCGGCGTACGCCAGCACCTCGTACCGGGCGAGCAGCGCCTCGGCGAGCAGGACCGGGCCGAGCACCAGGACCAGGAGCGGGAACTCCGTCATGTGACCGGCTCCCGCATCCCGGTGATGGCGCTGATCTGCACCACCAGGCGACGGACCACCTCGACGGCGATGCCGAGCCCGAATCCGGCGACGGCCACGCAGCCCGCGGCGGCCCACCAGCCCAGCCCCGTCGCCGCGGCGAGCGGGGCCACCAGGCCGGCGCCGACCGCCACGAGCAGCAGCAGGTGCAGCAGCGGCCCGAGCAGCGGGAACGCGAGGACGGCGGCGAGCAGCAGTGGAACGACCAGGTCGGGTGTCCAGGTGAACGCGGCGCCGCCGGACAGGGGCGCGGACAGCATCAGCTCGGCGAGCGTCCACGCGGTCAGCGGCCACAGCGCGAACACCGAGCCCTCGACGACGGCGCCGATCAGCAGGAGCGGGATCAGCTGGGGCCGCGACGTGCGGGGCCGGCGGGCGATCAGGGGCAGGAGCCGTCCGATGGCCTCGGACAGCCCGGCCAGCAGCAGCAGGATGATCACGAGGGGTGACATCGCTCACCGCTCCTGCGGCGAATCCGCCGGGGCCGGCCGGTCGGCCCGGCCGCTGCGGTGCAGGTAGCGCTCGAGCTCGTCGGCGGCGCGCGCGTAGCCGCCGGCGTCGCGCTGGGCGACCTGCAGGCGGTCCGCCGCGGCCATGAAGCGCGGCTCGTCGAGCAGGCGCCGGGCCAGGGCTCGCACGATTCCCGGGCCGGCGTCCCGGGGGCTGATCGACAGGCCCGCGCCGAGCTGGACGATCCGGCGGGCCACGAGCGGCTGATCCGCGCCCTGGGGGATCACCAGCATCGGGACACCGGCGTACATGGCCTCGTTGACGCTGTTCATGCCGCCGTGCGTGACGAACAGCGCGGCCCGGGCCAGCACCTCGTTCTGCGGGACGAAGCGGCGCGCGATCACGTTGTCCGGCAGCGGATCCAGCGCGGCCGGATCGGTCTCCCCGGTGGAGACGATCACGGTGCCGCCCAGCGGGGCGAGACCGGTGACGAAGTTGCGCAGCAGTTGCGGGCCCGCGTTGAACACCGTGCCCAGCGAGGCGTACAGCACGGGGGTCCGCAGGCGATCGAGCGGGAACGACGGGTCGGGCGGGCGGGAGCCCAGGCTGGGGCCGACGAACCGGAACGACTCGCCGAGGGTGCCGGCGCCGGGCTGGAAGTCGCGTGAGGTGAAGACCAGGTTGAGCGGCTGGCGTACGTTCGGGAAATCGAACCGCGGCAGTCCGCGGGTGTCGTAGCGGCGCCGCAGGCTGCGCCGCCACCGCAGGTAGTCGCGGGTGTTGCGGGGATGGGCCGCCGCCTGGGCCAGCAGCTTCCACGAGACGCGGGTGGGGCTGGGCGCATGCCGGTTGTACGCGAACGTGGTGAACAGCGATACCGCGGGCACGCCGAGCTCGCGGGCGGCGACCGCGGCCCAGAGGCAGGCCGAGTCGTGCACGATCAGGTCGGGCCGGATGTCGCGCAGCTCGGCGAGCACCTGAGGCAGCAGGCCGACGGTGGTGCGCGCGATCCCCTCCAGCATCGTGACCGGCATCGGCGGATCGGCGAGCGGCCGGTCGGCCTCGGGGTAGAGGCGCACGGTCGCGCCGGTGGCCGCGATCTCCGCCGAGAACTCGGCGGAGATGTGGTAGGTGACGGCGTGACCGCGCCGGACGAGCTCGGCCACGACCGGCAGCGTCGGGTTGATGTGCCCGTGCATCGGGATGCTGAGGAACGCGACGGTGCTCATCGGCCGGCCCCCGCTGCCGGGGCGGGCAGGCCGGCCGAGGCACCGTTCACCCCGTAGAGGCCGGGCCCGTTGACGCGCAGCCCGTCGAGAAAGCGGCCCGCCGCGTGGGCGGCGGTGATGATCAGCCGCTGGGACTGGCGGAAGTCCCACGGAGCGGGCCAGGTCTTGATGCCGGTCGGCAGCACGACGGTCGGGATCCGGGTGGACACCTCGCGCAGATCGCGCTCGATCTGACGGTGTCCCAGCAGCAGCGCCGCCCTGGCGGCGACCGCGTCGGCCCGCCGGGGCGGCAGGGCCGGGCTCAGCGGCCATTCCGGCCCGGCCGACAGCACCACCACGCTGGCCGCCCCCGCCTCCTGCGCCGCCCGTACGGGGACATAGGCGATCACCCCGCCGTCGATCAACGTCCGGCCGTCCCGATCCACCGGGGGCAGGACCCCCGGAATGGCCGCGCTGGCCAGCAGCGCGGACTCCAGGTCTCCCTCGCTGAGCAACGCCTCGGTGCCGGTGGCCAGATCCGTGGCCACCGCGGTGAAGGGAATCTCCAGCTGCTCGATGCGCCGCGGCAGCTCGGCCCGGGCGATCAGCCTGCGCAGGCCGCGATCGGCGACGATGCTGGCCCGCGAGGACAGGAAGTCGAGCGGATACACCTCGCGGCGGCGGACGCGGGTCCACACGTGGTCCAGCCGCGACGCCGCCGTGCCGGGGTGGGCGGCCACGATCGCGCCGTTGAGGGCCCCGACCGAGGTTCCGATGATCATGTCCGGGACGAACCCGCGCTGCTCCAACGCGTACCCGATGCCGACCTGAGCGGCCCCGAGCACGCCCCCGCCGCCGATCACCGCCGCCACGGGGCGGGGCAGGGCGCCCAGGCCCGCCGATTCCGGTCGGTCCGACGAGGGCGCGTGCATCCCCTCATCGCGTGTCATGGCCTGCGCCTCCCGTGGCCGCGGCCATCCGGCCAAGAACCGTGGAAAGCCGAGGAGGCCGATCTCCGGCGATGTGCCACCCACATGACCCGCCCTTCTCACCAGCGCGCTGAATCGGATAGGTGCCTCACCTAAGACAGGACAGCCACCGGACATGTGACACCCCGCGCGGCTTCGTGGGCGGTCTGGGGCCGGGCGTCACACGGCGGGCCGGTGTCCGGTCTTAGGACACGGGTCGAGCATCACGCGCTCGGCTGCGGCTCCGGCGCGCACCGTCTCCGCTCTCCCGTACGCCGGGGCCGCTCATCCCACGTAGAACAGGACAGAACCATGGTCAGTCCCCTTGCTCAGGCGGCCCGCCACACCATGAGATGGCCCGTCACCGCGGTGCCCCTCCTTACCGCGGTCGCCCTCATCCTGGCGAGCCTCAACCCGGCGCAGAGCGCCGCCGCCCAGGACAGCCGGTCGCGTACGGCGAAGCCCACCATCGTGCTCGTGCACGGTGCCTGGGCGGACGCCTCGAGTTGGAGCCGAGTGGTCGCCAGGCTCCAGGACGACGGATACACGGTTCGGGCGCTCGCCAACCCGCTGCGATCGTTGTCGGGTGACGCCGCGTCCGTGAGGGCCTTCCTGGAAACGCTGACGGGACCGATCGTCCTCGTCGGCCACTCCTACGGCGGGGCCGTGATCACCAACGCGGCCACCGGGAACCCCGACATCAAGGCACTCGTCTACGTCAACGCCTTCGCCCCCGACGCCGGCGAGTCCGCGACCGCACTCGCGGGGCCGGACTCCGCCCTGTCGGCCCCGGACCCGACGACGGTGTTCGACCTCGTTCCCCCCGCCCTTCCGCCCACCGCGGACACCGATCTGTACCTCAAGAAGTCGACGGTCCTGACGTCGTTCGCGAGCGGGCTGAGCCCCGATGACAAGGCGCTGGTGGCGGCCACCCAGCGACCGGCCACGGTCGGGGCACTGAACGAGCCGTCCGGCACCCCCGCCTGGCGGACGATCCCGTCCTGGAGCGTGATCGGCACCAAGGACCTGATCATCCCGCGCAGCGCCCAGCGGGCCATGGCCAAGCGGGCCGGCTCCACCATCACCGAGTACGACGCCGGGCATGTCGGCCTGATGACGGATCCCAGGACCGTCACGAACGTGATCGAGCAGGCCGCGAGGGCGACCGCTCAGTAGCAGGATCCCGGCCGGGACATCGACCGTCGCGGGTCGGTGCCCTGGCGGTTCGTGGCAGCACGAGATCGAGGCGCGGCAGATGCCGCGCCTCGATTTCGTGCTGCCGGTCGCCGTGTCAGCGGCCGTGTCAGCACGGCGACAGCCCGGTATCAGGGTGGTCGGCGATGGTGGATGCCATGGGCGGTCAGGATGTGCGGTTCCGGGTGGTACCTCAGCTATTCAACGTTGCTATGTACCAGTAGTCGGTGTTACTTTGTACCGGTAGTCAGCGACACCAAGTAGCTGAGGGGGTGTTCCGTGGGCAGGCAGCTGACCGAGATGCTCAAGGGGACGCTGGAGGGCATCGTCCTGGCGTTCCTGGCCGGCCGGCCCGCGTACGGCTACGAGATCACGGCGTGGCTGCGGGATCGGGGCTTCTCCGACATCGCGGAAGGCACCATCTACGCGCTGCTGGTCCGCGTCGAGCGGCGCGGCCTGGTCGACGTGGAGAAGGTCCCGTCGGAGAAGGGGCCGCCGCGCAAGGTGTACTCCCTGAACGCACGCGGGCGGGCGGATCTCGACGAGTTCTGGAGGACCTGGAGCTTCCTCACCGAACGGCTCCAGCAGCTCCGCGAAGGAGGCAACTAGACATGGCCACAGAGCCGAACGAGCCCAAAGGCCGCTACCGGCAGTACCTGGAGGTGGTCACCGGGCCGCTGGAGGACAAGAAGCGCTGGCGGCGGTACAAGGCGCGCACCAGAGCGCTTCCCGAGAACTACCGCACGGCGGTCGAAGCGCTGGAGCGCTACCTGATGCACTTCGGGCCGGCGGACGGCGCCGGCGCGATGGTGATGTACGAGGATCTCGCCGACCTGTTCGAGCAGGGCGCGGCGGACGGGACCCCGATCCGGGACATCTTCGGCGAGGACCCCGTGGAGTTCGTCGAGGCGTTCATGGCCAACTACCCGCTCGGCCAGTACAGGACCCGCGAGCGCAACCGCTACACCGACGCCATCGCGCGCGCCGCGGGCGAAGAGGACAGGAGACTCTGATGACGACACAGCACGTGATTCAGGTGCAGGGCCTGGAGAAGGCGTACAAGACGCTGCGGGTGCTGCGCGGGGTGGACTTCACCGTGGCGCGGGGCAGCATCTTCGCGCTGCTCGGCTCGAACGGGGCGGGTAAGACCACGGTGGTGAAGATCCTGTCCACGCTGCTCAAGGCCGACGCGGGCACGGCCCGCGTGAACGGTTTCGACGTGGCCGGGCAGGCGGCGGACGTGCGTGAGTCGATCAGCCTGACCGGGCAGTTCGCCGCCGTGGACGAGATCCTCAGCGGGCGGGAGAACCTGGTGCTGGTGGCCCGGCTGCGGCACCTGAACAATCCCGGCCAGGTCGCCGATGAGCTGCTGCGCCGGTTCTCGCTGACCGATGCCGGCGGGCGGAAGGTGGCGACGTATTCGGGCGGCATGCGGCGCCGGCTGGACATCGCGATGAGCCTGAT